>JAKSKD010000009.1 GCA_024401925.1 Bacteroidales bacterium | reverse complement strand
CCCCTTGAACGCCAACGGGAAGGTCAACCGTCTGATTCTGGGCCCGCCCGAGAGGAAGACCGGTACGGTATTATTCGAGAAGCCGAAAACCGAGCGTGAAGCCGTCCTGCTTGACATTGTGCGCAGAGTGATGGCAACGGATGAAGTCGGAGTCACTGACAACCTGATGGATATGGGTATGGACAGCATCTCCGCCGTTGAAATGGTCAACCTGGCAGATGAGGCCGGAATCAAGATCCGAGCAAGCGAACTGCTTGTCCTTAAAACGGTCAGGGACCTTTCCAAAAGTGCAATGTCATTGGTTTATTGGCACTCATCCTATACGGGAGAAAAGCCGATACTGGTTCTTTCGTGCGGCATTATCGGGACAGAACAACTCGAGAACCGTGTCAAAAGTCTGTCAGAGCGCTATGACATACTGATGGTTGAACCATTTTTGGAACATTACCCGTATCTGGTCAGGAAAGACGAGACTTTTGAGTCTGTTGTCGGGTTGTACTATGAATTGATGGATATGATGGTTCCGGATACAAGCAGGATAGTCGCGTTCATGGGTTTCTCGTTCGGAGGGACAATCGCATACGAGCTGAGTAGAATGCTGTTCCATCAGACAGGACACTCCAGCAAGGTGATATGCGGAGATTCTCCCATTTCATTCCCTCACTATGTCCCGCTGACTCCCGAGCAGGAGGATGAGGAAATCAGACTGATACTTTCCCGTGACAAAAGAAATTCGGAACTCAAGGCGAGAATTGTATTCGAAGGATATCAGGCCGTCCTGCGTCTTATGTCTGACCACAGGGCAGGGGAGACGTCTTCGGAAATCCTGCTTTTCCGCTGTTCTGACAATATATTCGGAGACCTGCCGTCATCATATAGGGAGAATGGGGCGAAGTTGACCGTTGTGGACGTTCCCGCCGAACACACGGAGTTTTGCATTGACACAGATGACCTATGGCATGATCTGACGGTGGCACAAACCTTACAATTCTTATCTGACAATTAAAACAGGTTCTTAATGTTGCAGCAGCGGAATATGGCATTGACTACGAAGGCGATGAACAGCTTTCTGGTCGCAGCGGCACTTTCGACTTGCGCGACGGCGGTCAACATTGCCACTGACGGCATTATTGTGGGCCGATTCGTCTCGCCTGATGCTTTGTCGGCTGTCAATCTGTATTCCCCCTACGCTCAGACACTGTCAATCATCCTTCTGCTGCTACTCTTTCCCGCTACCAGCCAGACGGCATATTTCATCGGCGAGAGAAATCGTGAAAAGGCCGGCAGCTATATCTCCACTTCGCTGCTGTCCATTCTTGTTGCCGGAGTTCTGCTTAGCGCCACCGCTTTCTTCTTTACCGATTCCTATGTCTCTTTGGTCTGTTACGACGATGCTGTCGCCCCATACCTGCATACATATTTCAGGATTGTCGGAAGCGGAACACTCCTTTTCCTGCTTGCACAGTTTTTCTGCGAAATCGTCAACATCGACGGCCGACCGTCATTGGGAACACGCGCTATCGTTATTTCGGTTCTGTGCAACATTGCATTGGATATTCTGTTGACAGCTATACTCGGACTGGGTGTGGCCGGTTCGGCCATAGCAACCCTCATAGCAAATACAGTCACTATCGTTTTTCTGTGTAGCAGACATGTCTTCACAAAGGCTTGTTCCTTCACGATACGCATCTTCCGCCAGTTCTCCCTGTCTGCACTGAAAAGCATATTGAAATTGGGTGTCAATATGTCCGTAACATCCGTATTCTCGGCTATTTTCATCCTTGTTACCAATGTCAGTGTGCAAAAATGTTGTGATGAAGACGGCCTGTTTGCGCTGTCAATAGGAATGATAGTTTTCAATATATGTACTAATCTGGCTATGGGCGTCGGACGCTCTGTTGTCAGTGTGGGAGGCTTCTCGAAGGGTCTGCGTGACTGGCTTGGATTCCGGCATGTCGTAACCCGTTCTATCAGAGTGACCCTGCTGATTGGATTTGCCGTTTCAATTGCAGTGATGTCCGGTGTCCGGCTTCTTGTGCTGGCATTTGGTGCCGAAACACCAGAAATGGTCGCATATTGTACAAATGCGCTGAGGGTATTCATCTGGATAGTACCTTCCTCGATGCTCGTGACCTTGATGATGTTCATATATCAGTCGATGATGAACTTCAGACTCATACCCGTGCCAACTATCGCATTCTCTGTAGCCGAGATTGCCGTATTGCTCGCGTGGCCGTATGTGATGCCTTCGGAGACATTGTGGTACGCCTTCCCCCTGTCGGCCCTGCTGTCCATAGGAATCATTTACCTCATCAGCGAAATTGCACGTAACGGAAATAATACGGTTTACAGATTCATACATATACCCAAGCATACGGATGATGAGGATATAGAGCAGCTCCAGCTTTCCATACCCTGCAATAAGGATGATATGTATTTGTCTCTCAAGTCAATCCGGGCATTCCTTGACCGTCAGAACATCTCCGACAGGCTTGGGAAGAAATTGGTGTTGTGCCTTGAAGAGATATTCCTGAATATCAATGAACATTCTGATCTGAAAGGAAATGACCACTGCTATGATGTCATAATCCGTATGGAACGTGATGAGATACTCAGCGTCGTGAAAGATGACGGACGCCCCTTCAATCCGTTGGTTATAGAGGAGGAAAAGCGGAGCCTGGGACTGAAGATACTTCTGGGTATATGCAAGCACGTTGATTATCAGTATATGTATGGACAGAATTTACTCATTTTACAGTTCCCTTATGAATAATCCGTTTCCAAAAGCCGCATTCTTCGATATAGACGGAACGCTGGTTCCATACGATACCCGCCATATCTCTCAGGCAGACTGCGAAGCAATTGAAGACCTGCGCAAGCAAGGGACGCTTATTTTCATTGTCACAGGCCGGCATATTTGCGACATCGACAATATCCCTTTCCCCGTCAATGGTGCTGTTTGCGGCAATGGGGCTCTGACCTACATCGTAAAGGACGGCTGTGCAAATTTTCACGAAAGAGACAGATTTGTGCTCGTAGAAGACCATCCTGTTCCAAGACAGCAAGCTATTGATATTGCACGCATAATTGCCGAAAACAACATTCCCGCGGCTGCAAGTACAGCCACAAGGACATTGTTCGACCATATAACGCTGAAGACATCCGAATTCATTCAGCGCGTCAATATGCCCTCGC
Source organism: Bacteroidales bacterium (assembly GCA_024401925.1). Lineage (GTDB taxonomy): Bacteria > Bacteroidota > Bacteroidia > Bacteroidales > UBA932 > Cryptobacteroides. The sequence goes on along the minus strand of JAKSKD010000009.1, from coordinate 63,929 downwards.
CCAGGAATGGCGATATTCTTGAAGCGGCATTGAAGGAACGAATTTATTCCTTCTGCCCTTTTGTCTCGCCCGAGGAAGAAGAAACCCTTTTCAAGGATGTCCTGAGTGAGCTGGATACATCCCGATGGTGTAACGAATACTGCGACATAAACGTAAAAGGATTAGACAAAGTGGTGGGAATAAAAAAGATACTCGGTACTTACCATATCGAACCTGCCGACATCATCGCATTCGGTGACGGCATCAACGACATTGGTATGCTGAAATTTGCCGGCCGCGGAATTGCTATGGGGACAGCAACAGATGAAGTAAAAAGCGTCGCGAACTTTATCACTGCCTCTGCGAATGACTGTGGTGTCAGTAAGTGGTTGTCTTCCTTTTTTGATAAGACCTGTCAGTCACGAAAATAATTAATTCAAGAATTAGGACCTCTCTCGAAACAACCTTCATCCTGAGGCAGGGCAGTAAGTAATTAAACGTCGAGCGTGTCTTGTTTTAGCTTTTCTAGATAGTCGTCAATACGTTTAAGCTGACGCGGTATGAATATATGCTGTGGACAGCGTTTTGCACAACGTCCGCAGGATATGCAGTGGTCAGCCTGCCGTATGGTAGGAATGGCTTTGTTGTAAGCTGCCAAGTACTTACGTCGTGCGCGGGCATAATCCTTCTGCTCTTTGCTGTTGACATATGTTCCGCTGTTAACCTCATTGTTATAGAACTTAAAGATGCCAGGAATATCTATTCCGTAAGGACAAGGCATACAGTACTGGCAGCCGGTGCACTCGATTATAGGGTATTTCATAATCCTTTCACCGACACCTTCCAGAAAATCCAGTTCTTCTTCTGAACATGGTTTGAAATTGCTGAATGTCTTGATGTTATCCTGAAGATGCTCCAATTCGGACATACCGCTCAGAACGGTCATAATCCTAGGATGTGAAGCGACGAAGCGGAAGGCCCAGGAAGCTATGCTGGACTGAGGGTCACGGGATTTAAGCTCTTCTGCAATGGCTGCAGGTACATTGGATAGTCTGCCTCCGAGAAGAGGTTCCATTATCACGATAGGAATTTCCCTTTTGTCAAGTTCATCATATAAAAATGCAGCGTCACGATTCCAGTCAACATAGTTCAACTGTATCTGAACGAAATCCCAATGATATTTCTCGTGGAGATCCATAAGGCTCAGGAATCCTTCACGACTTCCGTGGAAAGAAAAGCCAAGATTACGGATATGACCCTTGCTGCGTTCTTCGACATACATATCAATCAGACCGGCAAAGCGATTTTCAAAATCTTTCCTTGAACTCAGACTGTGCATCAGATAATAATCTATGTAGTCTGTACGGAAATTAATGAATGACTGCTTGAACATTTCCCGTCCGGTTTTTTCGGCTTCATCACCGGACAATCCTTGTGTAGAGCATTTTGTGGCTATCTTGTAGCTCTCACGAGGATATTTTTCAAGAGCATTTGCAGTCAGAGTCTCACTCTGTCCCTCAAGATATGCCGGTGCGGTATCAAAATAATTGATTCCATGTGCCATAGCAATATCTATCATCGTATTGACTTTTTCCTGGTCAAATACGTCATTGCCGTTTTCGTCCTTATGGGAATCCAGCCTCATACATCCATAGCCGAGAAGTCCAACTCCAGCATAACGCTGTATGACATTGCCGTCAACTTCGTTAGATGCGGCTTCGGCTATAATTTCACTGCCTTTTTTTGGGTTGCATGCAACTAGACCGAGGGCAGCCGTGCCAACTCCGGCCTTTTTCAAAAAATCTCTTCTATTCATGATGTACTGAAAGTCCATTAACTGTTATTGCACTGATAGGACGGCTTGGGCAAAGGAATTCACAAGCCCCGCATCCGATACATACTTCTTCTGCAACTGCAGGAATCTTATGACCGCTCTCCGGGTCATCAACCATAAGAATGGCGCCGACAGGACAGTGTCTGCTACAGTTTCCGCAGGAATCCTGACCAAGAGCAGAAATGCAGAGATCATAATTGACTGTAGCTCGACCGATATGAGTTGAGAGTTTCTGCTCTTTTTCTATCGGTTTTATGGCTCCGGACGGACAGACCGTTGAACATATTGTACATTCCGGACGGCAATAACCGTTTTCGTAGCCCATTTTCGGCTGTAGAAGATGCTCAAGATCCGTTGATGGACGCAGTACGTGATTTGGACAGTTGCTTACGCAAAGCTGGCATCCGGTACAGCGTGAATAAAAATTTTCAACGCTTCCGGACCCGAAAGGGACCAACCTTTCGCTGCGTGTGGGCTTGCTTTTTGGTGTTACGTCGGCCAGACCTCCGTCCAAGTGTCCTTGTGCTTTGGCTGTTACGGCAGCCCCTCCGATAAGAGCAGTTGTCATAATGAACTGTCTGCGACTATTGTCTGTTTCTTCGGTCTTTGCTGTTTCAGCTTTATCCGGTTTTCCGATTCCGAAGCTGATTGCGCCCTCAGTACATCTTTTTATGCAGTCAAAACAGTCCACGCAACGGCTGTAATCTACAGTATGAGCATCCATATCGATGCAGGATGACTTGCATCCGCGTCCGCATCTTCCACAAGCTTTACATTTGCTTGCGTCAATCTTGATATGGAACAGAGAAAATCTGCTGAAGAGTCCGAGAACAGATCCAACAGGACATATAGTGTTGCAGTATGCGCGGCCCCATAACCAGGCGCAAAGTACTATTGCCACAAAGGAAACGGCAGCTGTAATAAGAAGCGCAGGCGCAAGTGATTCGCCCTTGCCAAGTCCGACTGCAGTATGTACAATTCTACCATATGCGCTGTACGGAGCAATAATGGCCACAAATACCTGAAGACCTGATAAAATGGCTGCAATAGTGAGGATAAGAATAGGGTAGCGCACCCATTTATGCTCTTTGTTGTATTTGAAGTGCTTGACTTCCCGCTTTATTGTGGACAATTGTCCTACATCCTTTCCTGCTTTTTTCGCCTCGGCATAGTTCTTTATTCTGCGCTCATTTACCTTGTGCAGAATAAGGCCGGCCTGTCTGCGTACCCATATTATGATGTCCTGAAAAACGCCCATAGGGCAGATTACGGAGCAGTAGATGCGGCCGAAAAGGATTGTAAGGAGGAGAATTCCAATAATAACGGTGAAATTGAGAGCCAGACAGGATGGCAGGAACTGGAGTTTGGCCATCCATCCCCACCATTGCTGGCCGATGCCAATAAAGAGCAGGGTGATTCCTGCAAAAAACAACACCGCCAGAGCGATTCTTATTTTTCTAAGCATACCATTGAATTATAAAGTAATAGTGATTGTAAATTTTGCATAAAAAAAAGCAAAAACACAAGGTGTCCAATAAAAAAGCACGGCTCTTTGCCGTGCTTGAATTTGTTTTTAATCCAGTAATCTTCTAAAAGCCTCCGCCGAATTGCTCACGCATCTTTCTCTGCTGCTCTTCATACTGCTTGAATTGCTCAGGAGTGAGGACTTTCTTGATTTCCTCGTCCTGCTTCTTCATATTTTCCTGCATTGCGTTCATATCAGGCATCCCGCCGCCTTCGAACATCTTTGACATTTCCTCTGATTGTTTCTTGAAAATGGTGAGAAGTTTTTCAGCTTGCTCATTATTTATTTTGAGCGATTCTTTCATCTGATCAACACGCATCTGAGCCATCTGAGCAGGGTCAAAATTGAAATTCTGTGCGTTTGCCTTCGGTGCACTGACTGTCAGCAGAAGTGCTGCTGCCATAATAGAAAAGATAAACTTTTTCATGTTTTTGAGTTTTAGTAGGGTTTTTCAAAGGTAATCATTTTTCCCTTAGAAACAATATATCATTTACTTGAACAGCATGGGGGCAAATCTATACAGGGACCTTCTCCAAGTAAGCCATTCGTGTCCTGTACCAGGGGACTGGTAGAAAACGTGTTTTACGCCGTTGCCTACAAGTACATCGTGAAAATTGGTTACTGTGGCGTACATTTGAGGAGATTCCATCCTGCCGGTGCTGATGAAAATCAGTTTGAAATCGTCATTCAGTGAGGCAGGGTAGAGGTCGTTGCTGCTACCCGGTATTCCGCATCCGCTGAACCCACCTACATAAGAGAAAAGATTCTTGTTGTGAATTGCAAGGCTGAAGCTTTGAAAGCCACCGAGAGACAGACCGGCAATGGCGCGATGGTCGCGGTCTGCAATTGTACGGTAGTGTGAATCCACCATAGGTATTATTTCGCCGACGAACACTTTCTCGAAATCCGTGAAATCGAATAGGTTGAATCTTCCCGCTGGCTTATCAGTAGGGATGACGGCGACACCTCTGTCCATTACTACAATCATTGGAACGGCTGAGCCTTCATCGATAAGATTATCCATTATGTTGTCAAGCTTACCCTGGGTTGACCATCCGGTCTCATCCTCTCCTGCACCGTGCATTATGTAGAGAACAGGATAACGCTTGTCCGGATTCTGTTCATATTCTGCAGGAACGTAGATGTAGCAGATTCTCCAGGCTTGAGTGAGCTCAGACCAATATCTCTGCATACGCACTTCTCCGTGAGGCAGGTCTTTCTCGAGGTAGTAATCCACGCAGAGTTCCGGAATTTCTATTCCGCTTGACATCCATCCGCTTCCATAGAACAGCTGGCTGTTAGGGTCAGCGACGCGTACTCCGTCGATTCTGAGCGAGTAATAGTGGAAGCCCGGTGCCTGAGGCTCAGAAGTAACCTCCCAAGTTCCGTCCGCCCCTTTGACCATAGGATACTGCTTTCCAAGATCAAGTGAGACCGATTCAGCCTCCGGTGCGGATATTTTGACCGTAACACTGTTGTCCGGATTAACCTTCGGATATTCCCTGCCGATGACATTTGTGCTTGCACTCGTCTGTGCATAGGACTGGAGTGATGCAGCAATTAAGAGAACTGCAATCAATGATATATATTTCTTCATATTAATCGTCATTTATTAGTCTTCTTTGAAAAGCAATTGAGCAAAATTATAGAGGCTGCGTCTCCACGTCAGCCACTCGTGCGCTGTATTCGGAGACTGGTAATAGATATTTTTTATACCTCTTTTCTTAAGAAGCTTCGACATATCGGAAAGGTGGTTCCCTTCAGCTTCGCCGTTTGCAATGAAGAGCAGGTCAGTTTCCTTATTGAATTTGCGAGCGTCGCTGAATATGCCGTTATATGCTTCCTTGAACTGCTTGGGATCTCTGAATCCCGGGTTTGTACGGTTGAATTCGCCTATGACGATGATGCCGCTGAAGCCGGCCATAGAGGCAAAATATTGAGGATATCCCAATCCGAGGTCATATGCCTGCTTCGCACCCCAGGAAAGGCCTGCGACGGCACGATGCTTCCTGTCTGCAATTGTGCGGTATCTGGAATCAACAAGCGGAATGACATCTTCCGTAATCATTTGCTCGAATGAAGCTACATTGCCGCTGTTCATTACAACAATCATAGGCTCTGCCTTGCCTTCTGCAATCAGGTTGTTGAGAATAACATCGGCGAATCCTTGATAAATCCATCCGGTTTCATCTTCTCCGCCGCCGTGTTGAAGGTAAAGTACAGGGTAGCGCTTGTCCGGATTCTGCTCGTATCCGGCCGGAGTGTAAACGAACATACGCTCCCATTCCTTGCAGGCTTCGGAGTAGAATTTCAAAGAACGGACTGCTCCCTGTGCAACACCTTGCTTCGGAGTGTAGAATGCTGCATCTTCCTCTGATTCCGGCACTTCGATTGCGCTTGAATAACGGCTGCATCCATAAAATGTATAAGTCGAAGGATCTGCAACAGAAAGGCCTCCGACCTTGATGGCGTAGTAGTGGAATCCTTCAAACTGAGGCTCCGTGGTTACAGACCATACGCCCTTCTCATCTTTCGTCATCTCATAGTCTTTACCGAGATTGACAACCACTTTACTTGCTGTTGGAGCGCTGAAATGGAAAGTGATAGTATTGTCGGGATTGATTTGTGGGGAGTTTTTCCCGCTGATATTGTAAGCGGAAGGGGACTGGGCCATAACGGTAACTGACAGTACAAGTCCCAATAAAATCAGTGAGTGTTTCATATATGGTTAAAATAATATGCAATATAATAATAATTGGAAATATATCATGTCAATGAGCTATTACACGGGCGATTGCCGCAAGCTGTGTGGCTGTTGTGAGTTCGCGTCCGGGGTTTTCTTCGGTGAACACCCATCTGTCATCCCAGTTGCCGCGTATTCCGTCTGTATGTGCCGATGCGTCTCCGAGGTGGGTGTATTGGCTGCTGCTACGGCCAGCAGAACCGGTTTCAGAAATCTATACATATCTTATGTTTAATTTACAAATTTATTAGAACCTGTTTTGAAATGATTGACGAATTTTGTTATGGCGGATTTTTCTTGGATTTTGGAACTGGAAAGAGGGAGCGTAGTCGTAGCTACGTGACTGAATGACAGGTTCAAAAGCCTGAAAAAGATGCATAAAAAAAGAAATTGAGCATTTCAAAACAGGTTCTTAATTATTTTTGAGTACAAGGTCGTGTTTGTTGTTTGCCTATCAGTTAAAAAATGTGCATCTTCGTACAGTTATGTAAAATTCCATCGGTCCTGTATGAAAAAGTTGAAAATAGCCCTGATTTGGAAAGTTCTCATAGCCTGCCTGCTCGGATGTCTTCTCGGTCGTGTCCTTCCTGTTCCGGCAATAAGGATTTTCACTACATTCAATTACATATTCTCCCAATACATAGGGTTTATGGTCCCTCTCATAATCATCGGTCTGGTGACACCGGCGATATGCAGGGTAGGAGCCGATGCCGGGAAGATGCTGCTTTTTACAATCGTACTGGCCTATTTCTCAAGCATATTGGCCGGCACATTCTCTTATGGAGTAAGTGTATCCGCTTTCCCCAGCCTTCTCGATGGCGTTCATATGAACATCGACAAACTGGAATCAGATACCGTAAATCCATTCTTCACCCTTGACATCCCGGCTGTTATGAACGTAACTTCGGCGTTGGTTCTCGCAATCCTGACAGGAACTTTACTTACTATTACCGGCAAGGGATCATTAAAAAATGTGATCTTCGATTTCGAGGAGCTGGTTACAAAAGCCATATCATCAACGCTGGTGCCCCTTCTTCCTATCTATGTATTCGGCATTTTCCTTAAAATGGCATGTGTCGGAGATATACTCCCAGTGCTGAAGGTATTCGCAAAGATAATAGCGGTAATATTTGCAATGAGCATAGTGTGGCTCATCACTGTCTATTGCATATCCGGGGCTATATCCCGCAGCAATCCTTTCAAGAACATAGTTTCAATGCTTCCGGCATACCTCACTGCTCTTGGGACATCGAGCAGCGCCGCTACTATTCCTGTCACATTATCCTGTACCCGGAAATGCGGTGTGAGTGAACCTGTAAGCAACTTTTCAGTTCCTCTGTGCGCTACCATCCATATGCCGGGGTCAATGATGAAAATCACGGCCTGCGCCATTACCATAATGATGTTGCAGGGAATGCCTTTCTCTTTTGACCTTATACTCGGCTTTATTATGCTGGAGTCAATAACTGCAGTTGCCGCCCCGGGTGTTCCCGGCGGAGTAATAATGGCGTCACTCGGAGTCTTGTCATCGGTATTCGGATTCGACGAGACCGGTCTGGCCTTGATAGTAACGTTGTATATTGTTATGGACAGCTTTGGTACGGCCTGCAATGTCATGTCCGACGGCGCCTTGGCGCTCATTGTCGACAAGACTTTCAAAAAATCAGCATAATATTATTTCAGGGAAATGAATTTGTCAATTTCGACCGGAATTCGGGGGTCAATTTCGTTCGGATTTTCCACGTTCGGCGGAAATTTCGGCGGAGCAGAGGGTGTTGATTACAATTGCCTCCCCGCAACTTTTGAGATAGATTACGTTCGAGTATTTACTAAGGACTTATAAATAATTGCAAGCCCCTGGTAATGCACTTCCTTGACGTCCCAAGAATAATCCGACATTGATTTCGTGGGACATAAATGACTGCGATTCAATAAATTACCGACTGACACCCTTCATAATTTGTTCTTGGTATGTATAAGTAATTCCTTGATATCTAGAATTTTACATTCCACAGAACACTATTATGACATGTCGGACCGAAGGGCTCAAGAGGAACCGCTATTTCAAGACTTTCCAAGTTCCATTCTTTGTGGAGCCTTCTTTATCTATGAATCCGTTTTTCCGAAGAGAAGAGATGTCTCTCTCAACAGACCTTTGAGACATATCAAGTAATGCAGACAATGTCCTTGAAGTGTGATTGCCATTTTGCCTGAAATTTAAATAAAAACAGAGCCCTGGTGGACTCTGATTTAAGACTGATGCACAAGGATTATTGCTTTGTTTTACTGCGTGCTTTTTTGTCAATCATTTTTGCCATTTCCCATGGCGTTACATAATTTTGTTTCGCCCTTAGCTACGCTTCAATGGCTCTTGCGGAAAGACAGGGATTCGAACCCTGGGTACCCTTTTGGAGTACACACGATTTCCAATCGTGCCTCTTCAACCACTCGAGCATCTTTCCTTTGATGGGGCAAATATAGCAATATTTTATTATTTTCTTCGATTCCGTGCAGACAATCGGGCGTAAGCATCCGGTTTTCAGTGATTGGCCTATTATGGCTGTGGATGCATCCTGGAGCCCGTAGCCCGGCATATCGATTGTGCTACTGTGAATGCCATCGACCATGCGGCCTGCAGATTGAAGCCTCCTGTGATGCCGTCAACATCAAGGACTTCTCCGGCGAAATAGAGTTCGGGGTATTCCTTGCACTCCAAAGTGTTGAGATTGATATTGTTGAGTGAAACGCCTCCGCAGGTCACGAATTCTTCCTTGAACCTGCCTTTGCCGCTGATATGATAGACGTCGCTGGAAAGTGTTCCGTTCAGTTTGTTGAGACTTTTTGATCCCAATTCTCCTGCAGTTATGTCCTGCCGTATTCCGGACCTTGCAACCAGATGCTCCCACAGTCTTGCCGTAATCTTCTCCGGATGGAGATGCGCTACTTGTCTCTTACTGTCCGTTGAGTTGAAACTGCATCCCCAATTGATGTTAAGGTCAGCGTTGTAATTATGTTCGGCGAGATACCTTGCAGCATATGATGACAGCTTGAGTATCGCCGGACCGCTTACACCCCAGTCAGTAATGAGAAGGGGACCGCTTGCCTTGAACGATGTTCCGCAAATGCCCGCTGTGACGTCCTGTATGACGGTTCCTGTCAGTCTCCGAAGATTCTCGTCGTAAATGTTGAATGTGAATAGGGAAGGTACAGGTTCGGAGATATCAAGCTTGTATCCGTCCAGAAATGACAGTCCGGAACGCTTCGGGCTTCCTCCTGTTGTCACAATCTTTATATCGGCATCGAGCTCCTTCAGATTGTCAATTCTGCATCTTGTCTTCAATATTACCCCGGCCTCTTTCATCCTCTGCAGCAGAGTGCTGACAATCTGCATTGCATCCTGCGATTTCGGAAAGACGCAGCAGTCCTCCTGCGCTACAAGTCTGACTCCTTCCCGCTCGAACCATTCCATGCAGTCCTTGTTGCTGAAATTACGCAGCGCGCGCTTCATCAAACTCTCTCCGCGCGGGTATGCTTCGGATAGCTTTGATATGCCTTCGAAAGAATTGGTCAGATTGCATCTTCCGCCTCCGGTAAGCGCTACCTTTGCAAGAGCCTTCGCCCCGGCTTCATAGACCGTGACATCCGCTCCGGGCAGTCTCCGCTTCAATTCTATTGAACAGAAACATCCTGCAGCGCCCGCGCCTATGATTGCGATCTTCATCTTTTCAGAAACAAATTGGTCAATCAAATATACTATAATCCAAACTATTTCCGAAATGCATCCTATCCCCGGTTTCCGGATGGTCGAATGACAGTTCTGCGGCATGGAGACAAAGCCTTTTATAAGGTGTCCCTCCATAGAGCCGGTCTCCTTTTATCGGTCTTCCGAGACCATTTGCGTGCGCCGCGTGCACTCTCAGCTGGTGTGTACGTCCCGTAAGCGGACGGAACAATATATCCATTTCTCCATTTTCCAGAATATCATTAACCCTATATTCCGTCACGGCCGCTTTCCCTTCAGCATAATCCACTTTCTGCCTTGGTCTGTCGTAGTAATCGAGCATTAGTGGCAGATCTATCACACCTTCTTCCGGAAGAGTGAATTTTGCTCCGGAAGACAGCCTTGCTATATACGTTTTCTCTGTACTCCTGTCGCTGAACTGTCTTTCGAGGTTTACTTTAGCCTCAAGTGTCTTGGCATAAACTATTAGCCCTGACGTGTCCATATCCAGCCTGTGACAGGAGTAAATCTTCATCTTCCTTTCCTTTTCCAGCTTTTCAAGAAGGGAATCTTCCCCCGTTTTTCCCGGAACGCAGATCATTCCGGATGGCTTGTCAATGACCAATATGCATCCGTCCTCATAAACGATGCTGTATCCCTCCAGACCGTCGTGGCTTGAAAGCGGACTCGGTTCAACCTCTAGTCCCTGAAGCATATATCCAAGCAGGGGACCGCATTTTCCCGTACAAGACGGGTAGAAATGTCCGTGCAGACGAACTTCGGAAGAAGGGGAGTGTCCGTACCAGAATTCCCCCATTGCCAGAGGTTCCAATCCATTCTTGTATGCGAACTGCAGCATCTTGGGCGCGGCGCATTCTCCTGTTCCGCCAGGTGGTACCAGGCCCTGCGATGCGAAAATGTCTTTGATACTTTTTTCTTCTCCAAGCGCGTTTCTGACAATGTATCTTGTGAAGATCCAGTCCTGAAGTTCACGGGACATTTCTGCTTTCATTCCGGCATCATCCGTGCGCGAAATCTCCGCTTCTCTCTTTTTATACCATCCGTCCGGGGCGGAGAGATCGAAAATCGGCGGCACAAACCCTTCGATGATGTTTTTCCCACCGGCATTTCCCGAAAAACCATATATGAAATCCCTGCTGCCGTCAGGCATTCTGACCATCATTACACCCAGCATCTTACCCTCATCGAAAATTTCTCTCAATGAGGAATCGCCGTCAATCGTTTTTATCAGACGCCCGGCAGCATCTGATATTTCCTTTGATGGTATGTAGCAGAACGGATAAGTGAACATGGGGCAAAGTTACGTACATTGAAAATAAAAATTACTATATTTGGCAACCTATTGACTACGTGCTATTACTGATTGTATGAAAGGAATTGTATTGGCCGGCGGCTCAGGCACCCGTCTATATCCTATTACCAAAGGAGTCAGCAAGCAATTGCTTCCAATTTATGACAAACCTATGGTCTATTATCCTATCAGCGTCCTAATGCTGGCCGGAATAAGGGATATCCTCATAATCTCCACCCCTCAGGACCTCCAGGGCTTCAAAAGGCTTCTCGGCGACGGCTCTGACTACGGCGTACGCTTCGAATATGCGGAGCAGCCTTCCCCTGACGGACTTGCCCAGGCCTTCATAATAGGCGCGGAGTTTATCGGAAATGATGATGTTTGCCTTGTCCTTGGAGACAATATCTTCTATGGCGCAGGATTCAGCCAGAAACTCAATGATGCCGTCAAAACTGTATCGGCGGAGAACAAGGCAACTGTATTCGGATACTACGTGAGCGACCCTCAGAGATATGGAGTCGCTGAATTTGATGCTGACGGTAACTGTCTCAGCATTGAGGAAAAACCGGAACATCCGAAAAGCAACTATGCTGTAGTAGGATTGTATTTCTATCCGAACAGTGTGGTGGAGATTGCAAAACACATCAAGCCTTCCGCTAGAGGAGAATTGGAAATCACCACGGTTAATCAAGAATATCTTTCTAAGGGTGCTCTTCGAGTGCAGAATCTGGGGAGAGGTTTCGCCTGGCTCGATACCGGGACGCACGACAGCCTCTCAGATGCATCCGTCTTCGTTGAGACAATTGAGAAACGTACAGGCCTTAAAGTCTCCTGTCTGGAGGCTATCGCATTTGAACACGGTTGGATAACAGCCGACCAACTCAGGAAGGTTGCAGGACCGATGGAGAAAAACCAATATGGCCAGTATCTGCTCAGCCTTCTGAAATAATATTTTAGTCATTCAAAAACGTATGAATACCGGAATCAAAGCTCTAACCATCTACAATGCTTTGAGATTCATCTGCGTGAGGGAGAATGCGGAGTTCAATAATGCCTGCAGATTTCCTTTTATTTCTCAAGTCAAAACCCTTCGCTCCATACTTTCAGCATCTGCCGATACTGTATTCGGACGAGAGCACCATTTTGACGAAATACTCCGGGCGAAGGATGAATTTGAACTGATCAGACTTTACAGACAATTTGTCCCTGCTGTTGAATATGAGGATATTCGTCCATATGTGAAGCGTATGATGTCAGGCGAGTCCGATGTGCTTATCAAAGGCAAGCCCGTAATGTATGCCACCACTTCCGGAAGTACCGGAGAACCTAAATACATTCCTATTTCTGAACCCTATCTCGATAAGGTGTATCTTGGGATGTCAAAACTAATGATGCTGAATTACAGCAGGCTTAAATTGAAATGTTTGTCCGGGTATATCTTGACCATTGTTGGGAAGACGGAAGAAGGACAGACTGAGGACGCTACTCCGGTAGGCTCTGCCTCCGGCCTGACCAATGGAAGCACAGGTAAACTGATAACCCGGATGTATGCAGTCCCGCAGGATGTGTTTTCTATTGAGAATTATTCGGCCCGATATTATACTTTGATGCGTTATGCCATCGAAAAGGATGTGACTCTCTGGGTTACGCCTAATCCCAGCACTGTGTTGGAAATGCAGTCGGTCGTTGACCAACATTTAGATGACTTTATAAAGGATATAGGAGAGGGAACAATAAAAAGCGATATCGCAATTGAACCTGAAATCAGGGAGAAGCTCGAAAAAAACTTAAAGCCGAATCCTGGTAGGGCATATGAACTCAGACGACTCCAGACCTTATACGAACGTGTGCTTCCAAGGCATTATTGGCCGAATCTTCAGTTGCTGAGTACGTGGAAATGCGGAAATACGCAAATATATTCCAGCAAAATACAAGATTTCTTTTCTCCATCTGTCGTACATCATGAATTCGGATATTTCGCATCCGAGTGCAGGGCGGGACTTGTCGTTGACAAAAGTAACGAAAGTGTCCTGTTTCCGAACAAGCATTTCTTCGAGTTCAAAAGAGAGAAAGACCTTGGGAATCCGTCTGCTCCTTTCTTCCGGCTTGACGAGCTGAAGGAAGGTGAGCGGTATTGTCCATTTGTCACTACCTGCTCGGGACTTTTCCGCTATAATATGAATGACATCATACAGGTTGCCTCCCGTTACAAACAGGCTCCCCGTGTGCATATGGTGCAGAAAGTTAATGGAATAGTATCAATTACCGGAGAAAAGCTCTATGAAGACCAGTTCATAAAAGCCGTGGATGCCGCACAGGAGTCCACAGGGATGAAACTGCTTTATTATGCCGGCTATGTGAATTTACAGGAATCCCGTTACGACTGGTACTTCGAATTCGAGGATTCGAGGGTTAATCAGAAAAAATCCGAGGAGTTTGCGAAAGTGGTGGATCAAAACTTGAAAGTCATCAATATCGAGTATCAATCAAAAAGAGACAGCTTCAGACTTAAGGATCCGGCTGTGTTCCTGCTCGAGCCGAATGCTTTCAATAAATTCAAGCGTTTCATCATCAGCAGGAATCACAGGGATGCCTCGCGTTTCAAGCCGAATGTTCTTGCCCAGAATGAGGATAATCACAGTGTAATCAAAAAATTCATCAAGTCTGGTCGGAAAAAGTGACATCAATGGCTTTTTGTTAAATTACTGAAAATCAATAAACTACCTTATCCAGAGATTATTTAATAAATTTTTTGTAGTATTTTTTAAAAAAACTTTAAAAATATTTTGCAAATAATTTATTAATGTATATATTTGCATCAGAGTTGTGCAGGTGATGCGTTCTGCAGCCCTCCGACTCCATTGGTTATTAGTTTTAGTGTTATTAATTATGTGGTTAGTATGAGTGGTCCACGCGTGAGCGCCGGCGACTCATTTTTTTTATTTTTTACCCTTTATTCTCATTTGTATTCACCCTATTTTAATTAATTTTGCAGAATTAATCTAATTTCTGTAGCATCATGAGGTATAATTTTGATGAGATAATAGACAGAACAGGGACATCCTGCAAGAAATATGACGGTATGATGGAGGCCAAGGGGCGTGATGATTTGATGCCGTTCTGGATAGCGGATATGGATTTCAAGACCTGTGACGCAATTGTCAATGCCTTGAAGGCACGACTTGAGCATCCGGTGTTCGGCTATCACAAGATTCCGGATGAATATTATCCTACCATCGCCGGATGGGTCAAATCCCTCCACGGTTGGGAAGTGGATTATAAAAACATCAGATATGTGCCGGGTATCGTCAAGGGAATATGCTTTGCAATCGAGACTTTCATCAAGCCGGGGGAGAAGATTGCAATCCAGTCTCCAGTGTATCACGAGTTCAAAATGATTGTCGAACAGCATCATATCGAATGTGTCGACAATCCTCTTATGCCGGTAGAAAAAGATGGAGACATCGTAAGCTACAGGATGAATTTCGAACATCTTGAAAAACTCTTGGACAACGACAAGTCTATCAAAATGCTGATAATGTCCAATCCTCAAAACCCCGTCGGAGTGAGTTGGTCGAAGGAGGATCTTAAGAAAGTTGCTGAAATCACCTCAAAGAGGGGAGTGATTGTAATTTCGGATGAAATTTATGCCGAAATGACACTCCCGGGATGCCCTGAACACGTTCCGTATGCATCGGTTTCAGAAGCGGCCGCTTCGAACGCCATCACTTTCATGGCTCCTTCCAAAACTTTCAATATCTCGGGAATCGTATCGTCCTACTGTATCATAGCGGATGAGAAACTTCGTGAGAAATTCTTCTATTATCTTGATACTGATGAACTTGAACATCCTACAATTTTCGCCACCACAGCCACTCTCGCAGCTTACGGGGAAGGAAATGAATGGCGCGAACAGATGCTGGAATACATTTCGTCAAATGTCGATTTCGTGGATGCGTATTTGAAGGAGAATATACCGCAGGTACGTTTTGTCCGTCCTGAATTCGGTTTCCTTTTATGGCTTGACTGCCGCGGACTCGGTCTCTCTCAGAAAGACCTCATCAGCCTCTTCGAAGACAAAGCGCATCTGGCTCTTAATGACGGTGAATGTTACGGTCCGGGCGGAGTAGGCTTTATGCGTTTCAATATCGGCTGTCCACGGGAGACTTTGAGGATTGCCCTCGACAAACTGGCCTCTGCTGTACGCAGCTTGTAATCGGAAAATTTCTGTCAGAAGAAGCGTCTCAGCGACTCATAGACTTTGTGGGTAGGGAAGCCCATTACATTGTAGAAAGACCCTTCCAGCTTTGTGATTGCGACATATCCTATCCATTCCTGTACGCCGTATGCACCGGCTTTGTCGAAAGGCTTGTATCTGTCTATATAGAAATTGATTTCCTCGTCGCTCAGTTCCTTGAATGTGACGAGTGTTTCGTCCGTGAAGGTCTCTTCGCGTGAATTGTCGCGTATTGTCACTGCCGTAATGACCTTGTGGGTCTTTCCGGACATCTTGCGAAGCATACCTATGGCATCTTCCCTGCTGTGCGGCTTTCCGAGCGCATAATTGTCAAGAAGCACCATAGTGTCCGCCGTGACGAGGATTTCGTCATCTTCCAAATTCCTGTGGAAGCCGTGGGACTTTCCCTGTGCCATCAGAACCGGGATTTCTTCGTGCGGAACGGAACTGTCGTATTCTTCGACGAAGTTGTTCTCCGTGTCGATGGTAAAGGCCACATCCAGCCCGCCCATCAGTTCCTTACGCCGTGGGGAGCCGCTGGCAAGTATGACTTTCTTATGATGCTGCTCCATTGCCTGGATTGAATTCTGGAACAGGAACGCCGAGGTCTATCTTCCCGAACTGGGATTCGTATTTGCCGATATTGTCGGCAAGGGCGTTCAGAAGTCTTTTCGCGTGCTCCGGAGTCATTATCATCCTGTTGCTGATCTCAGGCTTTGCGAGACCTGGCAGCATTGTGGCGAAATCGATGACGAATTCGCTCTGGGAGTGGGTGATTATCGCGAGGTTGCTGTAACTGCCTTTCGCTATTTCCGGCTTGAGTTCGAGGCTCAGTTGTTTTTTCTCTTCCATTTCAATGTCGTTTTCTTCTGCAAAATTAGAAGTATTATTTGTAAATTTGTAAGATTTTCGCACAAAGAACAAAATTATATCATCATATGGAATTAAGCGCAAAATACAATCCTTCCGAAGTGGAGGACAAATGGTATGCCTACTGGCAGGAGAAGAAATTCTTCCATTCCGAGCCGAACGAGAAAGAACCGTACACCATTGTCATTCCGCCGCCTAACGTGACGGGTATTCTTCACATGGGCCACGTTCTCAATAATACTCTCAATGACGTGCTTATCAGAAAGGCTCGTATGGACGGCAAGAATGCTTGCTGGGTACCTGGAACCGACCATGCATCAATCGCGACCGAGAATAAGGTGGTTGCGAAGCTCAAAGGCATGGGTATCAGCAAGGAGGACATCACGCGCGAGGAATTTCTCAAATACGCTTGGGAGTGGAAAGAGGAACACGGCGGCATCATCCTGCAGCAGCTCCGCAAGCTCGGCGCGTCCTGCGACTGGGATCGTACGCGCTTCACTATGGAGCCGGAGCTTTCCGAGGCTGTCATCAATACCTTTGTACATTTCTACAAGAAGGGTTGGATATACAGGGGAGTCAGGATGGTCAATTGGGATCCGGAAGGACATACTGCAGTCAGCGATGATGAAGTTATCCACAAGGACACCCAGTCGCATTTCTATCATATGCGCTATTTCATTTCCGACGGGAACGGGAATCCTACCGACAAATATATCGTAGTTGCCACAACGCGTCCAGAGACCATCATGGCTGACGCCGCCATTTGTGTCAACCCTAAGGATGAAAGACATTTCTGGATGAAGGGTAAGAAGGTTCTTATTCCATTGATTAATAAGGAGATACCGATTATTGAAGACGAATATGTGGAGATGGATTTCGGTACAGGCTGCCTGAAAGTAACTCCTGCGCACGATGCGCATGACTATGAGATTGGTCTGCGCCACAACCTTCCTGTTCTCGACATCATTGATGACCGCGGACGCCTGAACGAGGATGCTCAGATACTTGTTGGCGAAGACAGATTCGAAGCTCGCAAGAAGATTGTCGAGATGCTCAAGGAGGCCGGCGACATCGAGAAGATAGAAGATTATACCTCTCCTGTCGGCTACAGTGAAAGGACAAATGCCGTCATAGAGCCGCGCCTCAGCGCCCAGTGGTTCCTGAAGATGGAAGAACTTGCGCCTAGGGCCCTCGATGCCGTTGAATCAGGCAATATAAAATTCATACCGGACAAATATAGGAATACGTATCGCCATTGGATGGAGAATGCACACGACTGGTGTATCAGCCGTCAGCTCTGGTGGGGACAGCGTATCCCTGCATATTATCTCCCGGATGGAAGATTCGTAGTGGAAAGCACACCTGAAGATGCTCTCAAGGCCGCTCAGGAACTTGATTCGTCAATTACAGCCGCAGACCTCCATCAGGACGAGGATGTGCTTGACACCTGGTTCTCAAGCTGGCTCTGGCCGATTTCAGTATTCGACCCTCAGATGCCGGGACATCCGGACCACAAGCCTAATGCCGACCTGGCATATTATTATCCTACCAATGACCTTGTCACAGGCCCTGATATCATTTTCTTCTGGGTGGCAAGGATGATTATGGCGGGAAATGAATTTATGAACGATGTTCCTTTCCATAATGTTTATTTCACGGGTATTGTCCGCGACAAGATAGGCCGCAAGATGAGCAAAACCCTCGGAAACTCCCCGAATCCTCTCGATCTCATCGCCCAGTATGGTGCGGATGCTGTCAGAATCGGAATGCTTCTTTGCTCTTCTGCTGGAAACGATATATTCTATGATGAAAGCCAGGTGGAGCAGGGAAGGAATTTCTGCAACAAGATCTGGAATTCATTCAGGCTCGTAAAAGGATGGACGGTGGATGCCGGTGCGCAACAGCCGGAGGCTGCGTCCGTGGCTGTAGAGTGGTTCAAAAACCGCTTGAATCAGACTATTGAGCTTGTTGAAGACCATTATTCGAAGTTCCGTATATCTGACGCCCTTATGGCTATTTACAAGCTTTTCTGGGACGATTATTGCGCCTGGTATCTTGAACTTGTCAAGCCGGCTTTCGGTGCGGGGATAGATAAGGTTACATATGACGCTACACTTGGATTCTTCGAGAATCTTCTCAAACTTATCCATCCTGTGATGCCGTTCATAACTGAGGAACTCTGGCAGAATATGGAGGAACGCAAGGAAGGGGATACCATCATGTACCAGCCTTCACCTGTTTCGGGTAAATATGATCCGAAGGTCATCAGTGATTTCGAGACTGCCGCCGCTTCTGTGATGAATATCCGTGCGGCACGTCAGGAGAAGGGTATTTCTCCTAAAGAGGCTCTTGATGTGAATGTGGATAACTCATTCCCTAAGAGTGTTATACCTGTATTGAATAAACTTGCGAACGTGAATGTTTCATACGAAGAGGCAAGCGGTGCCGGCATATCTTATATGGTAGGTGTATGCAAGCTGTTCGTAGCCCTCGATGGTATGGTGAATGTTGAGCAGGAGCTTGAGAAACTCAAGCAGGACCTTGCATACCAGCAGAAATTCCTTGCGGGAGTACGTGCAAAACTTTCCAATGAGAAGTTCGTTGCGCACGCCCCTCAGGCAGTCATCGATACGGAGAGGAAAAAGGAGGCTGATGCCCTCTCAAGGATTGAGGCGATTGAAGCATCCATCAAAACATACGGAAAATAATGATATCGATCGGAGACCTGACTGTCGCCTATGGCAGCTATACCCTTCTAGACCACATCAGCTTTCATATCAGCGAGTCTGATAAGATTGGTCTGGTCGGGAAGAACGGCGCGGGCAAGTCAACGATTATGAAGATAATCTGTGGGGAACAGACTCCTACTTCGGGCTCGATTGATAAACCGTCACATATTACGGTAGGATACCTTCCCCAGATAATGGAACACCATAAAGGCCGCACCGTCCTCGATGAGACGATGACGGCCTTTGATGAATTGCTGTCAATGGAGGGGGAAATAGCCTCCATAGCGGCGGAGCTTGGTATTAGAACTGATTATGAATCAGGAGAATATCTTGAGCTAATTACACGAATGAATGAACTCAATGATATCCTTTCCGTCAGCCATTCCGAGCCGATGGACGTGCAGGCGGTCAGGGTCTTGAAAGGCCTTGGTTTCAGGGAAGACGAACTCCAGAGGAATACCGAGACATTCTCCCAGGGCTGGAATATGCGTATTGAACTTGCAAAGATACTTCTCCGTAAACCTGCCCTGCTGCTCCTCGACGAGCCGACAAACCACCTTGACATAGAATCTATCGAATGGCTTGAGGACTATTTGAAAAATTACCACGGATCTCTGATGCTCGTATCTCACGACAGGAAGTTTCTGGATAATGTCACTAACCGTACGGTAGAGATAATGCTCGGCAAAATACACGACTATAAAGTTCCATATTCCAAGTACTTGGAGCTTCGCACTGAAAGGATTGCACAGCAGACTGCAGCGTATGAGAACCAGCAGAAGATGATAGCTGACACTGAGGATTTCATCAACCGCTTCCGCTACAAGCCTACAAAGTCCAATCAGGTTCAGTCCCGGATCAAGGCTCTTGAGAAGATTGAGAGGATAGAAATAGATGAGACGGACAGCTCGTCATTAAGGATCAAGTTCCCACCGGCTCCAAGGTCGGGTGACGTGGTGTTCAAGGCATCTGATCTTACAGTCGGATATCCTCAGAAGGTGGTTTTCCGTAATGCTGACATAGAGATAAAGAGAGGTGAGAAGGTTGCGCTCATAGGCCGTAACGGCGAAGGTAAGACTACTCTTATGAGGGTGGTTATGCGTGAGTTAGACCCTATTTCCGGAAGTGCTTCTTTAGGACATAATGTTTCGATCGGGTATTTTGCACAGAATCAGGAAGACGTGCTTGACAAGAATGAAACGGTCTTCAGTACGCTTGACAGGATTGCTGTCGGGGACATACGCTCGAAACTGAGGGATGTGCTAGGGGCATTCCTTTTCCGTAATGAAGATATCGATAAAAGGGTTTCTGTACTGAGCGGAGGGGAGAGAGCTCGTTTGGGAATGGCCAAACTTATGTTGCAGAATTATAATCTGCTTGCTCTCGATGAGCCGACCAATCATATGGACATCAGGTCAAAGGATGTTCTGAAGCAGGCTCTGAAGTCATATGACGGATCGCTTCTGATAGTCTCACACGACAGGGATTTTCTTGATGGACTGGTGGATAAATTCTATGAATTTTCCGAAGGTAAAGTGAAGGAACATCTTGAGACTGTTCAGCAGTTCTTAGAGGCTAGAAAGCTTGAAAATCTACAGGAAATTGACCGTAACAAAAATGTTACAACTAATAACAACATTGTTACAAAGGCCAATGTAGGTACACATAAAGCATCTTTTGCTGAAATGAAAACAAAATCCAAGGAAGAAAGAAAAATTAAGAATAGAATCGATTTTCTTGAGTCCGAGATTGCCAAAATTGAACAGAAGATGCGGTCACTTGAAGTTGTTTTGAGCTCCCCGAAACCCGAAGATGACATTTTGGAGCTGACAAGAGAGTACCTTGAATTGAAAAGGGATCTGGACGCAAAGACTGATGAGTGGGGAAGTTTAATTGACTAGACGTAAATCGTTGATTTATAAAAAATTAGTATATGATTGTTCTTGATTCGCACTGTGACAGCCCCTCTCAAATGTTCAGACTGAGGGATTTTGGCCTTGACAACGTCTGGGGCCAGGTGGATTTTCCGAAAATGAAACGTGGTGAGGTTGATGCCTCTTTCTTTGCTCTCTACACTTCCAACGAATTAAGTGATTCCCAGGCTTACGCTCTCGCTATGAGGATGCTGGGGATGTTGGAAGGACAGGTCGCTGCAAATACGGACAAAGTTGCTTTTGCACGCAGTTCGGCAGATGTGCGTAGGAATAAAGAGAAAGGGCTTATCTCCATTATGGTCGGTATGGAGAACGGTACTCCGCTTATGGAAAGGCTTGACAGACTCGAATACTTCCACAACAGGGGTGTACTGTACCTGACCTTGACTCATAATGGCGATAATTTCATATGCGATTCCTGTGCTGGAAACCACAAATGGGGCGGTCTGAGCCCATTTGGGAGGGATGTTGTAGCAGAGATGAACAGGCTCGGTATGATTATCGACATAGCTCATTGTGCGGATGACACTGTTTGGGATTGCTTGAAGTATTCATCTAAGCCTATAGTATCCACACATTCCTGCTGCAGAGCTTTATGCAATCATCGTAGAAACCTTACAGATGAGCAGATTAAGGCTATCGCTGATAAGGGCGGGGTAGTGCAGATCAATTTCTACCCGGCCTTCCTTTCGGAGAAGTTCAATGATGTCCTGAAAAACTCGGGGCTTGAGGAACTGGACTATATGGATGACGAATTCAGGGCTGATCCCGGTAATCCGGAGAAGGAAAAGGCTTGGGTGGAATTGCAGGACAGATTAAAAGCTCTGTGGCGTCCTTCTGCAGTGGAGATAGTCGACCATATAGATCACGTAGTAAAGATAGCCGGAATAGGTGCTGTGGGTATAGGTACGGACTTCGACGGCATTTCAGTTCCTCCACAGGGACTTGAGGATATATCAAAACTGCCTGTACTGTTCGATGAAATGAAGCACAGGGGTTATTCTGAAAGTGATATTGAAAAGGTTGCCGGAGCCAATTTCCTCCGCGTTCTGGACGACAACCAGAGATAGGCAATTATTGTATTTCCTGGAAGGAGTTGTCGTCATAGAGGACAATAATCTTCGAAATGTGACGTTCACCTTTATTTATCCTAATTTCTGCACTCGGGGCTGGCTTCGGGGACATTCTTGGCAATGCAGGCTCCGGTGCTGCTGGTTTATTTGTCTGCACTGCGACCGGGTGAGTCTTTTCAACAGCCCTGCGAAAGGCTGATTCAGCTGCCGCTATTTCGCTTGTAATTGCTTCTTCATTGCTTGGAAGTGAATCATTTTCAAATGAAAATAATTCATCATTTGATGTGCTTTTTTGAATTTGTGGCTTTATTGCAGGGATATTTTCAACTCCATTTGACTTATACATTTTGCCTTTTCCTGTGATCAGCCATTCGATGTTCAAATCGGGGTAGTGGTGGCTGATACTTTCGATAAAATCAAAGCCTGGTTTATTCCTTCCGGCAATAACGTGGGAGACGGTAGCGCGTGCTACTTCGATAGTATCTGCAAACTGTGCCTGGGTGATGTTTTCTGCAGCCAAAAACTGGAGTATCCTCTGATTCATAAGTCAATCACTTTTGTTAACAATACCTTCACAAAAGTAATCAAAAATTTTTACGTCTCAAAGTGATTTATGTAAATTACATTTGTAAACACGCCAGATGCACAAGATATAAATATAATCTGTAAAATTTTTGTATTTAACTATACTTTAGATAAAGTATATAAGTTATTGGGAATAAAGTATATAACTAATGTATTTCGTTACTATTTCATAGTTATTTACCATATTCCATTGAAATTTACACGAAATAATTAATGCTTAGGAATAGATAACTATTATTAACTCGCTGATTATTATGAACTTAATTACATTACTATTATTTGATAATTATTACTTATTTTACAAAAATAAATATCTCTGTTTTTCAGTACCTATAGAAAGGATGATTCACAAAAATTAACAAATGAAAACTATCAATTTACAAACATATTCACAAATGTTAATAATTGTGAGGGTTAAACTGGTTAATAAATCAAGTTGGAAAAAAGCCAAATAAAGGATAATTTTGTAACACTTTTTAATATTGGTATGATACCTGAGATTAGGATTGAAGATTTCAACTACCCGCTTCCGGAAGAAAGGATTGCAAAGTATCCCCTTCCCCGGAGAGATGAGTCGAAGTTGTTGTGCTATAAGAATGGTAAGATTGATGAGTATGTTTTCCGGGATATCGTTTCTCTTATCCCTGACAATGCTTTGATGATCTTCAACGATACGAAAGTTGTGCCTGCAAGACTTCATTTTCAGAGATCTACCGGTGCTCATATTGAAATATTCTGTCTCAGGCCTGAAATCCCGGCCGATTATTCCGAGGCATTTGCCTCAAGGGAGAAATGCGTGTGGAAATGCGTTGTAGGCAATGTCAAGAGATGGAAGGATGATATTCTTCATCTATATAATGCAGAAGCTCTTGATGGGGCTGAAAAACTGAATCTGAAGGCCCGGCTCGTCAAACGTGAGGAGGAGACTTCGCTTATCGAATTTTCGTGGGACGGAGGGGAGATATTCTCAAATGTTCTTGATATTTGCGGCAAGGTGCCGATTCCACCATACCTCAACAGGGATACAGAGGCCATAGACCTTGAGCGCTACCAGACCACTTATGCACACGTCAAAGGGTCTGTGGCTGCTCCTACGGCTGGTCTTCACTTTACAGAACTGGAACTTGACGCACTCCGTGCAAAGGGTGTAGATACCCGGAATGTCTGCCTCCACGTCGGTGCGGGCACTTTTCTTCCGGTCAAATCCTCTCTTGTTTCTGAACATCCTATGCATCGTGAACCGTTTGTGGTTTCACGGGGCCTTCTTTTGAGAATCATTGATAATCTTGAATCCGGCCACCCTCTCGTTGCCGTCGGGACCACGTCGGTCCGCACTCTCGAGTCGCTGTATTATGCCGGTGTATGCTGCATTGAGAACGGTGCTCCGGAGGAAATCCGCCAGTGGTCTCCGTATGACAGGGAATATACTTATTCTACTATTGAATCCCTTCGCGCCATTGTGACGTATTTGGACAGGAACGGGCTCAAAGAGTTTGAGGAAACCACACGTATCATCATCGTACCGGGCTTCAAGTTTCGTCTCGTGGATACGATAGTGACAAATTTCCACCAGCCGGAAAGTACACTTATCCTCCTTGTTTCTGCATTTGTGAACGGGGACTGGAGGCGAATATATGACTATGCGCTGGAAAATGGATTCCGTTTCCTGAGCTATGGTGACAGTTCGATTCTATTCCGATGAAATTATGAATTATGGAAGAGGTAAAGAATACATATATAGAAGAAGATATAAGACCCTTTACTGATGAAGAGGCCAAGGTAGCACTTGCCAAGGTCGCCCGTCATCCGATGGTTGGAGTCCTTTCAAAGTATCTTTTCCCTAACGAGCCGGTAAATACCCTGCGCAAGATGCTAAAAAGCATTGACAGCGTAGATGAATTCCAGTCTGCCATCATGTCGAAGGCTGTCGAATGGGTCATCAAAAATACCGTGGACACTTTTACCTATGATGGAATTGAGAATATCCAAAATGTTGACGGAAAGTTCCTTGCAATGTCAAATCATAGGGACATCATATTGGATCCGGCATTCACTCAATATGTATTGTGGAGCAATAAGCTTCCATTGACGGAGATATGTGTGGGGGATAATCTTCTTTCTGATCCGGTCGTCGAAGGTCTTCTGCGTTCAAACCGTATGATTAAGGTTCTTAGGGGGATAAGCGCACGCGAACTGTATCTCTCTTCACAGGTCCTTTCCCGATATATCAGAGATACTATCGTTTCAGGAAAAAGCTCTGTATGGATAGCGCAGCGTCAGGGCCGCACGAAGGATGGCGCGGATATCACAGAACAGGGACTCCTGAAGATGTTCGATATGAGCGGAGAGAAGGACTTCAAGTCCAATTTTATGGAGCTGAACATCGTGCCTCTGTGTATTTCTTACGAATATGAGCCGTGCGATTTCAAGAAGGCGAGGGAGATTCTCATTTCACGTACCGAGAAATACGTAAAGAAGAAAAATGAGGATATGCACAGCATACTTACCGGCATCAGACAGCAGAAGGGGCACGTCCATCTGCATATTGGCCGTCCTTTGACGGAAGAGGAAATTGAAATGGCCTCACATTGCGACAAAAATGACCGATACCAATGGATAAGACATGCGGCCGACCGCAGAGTCATCGAAGGCTACAAGCTCTGGAAAACGAACTATATCGCGTATGATCTGGTGTTCGGAGTGAATAAATACTCGATGTACTATAATGATGCCGATGTGGAAGCATTCAAGGCTTACACTGAGCACAAGCTGAAGAAAGCCGAGCGCGGACTCGACAAGGATGAGCTGCGCGATATATTCTGGCGGATATACGCCAATCCTATCGTGTCCAAGGAAAACCTTTTCTAGGATAACTTACAATTTGACTGACAGAAATATCAGGTAGGCGATCTCGATAATAAGGAAGATAGCGCCGTCCAGTCTGTCTATCTTGTCTCTTTTCCCAACATAAGCGCTTGTGAATACAACCAATGCGCCGAGGAGAAGCACTCCGAGGTCCACATAGTTCATCGAACCGAAACTCAGTGGGACAATAGTTGCCGAACATCCCAGAATAAGGAGTATGTTGAATATGTTCGAACCGAGAATGTTGCCGAGAGCTAGCTGACCCTTACCCTTGATTGCAGCCACAATACAGGTGGCAAGTTCCGGGAGGGAAGTACCTCCGGCAAGCAGGGTGATTGCTATGAACTTGTCGCTGATACCCAGGCTGTGAGCGATGTCCGTGGCGGAATTGACGAACAGTTTCCCGCCGAAAATCAGTCCGGCAAGTCCTGCAAGAGTCATCAGAATAGCAGTGAAAAGCTTCAGCTGTTTTACCTTAACTTCTTCTGTGTCACCTTTGTCCAATTTGAAACACATATACATATATGCCGCAAACATCAGCAGAAAGATTATTCCTTCAAGGCGGGAGATGTCCTTGTGGAAGAGTCCGAAAAGAATGAAGGTAAGGGTGACCAGAATTGTGATAGGAATGTCCCTCAATCGGTTCTCGCTTGTAATTGCAATCGGGGTAATAAGTGCCGTGACTCCAAGTATTAGGAGGGTGTTGAATATGTTTGAACCGACAACGTTGCCGATGGCGATGTCGGCACTACCGCTCAATGCACCGGTAAGGCTGACAACAAGCTCCGGACAGGACGTGCCGAAGCCCACAATAGTGAGGCCTATGACGAATTCACTGACATTGAATTTTCTTGCTATGCCCGAAGCACCGTCCACCAGGGCATCGGCGCCAAAAATAATAAGTGCAAGTCCAACAATAAGAAGAAGATAGGTCATTTTTCCTTAAGTTTTAATTTGCAGACATTTTCAACGTGCTGTGTATGTGGGAACATATCTACAGGCTGTACGGCCTCAATGGTGTATTTCTGGGAAAGTATGGCAAGGTCACGTGCCTGTGAGGCAGGGTTGCAGCTGACGTACACCATCCTTGAGGGTGCCGTTTCAAGGATTACGGAAGCGACGTCGGGATGGATACCGGCGCGCGGCGGATCCAGGATTATGACGTCAGGCTTTCCGTGCTCTCCGATGAAGTCCGCTGTGAGGATATCCTTCATATCACCTGCAAAGAATTCGCAGTTGGTGATCCCGTTGTTCGCGGCATTCAGTACTGCGTCTTCAATAGCTTCCGGGACATATTCGATTCCTATCACCTTGGAGGCTTTGCCTGAGACGAATTGCGCAATCGTACCGGTGCCCGTGTAGAGGTCATAAACCACCTCGTTCCCGGTAAGACCGGCGAATTCGCGTGTGACAGAATACAGCCTGTACGCCTGCCTTGAATTGGTCTGGTAGAAGGACTTAGGCCCTATCTTGAAATGCAGGCCTTCCATTTCCTCATAAATGGCGTCATTACCCCTGTAAAGGGCAGGCTGAAGATCGGAAATGGAATCATTCAACTTGCTGTTAATTACGTAGTAAAGCGAACTTATCTGAGGAAACTCTTTGGAAATTGAGTCGAGAAATCTCTCCCTTTTTGCAGGGTCGTCATCATCGGAAATAACGACGATGAGCATTATGTTTCCGGTCTGGGTGGAGCGGATTATGATGTTGCGGAGATAGCCTCTGTTCTCACGGATGTTGTAGAAAGAAAGTCCCTTTTCAAGGGCATAACTGCGGATGAAATTCCTGATTGCATTCGACGGGTCAGCCTGCAGATGGCAGTCCTCGATGTCGAGTACCTTGTCGAAATATTTTCCTACGTGGAAGCCGAGTCCCGGCTGCGCGGCTTCACCTTCCTCCAGCGGCTTTTTCTCCCAGCGACGGTTGGAGAAAGTGAACTCCAGCTTATTTCTGTAATACTCTGTCTTTTCAGATCCGAGTATCGGGCTTATTTCGGGAATGTCAAGGTGGCCGATACGTACAAGCTGGTCATATACTTGCTGCTGCTTTGCCGCCAACTGCATCTCATAGGGGAGAGGCTGCCATTTGCAACCGCCGCATACGCCGAAATGTGGGCAGAAAGGTTCCAGCCTGTTCTCGGACGGCTTCACCATACGGCTTACGAATCCTTCCCAATGATTCTTTTTCTTCTTGGTTACCCTGATGTCCACAACATCCCCCGGCACGGCGAATTCTACGAAGACCACGATGCCTTCATAATGCGTAAGAGCCTTTCCTTCGGCGGCTACAGCCTCGATGACGGCGTTTTCAATAAGTATGTCAACTTTCTTTCTGCTCATTTCTTTGTATAGTATTTTGGCCAGCAGGCTGTCAGGTATGCCTTCAGTTTGTCCTCTGAAGGATTTGGCTGTGGTTCGTAGAATACCGTACCCCGAAATGCATCAGGGAGGAATTCCAAATCCACAAAATGCCCTGGAAAATCGTGGGCATATTTATATCCGTCGGAATATCCGAGTTCCGCCATCAACTTTGTTGGAGCATTCCTGAGGTAGAGCGGCACGGCAGCCGTGCGGTCTGATGCAGCGGCTTCAAGTGCCTTCCCGATTGCCATATAGGCGGAATTGCTCTTGGGTGATGATGCCAGATAGATTGCGGTCTCCGAAAGCGGAATCCTTGCTTCAGGCATACCTATGGAATTGACAATCTGGAAACAGGCATTTGCCAGCAGCATTGCGTTGGGATTTGCAAGACCTATGTCTTCGGATGCGCTTATACACATCCTCCTTGCTATGAAAAGCGGGTCTTCTCCGCCGTCAAGCATCCGTGCCATATAGTAAACGGCTGCATTCGGGTCGGACCCTCTGATGCTCTTTATGAATGCGGAGATGATGTCGTAATGCATCTCGCCGCCCTTGTCGTATATGGCGACACCTTGCTGGAGACATTCCGTCACGGTTTCATTGTCTATGATGACAGGGGAGCGCCCGGCCTGGGAGTCAACAACAATCTCAAGTATGTTCAGCAGTTTCCTTCCGTCACCTCCGCTATGTCTGAAGAGCGCGGCTGTCTGGCGGACTTCGACTTTTCTTTCTTTCAGTATCTGGTCGTTCGAAAGAGCCCTGTCGAGCAGTGTCTGCAAATCTTCCTGTTCCAATGATTTAAGCACGAATACCTGGCATCTTGACAGAAGCGGGGTGATGACCTCGAACGACGGGTTTTCCGTTGTAGCGCCGATCAGGATAATCGTTCCGTCTTCAACAGCCCCGAGAAGTGCGTCCTGCTGAGCTTTGTTGAATCTGTGTATTTCATCAATGAACAGCACGGGTGCCGCGGAGTGGGAGAAGAGGGATTTGCTTTTTGCCCCATCTATTACGTCCCTGACGTCCTTGACTCCTGAGCTGATGGCTGATAGGGTGTAGAATTCCCTGTCCATCGTATCTGCGATGATTTTTGCCAGGGTGGTCTTCCCGACTCCCGGAGGCCCCCAGAGGATGAATGACGACAAAGCTCCGCTCTCAATCATCTTCCTCAGTATGCAGCCTTCGCCTACAAGATGCTTCTGACCGACATAATCCTCAAGGGAATGAGGCCGGAGCCGTTCGGGCAATGGTGGGAGGATTGAAGTGGTCGCTGTCGGCATAATGAAACATTTAGATTATCAAATATACGATATTCTTACGAATATTGCCTATATTAGACAAATTTTATGGCGAGGAATATCCACATATTTGCGTTAACTGTACTGGCCGTTTCTGCATTGGTCAGTTCTGTAACAGTTAATGCTCAGACATTTGAACTGCCGAAATTCTCGGTGGGGACATTCCATTCCGCCAAGGGATTCGGAGTCTCTGTCGATTTATCCAACTATGATTCTGCGCATTTGAATTCTTTTGCATTATTTCTTGATATGCAGAGCATCCTGGACGGGCAGTCATCTTCTCCGGGTATCCGTGCTCGTTACAATTACAATCATCCGTTATGTTCGAAAGACTTGAAGAATGGGGATAAGTTTCAGTTGTATGCCGGTCCCGGCATCACATTCGGCTATGTCCGTGATTTGAACAGCCGAGTCGGACTTATGTGTGGGGTCAGCGGTGAAATCGTAGGAACCTTCATGTTTGAGAATCATCTCAGCCTGTCCCTGGCACTTGAAGCTTCGGCCGCATTCCATCTGAGGGAGGACAACAATATCGGAGTGCTTGACTTCAAGTTTTTCCAGGCGGGACTTGTCAATTTGTATCAGCCTGAATTGAGAATACAGTATTATTGGTGATGAAGATAAAGTATGTAATATCCGCAGTTATTCTGCTTTTGACCGCCCAGTTTTTGAGCGCCCGGAACCCTGAAAGGAAGGTGGAGATTACAGGGGGCCTGGAGTGGGGATATACCGCTACATTCTATCAGAACCATAATTATATATTCTATGATGAAGAAGGTATGAGGGTTGATATTGTTGGAGGCGCTTTCGATTATGTATCGAACGGACATATACTCGGACGACTTGGTCTCCGCTTCTTCAACCGTGCCGATTTTACGTTTAATTTCGGATATTCTGGAATACAGGATGCCAGAAGGATTCTTACATATTCACTCCGCACTGGATATTACTATAAAGGATACCGCAACAATGGAATTTTCAACTTCATTGAAGGGGGAGTTGGCGGTGCCAGCACTTTTGAATCCCTGCCCATTGTCTTTGGAAAACTCGGAGCCGGCTACAGAATCAAGTTGAACAAAGACCTTAGCCTGGATGCAATCATATCATACCAGATAGCCGGGGATCATCCGAAGAATCTTGAGGACAAAGATCACAATGTTATTGCTTATTATCATCAACTCCGGCGAAGCGACATCTTCAATTCAGCTCTGAATTTTTCAATTGCGCTTAATTTCTAAATGTCTGATAAATAATACATTATATGAAAAAATTTGTATCAAAACTGTTCACTATTGCTGCCGTTACTTTTGCAATCATCTCTTGTTCAAAAGAACCTGCTCCGACCCCAACACCTACTCCTACTCCGACTCCGGCACCGACTGATACATATACTTGTGTTGTTAACTTGGACTTTGAGGTTAATAGAATGGTGAAGGATTTATTCACAATTTCAGGTAAATATACCCTCGGTTCCGATACCATCGATTTTTCAGATATTATGGTGTTCACGTCCGGTTGGAGTTTGTCAAATCACCGTGCGGATGTCCCTTGCAATACTTCTTTCAACCTGACTTTCACTCCGAAACCGGATTTCGTTCCCGCGGAACACGATGACTATGATGTTACTTTCAAGTATACTTATACGGTGACAGTTGTAAATCAGGATGGAAAAGAATTTGCGTCTGTAAGAGAATCTGATGAGGTCAGCGTCAAAGGAATCAGCTTCAAGAAAGCCGCAGAACAGGGGAAAACATCCATTGATGTCCTTAATATGCTAAAGAAAATGCTCGATATCGATTATAAATTCAATGTTAAGGCCGATGGAGGCATAACTGTAGGAAAATAATTGATTATTCGTTAAGGAACTTGTCAGCAGCCAATAATACACACATTGATATCATTATGAACAAGAAACTGATTATTGCAACGCTTTCGCTGTTCGTTGCGCTGGTCGCATCCGCACAGCAGTCAAACGTCAATCTGAGCTACAATCCTCAGAAGGATACTGAAGGGCTCATCCCGTTCAGTGCCAATCTGAATTCCCCTCAAGTGAACGATGACCATACTGTCATCTTCCGACTCAGAGCCCCGAAGGCTGAATCCGTGGCACTTTCCGGTGCCATGACCACGATTATGGGAGCCCGCGGACCTATACCTTTCACAAAGGGCGAAGACGGAATCTGGACCCTCACCATCGGTCCTCTTCCGGTTGATATGTACCAGTACAACCTCATTGTCGACGGAGTCAGCATGGCCGATCCGAACAACACCTACGCTGCATTCACGGCGATGCCTCCATACAGCGAGCTCATCGTTCACGGTGACGGGCCGCAGTGGTGGGATGCCAGAGAGGATGTTCCTCACGGATCAATCACCCGTCACATCTACTACAGCACTGTGACAGAGGGAGAACGCGAAATATATGTATATACCCCTCCTCAGTATAACCCCAAAAAGAAATATCCTGTCCTCTATCTTATGGGAGGCAGCGGTGAACTTCCGTCCAACTGGATGTATGACGGCCGCGTGAACTTTATTATGGACAATCTCCTTGCCGAAGGGAAGGCGGAACCTATGATTATCGCTATTGTCAACAACCAGGTCATTCACCGCAACCATCCTCAGCACGAAAAGCTGACGTTCGACATAATGGAACGCGAGTATCGGGAAGCCGTCATTCCTTTCATCGACAGCCATTACAGGACTATCGCCAATCCTCACGGCCGCGCAATCTCCGGTTTATCGATGGGCGGACGCCATACAATGTTCGTCGGACTGAATTCACTTGATCTGTTCGCCAATTTCGGTGTCCTCAGCGCCGGTGACGTCAAGGCGGAAGAGACCCTCAAGGATTTCCTCAACGACCCGAAGGCCAATGATAAGGTGGACTATCTGTTCGTGGGCCAGGGCGGTGCCGAAGAAGCCGGAATGTTCAATATGCGAGTCCAGGGCTTCAGGAATGCACTTGAAAACCACGGCATCGAGTATGAATACTATTGCGGTGGTAACGCCGGCCACGACTGGTCAACCTGGAGACATCTACTCTATTACAGATTCCTTCCTAACCTCTGGAAAAATTAAATGGAGAGAAGGGAGTTTCTCAACTTATATATAACTTAACATAATATAAATTGTGTAACAAACGGAAAAACTTTCTCTGACATTATTTGTAAATAAGTAATATCCTTACTATTTTTCAAAAAATCAGTATATAGCAGATTATATTATGAGAAAATTTTTCATTTCCGTCTTGTCGCTTATTCTTGTGTTTGCGAATGCTGCCGCACAGGAATCAAGACAATCCAAAGTTGAAGTTCCGGTCGAGCATAACTGGCTCTGGCTTGGTGATACTCCGTACATACTTAATGCAGATGTATCCAACACTTCATTGAAGAAAGATTTGATCAGCATCAGGATTCTTAATGATGTCGGGCTTACGACGCAACCGGTGACTGCTCTGGAAACATCGTCCAAGGTCAAGTTCAAGAATGGCAAGGGCAAGATATCGTTCGACATCAGTTCACTTGAGCCTGGATTCTACCAGGTCAATATCAATGGCTGTGATCCGTTCAATATCGGCATACGCCCGGAAGAATTATCTTCACCACAGGACAAACAGCCCGATTTCGATGAGTTCTGGGACAACACCCTCAAGGAACTTGCCGAAGTGGATCCGGAGTACAAATTGACGCTGATGCCGGAGAAATCCAACGGGCAGCGTAATGTCTATCGTGTTGAATTCAAGTCACTTGGCGGTGAACTTATGGGCGGATACTACTGCGAGCCTGTAAAAGAAGGCAAATATCCTGTCAAGATAGAATATATGGGATACGGGGCGGAACCGTATATCTTCGATCCTTCCTCTGAACCGGAGACCATACAGTTCCTCGTGAGCGTGCGCGGCCAGGGCATATTCCTTGGCACTACCCCACGTACCTGGGACATCCAGGGCCTTACTGACAAGCTAACATACTATTATCGTGGCGCCTATGCCGACGTCATACGTGCCATCGACTTTATCGCATCCAGGGAAAAATGTGATCCTGACCTCATCTTCGCACAAGGTGAGAGTCAAGGCGGCGCATTCACGTGGATAGCTGCATCGCTGGACAGCCGCATAGCAGCAGCTGCTCCGGCAGTCCCCTTCCTCGGTGATTTCCCGCATTATGCACAGATTGTGAACTGGCCTATGGGAGAGATACTTGCGGAAGCGAAACGGTTGGAAATCCCGGAGGAGGAACTCTACAGGACACTAAGTTACTTCGATGTTAAGAATTTCACTGACAGGATAAAATGCCCTATTTATATGTCTTTCGGCCTTCAGGACCCAACCTGTCCCCCACACACTGAATTTGCTGAATACAACCATGTCAAAAGTAGCAAGAAATATTTCTGCGTTCCGCTCTGCGGACACGCGATGTGGCTGGAAAAAAGTTGGGCTGAAGAACGTATGAAATGGTTCGACAGTTTTATAAATCAGAAAGAAAAATAAGAAATAATCAAATTGTTATGAGAAGGATTTCATTATCTGTTTTGACTTGTGCCGCAATCGTATTGGGCGCATGTTCAAAGTCGGCAACAGTCGGGATTCAAGTCCGTACTGTAAACGGAACCGTCGAAGGTACCGAGCTGGAAAATGGTGTCAAGGCTTTTCTTGGAATTCCATTTGCAGAAGCCCCTGTGGGCGATTTGAGATGGGCCGCTCCCCAACCGAAATCTGATTGGGAAGGTGTTCTTGAGACAAAATCTTTCGGGAACGATCCTATGCAACCTATCATTTATTCCGATATGATTTTCCGTGGCCCAGAACGCAGCGAAGATTGCCTTTATCTGAATGTATGGACAAATGCCAGGACTGTTGATGACAAGCTTCCGGTATTGATATATTTCAATGGTGGCGGGCTTATGGCCGGAAGCGGCAGCGAGCCTCGTTATGACGGTGCCGCAATCGCCGCAGAAGGTGTCATAGGCGTCACTGCAAACTACCGTGAGGGCATTTTCGGTTTCTTCTCACATCCGGAACTAACTGCCGAAACCTCATACAAAGGCAGCGGCAACTATGGATTCCTGGATCAGGTCGCTGCAATTGACTGGGTAAAAGCCAATATTTCCGCATTTGGAGGCGATCCTGAAAAGATCACAATTGTAGGTGAATCCGCCGGGTCTTTCTCTGTATCATTGCATATGGTCTCCCCTCTTTCCAAGGGGAAAATCGCCGGTGCTATGTTGTCTTCGGGTGCCGAGGTGCTTCCATATGGGGCAGTGACGCAAGATAAAGCTGATGCTGCCGGCGTTGCATTGTTTGCAGCCAAAGGCGTCCAAAGCGTTGCAGATGCACGTGCACTTTCCGCTGAAGAGCTACAAGCTATTTTCCCTCCGTCAGGGATGGCCAATGTCATAATCGACGGGTATTTTATGGAAGAAGAGCCTGATGCTGTCTTTGCTGCAGGCAGACAGGCAGATGTTCCGGTCCTTGCCGGATGGAATTCCCAGGAAGGCACCTTCGCTTCTTATGGCCAGTCAATCACCCTTGACCAGCTGAAAATTGCTCTCAGCGGGCGTTTCGGCGCAATGACGGATGAAATCCTCACAGCATATGGAATTGTCTCTGACGAGGAAGTATGCGGTCAGTGCGGAAATAATCTGGCCTCAGATCTGTTCACAGGCTTCCCTACCTGGAAAGTATGTGATTATCAGGCATCTACAACAAGCCAGCCTGTGTATCGCTACAAATTCAACCATCCGCGTCCTCATACCTTTGCAGAGCCTGAGGCTCCCCTTGCTGCAGGCGCCGTACATTCGGCAGATATAGAATATGCTATGGGAAATCTCAAGACGAATGAGGTCTATGACTGGCAGCCCGAAGATTTCGAGATATCCAGGGTATTCCTTTCATACTATGCCAATTTCTGCAAGACTGGTAATCCTAACGGAGAAGGTCTCCCTGAGTGGTCCCCTATCAACGGAAGGCTGGATGAAGCCCCTGTGATGCAGATTGATGTAGTTACAGAAGAAAAGGCATCAGCCGCTACGGAGAATGCCTACAGAACGCTTGAAAAATTCTATTTGAGCGCTGAATAGACTAGAACGGATATCCGATTCCGAAATGCAATGCGAAGGCCCCCTCAGAATACCACTGTGCGGGGCTTATCCATCTGCTGCCGGGACCAAGAGACGGATCATATAACCTCAG
The DNA here is from genome assembly GCA_024401925.1 of Bacteroidales bacterium. Taxonomy (GTDB): domain Bacteria; phylum Bacteroidota; class Bacteroidia; order Bacteroidales; family UBA932; genus Cryptobacteroides. The sequence continues at coordinate 28,671 of JAKSKD010000009.1, read as the reverse complement.
TCCGTGATCGAGCCTGATGACGATGAAGTCGAGGTCACATCTCAGACCTAATCCCCAGTTGGCAGCGATGCTGTCGAAACTGAATCTGGTATTAGGCATACCAGGCATTGTGCTGTCATCCCTTGAATTCAGTGCCCATACGTTTCCTGCATCAATAAACACTGCACCATTCAGCTTCCAGAACAGCCCGAAACGGTATTCAGCATTCATTTCGAGTTTGAGGTCTCCAGCCTGGCTCGGGAGATAGAATGTCTTGTCCATAGGGGCGTTACCCGGTCCGACCGACCTTGCCGGCCAGCCTCTCAAGCTGTTGGCTCCACCCACATAGAACTGCTTGTCGAACGGGAGAACGTTTGATGTACCATATGCGTAGCCGGCACCGGCAAGCACCCTGAATGCAAGCACCTGGTTGTTTTTGTAGCCGAAACGGTAATTGTGCCCGAGGCTCAACTCTCCCCTAATATATTGTGATACAGGCACCCCGAACACCTTTTCCGCTCCTAACAGGCTCAATATGTTGCCGGAAATGTCAGTGGAAATACGGGCATAGCTGTATGTGGTCTTGGGATTCAATTCGGGGCTTGTCGAATAGTAAAGCATACCTGAAACGCCGGCATCCAGATGTGTCCTGTAGGCATCCCTCATGAACGGATTCCTTTCAAGCGTCTTCTGAAATTCGTCGCTCATAGCAAGGAGATTGACGTAGTTCAGTTTGATCGGGTAGGCTTGGTATGACATTTTTCTGCCAACTTTGCCCGTGTAGCCGTATGACGAAGCAATTACACTCCTGGTATATTCAGGACGGCTCTGATGGTTGAATGAGGCATTTACCTCAGTCCTTGAGATATTTGTGCCTTTATGACGGGAAAGAGGTATGCCAAGGAACCTCGGAAAGCTGATGAGCCCGGAAATACCATACTCATTGGCTCTGATGTCGTCAGCCACTTTAAACTGGAAGTTACCGTGGAAATTCAAATTGAGCCACTCCCCTCCATGAAACAGGTTCTTGTTCGTGTAGGTCAGCTGAGGAGAGATGCCGAACAGATATGACGAGTTGGTGGATGCCTCAAGGCTGACTTTGAATCCGTGGATTTTGGATTGTGACAGATTGATGGTGCAATCGACGAGTGTGTCAGCAGTCTGTGTGACTTCAATCCCTACATTGTTGAAGGCTTTCATCGACGCCAGTCGAGTGTAGGTGTCGTTGACCAGAGTTTCGTTGTATAAGTCTCCGGTATGGATAAGGTTCAGCCCGTTGAGAATCTTGTCGCGGAACTTCAGGTCGTCTGACTTATTTACCTGTATACTTGCAATATATGACTTCTTGAAAGGGGCTGTTGGGGCAAGCTTTACGATGAGTGATGAGGTCCCGTCACCCTCAAGGGTGTCCGCTTCATATGTCAGGCTATTTTTGTCGAAACCATAGTATCCCAGATTTCTCATCGATGATGCTAACCTATTGCTTGCATCCGTCAGAGAAGATTCGGAAAGTACACTTCCTTCACGTATCGTCATATCCAAGGCGCTGGCATAGAAGTCACGTTCGAACTCTTTTCCGTTGGACGGCAGGTCGAAAGTTATGGAATCGATAATGTATTGTTTCCCGGGTGTAAGATTATACTGAACCCTGGCCTTCTGCTTCTTGTAAGAAATTTCCGAAGTGACTTCCGAATCATAGTACCCGAGGTATTTGAGGTGGTTGCGGATACTTTCAACTGATTTGACTACAAGTTCCGGATTGAAGAGGGTCGAGTCGCTCTTCGTCAGGGAGAAGGTGGCCGGCTGTTGCTTGATATATGCAGATATATCGTTGATTTCAAGGTCGTTCTCCCCTTCTATCTTAACAATATTCTTGACTAATTTATGCTTCCCTTCAGGGATATGCCTTGTGCCGGAACAGGAAGCCAGGATGAGCCCGGTCGCCGTTATGCCCGCCAAAGATAGACAGATATATGAATGAATACTGTTTCGCATAATATCTTCCAAAAATAATCATTTTTTGCATATCTTTGTCGAATGACAGCATCAGAAATCAAACAGATAAAGGCTCTTGCTCAGAAGAAATACCGCGATGAAAGCGGTCTGTTCGTCGTGGAAGGGGAAAAAATGGTGGCAGAAGCATTGGAATCCGGTTTTGTGGTGGAGAAAATATACCGAATTGAAGAAATCGGTCGTGAGGCTATGTCGCGTATTACGCAACTGTCCTCTCCATCCCCTGTACTTGCCGTGCTTCGCCAACGCTTTTCAGAGCCGTCCGGAAAAATGGCTCCGGGACTTTATCTGGCTCTTGATGCCATCAGAGACCCGGGAAATCTCGGCACGATTATCCGTATCGCCGACTGGTTCGGGATTGACGGCGTCATAGCCTCTCCTGATACCGTGGAACTATATAACCCAAAGGTCGTTCAGGCTACGATGGGGGCCGTATTCAGGGTGAAATTCCAATATCGTGATCTTACTGAGTTCCTTCCGGAGGTACTTGCCTGTGACGGAGATGTCTATGGTACTTTCCTTGACGGAGAGAATATATACGGGTCACGGATTTCCACAGGCGAAGACTCCCCTGCCGTAATAGTGATCGGCAACGAGTCCAATGGAATTTCCGAAGAAGTTGCCGACCTTGTCACAGACTCTCTTTTCATACCTCCATACCCGGATGGTGTCCGAAGTTCCGAGTCGCTTAATGCAGCTGTTGCCACAGCCATCACGGTGGCAGAGTTCAGACGTCGTCTTCATTTAGAATAACTATGACGATCTACCAACTTCTCCCAAGATTATGGGGTAAAGGCAAATTATCTGATATTAAGGATGGTACATTCAATCATCTTAAGTCGCTTGGAGTATCCCATCTATGGTGTACGGGCATAATAAGACACGCCACCGGCGAAGATTTCGTCAAAGGGGATGCCGGCTCTCCATATGCCATTTCGGACTACTATGATGTGAATCCTTATCTTGCGGACAGTCCTGAATACAGACTGGCGGAATTCAGAGAATTCGTTTCCCGTGTACACGATGCGGGCCTCAAACTGATAATGGATTTTGTCCCAAACCACGTCGCAAAGAATTATGACTCTTCAAAGTTGCCGCTTTTCGATTGGTGCGATTATGACTGGACTGATACGAGGAAGATCAATTATTCTGCGGACGGAGCGTATGAGAAAATGCTTGATATTCTGCGTTTCTGGGCGGAATATGGCGTGGACGGGTTCAGGTGCGATATGGTGGAACTTGTTCCTGTGGATTTCTTTTCCTGGGCCATCAGGACATTGAAGCAGGATTATCCGGACCTCATATTTATCGCGGAAGTATATGAAAAATGTAATTACCGCCGCTATATCGAGGAAGCCGGGTTCGATTTTCTCTATGACAAATCCGGACTTTATGACACCTTGCGCGGAATTGTCCTCAGCGGAGGAACAGCGAGGGGAATTACCTGGAACTGGCAGTTTCTCGGCGACATGCAGCCGCATATGCTGAATTTTCTTGAAAACCACGATGAAGAACGCTTCCCTTTTGCATCGGGATGCTCCGCGGCTCTTGCCGCATCAGCCCTGCTGAATACTGCTCCTTTTATGATTTATTTCGGAGAAGAGATAGGCGTTGATGCTTCCGAAAGCGACAACAAGCGGACGACCATATTCAATTTTGCAAAGATAGACGGCCTCCAGAGGTTGTATTCATATGCGGAAAACGGGAGTAAACTCACTCCCGCTGAAAAGGAGTACCTGGACGGATTCAGATTCGTTACGTCATTGGCGGCTGAGCCGGTGGTCACAAAAGGTCTGATCCACGACCTGTGCTACTGCAATGAATCCACACCCGGTTTCAACCCGGACAGGCATTTTGCCTTCCTGAGGCATTATGGGGAGTCAACAGTAATAGTTTTCTGCAATTTTGACTCCTCCCCTGCCAGCCTCGAACTAAATATCCCGGACCTTGGTTTCCGCTGCCCGCCGACGCGGATAGATGCCGCTTCCGGTGAAGCAGTAATAGTCAAAGTCTCTTGAAATAATCGGGATTTTTGATTAGATTTGTAAGTTTTAATACATAATCGGAAATACACATAAAACATACAAATCTATGTCAGTAAAATCTAACCTGCAGATTGCACGCTCTGCGTACAAACCGAAGCTGCCAACAGCCCTCCAGGGCCCGGTCAAATCGATTGAAGGTGCCGCTACAGAATCTGTCGGCAACCAGTCTGAAATCAAGGAACTCTTCCCTAACACCTACGGGATGCCTGTTGTTGAGTTCGCAAAAGGTGATTCGAAGACTTTCCCTCAGTTCAATGTAGGAATCATTCTTTCCGGCGGCCAAGCTCCTGGCGGACACAATGTCATTTCCGGACTTTATGACGGAGTCAAGTCCCTCAACCCTAACAATAAACTTTACGGCTTCCTTATGGGTCCTGGCGGACTTGTAGATCACAAATATATGGAGATTACTCCTGCCCTCATTGATGAATACCGCAATACTGGTGGTTTCGACATCATCGGTTCAGGCCGTACCAAGCTTGAGGAGGTGGATCAGTTCGAGAAAGGAATCGAAATCCTCCGTGAACTAAGTATCAGGGCTCTCGTAATCATCGGTGGTGATGACTCCAATACAAATGCATGCGTCCTTGCAGAATATTATGCTGCAAAGAAATATGGCGTACAGGTAATCGGATGTCCTAAGACTATCGACGGCGACCTCAAGAACTCGCAGATCGAGACATCATTCGGATTCGATACTGCCTGCAAGACATATTCAGAACTCATCGGCAACATCGAAAGAGACTGCAATTCTGCACGCAAGTACTGGCATTTCATCAAGGTAATGGGACGTAGCGCTTCACATATTGCTCTTGAATGTGCACTCCAGACCCAGCCGAACATCTGCCTTATCTCCGAGGAAGTCGAAGCCAAGGAGCAGAGCCTTGACGACATCGTAAGCTATATCGCCGGTATTGTTGCCAAGAGAGCTGAAAACGGAAACAATTTCGGAACCGTCATCATCCCTGAAGGACTCATCGAGTTTGTTCCTGCAATCAAGAAACTTATTGCCGAATTGAATGACGTTCTTGCTACTCCTGAAGCACAGGCAGTATCAAGGGACGAGCAGATAGACTTCGTAAAGTCACACCTCAGCTCTGCAAACCTTGCGGTATTCAATTCACTTCCTGCCGGAGTGGCAAGGCAGCTTGCACTCGACCGTGACCCTCACGGCAACGTACAGGTATCACTCATCGAGACAGAGAAACTGCTTTCAGAGATGGTCGGCAAGAAGCTCGCCGAGATGAAGAAAGACGGCAAATTCGTCGGCAAGTTCTCGGCACAGCACCATTTCTTCGGCTATGAAGGCCGTTGCGCAGCTCCATCAAACTTCGATGCTGACTATTGTTATTCACTCGGTTATAATGCTTCACGACTTATCGTCGAAGGGAAGACCGGATATATGTCAGTCATCAGGAACACCACCGCTCCTGCAAGCGAATGGATTGCCGGCGGTGTGCCTATCACTATGATGATGAACCTCGAGAAGAGAAATGGAAAGATGAAGCCGGTTATCCGCAAGGCTCTTGTGGAGCTTGACGGCGCTCCTTTCAAGTACTTCGCCGCAAACCGCGACGAATGGGCTGTTGAGACTGCATACGTATATCCGGGCTCAATCCAGTATTGGGGACCATCCGAGGTTTGTGACCAGCCTACAAAGACATTGAAACTTGAGCACAACAAATAGTGGAGAAAGCTGAAGCGAAAAAGAAGATCGACGAGCTGAAGTCGATTATCGAGGAGAACAGCAGACTGTATTATGTCGAAAGTGCTCCGCGAATAAGCGACTACGACTACGACCATCTTCTGTACGAACTCGAGGAACTGGAACGCCGGTTCCCCGAGTTCCGCACTTCAGACTCACCTACCCAGAAAGTCGGCAGCGACCTTTCCGCAGCCGCAGATTCAAGGAATTTTGCACGCTACCCGCACCGGTATCCGATGCTGTCCCTTGGAAACACATACAATCTGGAAGAAATAGAAGCCTTTGCACAAAGGGCCGACAGGACGCTGGAGACATCATTCACTTACAGTTGCGAACTCAAATTCGACGGCACTGCTATCTGCCTCGAATACAAAGACGGAAAGCTTTTCCGTGCGCTGACCCGTGGTGACGGTGTGATAGGCGATGATGTGACAGAGAATGTAAAGAGGATATCCAATATACCTCAGCAACTTAAAGGTTATGGATATCCCGATGATTTCGAGATCAGAGGCGAGATTCTTATGCCGTACGAGGCGTTCGAAAGGCTGAATGCAGAAAGGATTGAGGACGAAGAAGAGCCTTTCGCCAATCCGAGGAACGCCGCCTCCGGGTCATTGAAACTTATTAATCCGGCCGAAGTGGAACACAGAGGCCTTTGGTGTACACTATATCATATTCCGGCCGATTCGATGGAATATGAGACACACGATGCCGCATTGAGAGCTGCCGAAAGCTGGGGCCTTCCGGTTTCCGACAAGAGGAAGATATGTCATTCTATTGATGAAATCGAAGAATATATCAACTTCTGGGACAGCGAGAGAAAATCCCTGCCTTACGCCACGGACGGAATCGTGATCAAAATCAATGAGATGGCCTATCAGCGCACACTTGGATATACAGCCAAGTCTCCCAGGTGGGCCGTTGCGTATAAATTCCAGGCTGAAAGGGCGCTTACCGAAGTGCTCAGCATTGATTATCAAGTTGGGAGGACCGGAGCTGTGACGCCTGTGGCCAATCTTTCCCCTGTACCTCTGTCCGGGACGGTTGTGAAAAGAGCCACACTCAATAATTTTGAATGGATGGAGATGCTCGATGTTCGTGTCGGGGATTTCGTCTACGTCGAAAAAGGGGGAGAAATTATTCCGAAAATAACGGAAGTTGAACTGGACAGAAGGCCGGTAGGGACAGAAAAACCGGTTTTCCCGTCCTGCTGTCCCGACTGTGGGACAGAACTCGTAAGAGAAGATGAACAGGCAAAGTTCTACTGCCCGAATGAAACGGGATGTCCTACGCAGATCAAGGGCCGTCTTGAACACTTTCTCAGCAGGAAGGCAATGAATGTCATAGCCGGACCCGCGGCTATCGATAAAATGTATGAAATGGGGCTCGTCAACACCCCGGCCGATTTTTTCGACCTTACTAAAAGCCAGTTGCTGACACTTGACGGATGGAAGGACAGGATGGCTGAAAGATTCCTCTCCAGTCTTGCTTCCGCAAAAAAGACAGAATTTGAGAAAGTGCTCTTTGCGATGGGAATACGTTTCGTGGGAGAAACCACTGCCAAAGCCATTGCAGAGCATTTCGGAGATATAGACAGCTTGGCCGCTGCCACGATGGAACAGCTTTTGGAAGTCCCGGATGTCGGGGATGTGATTGCCAAGAGCGTCTATTATTTCTTCAGGGACGAAAAGATAATAGAAGAAATTGCCCGGCTCAAATCGGCAGGCCTACAATTCTCGGTAAGCGGAACAGTAGAAGTGAAATCCGATGCTCTCGCCGGAAAAACAATAGTCATTTCTGGTAATTTCAGCGTTTCACGCGACGAAATCAAGGGGCTCATTGAAAGATACGGCGGAAAAAACAGCTCTTCTGTCAGTTCCAAGACATCATTCCTGCTTGCCGGTACCAAACCCGGTCCAGAGAAGATCAGAAAATGTGAGGAACTTGGAGTTATGATAATTTCAGAAGAGGCTTTCAGGGCACTTCTTCCCGAATTACAGGAGGAAATGCACAAGTCCGTTAAAGAGCCAGAAGAACTTACACTATTCGGTTAGTTTATGGGAAAGATTGACGTAGACAATTTGATGGAAGGCACAAAGAAGGTTTTCAGTAACCAACTTTGGGAGATGAACCTGGACAATCTGTCCCGGGCCAAGAAGCGTCTGGTCAAGACTATCAAGCTGATCCGAATCACTTTCAATGAATTTGCAGAGAATAGAATGGGCTTCCAGTGTGTCGCATTGAGCTATTTTGGAGCGTTGGCCACTGTCCCGCTCGTTGCCTTGATATATGTGGTTACCGGCGGCCTTGGCGTTGCTGACAGGATAAATGAGCTGTTCACCAACCTCCTCCCTACCGATCCGGAAGTATTCAATTCCCTGATGGAGAAAGCCACCAATATACTTCATATTGCCCAGGGCGGCGGTGTCGGTCTTGTTTCCGCCTTTTTCTTCCTGTGGACCATAATCTGGCTTATGTTCCAGGTGGAGAGGGTCTTCAACAATGTATGGGGCATAAGAAAAGTGCCGCGCAAGATATATAAGCGCTTCTCTTTCTACCTTATGATGCTGCTTTTGCTCCCGTTCGTTGTCATAATTTTCGGTATGGGCATTGCCTTCTATTCGAATATGACGGATGTAATCGGACTTGACTTCGATGACTTCAATGCATTCCATAAATTGCTCGGATGGGTGATAATCTACGTGCTTACGGTTTTTACTCTTTCCGCGATGTACAAATGGATTCCTGCTGCAAAGGTGAAATATTCCAATGCCTTTTATGCAGCGCTGCTCTTCGCCGCATTGTTTACCGGGTTCCAGTACCTTTATCTCCAGACACAGATTTTCGTATCCCGACTGAACTCGGTATACGGAGTGATTGCAGCCATTCCGCTGTATCTTATCTGGATGAATTTCAGTTGGCAGATAGTCATTTATGGGGCCCAGTTCAGTTATGGGCTCCAGAATATTGATAAATATCATATTCCGGACGGTGCTTTGAAGGATTTCACACCGTACAAGGACAGGATAAAAGAAGAACTGAAGGACGAAGAAGAAACAGAAGATTGAGATGAGTTTTTCTAAGTTTACAAAACAGGATTTTGACAGAATCGCTGAGGATTATGCCGGTCTCAAGAAAGTTGCCGCCAAACGCTGCGCTAACGAACAGGAACTTGCAGTAGTCCAGAAAGCTTTCGATTTCGCGAATGAAGCACATAAGAATGTCAGGAGACGTTCCGGTGAACCGTATATCATACATCCAATAGCTGTCGCAAGAATAGTCGTGGATGAAATAGGCCTCGGATACAAGTCCATTGCCGCTGCACTCCTCCATGATGTTGTTGAAGATACGGATTATACAACCGAAGATATCAGAAACCTTTTCGGAGACAAGATTGCTTCTCTGGTGGACGGACTTACCAAGATCAAGACCGTTCTCGACAATGAGGATAAGAACAAAGATAATACATTCTACACCGAGAGCCTCCAGGCTGAAAACTTCAAGCGTATTCTCCTCACACTCAACGATGATGTGCGTGTCGTACTCATAAAACTTTCCGACAGGCTTCACAACTGCAGGACCATCGAGTTTATGCCGGAGCACAAGAGGGACAAGATTCTCTCCGAAACGATGTTCATCTTCATTCCCCTCGCCCACAGGCTTGGTCTTTATGAGGTCAAGTCCGAAATGGAGAACATCTGGCTGAGGTACAAGGAGCCGGAGGCATATGCAGACATCAGTGGGAAGATAAAGGATATAATGGCTGACAAGCATAGGGAGATCAGTGAGTTCATCGAGCCTATCGAATCCTCATTAATTGAGTCCGGATTCAATTTTACCATTCTGAAACGACTTAAGACGCCATATTCCGTATGGCGCAAGATGCAGGAGAAAAATGTTACTTTCGAGCAGGTGTACGACCTATATGCCGTTCGCATCATATTCACCCCCGCATCTGATTCCAAAGAGTCCGAACGTGACCAGTGCTATCATATATTCTCTATCATAACCGGGATCTACAGATACAAGCCAAGCCGCGTCAGGGACTGGGTAAAGCATCCGAAATCCAATGGATATGAGGCGCTGCACTGTACCCTGATGAGTAATTTCGGAGCCTGGATAGAGGTCCAGATCCGTTCGAAAAGGATGGACGATGTTGCAGAAAAAGGTATTGCAGCCCACTGGGCCTACAAGAAGGAAGGCTACATCGATGAGAGCGACAACGAAATGGACAAATGGCTTGCCAAAGTGAAGGATATCCTCATACAGAAGGATTTCAATGCTCTTGAGCTTCTTGATATCATCCACAGCGATCTTACCAGCCAGGACATAGTCGTATTCACTCCGAAAGGTGAACAGAAGACAATTCTCAAGGGTGCTACAGCCCTGGATTTCGCCTATATGATACATTCGGAAATAGGCAACAGGGCCATTGCCGCAAAGGTGAATATGAAACTTGTTCCTCTTTCCTACATACTCAGGACTGGAGATCAGGTGGAGATAATCACTGCCGGGAACAGCGAACCGAAGAAAGAATGGCTCCAGTTCCTCCGGACCAGACATGCAATCAACCTTGTCGTCGACTATTGCAGAAGCAAAGGTGATGATGTAAAGAAACCTATTCCTGAGTTCGCAACAAGAAACGTGAGCAAGGAACCCCTTACGAGTTATGAAGCTCCGGACCGGAAATACATCATTGCTCCTTGCTGCCATCCTATTCCCGGAGATCCTGTCATAGGATTCAAGAATGATGACGGATCAATCACCATTCACAAGAAGTCTTGTGAAATAGCTGAAAGCCTTGCTTCTAAACTTGGTGACAAGGTTATGGTAGTTCCTGAATGGGAAGGAATCACGGAAGATACGGCATTTCCCGTCAGGATTTCCCTCAGGGGAATAGACAGAGTCGGTCTTCTGAACGAGATTTCGAAACTCATTTCGCTCGTCATCGGCGTGAATATGCGAAAGATTTATCTGGGTGCAGATGAGGGCATTGTTGAAGGCTATATTGAGATTTTCGTTCATGACAAGACCGTACTTTCCGAGCTGATTAAGAATCTGCGTGCAATCAATGGCATCCAGAATGTCGTAAGAACAGATATCTAGACATTTATGAAAAAATTCCTATCAAAATATTTCCCTATCCTTCCTGTCGGACTCATACTTATCCCGATAATGTTCTTCCATTCTTGTGCGAATACCAAGCAAGCGCCTTCCGGTGGTCCGAAAGACTCAATTCCTCCGGTAATAGTCAAGATCAAGCCTTTGCCGGGCGTAATCGGCGTACCTGTTCACGGCGCTACATTCGAGTTTACATTCGACGAATATGTAAAAGTCAAAGACCCGAAGAACATATTCCTCTCCCCTCCTCTTACCAAAGCGCCGAAGAATAAGATTAAAGGAAAGAGCCTTATTATTTATTTCGAAGATGATCTGGACAGCAATACGACATATACACTTGATTTCACGGATGCTATCCAGGACAATAATGAGGGTAATTTATATCCCGGGTTCACCTATTCCTTCTCCACAGGAGAAACTATCGATTCGATGTATATCACCGGGGTTGTTCAGGACTGCAACACACTCCAACCTGTGAAAGGTGCGACCGTAATGCTCTACAAAGATCTGGCCGATTCCGCTATCTTCAATTCCAGACCGACAGCTGCCGTGAAGACTGATGACTGGGGCTTTTTCTCACTCAGAAACATCGCAGACACGACATACCGTCTTTATGCGATAAAAGATGATGCTGGAAATAATCTGTATGATCCTGACACTGACCTCATTGCTTTCATTGACAGCATCATCAGACCTGTAAACACAGTGAACGATTCCATTTTCGAGCTGAAGAAAATGGATATGAAGGACACTGTCAACTGTCTTGCAAGGAAAGCCGAATACGAGCTTAGTCTCTTCAAGGAAAAGGGATCCAAGCAGATGATTAAGAACCACGGCAGGACAGGAGACAGGTCAGGATTCATCTCCTTCTCAGCCCCAAGGGCGCATATAGATACGATGTGGATTAGCGGAATAGCTGCTGACAGACTTATCACTCAGTTCAATACGCGCAGGGACAGTCTCGAAATCTGGATTAATGACCAGAGACCTATGCCTGACACACTCCATTTGTTCGTTAATTATAGAAAAACAGACTCCACAGGCCTCCGTAGCCCATATTCGGAACATCTGAAGCTGTTTGTCGAAGGAGTAGGCAAGAAAAAGTCAAGGAGTCAGAAAGTAGAAAAGTCGCACTCGGATTCCATCTGCACCCTGACTCTCACCGCCGAACCGGAAACTATTCAGGAGATAGGATACAAACTCGAGTTCAAGAATCCTATCATCAATGAAAAATTCGATTCGCTCCGTTTCTATGCATTGAATCCGAAACAGCAGGAAGTTACTGCCACTTACACTGTTGAACCTGATTCCACTGATATTAAAGTTTATTATGTCCATCCTGTAGAAACCCTGCTCAGTGGATATGAATACTTCCTTAAAATTCCTCAGGGCTCATTCCGCGACATAACAGGCTTCTACAATGACAGTACGGAAGTGAAGGTCACCCTGCCGACAGATGAGAAGTTAAGCACCCTGAACCTTAACCTGATTGATGTAAAGAACAAATATATCGTTGAACTGCAGGATGAAAACCGTTCCAATGTCCTCAGGACATATGTCGTTGATTCTGACAGGCTGATTACCATCCCGTATCTGAAGTCCGCAAAATATTGTATCAGAATCACTGAGGACGTCAACCGTAATTCGATGGTTGACGGTGGAGACCTGCTGGAGCATCGTGCACCGGAGAAAGTCAAGTACTATAAGACAGGCGACAATGTACCTTTCAATGTACCTGAGTCATCGGAAGTCACTCAGGACATTAATCTTGCTGAAATTTTCAAGAACTGATGAAGAAGACCATATTATTTATTATACCGCTCATTCTGTTATTCTCCCCTGCTGTTCTGAAAGCCCAGGAGATTGAACTTGATTATTCGAATGAATACCTTGATTCAGTGAAAGTCAACAAGAAAGTCAAGGTGAACAATTATTCGCTAATCGGAGTCCAGTATGGTGTCAGCCTGAACAGAATGAATTTCAGTCCTCGTATGGAGCAAAGCTCCTTCTTCATTCCGGAGTATTACGGCATCACATACACGAAATATGGACGTATGTTCGGAATGTATCCTTACTTTGCGTTGCAGGCCGGACTGTTCTACGGGCATGAAGGTTATAAATTCAAGGCCGATGAGGAGACAGGATACATGCAGAGTATCGAAGGCGCGGAGCAGGCAATATACGATATAGTAGAAATACCTATGCTGGCGCAGTTCCACGCCGATATGGCACACTTCAAGTTGATGGCAAACATCGGACTCTATGGTGGATACAGGCTAAGAATAGAGCGCATTGGGACTTATGTCAGTGAAGAAATGGTACACAAGTTCCTCGATACAGACAGGAGACTTGATTACGGGCTTCAGGGAGGTGCGGGGTTCGCTCTCGTCTTCTCCCCTGTTGAAATTCATTTCAATGCCATGCTCAGATACTCCTGGGGCACAATCTATAATCCGGACTATCACAGCGAATATTATTACAGGTTCGGTTATCCCTTTGACCTGATGTTCACGGCCGGTGTTTATTTCCAGCTCGGAAGACGTTACGGCAAGACTAACAAGATGCTCAAAGATGAAGCGAGAAAGATTGTTTACGGAGAAAATTAACGTCGGGGGCGTCCTCATCGGAGGGGGCAGCCCGATTTCTGTCCAGACGATGTGCAACACACATACTGCGGACGTAATCGCAACTCTTGATCAGTGCCTCAAGATGGCCGAGGCGGGTGCTGACATCATAAGAGTTACTGTGCCGGGACCGAAAGAAGTGGATGCGGTCAGAATCATCCACGACAAACTCCGTGAAGAAGGAATACGGACGCCTCTTGTGGCAGACATTCACTTCTCTGCAAAAACCGCGATTGCCGTTGCTCCATATGTCGAGAAGGTCAGAATCAATCCGGGAAATTTCCATAAAGACCATATACAGGCAAAGGCTCTTTTCGGGCAGTTTCTGGACGTTTGTAAGGAAAATGGTACCGCGATAAGGATAGGCCTTAATCATGGCTCCCTTGGCGATTATATTACCAATTTGTACGGTAATACACCTGAGGCTATGGCTATGGCGGCAATGGAATGGGTCGGGATGTGTCGTGAGAAGGACTTTCGGAATGTAGTAGTATCCCTAAAAGCAAGCAACACCATTGTTATGGTTGAAGCATACAGGCTTCTTGCTGCGAAGATGAAGGAATCAGGAACTATCTTTCCGATGCACCTGGGCGTTACCGAGGCCGGTAACGGAGATGCCGGACGCATTAAGTCCTGCGTGGGCATATCGGCCCTTCTTTCCGAGGGCATCGGGGATACTCTGAGGGTTTCACTCACCGAAGATCCTGTCAATGAGATTCCGGTAGGACGTTATCTTGCAGACAGATATAATGGAAATCTTCGCAGCGGTCTGAAAAATATCAACATTACAGGCAGAAGGGCTGTGGCGTATTATGAATGTGCTGACAAGGATCGGCTCCTTCTTGATTTTTCCTGTGATTTCGGAAAAAGGCTTCTGGACAGGGAACTGGATGAGGTGGAACTCCATTCAGGATTCGGTGAAGAATATGACGCCTACCTTGTCGATGAACTTATGCAGGCTTCCAGAAGACGTTTCTACAGGCCGGAATATGTTGCCTGTCCCGGATGCGGAAGAACTCTGTACAACCTTCAGGATGCCTTCGAACAGGTAAAATCCCGGACTTCACATTTGAAAGGAATGGTGATTGCCGTGATGGGCTGTATTGTCAACGGCCCGGGCGAACTGGCTGATGCAGACTGGGGATATATCGGAGAAGGAAATCATCTGGTCACCATCTACAAAAAAAACGTGCCCGTACTGAGACACGTTCCTGATGCAGAGGCTGTGGACAGGCTGCTGGAACTTATTGAAGCTCAGCAAGGATAGTCTCGCAAGCCCTGACCTTGTCCCCAAGCTTGACTGCGATTCTGCTGTCTAATGGGACATACATATCAATTCTTGAACCGAATTTGATGATGCCGCACTGTTTGCCGCTGACTGCGTTGTCCTCGAATTTTGCGTAATTAACTATACGACGCGCAAAAGTACCTGCAAGTTGCTTAAAAAAGACATCGTGCCCGTCTTCCGTCCGGATGCAGGTGCAGGTATGCTCGTTTTCTTCTGAAGCCTTGGGCTTGAAGGCAAGAAAGTGTTTTCCCGGGTAATATTTGTGATATGTCACATCTCCAGTAACAGGCCAGAAATTAGCGTGTACGTCAAAGAAATTCATATACACTGAAATCTGGATGCAGTCCTGTTTAAGATATTCCTGCTCGAATACTTTCTTAATAATGACGACTTTTCCGTCAGCAACTGAACTGACGTTTCTGGAGTCCCCTGCCGGACAGCGGCGAGGTACACGGAAAAATGCGGTCTGCCAGATGCATATTGCGACAAGCAGTACAGCCATTGCAATTCGCAACCAGAGCGGAGCATTCAAAAGTACAATGGACAGGAATACTGCTGCGCAAACCAGATACACAAGTGCAATGGAACCGTATGAATTCTTGTCAATTTTCATATCAAGACAGTTTATAACAGATTAAAGAGTGACATATACAGAGCGCCTGCAGTAATTGCGAAAATTGCGCTGTCGAAACGGTCAAGCATCCCCCCGTGCCCCGGAATGATGTTGCCGGAATCCTTAAGGTTATAATACCTCTTCCACTGGGATTCGAACAGGTCTCCGAATACACCTGCCACGGACATAAGCAACGCTAGAACTACACAATGCAGCATCGGGAATGTGAAAAGTCCGGTAAGTCTCAGTACTATGCCGGCAATTACGGCGGTGATCAGTCCGCCCCAGAACCCGGCCCAGGATTTCTTCGGCGAGATGGCCGGACACAGTTTCCTGCTGTCAGGTCTCTGTCCGAAGCCCATACCGAATATGTATGCACCTACATCCGAACACCAGATAATGATGAAGAAGCTCACAATCAAGATGCCGTTGAACTCCCCTTCTTTGATTGCAATGAGGTTGATGAGGGAAAGTGGAACTGCAATATAAAGAAGTCCTGTGTAAATGTGTGCAAACTTTCCGAACTCGGATTTGTCACTGACAAACAGCGAATCTATCATTACCGCCATCACAGGGATAATAGCCAATGCCACAAATTTGTACGGCATTCCGAAGGCTGCAGCGCAAAACATCAGTACGAACAACGTGCAACCGGCACATATGGCAAGAATTCTGGCGCATTTGTAATTGTCTCCAAGACCCATCCTGTAGAATTCAACCATCATAGCCACCATAATGAAAAGGAAATAGGCGGCGAAAATATATTTACAGAAAAGCAGGCTGGCAAGCGTGATTACTGCAAATGCGGCTCCGGAAACAGTTCGTGTAACAGTGCTATTCATTTGTGGTTTCTTCTGACTTTTCAGCAGGTTCTTCAGTCTGCGGCTTCACCTTTGGACCAAGAATCTTCTCAATGTCTTCCGCAAATATAACTTCTTTTTCCAATAGTTCAGCAGCAACTTTAAGGAAGCCTTCCTTATGATCGTTCAACAACTTGAGTGTCCTGTCGTGAACTTCTGAAACAAGTGCCTTAACCTCCTCATCCATCAGTTCGGCTGTCTTGTCGCTGTACGGTTTTGTGAGGTCGTAGCCACGGGCACCGGTTGAATCATAGAACGAAAGAAGCCCGATTTTTTCACTCATTCCATAGTACTGAATCATTCCGTACGCCATATTGGTAATGCGTTCCAGATCGTTCAAGGCACCTGTGGACGGCTCACCGTTGACAATTTCCTCGGCAACGCGACCTCCAATAAGTGCACACATCTTATCCATCATAAAGGACTTGGGCCAGAGTTTCCTTTCGTCCGGTAAAGACCAGGTAGCGCCCAAAGCCTGCCCACGCGGAACAAGAGTAACTTTGAAAACAGGATCCGCATTAGGAAGAAGCCATCCGACAACAGCGTGACCTGCCTCGTGGTGGGCGATTGACCTTTTTTCCTCCGGAGTAATTATTGATCCCTTACGCTCGAGGCCCCCGACAATTCTATCAACTGCATCAAGGAAGTCCTGCTTGTCAATAAACTCCTTGTTCTTTCTTGCCGCTGTAAGTGCAGCTTCGTTGCAGACATTGGCAATATCAGCTCCGGAAAAGCCCGGAGTATGCTTTGATAGGAATTCGAGGTCAAAATCCTTTGCGATTTTCAGGCCCTTGGTATGAACCTGGAAGATTTCTTCCCTTTCCTTCAGTTCAGGAAGGTCAACGTGAATCTGCCTGTCAAAACGTCCCGCTCTCATTAGAGCCTTGTCAAGTATATCGGCACGGTTCGTTGCTGCAAGCACTATTACGCCGCTGTTTGTGCCGAACCCGTCCATTTCCGTAAGAAGCTGGTTTAGAGTATTTTCTCTCTCATCATTTGAAGAAAATCCTGCATTCTTTCCCCTTGCACGTCCTACGGCATCGATCTCATCTATGAACACAATGCAAGGTGCTTTTTCCTTTGCCTGGGCAAAGAGGTCACGTACTCTTGATGCACCTACTCCGACAAACATTTCAACGAAATCAGAGCCAGAGATTGAGAAGAACGGAACATTGGCCTCCCCTGCCACTGCCTTTGCCAAAAGGGTTTTACCTGTTCCCGGAGGTCCTACAAGAAGGGCTCCCTTAGGAATTTTTCCGCCCAACGCTGTATATTTCTTAGGATTCTTCAAAAAATCCACAATTTCTACAACTTCTTCCTTCGCTCCGTACATTCCGGCCACATCCTTGAACGTCACATTGACCTTGTTCTTGTCCGTAAGCTTGCCTGGAGCCTTTCCGACATTGAACGGATTCATTCCTCCACCAGGTCCTCCGCCCATATTCTTTCCGATGCCACGGAACATGAAAACCCACATCAAAATGAGGATGAGAGGGAAAATAATCCATTCAAGAATCTCGCTGAGAGCATTGCTCTTGTTTTCCATCACTATCTTCACCTGGTTCGCAGGGGAAAGAAGTGAGTTGAGCTCCTCGAACTCCTTCTCAGCATCAAACTTGTTTGATACAAGGAATGTGAAATGAGGGGATTTCTTAGGGACCTCACCGCCCGGAAATTCGCTGGCGTATTTCGCTAACTTTTCCGGTTTGACTGTAATGGCACCCTTGAACTCGTTACGTACGAAATGTATGTCTTTGATATCACCGGCTTCGAACATCGTCTTGACCTGAGCCCATTCAATCTTCTGCGGCGCTGATCCGTTGTTGGAGAAAAGCATCCAGATTATCAGACCAATCAGAACCAGATAGAGCCAGGACAGATTCAGCCTGACTTTCACCACTTTCCTTCCGTTGTTATTCTTACTGTTATTTTTGTTTGCCATCTTCTACTCTTCAACTGTTTTCTTTGTTGTTGCGGGCTTTCTGTACTTGTACTCCTTACGTGGAGCGTCAGCCCAAAGATCTTCGAGGCGGTAGAAATCCCTGTACTCTGTCTGGAAAACGTGAATTACTATATTTCCATAGTCCAGAATGATCCAGAAATTGTTCTCGAATCCCTGAGTCCTGAGAGGTTTCATCTTCAGTTCAGTGCGTACTTTGTCGATGATGTTGTCGGCAATGGCGTTGACATTTGTGGTGGAGTCTCCGTTGCAGAGCACAAAATAGTCGGCTATTGATGAGCCGACCGGCCTGAGATCCAGAGAAACGACATTTTTACCTTTCTTATCGAGGATTGCATCCGCAATAACGCGCAAATCGTGTGTAATCATATTTGAAAAATAAGTCTAAAATTGCACACAAAGATAAGCAAAAATCTTTCCAAATGAGGTATTATCCAAGTGCAAACTCACGAAGAACCTGAACTTCAGCCGCACAGTCATCCGCTTTGAATACAGCGCTGCCTGCAACGACGATATCTACACCGGCTGCAGCAATGGCGGCGATGTTGTCCCTGGTGACTCCGCCATCGATTTCAACAAGACATTTTAATTTGCGTTCTACTATCTCCTTCTTGAGAGACTTGACTCTGTCGTAGACTGAATCTTCAATGTGCTGGCCACCGAATCCTGCAAATACAGACATTGCAAGCACATAATCGGCATTGTCAAGATAAGGGAAGACTTTCTCAATCGGAAAATCAGGATTGAAAGCAAGGCCGGCTTTCATACCGAGGGAACGGATACGATCCAGAAACACTGCGGGGTCATTTCCGTCCGCCAGTGCAGCCTCCAAGTGAAAACTCAGCATATTCACCCCGGACGCGGCACACCTCTCGAAATATTTTTCGGGGTGCACAATCATCAGATGCGCGTCCACAGGAAGTGTGGCTATCTTCTTCACGGCATCAAGCACTGGGAATCCGAATGAGATGTTCGGGACAAATGAACCGTCCATAATATCAAAATGGATGATGTCAGCAGTTTTGCTGACATCCTTTATCTGTTTGCCGAGTTCCAGAAAATCTGCGGCAAGTATTGACGGTGCAATCTGAATAGCCATTATGTAGGGTTTAGCATTTTCTCAATGTCAGTAACGTACTGTTTGAAAGTCCTGTCAGTGGATATAAGATCACTGACGATGTTGCAGGAGTGGAGAACTGTTGCGTGGTCCTTGCCTCCGATTTCAGCACCTATGGAAGCCAGTGAACTGTTGCTGATCAGATTCCTGCACATATACATTGCAATCTGCCTGGCTTGCACTATCTGACGCTTGCGGGAGGAAGACACAAGCTCTTCCCTTGTTATATTGAAATACTCGCAAACAATATCCTGAACCTTACTGTATGATATGTCGCAGTGTTCTTCTCCGACAATCTTTTCGGTAATCTGCTCTGCAAGTTCCACCGTTCCTTCTCTGTGGGCAAGTGTTGCGTGAGCAATGAGAGAAATGAGAGCACCTTCCAAATCCCTGAAATTCGACCTGATCCTGTTGGCAAGGAATTCAAGAACACTGTCGTCAAGTGAAACGCCCTCGCGGAATGCGCGGTTGCGGAGCATTGCAAGTCTTGTAGCAAAATCAGGCCTTTTAAGCTCTACCGAAAGGCCCCACTTGAACCTCGAGAGCAGTCGCTCCTCAAAATTCTGAAGTTCCACCGGGGAACGGTCAGAAGTGAAGATCAGCTGCTTCTTGTTCTGGTGCATATGATTGAATATCTGGAAGAAGGCATGCTGGCTACCCTGTCCTGCGAGATCCTGAATATCATCGACAATCAAGACATCTATCTTCATATAGAAAGCCAGGAAGTCCGTCAGTTTGTTGCGTGTATAGACCGCATCCACATACTGGGTCTTGAACTCGTTACCGGTCACGTAGCGTACAACTTTGTCCGGATATTTCTCTTTTATATCAATACCTATTGCCTGTGCGAGATGTGTCTTGCCAAGACCCGGACCTCCGAAAATGAAAAGCGGATTGAACGGCGTCTGGCCCGGAGCCGTGGAAATATTTTCGCCTGCAGCGATGCCCATCTTGTTACACTCCCCTACGACCATGTTGTCGAAACAGTATGAAGAGTTCAGTTTAGGGTCAATATTGACCTTTGCGATGCCGGGGAAAACAAGAGGACCTGGATTGCCGGCAGGATACCTTGTGCTGATGGCTACGGTTTTGTTGACAGGAGTGTTGACACTTGCGGCCGGAAATTCCATTGCAGCATCATTCCTGACCGGTCTGTTCTGGTAGATAAGCTTTGCATCGGCTCCTATCACTCTCCTCAATGTCTTCTTGAGGACGTCAAGGTATGCACCTTCCAGATACTCACGGAAAAAATCGGACGGCACCTCGATTTTGAGGGTTGCATCGGTCAGTGAGACCGGTCTGATAGGTCGGAACCAGGTATCAAATTTCTGAGGCTCAATGATCTGCTCAATGATCCTCAGGCAATTGTTCCATACTGCAATATGTTTTTCCTGGTCCAACATTTTTTTCGTCCGATAAACGTTTGCAAAATTGGAGGATAAATAATTTAAAAAAAATTATTGTTTCTATTGTAGGAATAATATTTTATTTGTAATATTTTAAGAAAACAAGTAAACATTTATTAGTTTTATAAATATCTAATTTTCAACTAATTATAGAAACAGTTCCCCCTTACAAATGCGAATATTATTATATCTAATTTTGATTTATTATAATTAACCGAAATTAAGATTTGTCCTTAAACCAGTGGCCTGTAGAGCCTATTTTCTTGATACTTTATCCCCGTTGATTTCTACAAAAAAAACATCTCCGAACTGAGCTTTCAAAACAGAAAAATTTTCTTTTGCTTCAGAAAGTTTTTCACTTGTACCGAGGATATATTTATAAATGTTCCCGGATTTGATTATTACTACGTCATTTCCCTTGAAAAAGTGGTCGTCATCCGACATTAACCTTGAAGAAGCCAGAACTTGCGTACCATATAATACAACTGCTGCATTTTCCTCCACAGGCTCTGCTGTGTCGGGGGCATTGCGCCCCTCTTCTATAGGTCGGACGGGAAGTTCGGTTCCTGTAGTGACAGAAGCATCATATACGGATTTATATTCCTTGAAGGCTTCAAGCATATTGTCAGTGATTTCTGATATTTTTTTGTCTGACCTCAGGACTTCAAGATCCACTGAATTCGTCATATAGCCGAGTTCCACAAGAACGGCAGGCATCGATGCCTGCCTAAGCACACAGAAATTACCTTGGTATACACCAAGATTGCGTTTAAAAGGACCTTTCATATGGTCGTTGAGCATCTGGGCGAACAGAAGACTCTGCTCACGGAATGCATTGCTCATCAACTGCATCATTATCTGTGCCTCCGGGCTTGCGTCATATTCCTGGTATACGGTAGCGTCATCCTCAAGCTCGATTACGGAATTTTCCCGTTTCAACACCTCCATATTGAAAGCATACGTATCTGTTTTCTTGTTGGATGACTGTCCGAGAATATACACGGAAAAACCGTTTGCGGAACGTGATCCGGCAGTGGCGTTGATATGGATTGATATGAAGAGTTGTGCACCCTTGTTAGATGAAAAACGTGCCCTGTTCATAAGTTCAACAAAACGGTCATCGGTACGGGTCAGGGATACATTCATACCGGGATACTCGTTCTGAAGCTTCTTTGCAAATTCCTTCGATATCTTAAGTGCTACAGTCTTTTCGTACGTTTTTTTGTCGGGGCTAACCGTGCCCGGATCCTTTCCTCCGTGTCCGGGGTCAATCACAACAGTATTGAGCCTGAGGTCCGCCTGATTGTTCTGCGCATAAACGGAAAAGCAGACAAAACAATAAAAGAGAATGACCAAAAACCTTATTTTCATAATTTGTACTATTGTGATAGTTGGAAAATAGTCTTACATTTGCACCGCAAATTTACACAAAAAATTGCATTCAAAGAATTTCAAATACGTTCTGGTCACGCTGTTATTCTTAATGCTGGCCGTTCTCGATGTTTATTCCCAGATTGATAGGCGCCAAAGGCGCAACCGTAGTGCTGGCAGAGACATTGAGTTGCCTGACACATTATCAGCAAATGTAATGCAGTCGGATTCAGCGGCATTTGCGGCGGATTCGGCATTCAGGGCTGATTCCATCGCAAGAACGGATTCTCTGGCTCTGCTCCAGAAGAGTTCTCTCGAACTTCCGGCCTTTACCAGCGCAACTGATTCCATTATCGAGGACTTCACCAATGGGAACAAGAGAATATACTATTATGGCGGTGTGACCGTAAAGTATCAGAATATGACACTTACGTCCGATTATATGGAATACGATATGTCCACCGGCACTGTATTCGCGCGTGGTACACTTGATACTCTCACAGGGGAATGGAAAGGACGCCCTGTGATGGAGCAGGGGGGCAGCAAATATGAGATGCACGAGGTCCGTTACAACTTCAATTCAAGGAAAGCAAGGATATCGAATATGGAATCCTCCATCGGAGAGGGTGTTCTGCGCGGAAATAACATCAAGATGATGCCGGACCAATCCATCAACATTACGGATGGAAAATATACGGTCTGCGACGAAGAAGAACCGCATTATTATATAAGGATGACGTCGGCAAAAGTGCTGACCAAGCCAGCGCAGCATACCGTCTTCGGACCGGCGTTCCCTGTCGTGGAGGGTGTCACCCTGCCGGTAGTCGTACCTTTCGGATTCATCCCAAAAATTCCGGAAAGGGCTACAGGTATCCTTCTTCCTACGTTCGGAGAGGAAACGGCCAGAGGTTTCTATATGAAGGATGCAGGTCTTTATTTCGTAATCGGAGACTATTTCGACGTATCCCTTACCGGCACCATATTCACGATGGGTTCCTGGTCTGCTGATTTAAACTCAAGATACAAGGTGAATTACAAGATGTCCGGCAATGTCTCCGTAAACTATTCCGTAGACCAGACCGGCGAGCCTGATACTCCGGAATTCTTCAAGACAAGCAACTTCGGATTCAAGTGGTCTCACAGTATGGACTCCAAGGCCAGACCTGGAACAAGTTTCTCCGCATCGGTAAACTTCTCCAGCCCGTCCAACAGCCGCTACAATTCACACTCAGTGTCCGAGGCACTGCAGAACCAGACCTCATCTTCCATTTCCTATTCAAAGAACTGGAACGGAAAGATGAATCTTTCCATCAATGCGCTGCACAACCAGAACTCCAGGGACAGTTCATACACCATCACCTTGCCTAACCTGACCTTCTCTGTCAGCACTTTCTACCCTTTCAAAAGGAAGAACAGGGTCGGCAGCGAAAAATTTTATGAAAAATTCTCACTCGGCTACAGCACATCCCTCCAGAACAAGATAGCCTTCAAGTCATCGGAGTTTATGCAGGAAGGATTCTTCGACAAACTTCAGAACGGCATGACCCACAATTTCAACATCGGTCTTCCTAACTTTACACTTTTCAAGTACATCAACCTGAATCCTTCGGTTAATTACGGAATGAACTGGTTCTTCAGGGCAACGGACTATGAGTATAATCCGGAGACTGATAAGGTGGAAGCCCATAAGGGAGGCCAGTTCAGTGCATTCGGTATCACACAGACCTATTCTGGAAGCATTTCGATGGATACGAGACTTTACGGAATGTTTAATTTCGGCAAGCATCATGCGGTTCAGGCTATCAGACACGTTATCTCCCCCAGTATGTCCGTTTCATACAGCCCGGATCTTGCAACGGCAGCAAACGGGTGGAGAAAACTGGAATATGTAGATGCGGCCGGAAAAGAGCAGACATATGAATACAATCGTTATGCAGGACAAATGAACAGCGTTCCCGGAAAGGGACAGAGCGGAAACCTCAATTTCTCCGTAGGAAACAATTTCGAAGCAAAGGTGCGTGATGCTGCAGATACGACCGGAACGGGTACAAAGAAGATAAAGCTTATCGATCAGTTGAACCTCAGTGGAAACTATAATTTCCTTGCAGATTCCATGAAACTGAGCAATCTCGGCATCACAATGTCCACAACCATTTTCGAAAAGCTCAATATCCACGGAAACCTCAACTTCGACCCTTACTCCATCAACGGACAAGGACAGAGATACAACAAACTCTGCGCACCGCGTCTTGTGAATGCCAGTGCATCCCTCTCCTATTCCCTTTCAGGCAAGGGCGCAATTAACGGAAATGCCGGAGGATCCAGCGAAACAGGGTATGAAAAAGTTTACTACCATCCTATCACCGGAGAGTATATCCCGGGAGGATGGACGTACTACACCAACCCGAATTCCCCTTGGTCGCTCAATTTCAACTATAACTTCAACTATGCACGTTCATACTCGTATTCAAACGAGGAACTTCACGTTGATAATAAATTCACCAATACACTAGGAATTACAGGAAATATTAAATTAACCCCAAAGATGAATATCAATTTCAACACCGGTTTCGACTTTATGGCGATGAAATTGACCACTACCCAGATCAGCGCTACATACGATCTGCACTGTTTCAACATTTCGGTGTCCTGGGTACCTACAGGAAAATGGCAGAGCTATGAATTCCGCATTGCAGCCAATGCGTCAGCCCTTGCAGATATCCTGCAGTTCAGAAAGAATTCATCTTACTGGGACAATTAGAACCTGTTTTGAAATGATTGATTTAATAACAGGTTCTGAGTTGAATAATAATTAAAAACATCAATATGCACAGTCTATTCGAACTGAACGGAATGAGCCAGGACCAGCTCACAGCATTAGCTAAAGAATTGAAAATTAAAAATATCAAGAAACTTGATATGGAGAACCTTGCATATGCCATCCTTGACGTGGAGGCTCAGGAGGAGGCTAAGAAGGCAGGAAGTGAATATGAGAAGGCTCCATCCAGAAAGAAACAGGTCAGAAAAGGGCCTGAGGAGAAGAAAAAAGAAACGACTAAGGAAAAAATAGAGTCAAAGCAGGAAGCTGAATCCGTGAATCCTGCACCTGAAAAAACTGAAAAGAAGAAAGGTCGGAAGAAGTCTGTGGTTCAGTCCGCAGAACAATCTGAGCCACAGGTACAAAAAGTAGCAGAAGCAGTTGAACCGGAACAGAAGCCCCAACAGCAGAGGCAGAAGAGAAAAAGGACTATAAACGTTCCGCAGGAGGCTCAGAGTCAACAGGTTCCAGTACAAGAAAACATACAGGCCCTGCCTCAGCCGAAACAGCCCCAGGAGCAAAAACACCAGAAGGTTCCGAGTCAGCCTCAGTCTCAGCAGCAGCCACAGAAGCCTAAGGCTCCGGCAATTGAGTTCGAAGGCACGGTAGAGGCGACTGGCGTGCTGGAAATAATGCCGGACGGATATGGTTTCCTCCGCAGTTCCGATTATAACTATCTGAACTCCCCTGACGACATATATGTATCGCAGTCGCAGATTAAGGTTAACGCCCTTAAATCCGGCGATACTGTCACCGGCGAGATCAGGCCGCCGAAGGAAGGAGACAAGTACTTTCCTCTCGTGAAGATCAAATATGTGAACGGACGTTCCCCTGAATTCATCAGAGACAGGGTTCCTTTCGATTTCCTCACTCCGCTCTTCCCGGACGAGAAATTCAATCTTCTCGGCAACGGACACGCTAATGACCCGTCGTGCAGGATTGTAGATATGTTCGCACCTATCGGAAAAGGCCAGAGATGTCTTATCGTGGCTCAGCCTAAGACAGGTAAGACAATGCTTCTGAAGAGCATAGCAAATGCTATTGCAGACAATCATCCTGAGGTTTACGAAATTGTTCTCCTTATCGATGAACGTCCTGAAGAAGTTACAGATATGCAGAGGTCAGTGAAGGCCGAGGTGGTCGCTTCAACCTTCGACGAACCGGCAGAGAAGCACGTAAAAGTAGCGAATATGGTACTTGAAAAGGCACGCAGGCTCGTTGAATGCGGACATGATGTTGTTATCTTGTTAGACTCAATAACACGTTTGGGACGCGCTTATAATACTGTACAGCCGGCATCAGGAAAAGTTCTGACCGGAGGTATCGATGCCAATGCCCTTCAGAAGCCGAAGAGGTTTTTTGGTGCAGCGCGTAACATCGAAGGCGGCGGATCCCTCACAATCCTCGCCACAGCCCTCACAGAAACCGGTTCGAAGCAGGATGACATCGTATATGAGGAATTCAAGGGTACAGGCAACTCTGAAATACAGCTGGACAGAAATCTTGCCAACAGAAGGGTGTTCCCGGCAGTCAACATTCTGCTTTCAGGTACCCGCAGGGACGATTTGCTGCAGGACAAGAGTACGGCACAGAGGATTTGGATACTCCGCAAACTTCTTGCTGAAATGAACCCTCTTGAGGCTATGAACTTCATGACTCAGCTCATGGACGAATACAAGACCAACGAGGACTTGCTTGACAATATGAACAAAGTAAGCCCTCGCGAGGCAAAATATTATGACAACTTCTAGTTTTGAAGACACCATAGTGGCGGCGGCTACCGTACCCGGTACCGGCGCCATTTCTGTTATCAGGATAAGCGGCAGGGATGCTGTCGCCCTGGCTGACGGCATTGTGGACACTCCCCTTGCCGGAGCGAAGGGCTACAGCTCGCATTTCGGCCACGTGATAGCGGCTGGAACGTCCACACGGGACAGCGCTCATAATGATGATTGTCCGTATTTGAAAACTGACGGAATTGAAGTGGTCGATGAAGTCATCGTTACAGTCTTCAGAGCGCCTAAATCCTATACAGGAGAAGATTGTGTAGAAATAAGCTGCCACGCCTCATCATACATAGTATCAAGAATCATCTTCCTCCTGATTGAAGCCGGAGCCCGTCAGGCCGAACCGGGGGAATTCACCCAGAGAGCTTTCCTCGCCGGCAAGATGGACCTTACGCAGGCCGAAGCGGTTGCTGATGTCATAGCCTCCCAGAATGCCGCAGCGCACAGGATTGCGATGAATCAGATGCGCGGAGGATTCTCCAACGAACTTCAGGAGATGAGGGGCAAGCTCTTGGAAATGACCTCATTGATGGAACTTGAACTTGATTTTTCTGAAGAAGAAGTGGAGTTTGCTGACAGGTCAGTATTAAGAGAACTTCTCGAACAGGTCCTTTCACATGTCTCGCGGCTCCGTGAGAGTTTCAAACTGGGAAATGCAATAAAGAATGGAGTGCCGGTGGCAATCGCAGGCGCGGTAAATACAGGAAAGAGCACACTTCTGAATGCGCTGCTGGGAGAAGACCGGGCAATCGTTTCCGATATTCCCGGCACGACACGAGATACTGTTGAAGACACAATAATAATCGAAGGACTCCCCTTCCGACTGATCGACACAGCCGGAATACGCGAGACTTCCGAAGAGATTGAAAAGATCGGGATACAGCGTTCATTCAGTAAGATTTCCTCTGCTGATATTATTCTTGGAGTCATTGATTATACAAAGCCACTTGAAGTGATTTTGAATGAAACTAAGGACTTGGTATCTAATGTTGATCTTAAGTCACAATATCTGATAATTCTGCTTAATAAAGCTGATATTTTAGGCTCTAACAAAAATGTTAGGTTGTTTAACAAAGATGTTTTATTTACTGATTTATCGTTAAATAGTTGCGAAAATTTCCAAATACTCGAAATTTCGGCAAAAACCGGTTCCGGACTGTCCAAACTTAAAGAATCGCTTAAAGTAATCGAGCAAAAGCGTGAGTCATCAGCAGGCTCCATTCTAGTCGCAAATGCACGTCATTTCGAAGCCCTTGGGAAGGCCGAGCAGTGTCTCCGGAATGTCAGGAAATCCCTTGATTTGAAGATACCGACAGACCTTATCTCTCAGGATCTCCGCGAAGCGCTCTACCACCTCGGCACCATCACCGGAGAAATTTCTACCGACGAAGTCCTAGGTGAAATCTTCGGGAAGTTCTGCATCGGAAAATAAACAGTGAAATTAAATGAAAACGGGTGAAAACGCCTCTTTTCATTTTTCCTTGTAAAACATTCATCTATAAGCATTTACCCCACTTTTAGGGCGTAGTTCGATTTTCAGTAGATTTCATTAGAATTCAAGTTGGTGGACAATTTCAATTGTTTTTGTCCACCGATTTTTGTACCTTTGTTATCGTTAACAAATCGCATTATGGCAAAGGTATATTTATCACTTTCATCCCGCGTACAGAAGGATACAGGCAAGTCTGAGGTCCTTTTGAGGTACCGCAACACACGTGATGTCGGACAGCGCGCACACTCCCACGTTTACCTCCTTCCAAAGTACTTCGTGGACGGAGAAATCAAAATCAAGGCAAGAATCATCACTCCTGAGGTTCAAGAAGCTCGCGAAGCGAAGCTTGCCGTGGACAAAATCGTAGCCCATCTCATAGAGAAAGGCAACAACAAGGCGATATCAGACTTTGCACCAGATTGGGCACAAGACACCGTTGACCGCCTCCTCTTCCCCGAGAACTACAAAGATC
>JAKSKD010000008.1 GCA_024401925.1 Bacteroidales bacterium | reverse complement strand
GTAGCTGCCGTTTTTCGAGAAGCCCGAAGGAACATTCCTCCGGGCTTCTTTTTTTATTGCCATATAATTTGTAAATTTAAACCCTTAATCTTGATATATTAATTGTATGACAAATATCGTCGGCCATATTTCCCAGATTATCGGTCCTGTGATTGACGTTCATTTCGAGCGTCTGGAAGGCGGTCAAATCCCTCCGATCCATACCGCATTGCGCATCAAGCGCTTGAACGGAAAATTCTTAATCGTTGAGATCCAGCAACATATCGGTGAAGATACCGTAAGATGTGTCGCAATGGATTCGACTGACGGTCTCCAGAGAGGGATGGAGGCGGAAAGCCTCGACGCCCCTATCTCGATGCCGGTCGGGAAGCAGGTCCGGGGCCGCGTTCTTAATGTCACGGGTGACGTGATTGACGGACTT
Organism: Bacteroidales bacterium; assembly: GCA_024401925.1. Taxonomy (GTDB): domain Bacteria; phylum Bacteroidota; class Bacteroidia; order Bacteroidales; family UBA932; genus Cryptobacteroides. The sequence continues at coordinate 70,255 of JAKSKD010000008.1, read as the reverse complement.
GATGAAGTTTCAATGGAGAATGCCCTCCCGATACATCGTGAGCCTCCAAAATTTGAGGACCTGAAGACTTCCCAGGAAGTTCTTTTCACGGGAATCAAGGTGATAGACCTGTTGGAACCGTATCTGAAAGGAGGAAAGATTGGTCTTTTCGGAGGTGCCGGAGTAGGTAAGACTGTGCTCATCAAGGAGTTGATAAATAATATCGCCAAGAAGCACAATGGTTTCTCAGTCTTTGCCGGAGTCGGCGAGCGTACACGTGAAGGCAATGACCTCATCCGTGAGATGATTGAGTCAGACGTTATCAAGTACGGCAAGGAGTTCGAGGAAAGCATGGAAGCAGGCCATTGGGATCTCTCAAAAGTCGATAAGGAAGAGCTGAAGAATTCCAATGTGTCCCTTGTGTTCGGACAGATGAACGAACCTCCTGGAGCCCGCAGTTCTGTTGCCCTTTCAGGCTTGACGCTTGCCGAGTCCTTCAGGGACAGCGGTTCGGCGGACGGACCGAAGGATATTCTTTTCTTCATCGACAACATCTTCCGATTCACTCAGGCAGGTTCAGAGGTTTCCGCCCTGCTGGGACGTATGCCGTCGGCTGTAGGTTATCAGCCTACCCTTGCGACGGAGATGGGACAGATGCAGGAGCGTATCACTTCCACAAAGAACGGATCCATCACATCCATACAGGCCGTTTATGTGCCTGCCGATGACCTTACGGACCCTGCTCCTGCGACAACATTCTCACATCTGGATGCTACGACCGTATTGAGCAGAAAGATTGCAACGCTCGGTATTTATCCGGCAGTGGACCCTCTTGAGTCCACTTCCCGTATCCTCGACCCGAACATTATCGGAGAGGAGCATTACAATACGGCGCAGAGAGTGAAGCAGATACTCCAAAAATATAACGAATTGCAGGACATCATTGCAATCCTTGGAATGGACGAGCTTTCCGATGAGGACAAACTGATCGTCGGCAGGGCCAGGAGAGTGCAGCGTTTCCTGTCACAGCCTTTTGCCGTGGCAGCCGCATTCACCGGATGCCCTGGCGTGATGGTGGATATCCAGGATACAATCAAGGGCTTCAATATGATCATTGACGGAGATCTGGATTATCTTCCGGAACAGGCGTTCCTCAATGTCGGTACGATTGAAGAGGCAATAAAGAAGGGCGAGTCCATCCTTGCAGCAGCAGAACAGAAATGATGAAGGTCAGGGTCATATCTCCCGAGGGCGAAATGCTCTCATGCAACGACGCCAAGGCGGTATTCCTGCCTGGGAAGAAGGGCCCGTTCGAGGTTCTGGACCACCATGCTCCTATCATCACAAGTCTGGAAAAGGGTGCGGTACGCTGTATCACTTCATCCGGGGAAGAGATAAAAGTCGGGATAGAGTCCGGTTTCGCAGAAGTGTTTGACAATGTAATATCCGTTTGCGCAGAATGAGGTTTCTCAAATCCATAATTGCGGCAATCCTTTTGCTTGTGACCGCTTCCGCCTTCGCACAGGAGAAGGGGGTGGATATGGACATGAAGGCCTATATCTTCGGCCATGTCGGGGATTCCTACGAATGGCATATCACTGCGATAGGAGGCAGGCCTGTCAGTATTCCGCTTCCTGTGATTGTACACAGCAGGACTACAGGATGGCATTGTTTCCTTTCTAATAAATTGGAAGAGGGCGAATATGAAGGTTTCCATATCTCGGAGACAAGCGGGAAGATTGTGGAGACTGCTCCGGACGGCACCGAAGTCCGTCCTTTCGATATGTCCATCACAAAGAATGTGCTGGGACTGATGTTCGGCAGCCTTCTCCTTGTCGTTCTGGTACTCTGGGCGGCAGGCTGGTACAAGAAACACGACGGAATGAAGGAAGCTCCTACCGGAGTTCCGGGACTTGTGGAGATGCTGGTCACGATGATTACGAATGATGTGATAAAGGACGCTGTAGGCAAGGATTATGAGAAATTCGCTCCTTATCTGCTGACTGCGTTCTTCTTTATCCTGTTCAACAACATATTGGGTATAGTTCCGTTCTTCCCGGGAGGGGCGAACGTGACGGGCAATATCGCCATCACGATGGTGCTTGCGCTATGTACGTTCCTTGCTGTGAATCTTTTCGGCAACAAGCACTATTACAAGGATATCTTCTGGCCTGACGTCCCGATATTCCTCAAGGCTCCGGCACCTATAATGCCGATAATTGAGATAATCGGTCTGTTCACTAAGCCGTTCTCCTTGATGGTCAGATTGTTCGCCAATATGCTGGCGGGACATATAATGATTCTTTGTGCTGTCGCCGTGATTTTCCTTACGGTGAAGATGGGACCTCTCATCAACGGCTCGCTCGGAGTCATTGCGGTGTTCTTCGGCATTTTCCTGGATTGCCTTGAATTCCTTGTTGCCTTCATCCAGGCTTATGTATTTACGATGCTCTCGTCCGTATTTATCGGTCTGGCGCACCAGGAACCTGAAACTGAATAATATTAACTTTAATTTTATAAGATTATGTTACTTTTGACAACATTGCTTCAGGCTGCAGCCGCAGCTGCCCTCCCAAAGGTCGGAGGCGCTATTGGAGCAGGTATCGTTGCTCTTGCAGCTGCATTGGGAATTGGTAAACTGGCACAGTCGGTTATGGAGGCTTCGGCACGCCAGCCTGAAATCGCAGGCGGACTCCGTACCACGGCAATCATCGTCGGCGCACTTATCGAGGGTGTATGCCTTTTCGCAGTGCTCGTTTGTCTGCTCGCAATTTTCTAGACTTTTAAGGAATGTCACTTATCACTCCTGATAGCGGCCTCATCATCTGGATGACGCTGATTTTTGCCATTGTGTTCTTCATTCTGGCAAAATTCGGCTTCCCTGTCATATCCAAGATGATAAAGGACCGCAGTACGAAGATAGAAGACAGCCTCAGAAAAGCGGATGAGGCCGAGAAGAGACTTTCCGAACTGACGGAGGAACACCGCCGGATGATTGAGGATACGAGACGTGAACAGGCCGAAATCCTGAAAGAGGCTGCGCAGGCCCGTGACAACATCATCGAGCAGGCGAGACAGCAGGCCCAGGATGAAGCCACCAAACTTGTGGATGAGGCAAGGGTCCGCATCGAGAACGAAAGGGAAGCAGCTTTGAGGGATATCCGCAGGGAGGTTGCAATCCTTTCCGTGAATGTCGCTGAAAAGATTATCCGCAAGGACCTTGAGAGCACGGACGCCCAGACACAATTATTGAACCGCCTCGTGGATGAAGCCGCAGATGCGGAGATTAACAGTTAGGTATGAATTCAGGCATCATATCTTCGCGGTATGCTACTGCATTGCTTAAGCGTGTGACCGAAACCGGTCGCGGGCAGCAGGTTTGCGACCAGGTGGAGCAGTTGCTTGAAAACCCTGAAGTGTTGATACAGAAACTGGAGCCGGATTTGAAGAGTTTCGTGGAGGTCATCTCAAAGAACGGGCGTCAGGAATATCTCAAGCTCGCGCTGAATTCGTTCGTGCGGAAATATTATGAGTCTGCCGGCATAAAGATGGCTCTCCTTACGACGGCTTCGCCCGCTCCGGGTCTTGAAGAAAAACTTTCTGCCCTGATCCACGAGAAGATGGGCTGTAGTGTGAAGATGAAAACAAAGGTCGATCCAAACCTTATCGGAGGTTTTACCTTCGTTGTGGATGACCTTCTGCTTGATGCAAGTGTTTCCCGCCAGATTGATTTGATCCGCCGGGAACTGATTGAAAAGACAAATAGAATTGTATAATGGCTCAGACAATTAAAGCAAGTGAGATTTCCGATATCCTCCTGGGACAGCTCAGAGGTATAGACACATCCCTGAAGTTCGAAGAGATTGGCGTCGTCCTGCAGATCAGTGACGGTGTCGCCCGAATCCAGGGACTGAATAATGCCGAGGCCGGCGAACTGCTCGAGTTCGACGGTGGGGTGATGGGTGTTGTGATGAATCTCGAGGAAGATAATGTGGGTGCGGTCCTGCTCGGTCCGACCGATCTCATCAAAGAGGGTGTCAAGGTGCGCAGGACGAGGAGGATAGCCTCCATCGGAGTTGGAGAAGGAATGCTTGGAAGGGTTGTGGACCCTCTTGGCAATCCTCTTGACGGCATGGGGAACATTGAAGGAGAACGCCTTGAAATGCCATTGGAGCGCAAGGCTCCGGGCGTTATTTTCCGCCAGCCTGTCACTGAGCCTTTACAGACCGGCTTGAAATCAATAGACGCAATGACGCCTATCGGGCGCGGCCAGCGTGAGCTTATCATCGGTGACCGCCAGACAGGAAAGACAGCCATCGCAATCGATACAATATTGAACCAGAAGTCGAATTACCTCAAGGGGGATCCTGTCTACTGCATTTATGTGGCTGTAGGACAGAAGGGCTCCACGATTGCCACTCTGGTTGAAACTCTCCGCTCGAGGGGCGCGATGGACTATACCATCATAGTTGCGGCTACCGCTGCCGATCCTGCAGCCCTCCAATACTATGCCCCGTTCGCAGGAGCTGCTATCGGCGAGTATTTCCGCGACACGGGCCGCCACGCCCTCGTGGTTTATGATGACCTGTCGAAGCAGGCAGTGGCATATCGTGAGGTTTCCTTGATTCTGAGGCGCCCTTCTGGACGTGAGGCATATCCTGGAGATGTGTTCTATCTCCATTCAAGACTGCTTGAAAGGGCCGCACGCATCATTGACCAGCAGGAGGTCGCAGAGAAGATGAACGATCTTCCGGAATCCCTTCAGGGCAAGGTCAGGGGAGGCGGTTCCCTCACGGCGCTGCCTATCATCGAGACCCAGGCGGGAGATGTGTCCGCATACATCCCTACGAATGTGATCTCCATTACTGACGGACAGATATATCTCGAATCCGGACTGTTCAATTCCGGTTTCCGCCCGGCAATCAATGTGGGTATTTCCGTTTCCCGAGTTGGAGGATCCGCCCAAAAGAAGAGTATGAAGAAGGTGGCCGGAACATTGAAGATAGACCAGGCGCAGTACAACGAGCTTGAATCCTTCTCGAAATTCAGTTCCGATGTGGACAAGGTGACGGCAATGGCGCTCGACAAGGGAAGAAAGAACAATCAGCTTCTGATCCAGCCTCAATACAGTCCTATGCCTGTAGGAGAGCAGGTTGCAATCCTCTATTGCGGAATCAATTCGCTTATGAGCGGAATCCCTATCGAAAGAGTCAGGGAATTCCAGGATATTTTCCTTGAGCATATGCGCTCCCTCCATAAGGATGTCCTTGAGGCTCTTGAGGCGGGACGTCTTGAAGGAGAGGACGTTATCAGGGCAGAGGCTGAAAATGTAGTTTCACATATGATGGCATCATAAAAGTAGAAAAATGTCAAGCCTGAGGGAAATAAAGGACCGCATTGCTTCTGTCAAGGGGACGCTGAAGATTACTTCGGCGATGAAGCTTGTGTCTTCCGCAAAATTGCGCAAGGCCCAGAATGCGATAGAAAATATGCATCCGTACGAAGCGCTTCTGCGCAGCACGCTCCTGAAGCTTCCGTCTTCGGCGGGAGCAGGCGTTTCGCGCGAGGATACCAAATCCGGGAAGGTCGCTGTCCTTGTCATTTCCTCCAATTCTTCCCTTTGCGGTGGCTTCAATGCCAATGTGGAAAAGTTGGCAAAGACTTGTCTGGAAAGAATAGTTGCTGAAGGTAGTGTGCCTGTGGTTTTTGCGGCTGGCAGGAAAGTTGCCGAGTATCTGAAGAAGTCCGGGTACGTTCCGTACAAAACACTGAATCAGCTGTGCGCCGAACCGAAATATGGCCCGTGTGCAAATCTGGCGGACGAACTCCTGAACGGTTTCGTCTCCGGGGAATACGACAGGGTGGAACTGGTTTACAATCACTTTGCGGGGATGTCCTCACAGAAGCCTGTGGAAGAGACTTACCTTCCATTCGTGGTTGATACGGAAGAGAAGGCTGATGAGGTTGAATACATCATCGAACCGAATGAGAATGATTTGATTGAAGAACTTCTGCCGAAAGTGTTGAAGTTGAAGATATTTACAGTATTTTTGGATTCCGTTGCAGCCGAGCATGCGGCCAGGATGATTGCGATGCAGACGGCAACGGACAATGGTGATGAGCTGCTGAGGGAACTGACTCTGGAATATAACAAGGGCCGCCAGCAGAAGATTACCACAGAATTGCTTGATATTGTCGGAGGACAACAGGAATAATAGTAGTGGATTATGAAGAATCTTAATTGCATTGTACGCTTTTTCTTAGCGTCATTGTTGCTTGTCGGATATGTCTCTTGTAAGCCAAAGGAGCCGGAGATTCCGGTTACCCCGCCTCAGAGCCCTGATGAAAAGGAAAAAGAGAAGCAGGAAAAGCTTACCACATACAGCTATGTCAATCAGTTCCTGTTTGATGCGTTAAGTGTTTATTATCTGTGGATCGATGATCCTTCCGTCACTTCGAAAATGAATACGTGGGTGGAAACGGATGAGCCTATTGCTAAGGTTCAGTCCGTAAAATATTCTGCAGACAAGTGGACAATGTGCACCGATGATTATGATTCATTTAATAGCTCTGTCGCTGGTGTGGAGACGACGTATGGCTATGACATCACTCTGTACTGGGCGGATTCGCAACATACTGCCGTGTGCGGAATCGTCACATTCGTCTATGCAGATTCTCCTGCCGAGAAAGCCGGTCTGAAGAGGGGTGATGTGATAATGACGGTCAATGAGAAAACGCTTACTGCTGACACTTATGTGGATATTGTGAATAATGAAATGTTCAACAGCAGCAGTTGCAAATTAGGCCTGTACGACGGGCGCAACTTGGACCTCACTTCCATAAAAATGTATGAGGACCCTGTCCTTGTCAGCAAGGTTTTTGATCTCGGAGCGAAACAGGTGGGGTATCTTTGCTATGTTAGTTTCACTCTCAGGTCCATTCCGCGGCTAATTGACGTATGCAAGGAGTTCAAGGCCGCAGGAGTGACTGATGTTATTCTCGACCTGAGGTATAATGGAGGCGGCTACATTGAAACGGAGGAAGCTCTTGCATCAATGCTTGCGCCTGAAGAGGATGTCCTCAATGGAGCTTTGTACCAGACAAGTGTATGGAATAAAGCAAACGGCAGAGACTCGTCTTTCTTCAGGACAAATTTCACATACGAGACATCAACGGGTGGTTACTCGAAAATCAGTACAAAGGGTAGCAATGTAAGCAGTGAAAAGAAGGTGAATATCTACGCGATTATGACCGGCGGTAGCGCCTCCGCTTCTGAAAGTATCCTTGTCGGCCTCATCCCGTTTATGGATGTGACGATAGTCGGGCAGAAGTCATATGGTAAATATTGTTCTGGCTATATGCTGGGTGCGGTGGACTGGTACACTGGTAATATTGAAGTCTATAGGAAATATTATGGATCCAGGTATGATGAATATTCCAAGTATGCCGATAACTGGGGAGCATATATAATGTATGCCCGCTTCGCTGACAGGGATGGCAACACTCCTTGTATGCCTGACGGATTTGTCCCTGATGTCGAGGCCCGGGATAATCCTGAGGATCCGACTCTGCTTGGAGACCCGAAAGAACAGATGCTGTCGGTTGTACTTGGCCTGATTGAAGGCAAGGCCCCTGCTGCACTTCCTTCCACAAAGGCTTCCGTACTTGCCGACAGAAAATTGGAAATCCAGCATCGTCCCGCTAATTTCGGAATGCACATCTCCAACAAACCTGTTTTACTGAAGTAAATATGCTTTCGCTTGTCCTTGCGCTACTTGCCTGGTTGTTCTTCGCCTTTTGCTATCAAGGGCATCTGGTGTACAATCAGGGGCTCTGGCTGTTTTTGGACACGAAAGAGTATTTCATTGACAAGGTTTCCCATATCGGCGGCCTTGGAGATTACATAGCAATCTTCCTGACACAATTCAATTATTGGCCGTTACTTGGGGCGGCAATAATTGCCGTGATTCTCGGCGGCATCCATTTCCTGCTGACTCTATATATTAAAAAGAATGGCTTTGCGCGCATCTGGAGCCAGGTAGCCCTTGCAGTCCCGTTCGTTTTATGGATTCTTCTTTGCCGGAAGGGAGAGCTTGTGACTCTGCCTTTTGGCGTTCTCGTGGCAGTTGCACTTTCCCTGATAAATCTTGGTAACAAAAAGACTTCAGGCCTGTGGCTGATAATACTTGCTGCCGTACTTTATTTTGGCTTCGGCCTTTTCCCGGCACTTACATTCTTCCTTCTGCAGGTCATTTCATATATCCCGGTAAAAGGAGAAGGGCTTCGCTCGAAGAAGGGGCTTGGCTTTGCAGTTGCTGCCGCCATATTTGTGGCAGGAGGCTTCGGCGTATATAAATCTGCAGATATCGGTCTCGAAATGGATATGCGCTACACTCAGGCTGCGCGTAACAGGGACTGGACAGAGTTGATTAAATACAGTCAGGACAAGCGTTTAAAAAGAAGCGCAGCGATGTGCAACTGCGTCAATCTTGCGCTTGCGAATACAATCGGTGGCGAGGGTAAGTCCCTGCTCAATTCCTATGCCTTGTACAGCAAGGAATTCGGTACAGGTTCGCTTATGCTGCCGGAAAAATACGACCAGATAAATGCTTGCGAGATATTGTTCAATCTCGGCTTCATCAGCGAAGCGAGAAGATGCGCGTTTGAGAGACTCACATCCGTCAGCGAGGACGGCTATTGCGGATATTGGATATCTCGGCTTGCAGAGTGCGCTTTGATTGACGGCCATACCGAACTTGCCCGGAAATATTTGTCCATCCTCTCCCATAATTTCATATACGGATACTCTGCCCGCAGGCTTATGGCGATGAGTGATGACGAAATCGACGGCCATTTCCTTTACGGACGCCTGAGGGATATGCGTATTACCAGCAATGTCTCATTCCAGGACAGAGGTCTGGATTTCATGCTCCTGGCAATGCTTAATGAACATCAGGACAACCGGATGGCGATGGACTACTATGTTGCATTTTTAAATTTATCGAAAAATGAATAAGCCTGCTGCCGTGTTGCTGTCCTTGTTTGTGGCGGTTTCCTGCGGAACACAAGTTCCTGAGAATGCCGTATCCGGTGGCAACGCTGATATCTTCCCGGATTATGCAAATGTCACGGTGCCGCGTTCCATCGCCCCTCTCAATTTCCGCATCCGGCAGAATGCAGAGAAATCTTTTGCCGTGCTGGAGTCGGATGGCGTTCGTCTTGCGGTCAAGGGGCCGGACGTTGAATTGAAAATCCCGGCATGGCGCAAGCTCGTCGCAGATGCCGACAGCATTTCGGTTACTATCTATTCGCGGATGGATGGCAAATGGGTTAAGTACGACCCGTTTCTTTTCTACATAAATGACGACCCGATAGACGACCATATCTGCTATCGCCGTATTTTCCCCGGATATGGAGCATACCGCGCTATGGGAATATACCAGCGTGAACTTTCTTCATTCAAGGAGTCTTTGATTTTCGGACACGAAGATGCCGGCGGAGCGAAGGCGAATGCCACCTGTGTCAACTGTCATGCATTTTCTTCCTGTGATCCGTCAACACTTCACCTGCATATCCGTGGAAAGATGGGCGGTACCCTCATAAACGGTGATGTGTTCAATTTGAAAAACCCGGAGGAGGGCGGCCCGAATCCGACATATGTAAACTGGTCACACGACGGCAGATTCATTGCCTACTCTGCGGAGAAAGTGAAGCAGTGGTTCAATTCTGCCGCCGGTGAGATACTTGAGGTTGCGGATATCAGTTCGGAAATACTGGTCTATGACGTCGAGGCTAATGTCATACGCAAACAGCCGGCGATTGATTCCGCAAAGAGAGTTCTGATGCCTGTATTCGGTCCTTCCACAGACAGGATATATTACTGCGCCGCAGAGCCGCAGGATTCTGTTGACAATGTCAGGTACGGGCTCTATTCCATCCCGTTCAACCCGGAAACCGGACTGTGCTATGGTGAAAGTAAGTGCGAAATCAGCCCAGAAGAAGGGTCAGTCAGTTTTCCGCGCGTTTCTTATGACGAGAAATATCTGATTTGTGCCATGGGCTCCCACGGCTATTTCCATGCCTGGCACAAGGATTCCGACCTTTATCTCCTGAATCTGGAGACAGGGGAGCGCAGGGCATTGGATGAGGTCAACAGCGACGACAGTGAAAGCTGCCACAGCTGGTCGCTTTCCGACAGATGGATTATATTCGGCTCCAGACGTATGGATGGGCTCTACACGCGCCCGTATATCGCCCATATCGACGAGGACGGAAATTGCTCAAAACCTTTCCTCCTCCCTCAGAAAGACACAGAGTATTATCTTACCAGCATGTTTTCATTCAATCTTCCAGAGTTCATAAACGGTGAGGTTGAGATTGAAAAAGAAAGGATTTTCCAAGGTCTGAAAAATCCGAAACAAGTTAATAAATAAAAAAAGTCCGGACTTCCGCCCGGACTTTCTTCTAGTATAGGTTTTTATAGCCATTCTTCAAGGTCAGGACCGCCTGGGAATGAAAGATAGCAGTCATAGCAGCCGAATCCACCAAGGCCGTCAATATAGTAATACGGTGTGAATCTGACAACCTTATCTTCAACGAAGCGACAATTAGCATTAGAAGAACCTTTGACAGAAGGGAGATATGCCTTGATATCGTCGCCTGGATTGCCACCGTACCAAAGACCGGTAAGCCAGAAGTTATTCCAGGTGACTGTCATTGCAGCCTCATCGTTTACCCAGAACTCGATGTACTCACTCGGAGTGGCCTGAGCTTCAGCTTCACCCCAGGATGCAATGCGCTGTGCCTTATTTGCATAAGGTGCCATAATTCTGTAGCGTGGTGTGCCATCAGGGCTCTGGAGGATTGTACAATTTGCAATACCATAGCTGTCGGAAGTCATAAGTACAAGATTATCAAAGAACTGGCCTACACCAAGGTCTTTCCAAGCTTTAACGCAGGAGAAAGCTGCTGTAACTGCATTGTACGGAGATGTGTATGCTTCAGAAGTCACAGTTACCTCCACTACATATGAATCAGTAGCACTAAGCCTGTCATAATCATATGTTACATATGCCTTTGCGGTATTTGAACCGCCTGCGAATGAGATAGTATTGCTCTGGAGTGAGAAGATGCCGGTTGGGTCGTTAAGTTCAACGGTAACATCAATAGCTCCATCAGTGGTGTTCCTGACGAAAGGAACTTCAATAGGGGTACCGTTGAGGTCCAGATTGGACGGTACTGAGAGATCCGGAGTAACCACGCAAGTCGCTGTGCAAGGCTCGCCCGGAACATACTCAGGAGCCTTCTCAACGCAGGATGAAATACCCAGTGTCAAGACACATCCAAGAAGTATAGCGAATATTTTATTTGCTTTCATAATGTATCGGATTAGTTAATTAAAAATCTTTGATTGAGTTTTCAACCTTGTTGGTAGGGTCCGGGTTGTTTGGCGTCTGCATAACACCGTCAATCTCGGTTGGTGTTGCATCCTCAGTGATAATATACTCGTTGTTCTCGATTTCACTCTGAGGAATGACAAAGTTCCAATAAGGGCTGACCTCTTCGATTTCATACTGTTCAGTATCGTGGATAACGTTTGAACCAGGATACCAAGTTATGATACCCGGACGGATACGCTTGGCATCAAAGTAGCCTACTCCTTCGCCGAAGAATTCAACACGCTTCTGGAAGAGAACTTCCTCGGAGAAATTCTTTACGAAACCTTCGCTGAAACGTGATTTTGCCACCTCGTATGAATAACCAGGGTCACGGTACGTCTTCATAAAGCTTTCGAGAAGAGCAACGCCTGCTGATTCGCCCTGGCTCAGGCCGACTGCCTCTGCTTCGATGAGGTACATTTCCTCAACACGCATTATTGGGAAGTCAACTGCACCACCGACTGAATAAGTCTCCCAGTCACCAGCCTTGCAGCGGATCTTGAATGACATATAGTCAGGAAGACTTTCGAAAGGATATGACTTAAGGTATCCATCTGAACCCCACTCATAATAGTCTGCACCGTAGGTCTCACGGTCAGGATCGATGAAGGAGCGCTTGCGGAAGTCGCTGCGGTTCAATCTGTCATAGAGCCATTTGTGGATAGCCAACTGGGTGAGTGAATTGTATCCCCAGTCTGCTTCACCTGCAAGGAATCCTGTAGGATTACAGAGGTTACCCATATTGTTGGCAGAGATTGAATAGTACCACATCCAGGAGTTGTTGCCTGAAGCATCGCAGAATGCCTGGGTAGGATTGTGCCACTGAGCCTCGGTAAGAGGGGTCTTGCCTGATTCGTTGATGGCCTTTCTTGCATATTCTGCAGCCTTTGCGTAATCCAATGTAGCCATATACATACGGGCCTTCAAACCATAAACTACTGCAAGTGAAGGGTAGCGGTTGTTTGACGGTACATAACCGGTGCTTGTGAAGAGTTCTTCAGCCTTGTCAAGGTCAGAGATAACCAATGCAGCCATTGCCTCCTTAGGAGCGCGCGCTGATTTGTACTCTGACTCTTCCTCTGAACTTGAAAGGATGATAGGAGCAGTAAGTCCTTCAACCTTTGAGCAGTCTGTGTACTTGTTCGGTGCCGGGAGATACATATTGTAGATATCGTGATACATAAGGGCACGATAAACATATGCAGTACCAAGGTATGACTTCACCTCATCATTGAGTTCGTCCTCCCTTCCGTAGAGTGGTCCGATGATATCGTTGGCACTCTTCACGAATTTGTAGAGAGACATGAATGGAACGGTTTGACGGTTATTGTTATATTTCATAACATAACCGTATGATCCGGTATAACCTGTCCACCAGTCGTAACCGATGGTAGCGGAATTATTTACGAAGTCGCAAAGCATACGTGAGTATGTGATTTGAAGACCTGCGTATGAGATATCATACTCCAACTGGTTGCTTGAGCCATAAAAGAAATATGGCTGATATGCCTGAGCAACGATACCGTCTACAGATGCGGTGAGGGCTGTAGGGGATTCTGCAACCTGATCGCTGGTAGCGGAACCTCCCAGAGGGAAGGTCTCTTTAACACAGCTTGACAGAAGTACTGATGCGGCTGCTATTGCGAAAAGAGTCTTGAATATATTTTTCATTGTAGTATCCTCCATAATTAGAATTTAACAGTAATACCACCTGAGATTGTTCTCATAGGAGAGTAGTGAGAAGCAGTTGTTGAGCTGCTGAAACTCTGACGAGGATCGAAGCCCTGTCGTGCTGACCAGTACCAAACGTTTTCCGCAGAGCAGTAAATTCTGATAGAACTTGCTTGGATTGCTCTTGAAACGCGTGCAGGAAGTGTGTAACCGATGTTCACGTTCTGGAGGTTCAGGTAGCTTGCAGATGTAAGCCATCTTGTAGAAGCTGCATTTGTGTAAGCATCACCATAGTTGAAGCGAGGAATATTGGAGGATGGGTTATCCTTTGTCCAAGCATTCAGAAGGTCAACGTGGTAGTTGTCTCCTGTTGAAGAAGCGGTAGGAGAAGCCATGAATGACTGGTACGAACCATCCCACTGGTAACCGCCAAGCTGATAGGTGAAGTTGAGAGATACGTCGAATCCATAAACATAGAGCGATGTTCCGAAGCCTCCGAACACTGGAGCAAGGGTGCTCTTGTGGGTGATGTATCTTGATGCCTTTGAGTAGTCGTCAGTTTTGGTAATCTCCTTGATGCCATAATCTCCTTCAGCATCTTTGTACTGTGTTCCATCCGCGTCTGAATAGAGCTCGGTATGGTTCCACATAGATTTACCGGTATTAGCATCCACTCCCTGGTAGTCATAGGTGTACCATGTATACATAGGAAGACCTTCTGCCATAAAGAAGCTGCCTGAGGTGTATCCCTTGTACTTGTTACCATCCTGATCGTAAACTGTGGTGTTGATTACACCTGGGTCAAGCTTAAGGATTCTGTTCTGAAGGTATGAGATATTGAAGTTTACATCCCACTGGATATCCTTCTTGTTGATGATATTGAAGTTGAAATCACCTTCGATACCCTGGTTACTCATATCACCGACGTTCTTCCAGATAGAGCTGTATCCCTGTGATGGAGGAACCGGGAAGCTGAAGAGAAGGTCTGTTGTAAGACGGTTGAAGTACTCTACGCTACCGTTGATCTTTCCACCAAGAGCCGCAAATTCGAAACCTGCATTGATGTTGGTGTTGGTTTCCCAAGTGATCTCAGGGTTACCCTTTGATGCGAAGATTGTAGAAACATTTCCATCAGAAGGTGCGATGTCGAACATATCTACATACTTGTAAGAACCGATACCGTCATTACCCTGGCTACCGATGGAAGCCTTGATCTTGAATTCGTCAAGCCAGCTGACATTGAACCAGTTTTCCTTGCTCATAATCCAAGCCGCACCTGCGCTCCAGAAGTTACCCCAGCGGTGATCCGGATGGAAGTTTGAAGAAGCATCACGACGGAATGAACCTGAAACGAAGTACTTCTCAGCGAAGTTGTACTGTGCACGTGCGAAGTAACCTTCAACGTTGTATTCTGACTGTGAAGAGTATGCGCTCTGTCCGTCGACTACGGCACCGTTCAATTCCTTGTTGGTCTGTGAGAACATCTTGCTCTTGCTTGCGCCGAGTGAATAGCCCTTATTGTTGTAGTATTCGTGGCCGAGGAGAACTTCTACATTGTGCTGGCCGAATGACTTCTTGTAGTTGATGAGCTGCTGGCTGTTCCAAGCATAAGAACGTGAATGAGCCATTTCTACGGTACCACCGGTAGTACGGAACTGCCCGTAGTAAGGATTATACACATAGTTTGTACGATACTCATCCAGGTTAGCTGATGCGTTGACTGTGATTGTGAGTCCGTCGATAGGCTTGATATCGATGTATCCGTTGGCTGTCAATGCGTTACCCTCGGTGTTTGAAGTGTTGTACTTGTTTGCAAGCAGAGGGTTGGCGTTGGTGATGAACGGACGGCTTGTGCCCGGGATACCACCCTGGTCGAGAACACCGTTACCGTGGTCCATAACCTCGATTCCGTTGGCATCTTTGTAGATGGATCCGTCAGCGTTTCTTACGAAGAGCGGATATACAGGAGCCATATTGGCAACATATGCCCATACGTTGGCTGTTGAATTGTCGTTACCGTCATTTCCAAGGCTGTTGAAATTGTACTTTGCATAAGACATGTTTGTACCGATCTTCATCCAGTCAGTTGCACGGTATTCACCCTTTACACGAGCGGTGAGACGCTTGTGGTCAGACTTTTCGATGATACCCTGGTTGTCAAGGTAAGATATAGAAGTGTAGTATGAAATGCGGTCTTCAGCACCTGCTACGGATACTGTGTATTCCTGACGGAGACCTGTGCGGTATGCATAGTCACCCCAGTCCTCAGGAATCACATAGAAGTCTCCGATAACGTTACCGAGAGTTGCATTTGGATTAAGTTTGCCATTGCGGCCGATAAGCATTTCACCTGCAGGCTTCTTGAAGATCTCATATCCAAGACCGCCGTTTGCTGCATCGTTGATGTTGGCATTTGCTCTGATGTAAGCGGCAGAATCGCTCAATCCAAGTCCGTCTGCTGCTGTGTAGTAGTTGTACAGAGCTTTGTAGTGCTGCTCGTAGTATGCCCTAGGGTCTGTGATAACATTATGCTTGCGAAGAGCATTTGTGTTTCCACCGATCTTGGCGTCAAATGAAACGACAGCCTTACCTTTCCTTGCGTTCTTGGTGGTGATCATGATGACACCATTGGCACCACGCGCACCATACAGAGCGTTGGAAGCTGCGTCCTTGAGGACTGTCATGCTTTCAATATCGGAAGGTGAGATGTTGTTCAAATCTCCGTCATAAGGGGTACCGTCGACAATTACGAGAGGGCTGTTGCCTGCGTTGATTGAGCTGATACCACGGATGCGGATTGTAGGGTTTGAGCCAGGAGCACCGTTTGCAGAAACGAGCTGTACACCTGCTACCTGACCTGCAAGTGCGCTGGTAACGTTTGTTACCTGAGAATGAGCGAGAGCATCCTCATTCAATACTTTTGCAGAACCGGTGAAGGCCTCTTTCGTAGTGGTACCGAATGCAACAACGATAGTTTCTTCAAGAAGCTCAGCGTCAGGGCTCAGGGCAACATTGATTTCTGTCCTTCCATTGACGGCAATCTCGGCCTCCTTGAAACCGATTGTTGTGAATCCAAGTGTCGCATTCTGAGGAACAGTTATGCTATAGTTACCATTAAAGTCGGCAACTACACCGTCAGCAGTTCCTTTAACAAGGATAGCCGCACCAGGCAGAGGCTCCCCGGTGGAAGCATCTGTTACGACACCCTTGACAGTGATGTTCTGTGCCGATGCCATCAGGCAAACGAACAGAGCCATCACCGAAAAAAGAATCTTAACTTTTTTCATAGGTTGAAATTTTGAATTAAACATTAATATTGTTTGTATTAATTTTTCGTCGTGCCCAATAAAACGAGGGTTTTCGGAGTCACCTTCTATAGGCTACTCCAAGCAAAGGTGCTAACAATTTTTCTAATTTCAAAACGAGGAATAGATGCAGTATTTTGATGACTAAAACAATTTATAAAGTTTTTTAATTTTAAATTGTAAGTTTTTCGGCGATTTTCCTTACAAAAATAAAGATTTCCGCCTTATGTACTAAAAATAAAATATTTTATAAAATTTATAACATTTTTTTCATTTTGGCTTTCCATCTGCTACCTGCTGCGGAACTCCGCACATCAAAAACGAGAGGCCGACCCTTTAGAGTCGACCTCTTCGATTGTTGTTAAACTGTAATCTCAATGCTATCTTGAGCCACCTGCCCACCAAACGTTCTCAGTGAACACGTAGTTGCCGGCATCTGTGTATAGCTGGGAGATGTTAGGGTTGTTCACTACATCATCGTTGCCGTAAGCTGCCCTCAGAGGGAACTTGCCGGTGTTAGCGAACTCATATATGTCCTTGTTCTCAGCCTTGAGACGGCGTACATCGTTGTAGGTTTCTACACTTTCTCCGTTTGCTCCCCAGAATGCGATATATTTCTGGGTCATAATCTCCTTGAAAGGATCTGCATCAAAGAGCGGAGCGACCTCGCTATCGAAATAATTGTCGGCAGCAGCAGCATCGAGTGCTTCTCCAGGAAGAGGCTCAAGCCCACCATAGCCATTGACTGTAGGTGCATTCTGAGCTGCCTGTACGTTGTCTTCAAAATTGACGAACGCAGCTTCTACTGCTTTTTTGAGAGTAGCCTTTGCATCGTTTCCAAGCCTGCACTGTGCCTCAGCCTTGAGGAAGAGGAGCTCGTGGTAACTCAAGAAATGGACAGGAGCAATTTCAGCAAAGAAGAAGGAATCGTAGCAATACTCATACTGGCTTTCCATTGGCTCTCCGTTAGGAGCTAGAAATTCTTCTGCAACTTCTGCGCTATAGAAACTCCAAGAAGATGGATCGTAATATACTCTGTCTGCACGTGGGTCATTGCGGGCTATCAGCTTGTTGTACATACTTGTGCTTGATGAGATACCGTCACGGCTCCATTCGAAGTCAAATAGAGGATTCTGTGCTGAAACACCGTCATAGATGCGGATTGTGGCCTGCTCTGAAGCAGAAGCGAAAGATGCATCTACGTATTCGATAACTTTCTGACAGTCAGTTTCCTTGTTGCTTGACTTGAGGATGAGGCGCATAGTATATCTTGCCTTGAGTCCCTGAGCGAATTTCTTCCACTTTGCGGCATCTCCGCCATAGAGTATGTCATATCCGCCGAGAGTGTTGGAAGCACCGTCGAGGTTTGCTATGGCATCATCAAGGAGTCTGAATACATCATTATAGATGTCACTCTGCTTGTCGGCAGACGGTGCGGGATATGTTGAAAAGTCACCGACCTGTGTGTACGGAGTGTCTCCGTAGATATCTGTGGCGGCAGCAACATTGTAAGCAAGCAGAATCTCGCCCACAGCCTTGGCCAGTTTGTTGCCATCCTCGGCGCCACCTTCGGAGCACTTGCTCACAACAATCTTTGCGTTGCGGATGTTCTCATAGATGGTGCCCCAGGTATTGTTGAATGTGGAAGATACTCTTACTTCTGCGCCACGTATTTCTGCCTGGTATAGCTGGTTGTGGGTGCCTACCCAGTGCTCAATATATGCACCGAAATAAGTATTGAAATCTCCACCGATAACATTTTGAGCGGTACGGATCTCAATGTCCGGAATCAGGAATTTTGAATTGACGTCGAGAGGACTGCTGGTGTCCTTGTTGATTTCGTCCATAAAATCCTCTGAGCAGGCTATCGTTCCGAGAACGGTGCCGATGAGGATGAAATATTTAAATAATCTTTTCATTGTATCGAGTTCTCTTTAAAATCTGAAAGTCAAACCACCACCATAGCTGGATGTGCCTGGGAGAGAGAATCTCTCGAAGCCGCCACCCATATTGTTGTTACCCTGAGATGCCTCGGGATCGAAACCCTTGATGGCAGACCAGAGGAGAATGTTGCGTCCGTAAAGGTTAAGGTTGATAGACCCCCATTTTGCGTTTACTACAGGATAGCTGAGGGATACCTCACGAAGCTTGAGATAAGAAGCATCTTTTACGAAGTTAGCTGAGATATCATTAAGCGTTGAGAAATATGCCTGTGCATATTCACCCGGAATGCGAATGTCGTTCGGTGTACCGTCTTCCTTGACTGAAGGTTCGTAGTCAAAAATGAACGACTCTGATTTTCTGAGGTCACCTGAAAGCTTTGATACACCGTAGTAGTCCATCATTGTGTATGTTCCTGCGTACATTTTACCTCCCTTCTTCCAGTCAAATACGAGGTTGAGTTTGAGGCCTTTCCAGTCAAATCCCGTGCTGAATCCCATCTGGAAGTCAGGGGCAACGGTACCGAGCACTGCAAGGTCACCTGCCATAGGGAAACCATCCTCATCCACAACCACAACTCCATCCTCGTTGCGGACATAGTCATAACCATATATAACAGGGTACTTGTCTCCTATTCCGGCGCGAATCTGAGGTTCTACGAAGCCACCAAGCATAATGCTCTCAACACCCTCTGCAAGTTCGTCGACGTAGTTGTCAATCTTTGTGAAATTGACATTGATATCCCACGTGAAGTTCCTGGTCTGAACAGGGATGGCTCCGAAGGTGATTTCGTGAGCGTTGGTATGAACCTTTCCGGCATTCATCCTCTTGGAAGCGTAACCGGTTGAAGAAGCCATAGGAACATCAAAAATCTGATCCTTTACGTCCTGACGGGAGAACGTATAGTTAAAGGTGATGCGACCGTCGAAAAATGCGAGATCGGTACCTACCTCATATGATCTTGTGTTCTGAGGTCTGAGGTTCGGGTCGTATATAAGAGCGTAAGGAGTATATGCGGTTACACCGGCAATCGGGTAGGAGACAGGCGTTCCTGATGAGAAACCTCCTCCGAATCCCGGTGTTGAATAGTAGGATTCATGGTATGTACCTGCTTGGCCTACTTGAGCGTATGATCCTCTGACCTTACCGTACGTCAGGACATTGTTCTTGAGAGCGTCAAGTTCGGTGAAGATAAATCCGAGAGAAACGGAAGGATATGTGAAGGTTCTGTTACCGTGAGGCATTGAGGAAACATAGTCGGACCTGATGGTCGCATTGAGGAAGAGCATGCTCTTATAGTCTGCTGCAAGTTCGCCGAAAGTACCGAATGTGAGACTCTTTCCGAAAGACTCTCCAGCACTGTAACTTGCAACGTTGTTGAGGCTGTTCCAGCCTGAGAAGTTGAACGGAGCGCCGTATGCGTAGAGATATTTTTCTGTAGAGTAGACGATTTCATTACCCGCCATTGCAGAGAAATGGAAGTCAGGAGATATCTGCCAGTTGTAGTTGGCTGTCAAAAGGGAGTTGAAGGTGTTTTCTGTGAGCACCTGCTCCGTGATTTCGCCTGTGCCGCCACTGTGTCCATATCCGAAAATGTCCTGATATGAGGTCGTGTATGCGTCTGTACCCAATTGATACTTGACATTGAGTTTGTGAACGTTGCTAGAGTTGAAATCCGTGTTGAAGTTCACATATGCATTGCCGAAGAATCTCTGCGTCTTTTCTGAGAAGAGGTTGTTCTTGGTAGCCCAGTTAGGGTTGTCGAATGAACCCGCACGGTAGTTATTCTGGGTGTAAGGGTCTCCTTCCACATTGCCCGGAATTCCTACGAGATCGTAGCTGTCAGGACCGCAGAATACCTGATTGAGGATACCGTCATTTGCTCCGGACTGCTTTGTGAGAGATGATTTGATATAGCTTGCGTTGAAGCCCATATCGAAATGCTTGCTAAGTTTGGCATCAGCACTGATACGTGCATTGTAACGGTCAAGTCCTGTGCCGGGAACGATACCTGTGGTGTTGGCATTGCCGAGAGACAGCATAACAGTGCTTGATCCTCCGTTGTGGGCTATACTTACATTGTTGCTGAATGTATGTCCTGTATTAAAATAGGCCCTCATATTGTCATAAACCTGAGGTGTAGCCCAAGGGTCGAGTCCGGCTGCAGCTCTTTGAGGCACGTAGTACATACCAGGGTGCTTTCCTGAAGCGGCGGTATAGGAGTTGTCGGTGTTTCCTCCATAGGTTGGGTCGTTTGGAAGATCAGTGATTTTCGGACCCCAAGCTGTACTGGATACGGGGGCGAACTTTCCGTTGCTGCCCATAGCAAACTCGGTCTGTTTTTCAGGAAGGGTTGCCACCTTGTCGAGACTGAAATTGGTGGTAAAGGTTACGGAAGTCTTTCCTGCCTGTGCGCTGCGGCCTTTCTTTGTCGTGATGACGATTACACCGTTAGATGCCCGCATACCATAGAGAGCAGAAGCCGCCTGTCCTTTGAGGACGTTGATGCTTTCGATGTCGTTAGGATCGATATCAATAGAACGTCCTGCATAGTCGGATCCGGTAACAGAGTTACCTGTACTCATATCTGGAGTTGATGCAACTGGCATTCCGTCTATGACATACAGAGGAGTATTGTTACCGTCGAGAGAACGTGCGCCACGGATGACAATCTTTGCTGATGCTCCTGGCATACCGGAAGACGTAACGATGTCCACACCTGAGAGCTTTCCTTGGATAGCGCTGCTGAGACTGGTAGCCGCCGCCTGAGTCAATTCATCTGACTTAACGTCCTGAACGGCATAGCCGAGAGCTTTTTTCTCACGTGAAATACCCATTGCCGTAACGACAACTTCATCCAAAAGCTCGTTGTCAGGCTGGAGGGCAACGTTAATTACTGTGCGACCATTGACTGCTTCCTCAACATCCTTGAAACCGATGGTAGTGAAGCCCAATGTGGCATCGGGAGAGACGGTGATGCTGTATCGACCGTCATTATCAGCAACCACTCCCTGAGGAGTTCCTTTTACGAGAATTGCTGATCCAGACAGGGGTTCCCCTGTAGCTTTGTCGGTAACCACACCAGTAACAGTGATGGCCTGGCCGTATGCCAAACCACACGCAAGCATGGCTATCGCAACGAATAGCAGTTTGATTTTTCTCATAGGTAAAATTTTTAAAACACTAACTTTATATACTATTACTACTCAACTTTACTAAAAAGAGAGTTTTGGGACCACCTTCTTCATGCTGCTCGAAACAAATGTGCTAACAATTTTTTTTATTTCAAAACACGGAATAGGCGCATTGTTTTAAGGTTTAAAACAATTTATAAAGTTTTTTAATTTCAGTTCGTAAGTTTTTTGGCGATTTTCCTTACAGGTGTTAAGATTTCTGTCTTATATGCTAAAAATAAAAAATATTAAAAAATTTCTAACATTTTTTTAAAACAGATTCTCAGTTAGTTAGTTTGTAATAATTATCGCCATTGATTTATGCGAGAAATGAAGCCTCACCACATCGTCGCTTGTGACATTGCGGCTGGCCTTCCACCAGTTGTCGAATACCACACTGTCAGTTTTCCACCTGAGTCCTTCGGACTTGATTGTCAGCGCAGTGTCCGGTGAGAAAATGGAAACCGTGCGTCCTTCTCCCAGATGCAGTTCACAGGAGTTGCAGATGGGGAAAATGGTGCTATGATCAGATACCATCATAAGCTTGATTCCCCTATCCGAGAGATTGTACGTCCTCTCATATTCCATCAGTAGGGAGATGTTTGCGATTGTGTGGTCCTCAGCCTTTCCGGTTGCCCCCAGAATGGTGATTTCTTCCAGTTCCGGCCATTTCGTAACAGTATATCTGAAGGCTTTCGTGAGGTCATTCGTCTCCTGGTCAGGGTCGTGGACAATTTTGTCCTTATAAAGTTTCTGAAGTGATGCCGGAGCGGAGTCCATATCCCCAATCACAGCATCCGGCTCAATGCCCTTCCTTATCAGATGTTTCAGAGCGCCGTCGCAGCAGACAATGCGGTCCGCTGCTCCAAGCAAATACAGTGGATAAGGTCTGCGGGGGAATTCTCCGTCACAGATTATGACAGCCGATTTACACATATATACGTCTCAGGTTCCCTGAATCCAAGCAGGAATGTCTTGACGTCCATTCTCTTCTTGCCTGCAAGCTGGACATCCTTGAGGGAAACGGCCCCATCGGAAGTTGCAATCGCCAGATAGTCCTTGCCGTTTGTAAGGATTGTACCAGGGACGGCCGGAGTGTCCAGTTCCATCTTCTCACCGAAGAAAATCTTGAGCTGGACAGGCTCCTCGCCTTCTTTCTGCAGGAAGGTGAAGGCTGTAGGATATGGACTCAAACCTCTGATGAGATTGTAGATATTCTTTGTGGTGTCGTTCCAGTTGACCTGGCAGAGTTCCCTTGTGAGCTTAGGAGCCGGTTTGAGAACTTCGGAGCCCTGGATGAAGCTTCGCTGTACGCGGATCTCGGCACTTCCTTCAATTATGGACTGGACAGTATCGACAACAAGCCGGCTTCCCATTTCCATAAGTCTGTCGTGGACGTCCCCGGCCGTGTCTGTCTCACTGATAGAGCAAGGCTCCCTGAGGATGATTCCTCCGGTATCGATATCCTTGTCCAGCATGAACGTGGTGACACCTGTCT
This sequence comes from Bacteroidales bacterium, assembly GCA_024401925.1. Lineage (GTDB taxonomy): Bacteria > Bacteroidota > Bacteroidia > Bacteroidales > UBA932 > Cryptobacteroides. Next base: position 47,250 of record JAKSKD010000008.1, on the reverse strand, counting down.
GTTTCTCTCCGTTGATGACGGCCCAGTTGATAGGGGCGGCTCCTCTGTATTGAGGGAGCAGGGCTGCGTGGAGATTGAAAGTTCCGAGTCTAGGCATTCTCCAGACTTCTTCCGGAAGCATACGAAAGGCGACAACGACGAACAGGTCGGCCTTCCAGGCAGCAAGTGCCTGCAGAAATTCCGGATCTTTCAGTTTCAATGGCTGAAGAACAGGAATATTATGTTCGACGGCATATTTCTTCACTGCACTTTCATTGACCTGCAGACCGCGCCCGCTAGGTTTGTCTGCAACAGTGACAACTCCGACCACATTGTAGCCCTTCTTGCGGAGCTCGTCCAGAGGGGCGACCGCAAAATCTGGAGTACCCATATACACGATTCTGGTCTTGCGGAAGAATCCTGCAACGGAACTCTTCAGCTTCCTCCATTTTTGTTTTATGTTGTCGGTGTTAAAGAGATCTGAATCGTGGACGGCCTTCCAGGTCAGGAAGGCACCGATAGGGGCGAGCACATATGCAGAGATAAATGCTCCTGAAACTGCTGAGAGAGCTCCATCCTTTGCCAGCTTGTTGCCGGAAATGTCTACAACCCAGTACAAGACAAAAAACAGTGCCGATACTACGGCCGGAATGCCGAGGCCTCCCTTCCTGATGAGCGCTCCGAGCGGTGCTCCGATGAAGAACAGGAGGAGGCAGGCAAGGGCGGTGGAGAATTTTACAAATATCTCAATGTCGGTCCTTCTGAGGAAGAATGTGTTTTCGTAAGACTCGGTATTGAGACTTCTTATCTTGAATGAGTAGCTTTCAGCTTTCTCGGCGGCGATTTCATATGCCTTGGCCTCACTTGCAGGGTTGTCGAACTTGCAGAAATCTTCGCCCGTATAAACTCCTGTCGTTTTTTCTCTATAGGAGGAATCCAACTGGCGGGATTTATAAAAGTCATTGGATTTGATCAGTTGGACATACTGCCGCGCGTGGGTGTCTGCATCCTTTTTCTCGAGGGAGTCCTTGGTTATTTTCAATTCCCTCAGCCCTTTTGCTTTCGGTTGGTCGTCGAAGCGGGCCTCATCATCTGATTTCTGAAATGCATAGTTTTCCAGACGGATAATCATTTCCTGTTTTGTAAAGTCGATAGCCTGAAGCTGCAACGTTGTATCTCGGTATTTCTTTGAGTTGGTCTCCTGGTAGTTCGTGCCGTTGTACATTGTGAAGGTGAGGTAGTCCTTGCTCTTGGACATACGGATGGAAGCCGAATCCGCGAGGGACAGTGTCGTGTTCCCCTTGTCGCCGGTGTGGTCGTAAACCATTATTCCGTACATCATTCCGCTGTTCTCGCTGTCTGAATCAACGCGGAGGACGTAGCCGTCTATGCCGTCATAGAAGGTACCTGCGGGAATCTTTATCTCTTCCTTTGTCTTTCCAATATCTTCTCTGAGGAGGAATATCTTCTTATATGAATAAGGTACAAGGTTGTTTGAGATGAAGAATGTTCCGACGCTGATGCATACGGCGGCAATGATGAGCGGCTTGAGAATCCTTCCCAGAGAAACTCCGGCGGCCTTCACTGCAATCAGTTCGAATTTTTCCGCCATCTGCCCCAAGGTCATCACGGCTGCAAGCAATGTCGCAAGCGGCAGTGCAAGCGGCAGGATTGTGCAGGTCCCCCATAGGAGGAATTCTGCGATAACCTTGAAACCGAGGCCTTTACCTACCAGCTCATCGATATATACCCATAGGAACTGCATCACAAGGACGAAGATGACTATCAAAAGGATAGCCAGGAACGGCCCCAAATATCCTTTCAATAAATATTTGTCCAGTTTCTTCATCCTTTGACTGCGTCTATTCCGTTACGGTCTTGATCATAGTTTCCATCGCCTGTGCAAGCCCTGCAATATCCTTGCCTCCTGCAGAAGCGAAGCCCGGCTGTCCGCCTCCTCCACCCTGGATGAATTTTGCGGCTTCGCGTATATCCTTTCCTGCATTATGTCCGGCCTTTACAAGGTCATCGGTATACGCCAGAATTACTTGAGGCTTGCCGTCGAATGCAAATGCGGCAGCGAATACAGTGTTCTGAGCGGCTTTCTGTACAAGTCCTGCGATTGTGCGAACAAGAGCAGGATCCCTGTGAGTCTCTGTGTATTTGATGAACTTGATTCCTGAAACGGTTTCTGCATTCTTGATGAGTTCCCCGGCAAGATGGTTGGCCCTCTTCTTTTCGTCCTCTTCTGCGGTTTTTTTGTACTGGGCATTATCTGCAATCATCTTTTCGATTGCGGACATAAGATTCGGAGCATTGTTGAACAGGGCGCGGATGTCCTTGATGAGACTTTCCTCTTCTTTAACCCGTTCAACCGCCCTGACAGAACTTACCGCTTCGATTCTGCGGACTCCTGCAGCTACTGCACTTTCGCTGACAATCTTGAAAAGGCCTATCTGCCCGGTCGCATCGGCGTGGCATCCTCCACAGAGTTCCACTGAGTCACCGAATTTGATGACGCGTACCCTGTCACCATATTTTTCTCCGAACAATGCAATTGCACCCATTTCGCGTGCCTCTTCCATAGAGGCGTGACGGTTTTCCTCGCGTACGTTGTTTGCGCGGATGAGTTCATTGACCCTGTCTTCAACCTTTGCAAGTTCTTCATCGGAGAGTTTTGCGAAGTGTGAGAAGTCGAAACGGAAATAATCCGGACCTACGAAAGAACCCTTCTGTTCCACGTGAGTACCGAGTATTTCGCGCAGGGCCTGATCCAGAAGATGGGTTGCCGTGTGGTTGTTGGTGATGGCAAGTCTGCGAGGCTCATCCACCTGGAGCGTGAACATACCGTTGCAATTCTCAGGAATCTTCTCGGCGATATGGATAATCAGTTTGTTTTCTTCAATTGTGTTGAGGATATTGATCTTTTCTCCATTCTCGGAAATGATGTAACCGGTGTCTCCTACTTCTCCTCCCTTCTCGGCATAGAATGGGGTGTAATTGAATACAAGCTGGAACAGAGTCTTGCCTTTCTGCACAACTGTCCTGTGGCGGAGCAGCTTGACGCTCGTGAGCTTGAGCTTGTCATAGCCCTTGAATTCAGCTTCTCCCGGATAGAGTTCCACCCAATCGCCGAATTCGTTGGCGGTGGCATTGCGGGCGCGGTCCTTCTGCTTTCCCAGCTCCACATTGAATCCTGCCATATCCACCTTGTATCCGTTTTCGGAAGCAATCAGCTCCGTAAGGTCGATAGGAAATCCGAATGTATCATAGAGTTTGAAAGCATCCTCTCCTGAGATGATTTTGCTGTCCTTTGAGGCTTCCATACACTCATCCATCAGCTTGATGCCTCTGTCAAGAGTGCGGAGGAAGGCAAGTTCCTCTTCCTTGATTACGTTCTCAACCAGCTGCTGCTGTGCTGCAAGCTCAGGATATGCGCTACCCATATCGCTTACAAGCTGAGGTACCAGACGGCAGAGGAACGGCTCATTGAATCCCAGGAAGGTGTAACCGTAACGTACGGCACGTCTGAGGATTCGGCGGATTACATAACCGGCCTTCACGTTTGAAGGGAGCTGCCCGTCAGTGATAGAGAAACTGATGGTGCGGATATGGTCCGCTATTACGCGCATTGCCACTTCCGTCTTGGCGGACTCGTGATATTTGTGGCCGCTTATCTCTTCTATCCTGGCCAGCATTCCGGTGAATACATCGGAATCGTAATTGGAGTTCTTGCCCTGGAGAACAGCGCAGAGACGCTCGAATCCCATACCGGTGTCGATGTTCTTTGCCGGAAGGTTCTCAAGATGTCCGTCAGCCTTGCGCTCATACTGCATAAAGACGAGATTCCAGATCTCGATCACGTGAGGATCCGATTGGTTGACAAGATCGCGGCCTTCGATTCCGGAAGCTTTCTCCTCAGCGCTTCTAATATCAATATGTATCTCGCTGCAAGGGCCGCAAGGACCCGTATCGCCCATTTCCCAGAAATTGTCGTGCTTGTTTCCAAGGACGATGTGGTCTTCAGGAAGGTGCTTGAGCCAGGCTTCTTTTGCTTCCTGGTCCATAGGACATTCATCGGAGCCCTCGAATACTGTAGCGTAGAGCAGTTTCTTATCAATACCATAAACATCTGTAAGAAGTTCCCAAGCCCAGTCGATGGCCTCTGTCTTGAAATAGTCTCCGAAACTCCAGTTTCCGAGCATTTCAAACATTGTATGATGATAGGTGTCGTGCCCCACTTCCTCCAGGTCATTATGCTTTCCGCTGACGCGGAGGCATTTCTGTGAGTCTGCCGCACGGTAGAATTTCGGCTTTGCATTTCCGAGAAAAATATCCTTGAACTGGTTCATTCCAGCATTGGTAAACATCAATGTAGGGTCGTTCTTGATGACCATAGGTGCGGATGGCACTACAGTGTGGCCTTTTGAAGCGAAGAAGTCCAAAAACTTCTGTCTGATTTCGTTGGATGTCATTATATTATTCATTATTAATTTTCAGTAAGAAAAGTATAACCCGCAAATTTAGCACAAATTTTGCTAAAATTATCTACCTTTGTCCGATATGTCCAAAATCAAGAGATATAATCTGAATCCGGAAACGCTGATGTATGAGGTAGTAAAAGTGCCTCGGAAAGAGCGTCTGTCCAAGATTGCGGTTCTGATGGTGGTGAGCCTCGGCTTCACTGCACTCTATTTCTGGATATATGTGGGGCTGCTGGGATTTGACCCTCCGAAGACAGCCATACTCAAAAGGAATAATGCGAAATGGGCATCCAAGCTCGAGGTGATGAACAGGAATCTGGACCAGTATAGTGCAGAACTGAAGGATTTGGAATTGAGGAACGAAGACGTGTACAGATCCATTTTCGGAATGAATCCGATACCGGAGGAAGTTCTCAATGCCGGATTCGGAGGCGTGAAGAGATATGCCTATCTGGATGAGATTGGGAGCAATTCGGAACTTCGCAATACATATATCAGACTGGATATGCTCACGAAGCAGACTTATGTACAGAGCAAATCCTTTGACGAAGTATCCAATCTATCAAAACGTGCCGGAGATATGGCATCCTGCATTCCGGCAATTCCTCCTATCATTCCGACGAAGGGTACTTTCCGGGTTTCCAGTCCGTTCGGAACCCGCAGGGATCCTGTGCTTGGCGGATATCGTCACCACGACGGGTATGATTTCGCCACGAAGAAAGGTAATCCGGTATATGCCACGGGTGATGGTGTGATAGAGAAAACGACATTCCAATTCTTCGGATATGGAAATCAGATTGTGATTGATCACGGTTTCGGATATAAGACCAGATATGCCCACCTCAGTTCCATAAATGTCGTGGAAGGAATGAAAATAAAGCGAGGCGAGAAGATCGGAGAGGTGGGAAATTCCGGAAAATCCACAGGCCCGCACCTCCATTATGAGGTTATTTACAGGGGTTCTGCCGTGAATCCGACGAATTTCTTCGATCTTTCTATGTCCGACAAGGAATACAAGGATATGATTAAGAAGAAGGAAGACGAGTCGCAGGCTGTGCTGAATAATGACTTCCATCTAATGGTCAAATAGAATGCCCCAGTACGAGTTTGACAAAAGTAGTTTTTCATTCAAAAAAACAGGACACACCATCTGGAGTGTCTTGTTGATCTTATTGAGATTCTTCGTCGTCACCCTCACTTTCGCAGTCATATACTACTTTGTGTTCTCATTGATTATCAGCACGGATACAGAGAGGAAACTCAGAAGGGAGAACAGGATGTACGAGCGTATCTATCCGCAAATGCTCGAAAAGGAGCAGATGCTGGACAAGGTTATCACCGGACTACAGGTCAAGGACAACGAGATATATCAGGAGATTTTCAGTGCGCAGGCTCCAAGCCTCAATTCGGAGGATGCTTTTGATATTCTTGCCGGGAGTGACACCATTCCGGACAGGAAATTGGTCGAATACACTTCCGGTAAAACGGATGATCTGCTTGAGAAATCAAAGAAAGTAGAAGAGAGTTTTGCCGGGCTCTTGGATGACGGTTCGAAAATACTCCCGCCTCTCAGCCTTCCTTTGAAAAGTGTTTCTTATGCCCAGGTGGGTGCATCCATAGGGCAGAGGATGAATCCGTTCTATAAAGTTCCGTCCCGGCACGATGGGCTGGATCTTATTGCTCCTCAGGGGGATCCGGTACTTGCGGCAGCCGACGGCATAGTGTCGGACGTCAATATTTCCAGAAAGGGTCTCGGAAATCAGGTGGAGATACGGCACGATGGCGGTTACGTTACGCGTTATGCCCATCTCGGAGATGTCGAGGTGAGGGTCGGGCAGGTTGTAAAGACGGGGAGGAAACTCGGTACGGTGGGCATTTCAGGAAATTCATTTGCTCCTCATCTTCATTATGAGGTACTGAAGGATGGGGAATACCTGGATCCTGTCAATTATTTTTTCGCTTCGGTGACGCCGGACGAATATGTCAAAATGTTGTTTATGTCCGTGACTACGGGGCAGTCGCTGGATTAAAAACCTTCTATATGGAGAAACTATACTATTCTATCAGTGAAGTTGCGCAGATACTCGGGGAGAAAGATTCCCTGGTCCGCTATTGGTCGAACGAATTCCCGCGCTTCATAAAGCCGTACCGTAATGCCAAGGGCAACAGGATGTTCAAGGCGGAAGATATTGAGACACTCAAGCAGATTCATTATCTTGTGAAGGAAAAGGGTTACACTCTTGACGGAGCTACAAAATTCCTTTCTGAAGACCGCGGTACCGTTGACAGAAGGGTCCGAGTACTCAATTCTTTGAAGGACATCAGAAGCCAGCTCGTCGAGGTGATGGAATCGTTATAATTTTTCATAATGTTTGGGAAAAAATACATAACTTTGCCTTTCACTACATCCGGCAAAATGAAACAATAAATAAACAGATATGGCGACAAAGAAAATCAAGAAAGTTGAGACTCCTATCGACCAGAGGGAAACCTTCGTATCACTTCAGAAGGCTTTTGCTGATTCGGAGCTGAGTGTCGAGGAAAAACTTAAGACCCTCTATGCCCTTCAGGAGGCTGACAATGCTATTGAAAAAATCGTTCAGCTCAGAGGTGAACTTCCGGCTGAAGTTGAGGTGCTTGAGCAGGAGATTGCTTCTCTCAACGCAAAGGGCGTACAGTTCGAGACCCTGATAGATGAATACAACAATTCCATCGAAGCAAACAAGCAGAATATCATTGACTTGGACGAGCAGATAAGCAAGTACCAGAAGCAGCTCGAGAATATTGCCAACAGCCGGGAATATGATTCAATCAATAAAGAGCTTGAGAACCAGGGCCTTCTCCGCCAGATTGCAGAGAAGAACATCTACGAGTTAAAGGCTGCCATTGTCGCAAAGAAAGATGAACTCGAGACTTTGAATCAGAAGATTGAAGTAAGGAACGGGGATCTTGCCGCCAAGAAGGAAGAGCTCGCGGTTATCGTCGAGTCCACATCTGCAGAAGAGGAAAAACTTCAGGCGCGCAGGGATGAATGCGCTGCCAAGATTGACGCGAGGACGATGAGCGCTTACGATAGAATCAGAAACAGCGTACACAATCATCTTGCTGTCGTATCTGTGTTCAATGATGCTTGCGGCGGTTGCTTCAACACAATCACCCCTCAGCGCTTGATTGATATTGCATCCAACAAGAAACTTGTGATTTGTGAACACTGCGGACGCATTATTGTAAATCCTGATTTCGAATAGAATAGATATGCCTGACCAGACTAAAAAATCTTCCGCGAGGAGGGATCAGGCAGTCAATCTTGATACGATAGGGCTTGAGATGGGAAACAAACCGCCTCAGGCTCTTGATGTCGAAGAGGCTGTCCTTGGAGCCATGCTGATTGAACCGTCGGCAGTTGATGAGGCGTTGGAAGAACTGACACCAGGTTGCTTCTATGACCCCCGTCACAAGATGATTTTTGAGGCGATGACGCATCTTGTGGCAGACCATACTCCGGTGGACCTTATTACGGTCAGTGCAAGGCTCAAGGCGGAGGGGAATCTTGAAGCGGTAGGAGGTGCCATTGTACTCGCCAACCTTTCACAGAAGGTGGGTGCGGCTGCCAATATGGAGTTCTATATCAAGATTCTCAAGCAGAAAACCATCCAGCGTGACCTTATTACGGCATCATATGAGATCCTCAAGGATTCCTATGATGACAGTGTGAAGGTGGATGACCTCATAGACAAGGCCCAGTCGAAGGTCTATGCCGCCATCCAGAACAATGTTAAGAAAGAGGTGCAGGATATCGGCTCGGTCATCAATGAGGCTATGAGCAATATCCAGGATATGCAGAGCAAGGACGGTCCGAACGGTGTCCGTTCAGGATTTGCTTCCATAGACCGCATCACCCAGGGCTGGCAGGCCTCCGACCTCATTATCCTTGCCGCAAGACCTTCAGTCGGTAAGACAGCATTTTCCCTGAATCTTGCGAGAAACGCTTCAGTACAGTTCCACGTTCCGGTGGCTTTCTTTTCCCTTGAAATGTCATCCCTCCAGCTGGCCAAACGTCTTATGACGTCCGAGTCCGGCTTGAGTGCGGACAAGATCAAAGGAGGGGCGAAGTTGGAAAGTTTTGAGTGGGACCAGCTGGAATATAAGTTGAAGAACCTTATCAGTGCTCCTCTATATATAGATGACACTCCGAGTATTCCTGTAATGGAATTCAGGACCAAGGCAAAGACTCTTGTGAAGAACAAGGGTGTCAGGCTCATCATCGTGGATTATCTGCAACTTATGCAGGGACCTGCCGAGACAAGGGGAATGCGTGAGCAGGAAGTCGCTGCCATTTCGAGGACGCTGAAGGCTACAGCCAAGGAACTTGATGTGCCTATCATCGCCCTATCACAGCTCTCCCGTCAGGCCGTACAGCGTACCGGCGGTACCGGCAAACCTCAGTTGAGTGATCTCCGTGAGTCTGGATCAATAGAGCAGGATGCCGATATGGTTATCTTCATACACCGTCCAGACATGCAGGGACTTTCAGAGAATCCTGAGGATAAGGAACTGACGCAGATTATCATCGCCAAGCACAGGAACGGAGAGACTTGTGAGATAGATATGCGCTTCAAGAGCGAACAGATAAAGTTTGTCGAGCCGGGGAATGATTTCGCTGCCACAGCCGGGTCTGTCGGAATCGAGTCGGCAATGAATTCCGATATGGATGATTTTGCCGATGCGGCACAGGCATTCGAATAATATGGAAGAGATAGTACATAAAGGGAAAATAGTTGAAGTCGATCCGCAGTTCACGACAGTGGAGATAATCTCCGAGTCTGCCTGTGCGACCTGCCACGCATCCGGATTGTGCGGGATGTCGGAGTATAAGACCAAGGCGATACAGGTGCCGACCTCTCCGACAGCTCTCTATGAGCCGGGCGATGAGGTCGAAGTCGTTTTGAAGGCGACCATGGGGCACAAGGCAGTGTGGGTGGCGTACGTCATTCCGCTTATCCTGTTGCTCGTCTTCATCTTCATCCCTCTGGGGCTTGGCAAGAGCGAACTCGTGTCCGCACTATGCGGATTTTTTGCGGTTGCTTCCTACTATTGGTTTATATATGCATTCAGGAATATCCTGAAGAATGAATACGTCTTCAAAATAAGAAAATAAAGTATTGGAATAATGACATCTACAATTATTTGGACCATTGCCATTCTGGCGGGACTCGGATTGCTCCTTTCCCTCGTCCTTTTCTTCATTGCGAAGAAATTCAAGGTCGAGGAGGATCCGCGCATTGATGAGGTCGAAGCAGTGATGCCCGGTGCGAACTGTGGAGGCTGCGGCTTTGCGGGGTGCCGTGCATTTGCCGATGCTGCCGTCAAGGCTCCGAACCTGGACAATAATTATTGCCCTGTGGGCGGAAATGAAGTGATGAAGAAAGTCGCTGCCATCCTTGGCTATGAAATCAAGGAGAAGGCTCCGATGGTTGCAGTCGTGCGCTGCAATGGAACCTGTGAGAACCGTCCAAAGACAAATATCTATGGCGGTTCATCATCCTGTAAGGTAAAAGCTTCCCTGTATGCAGGGGATACGGCGTGCCCGTACGGATGTCTGGGATGTGGTGACTGTGTGAATGCCTGCCAGTTCGGTGCATTGTCTTTGGACGAAACAACAGGCCTCCCGGTCGTTGATGAAACGAAATGTACCGCCTGCGGAGCCTGCGTAAAGGCTTGTCCGAAGTCCATCATCGAACTCAGGAACAAGGGCCCTCGTGGTATGAGGGTGTATGTGTCCTGTGTCAATAAGGATAAGGGCGTTGTTGCCCGCAAGGCGTGCTCTGCAGCCTGCATAGGTTGCGGCAAGTGTGCAAAAGTATGTGCAAGCGAGGCTATCACGGTGGAGAACAATGTTGCCTACATTGATTTCACCAAGTGCCGTCTCTGCAAGAAATGTGTGGCTGAATGCCCTACAGGCGCAATACACGATGTAAATTTCCCGGTTCTGAAACCGAAGGCCGCTCCTGTTGAGGAGAAAAAGGAGGAGAATAATGGCTAGGACAACATTTTCATTGGGCGGTGTGCATCCGAATGATGCAAAGTATGCGAAAGACCACGCAATCGAGGTTCTGCCGCTCCCTCAGACAGTTTATATTTCCGTTGCCCAGCACCTTGGGGCTCCGGCTGTGCCTTGTGTGGCTGTCGGAGACACGGTCAAGGCCGGTCAGGTCATCGCTGAGCCGGCCGGATTCATTTCGGCATTCGTTCATTCTTCAGTGAGCGGAACGGTTAAGTCAATCGGTCCGCGCAAGGACCTTGCCGGGAATAATGTCACCCATATCGAGATTGCCGTAGAAGGCGACGATTGGGTTGACGGCGTGGATCTCAGCGACACATTGATTACTGAAATCCCTGCTGACAGGGCTGCTGTCCTTGATAAAATCAAGGCTTGCGGAGTCGTAGGACTGGGTGGTGCTACATTCCCTACCCACGTGAAACTGAACCCGGCTCCGGGCTCGAAGGCCGAGTGCCTCATCCTGAATGCTGCCGAATGTGAACCGTACCTCACTTGCGACTATCGCATAATGATTGAAAGGACTGACGAAATTGTAGTCGGTGCTGCCATTATGCAGATGGTGCTCGGGGGCTGCAAGACTGTTTTCGGTGTGGAGGAGAACAAACCTGAGGCTATCAAGGCCCTCAAGGAGTCTGTCGCAAGACTGGGATATAAGGATATGAGCGTCCTTCCTCTTAAGAAGAAATATCCTCAGGGCGGTGAGAAACAGCTTATCGATGCTGTGATGAAGCGTCAGGTGAAGTCCGGCGGACTGCCTATCAGCGTGGGCGCCGTTGTCCAGAATGTCGCTACGTCCCTTGCCGTATATGAGGCCGTACAGAAGAACAAACCTCTCGTCACCAACACTATGACCGTGACAGGAGACTGCGTTCCTGACGAGGCGATGCACAACTATATGTTCCGTATCGGTATGCCGCTCAGCTACATAGCAGAGCAGGCCGGCGGTGTTCCCCAGGATGCTGCGAAGATTATCAGCGGCGGTCCTATGATGGGAAAAGCTGTCGCCAATTTCGATGCCTGCACGGTCAAGGGCTCGTCATCTATACTTTATCTGTCGGAGTCTGCCACAAAGCGTCATCCGGAAGGAGCCTGCATCCGTTGCGGAAAATGTGCCGAGGCCTGCCCTATGGGTCTCGAACCTTTCCTTCTGAACCGTCTCTACAAGGCCGGTGACGTTCCTGCACTTGAGCAGAATGCCGCTCAGGACTGTATCGAGTGCGGTTGTTGTCTCTACACCTGCCCGGCCAATATCCCGCTTCTGGACAATATCCGTCTTGCGAAAGGCCAGGTAATGGGTGCAATCAAGGCCCGTGCGGCAGCGGCAAAAGCTGCGGCCGAGGCTGCATCATCTGAAAAGAAATAATGAGTGATATGGAAAAATATATAGTTTCACCTTCTCCACATATCCACGCAAAGCAGTCCACTTCATCGCTTATGGGCGATGTGGTACTCGCATTGCTCCCGGCCATTGCCGTATCTGTTGTATTTTACGGCTGGAAAGAACTTCTTGTACTTGCAGTGAGTGCAATCAGCTGCGTGGTAATCGAATGGGCTATAACCAAGTGGCTTTTCAAGAAACCGGGGTATTTCTGCGGCTCATCCGCACTCGTGACGGGTCTCCTGCTTGCAATGAACCTGCCGTACACGACACCATGGTGGGTTGTCTTCATCGGTGCTCTCGTTGCAATCGGTGTTGCGAAGATGACGTTCGGAGGCCTTGGACAGAATGTGTTCAATCCGGCTCTTGTAGGACGTGTATTCCTCCTGGTTTCATTCCCTGCATATATGACCCATTGGGAAATACCGCAGGGTCTCTTCGGTGTTGACGCCATCACCGGCCCGACTCTTCTTGGGCGGGTCGCTGAAAACGGGGCCGCTTCAATTGAAGGCCTGAACTACTGGGACACTCTGTTCCTCAATATGGGTGGTTCTGCTGGAGAAATCTCGGCACTGGCTCTGCTTGCCGGATTCGTATATCTTGTATGTCGCAGAGTAATCAAGCCTTGGATCACGCTTTCAATTTTTGCTACTGTTGCCATCATTGCCGCAATATTCCATTGCATTGATCCGGCACAGTTCACAGGTCCGGCATTCAATCTCCTTACGGGAGGACTTATCCTTGGCGCCTGCTTCATGGCAACGGATTATGTGACCTCTCCGATGAGCACTTGGGGCGGGGTAATCTATGGATTCGGAATAGGATTTCTCGTGATGATGATACGATATTTCGGATCATACCCTGAGGGAGTTTCCTTCGCTATCCTTATTATGAACGCGGTGGTTCCTCTGATCAACAGAGCGTTCCATCAGAAGAAATTCGGGAGGGCATAAATTATGGCAGCAAAATCTACATTAAGAAATATGGTTCTCTGCCTCACGGCAGTCTGCCTTTTCTGCGGGGCAATACTTGGAATTGTGAATGCCGTCACTGAAAAGCCTATTGCCGAGGCTGCACACAATGCACTTGTCGCATCAATCGCACAGGTTCTTCCTGAGGGTGGTGAAATTTCTGACGCCAATATTTCCGACGGTTTCGAATATTATACATCGACATCTGAAGATGGCGTCATCGGCTATGCGGTGAAATCATCCACGATAGGTTTCGGAGGCACATTGACCCTAATGGTCGGTATCCTTCCTGACGGAACAGTCTATAATACTTCGGTACTTGCGCACAGTGAGACACCGGGTCTCGGAGCCAAGTGCACCAGCGATGAGAAGTTTACATCTCAGTGGGAGGGCTTTGCATCCGACAAGGTGCTGAAGGTCAAGAAGGACGGAGGAGATGTGGATGCCATCACGGCTTCTACCATCACGTCCCGTGCCTACACTCTCGCCGTGGCAAATGCAGTTGAATTCGTAAAATCAATGAATGGAGGACTTGGAAATGAGTAAGTGGTCTCTTGTAACTAAAGGTTTCATCAAGGACAATCCTACTTTTGTCCTCGTTCTGGGTATGTGTCCGACGCTGGCCACTACCACTTCTGCAATGAACGGACTCGAGATGGGTCTCGCTACATTGTTTGTGCTGGTGCTTTCAAACATTGCAATCTCCCTGATCGCGCCGGTCGTTCCTGATAAGGTGCACATCCCTGTGTACATCGTTGTGATTGCGACGTTCGTTACTGTGTTGCAGCTTTTGATGCAGGCTTTCGTCCCGTCTGTATATGCGACACTCGGACTGTTCATTCCTCTTATCGTTGTGAACTGTATCGTCCTTGGACGTGCGGAGGCATATGCAAACTCTCACAATGCCCTTGATTCAGCGCTTGACGGACTGGGAATCGGAATCGGTTTCACTATGTCCCTTACTGTCATCGGCATCATCAGGGAAATCCTCGGAAGCGGTTCCGTATTCGGATGGAAGTTCATCCCGGGAGACGGAATCCTTGCTTTCGTCATGGCCCCGGGAGCATTCATGGTGCTCGGATATCTTATGGTTTTGTTTAACAAGTATCTTCGTCATTCCTAAGAAGAATAAATCATGGAGTTTTTCATCATTATCATATCAGCGATATTTGTAAACAATATCCTGCTTTCACAGTTCCTTGGTATCTGCCCGTTCCTCGGCGTTTCCAACAAGCTGTCAACTGCCACGGGCATGTCCGGGGCCGTATGCTTCGTCATCACCCTTGCCACTATAGTGACGTATCTGGTCAACCAGTATCTTCTTGTGCCTTTCGGCCTTGAGTTCCTGCAGACTATCGCCTTCATTCTCGTGATAGCCGCTCTCGTCCAGATGGTCGAAATCATTTTGAAGAAAATCAGTCCGAGTCTCTATCAGGCTCTCGGAATTTTCCTTCCTCTGATCACCACCAACTGCGCTGTTCTCGGTGTGGCAATCACGGTTGTGACAAAGGAATTCACTTTCGGAGGTACTCCTCATATGCTGAATCTCGGTGAGTCAGTGGTCTATGCTCTGGCCACCTCGATAGGCTATGGTCTTGCGATGATTCTTTTTGCAGGTCTGCGCGAGCACCTTTCAATGAATGATGTTCCTAAGCCTTTCAGAGGCCTTCCAATCGCCCTGATTACTGTCAGCATAATGGCGATGGCATTCCTCGGCTTCTCCGGTATGGTATAAACTTGAAATATTATGGATAATAAAATCGCTATGAGCCCTAACAAGCTGGTTCAGTTCCTTGGAAAACCGGCTTCAGAATTCACCCGCGCAGATATTGTGAAATACTGCGTGGAGAACAATATAGAATTCATCAATTTCCATTATTGCGGATGGGACGGGAAACTCAAGACCCTGAATTTCGTGATTCAGTCACGTGAACATCTTGAGAATATCCTCGCGGCGGGAGAAAGAGTGGACGGCTCAAGCCTCTTCCCTTTTGTGGAGGCCGGCAAGAGCGATTTGTATGTTATCCCGAAATACAGGACGGCATTTGTAAACCCGTTCTCGGAGATTCCTTCAGTGGATATTCTCTGTTCTTTCTTCAACAGGGACGGTGAGCCGTTCGAGAGCTCTCCGGAGTATGTGCTGAAGAAAGCCCACGATGCTTTCAAAGAGGTCACAGGACTTCAGATGGAGGCTATGGGTGAGCTTGAATACTATGTTGTTGCTGAAGAGGACGACCTCTATCCTGTCGCTGACCAGAAAGGCTACCACGAGAGTTCTCCTTTCAATAAGTTCACTGAATTCCGCGTCGAAGCTATGAAACTTATTGCCCAGGCAGGCGGCAATATCAAATACGGCCATTCTGAGGTCGGTAATTTCACTCAGGACGGTAAGATTTATGAGCAGAACGAGATCGAGTTCCTGCCTGTAAATATCGAGCAGGCTGCAGACCAGTTGGTTGTTGCAAAGTGGATTATGCGTCAGCTGGCGTATGCATATGGCGTGAACCTCACATTCGCTCCGAAGATTACTCCGGGCAAGGCCGGTTCCGGTATGCACGTACACAGCCGCTTCACCAGGAATGGAGAGTCGGTGATGACCCGCAACGGAGAGCTTACGGATGAGTGCAAGAAGGCTATTGCCGGATATATGGTTGCCGGCACGTCCCTCCCTGCATTTGGAAACCCTCATCCTCTGTCATTTATGCGCCTTGTTCCTCATCAGGAGGCTCCTACCTCATTGTGCTGGTCTTTCTCCAACAGAAGCGCCCTCGTAAGAGTACCGCTCGGATGGACCAAGAAAGTGGATATGGCTGCTATCGTAAATCCTCTTGAGAAGAGCCGGAATGAAGATTTCAGTTCAAAGCAAACATTTGAGTGGAGGGCCGCTGACGGATTTGCCGATACATATTTGCTTATGGCTGCACTTTGCTGTGCCGCCCGTCATGGCTTCGAGAGGCCTGATGCTCTTGAGATTGCAGATAAGACCTATGTCGGACTTGGCGTCAATATCCACGACGCGTCCAACGCCGCTATCCAGTCAGCTCTGGAGCAGTTGCCGGCATCCTGCGTGGAAGCAGCCGGAGAACTTCAGAAGGACCGTGAGATTTATACATCCAAGGGAGTATTCTCTGATGCCGTCGTAGATTTCTACATCAAGCATCTGACGGCATTCAACGATTCCACTCTCCGTTCTGAATTGGAGAAGGACCTTCCTCGTCTCTCCAGGTTTGTTGAGGAATGCATAAATAACGGATAAAATGTTCAGGATCCTTGAAAAGGAAATGCTCACTCCGACAATATGCCGGATGAAGTTGGAAGCAACGAGATTGGCTAAGTCAGCCAGGCCGGGCCAGTTCCTGATTGTCAGAACCGATGAGAAAGGGGAGAGAATACCTCTTACCGTCAGTGATTATGATGCCGAAGCCGGAACGGTCACAATTGTTACACAGAAAATAGGTGCATCCACCATCAATCTGGTGGACAACTTCAACGAAGGAGATTCTTTTGCGGATGTGGTAGGCCCTCTTGGAAATGCCTCAGAGTTCGTGAATATGGCGCCAGACGAGTTGTCGGAACAGTCGTTCATTTTCATCGCCGGAGGTGTCGGTACGGCTCCTGTATATCCTCAGGCCAAGTGGCTTAAGGAGCACGGCGCTAAAGTGGATGTCATCATCGGAGCCAAGACTGCGGATCTACTTATCTACAAAAAGGAGATGTCGGAAGTCTGTGACAATCTTTTCATCTGTACTGATGACGGAAGCGAGGGTTTCCACGGAATGGTCACAGCCCTGCTGGAGAAACTGGTAATAGAAGAAGAACGTCATTATACTCAGGCAGTTGCCATCGGACCTATGATTATGATGAAGTTCACTACCCTGACGGCAAAGAAGCTCGGGCTTCCGATCACTGTGAGCCTCAATACTCTGATGGTGGACGGAACCGGTATGTGCGGTGCGTGCAGGGTGTCTGTTGGCGGAAAGATGAAGTTTGCCTGTGTTGACGGTCCTGAATTCAATGGTTTTGAAGTGGACTTCGACGAGGCAATGAGGCGTCAGACCCTGTACAAGGAAGAAGAAAAAGCGGCATTAACGAAATAGGAAGATTATGGCATTGGGTTTTGAAGAAGTGACACGCGGTTTCAGCGTGGAGGAAGCCCTGAATGAAGCTTCCAGATGTCTGCATTGCAAGAATCCGCGTTGCGTGGAGGCCTGCCCGGTGCGGATTCAGATTCCGGAATTCATAGCGAAGGTAAAGGAATTGGATTTCGCAGGCGCTGCTGATGTGATTGCGCAGGATTCATCCCTTCCTGCTATCTGCGGAAGGGTTTGCCCTCAGGAAAATCAATGTGAAGGCAGGTGCGTACTCGGCATTAAGTCAAAAAGTGTAGCTATCGGAATGCTCGAGCGTTTCGTGGCCGACTGGTCCAGGGAAGAGGGATATGAAGGAAAGAAAGTCCATGCGGAGAATCTTGGGATGAAGGTTGCAGTAGTAGGAAGCGGCCCTGCCGGACTTGCTTGTGCGGGTGACCTTGCGAAACTGGGGTATGATGTCACTATCTTCGAGGCTTTGCACGAAGTGGGAGGAGTCCTGGCTTATGGAATCCCTGAATTCAGACTCCCTAAGGACACTGTCCTCAAGCACGAAGTGGATCAGGTTCGTAAGCTTGGAGTGAAGATTGAGACTGATGTCATCATAGGACGTACCATCACGATTGATCAGTTGATGGACGAGGAAGGGTTCGAGGCTGTGTTTGTGGGGACAGGTGCAGGCCTGCCGAAATTTATGGGAATTCCGGGGGAAAATCTCAACGGAGTGTTCTCTGCAAATGAATTCCTGACCAGAAGTAATCTGATGAAAGCCTATAGGGACGATTATTTGACCCCTATCAAGAAGGGCGGGAAAGTCGCTGTGGTTGGTGGCGGAAATGTCGCAATGGATGCCGCAAGAACGGCATTAAGGCTTGGCTCGGATACAACAATAGTGTACAGGCGTACGGAGGTGGAGCTTCCTGCAAGAGCTGCGGAAGTGAAGCACGCGAAGCTTGAGGGCGTGAAATTCGCTATGTTGACCAATCCTGTCGAGATTCTGGGAAATGAGAACGGCTGGGTGAAGGCCCTGCGTTGTGTGAAAATGGAATTGGGCGAACCGGATGCGAGCGGAAGACGTTCCCCTGTCGCTATTGAGGGCTCCGAGTTCGAGATTGAGGCGGACACCGTCATAATGGCTCTCGGAACTGCTCCTAATCCGTTGATCTCCCGTACTACAGAAGGCCTTGACGTCAACGGGCGCGGCTGTATCGTGGCGGATGAAACAGGTGTGACATCCCGTCCGGGAGTGTTCGCCGGCGGTGATGCCGTAAGCGGAGCAGCTACCGTAATCCTGGCTATGGGCGCCGGAAGGAAAGCCGCTGCAGCCATCCATGAATATCTCAGCAAATAAAATATGAAGATTGTAGTTCTTACAGGATCCGGAGTCAGCGCGGAGAGCGGACTGACCACATTCAGGGGGCAGAACGGCCTCTGGGACAATTATCCTGTCGAGGATGTTGCCTCAATCGAAGGCTGGTACAGGAATCCGAGGCTCGTGCTGGATTTCTATAATAAGGGCAGGAAGAAAGTACAGAGTGTGGAGCCCAACAAAGCACACAAGCTGATTGCGGAACTTGAGAAATACCACGATGTCTGCGTTGTGACGCAGAACGTCGATAATCTCCACGAGCGTGCGGGGAGCAGCAATATTATTCATCTTCACGGCGAAATCACCAAGGTTCGTCCTCAGAACACATACACTGCCGATGACGGCTACAGCGAGAAATACGTAAAGGATATAGGCTACGGTGAGATTTTCTGGGGAGACAAAGAAAATGGCTCCCAGCTTCGTCCTCATATCGTGTGGTTCGGAGAGGCAGTGCCGAATATCGAGAAGGCAATAGAAAAGGTGTCGGAAGCGGATATCCTGCTGATAGTCGGGACATCATTGCAAGTATATCCCGCAGCGGGACTGTACCATTACGCAAGTGATGACTGCAGGATATATGTGATTGATCCTGAAGATGTGCCGATAAGGAAGGATTCACGTATCGTCCATATCAAGGATGTCGCAACTGCCGGTATGCAGCAGATTTTTGATGAATTCAGCAAATAATAAATTCCTAAATAGATATGTCACAAGAAAATTTCAGAATCGAAAGCGATCTGCTCGGTGAGAAACAAATTCCGGCAGATGCACTCTATGGGGTACAGACCTTGAGAGGTCTGGAAAATTTCAAAATCAGTCATTTCCATCTCAATGAATATCCGCGCTATATTCAGGGCCTTGCAATAACCAAAATGGGTGCGGCAATGGCAAACAAGGAACTTGGCCTCCTAACCGACGAGGTATATGATGCCATAATGAAGGCTTGCGAGGAGGTAAGAGATGGCAAGTTGGACAAACATTTTCCTGTAGATATGATTCAGGGAGGTGCAGGTACAACCACAAATATGAATGCGAATGAAGTGATTGCAAACCGTGCGCTTCAGATTATGGGACACGAGCCGGGAGAGCACAAGATTGTATCTCCAAATGACGATGTAAACCGTTCGCAATCTACCAATGATGCCTATCCGACAGCCGCCCATATAGGATTGTACCTTACCCATCTTGAATTCAAGAAGCATTTCAATGCTTTGATTGCAAGCCTGCGTGCAAAGGAGTCTGAGTTCAGTGACGTTTTGAAAATGGGACGCACACAGCTTGAAGATGCGGTTCCTATGACGTTGGGCCAGACTTTCGGCGGTTTTGCGTCCATTCTTCAGGATGAGATCAAGAATCTTGATGCTGCAGCGGAAGAATTCCTGACTGTTAATATGGGAGCTACGGCTATTGGGACGGGAATATGCTCAGAGCCCGGATATGCCGAAAAATGTGTGGCATCACTTTCAAAGATAACCGGCTTTGAATTCAAACTGTCTTCAGACCTGGTAGGCGCCACCTCCGATACATCTTGTCTGGTGGGGTATTCTTCAGCTTTGAGAAGGATTGCTGTCAAGGTCGGCAAGATATGCAATGACCTCCGATTGCTGGGATCCGGCCCTCGTTGCGGACTTTTGGAACTGAATCTTCCTGCAAAGCAGCCTGGCTCATCAATTATGCCGGGAAAAGTCAATCCTGTGATTCCTGAGGTGATGAATCAGATATGCTATAAGGTAATGGGAAATGATGTCTGTGTGGCAATGTCCGGAGAAGCTGCCCAGATGGAACTTAATGCTATGGAACCGGTAATGGTTCAGTGCTGCTTTGAAAGTGCTGAATTGATGATGAACGGTTTCGACACGCTTGTAGCAAACTGCATTGACGGTATTACTGCAAACCGCGAAAAATGTCTGGACTATGTCAAGAACAGTATCGGCATCGTGACAGCCCTGAACCCGATTATCGGATATAAAAATTCCACAAAGATTGCCAAAGAGGCTTTGGAAACCGGCCGTGGGGTTTACGAGCTTGTCCTTGAGCACGGAATACTTACAAAAGACGAGCTTGATGTCATTCTCGCTCCGGAGAATATGACCAAGCCCGTCAAACTGGATATTAAACCGAGAAGATAAGTCCTGCTACAGCAGCTTTGACAAATCTTTCTCAGCAATGTACTTAAGTCCGCTGGTCATTATGACTTCGCGGGCTTTTTCTGCATTGTCGGTGCGGAAGATAAGTACTCCCTTTCCGTTGAGGAGGAAGGAATACAGGTATGCGATGCTGATATTCTCCTTTGAGAATATCTCGATGGCATCAGCAGCGCGTCCCGGTACGTCATCGAGTTCGATGGCGAACACTTCGCAGAGGGATACGGCTACTCCGGCATCTTTCAAGACCGAATATGCTCTGTCCGGTTCACTGCATATGATTCGGCAGATACCATATTCTGCGGTGTCTGCAATGGTGGATGCAATCAGTTGGACACCCTCTTCTTTCAAAAGCTTGAGTACTTTTACAAGCGTCCCTGATTTGTTCTCGAGGAAAACTGAAAGTTGATGTACGGTCATAATATAATACTTTTAATATTGTTTTCTTAAATCTTTAACTCTGACGGCCTTGCCTTCTGATTTAGGAATGGATCCCTTAGGAAGGAGCCGGACTTTAGGCGTGATGAGAATCTCATCGTGCAGTTGTCTGGTGATTTCCTTTTCGAGTCTCTGCAGTTTTGAATAGTCATCGATGAAGATATCTGACATCTCCACTTCCACGAGCATATCGTCATTCCCGTCAATTGTCTCGAGCGTGATGAGATAGTCGGAAGCTAGTTCCTGGAACTGCATCAGGATGGCCTCGATCTGGATAGGGAAGATGTTAACACCTTTGAGGATAATCATATCGTCACTGCGTCCCTTCATTCTGTCAAGCCTCTTGTGTTCTCTTCCGCAAGGGCAGCTGCCCGGAAGGATACGGGTGAGGTCACGTGTGCGGTAGCGCAGTAGAGGCATAGCTTCGCGGTTGAGAGTAGTGAGGACAAGCTCCCCGATTTCTCCGTCCGGAACAGGTTCCAGAGTGTCTGGGTTGACGATTTCTACGATATAGTAATCTTCCCAGATGTGGAGTCCGTTCTGTTCCTTGCACTCGAATGCTACTCCGGGGCCGCACATCTCCGACATTCCGAAGGAGTTGTATGCCTTGACGCCGAGCATTTCCTCAATCCTTTTCCTTGTGTCCTCAGAGTGAGGCTCCGCACCGATGACCAGAGTCCTGAGCTTTGTGTCGCGGCGTGGGTCGATTCCTTTTTCCAGCATCACCTCGTAAATTCTTGCAGCATATGACGGTATTGCGTGTACGACTGTGGTGCCGAAGTCCGTGAAGAATTTCAATTGCCTCAAGGTGTTTCCCGCTGCGGCCGGGACGGTCAGCATTCCGAGTTTCTCAGCTCCATACTGGAACCCGAGACCTCCGGTGAACATTCCGTATCCGGATGTGTTCTGGAAGACATCTTCAGGACGGCAGCCCACCATCCAGAGACATCTTGCAACGGCATTAGCCCATTGGTCGATGTCCTGTTTGGTATGGAGTATGACGGTAGGGTTTCCTGTTGTTCCTGAAGAGGAGTGAAGCCTTATGCAGTCCTTGAGCGGGACGGATGCTATTCCGAAAGGATAGGTGTCGCGCAAGTCCTGCTTGGTGGTGAAAGGAATCTTCCTGAGGTCGTCGAGACACTTGATGTCTGACGGCTTCATACCTATCGATTCGAATCTTTTTTTATAGAAAGCGGAGTCCTGGCAGTGGTTGACTGTCTTTTTCAGCCTTTCCAACTGAAGGACCTCTATCTCGCTGCGGGACAGGGCCTCCATTTCCGGATTGAAAAATTCACTCATAATTGATAAAGTTTGGTTATACCAGTTTTCTATTGTCTATTACGAACTTAGTCTTGCCTTCGCACCTTTCGAGAGAGCCGGGAGCCTTGACCTGCACTTTCACGCTTATGCTCAGGATACTCTTAAGTGCGTCGGCAATCTTCTTTTCGAGTGTGGTGATAGGTGTGAGAGTATCGAAACCTGTCTGGAAGTATTCCTGGCGGACTTCCACCTCCACAATCATCTTGTCCACATTACCAACTCTGTCCACAACTATCCTGTAATAAGGTGCGCATTCCGGCATACTGAGCAGTACGCTCTCGACCTGTGAAGGGAAGACGTTGATACCCCGTACGATAATCATATCGTCGCTTCTTCCGAGTATCTTACCCATTTTCAAGAGGGTCCTTCCACAGGCGCACGGTTCATTGTTGAGGGAACTGAGGTCGCGTGTCCTGTAACGGAGAAGCGGCATTCCTTCCTTTGTCAGAGTGGTGAAGACAAGTTCTCCGACCGATCCATAAGGGAGCGGCTTGAGTGTCTCCGGGTCTATTATTTCCGGGAAATAATGGTCTTCATTGATGTGGGAACCGTTCTGCTCCTCACATTCATAACTTACGCAAGGCCCCATTATTTCGCTCAGTCCGTAAAGGTTGTAGGCTTTTATTCCGAGCCTCTCCTCGATTTCGTGACGCATATTATCCGTCCAAGGCTCTGCGCCGAAAGCCCCGACCCTGAGTTTCAGATCCTCTTTCCTGACGCCATATTTTTCCAGGGATTCGGCGACATGGAGGGCATACGACGGTGTGCAGGCTATACCGGTGATTCCGAGGTCCTTCAACAGCCGGATGTGCTTTTCGGTACCTCCGGTTGAGGCAGGTACGACGGAGGCACCAAGGTTCTCAACTCCGTAATGGACGCCGAGTCCACCGGTGAAAAGACCGTATCCGTATGCCACGGAAATGATGTCTTCCCTGGTTATCCCATATGCCGTGAGACAGCGTGCCATACATTCGCTCCAAACCCCGATGTCCTTGCGCGTGTATCCTACAATCGTGGGGTTTCCAGTGGTGCCTGATGATGCGTGCACGCGGATGATTTCGCTCTGCGGAGCCGCCTGGAGCCCGAGAGGGTAATTGTCGCGGAGATCCTGCTTGGTGGTGTAAGGCAGTTTGACGATGTCGTCGATAGTCCTGATGTCGTCAGGCGTAATGTCCATATTCTGCAACTTTGTCCTGTAGAAAGGCACGTTGTGATAGACATAATCCACAATCTTATGGAGCCTCCTTCCCTGGAGCACACGCCTTTCGTCGAGGGACATGCATTCTTTATTCTCGTTCCAAATCATAATCCTGTTTATTTATGGTCCGCCTCAAACTGTGCCATCCTTTCTTCAAGGACAGGGTAGAGGTCCTCACTCATTCTTGATGTACACGCGCGTATTCCTCTCTGGTCGCTTCCTGTTGTGCTGAGGCATATACTGGTCACCCCGTATGAAAGAAGTTCCACGAGCAATTCCTCACCCGTCATATCCTTGTATCCGAGGGTGAAGAAGAAACCGTCTCCAATCTCATCGGAAACATCCTTGTCATAAACGATGTGGAAACCGTGACGACAGAAAATCTCCTTCATCTTTCTTGCCCTGGTCTCATATTCCCTGGTGTCCTCCACAAAATTGATCTTGCCCTCGCAGGACTGCCTGAGCATTTCCGCGTAGCCGTACTGTGTCGTTGCGGTACATCCGCTGGTGATCATATAGAGGATTTCTGCAGTCAAAGTCTGGCCGAAAATTCCGGCATCATCATACCTTTCGGCAAGAGCCGGATACTGCTTGTTGAACAGTTTGTCACTGATGCACACCAATCCGATTCTCTGTCCGGCATAACTGAATATCTTCGAAGCGGACAGTAGAAGGATATAATTGTCCGTATATTTTGCAACTGTAGGCAGATATGGCGCTTCGTACGGATGCCCGAGATCCTTACGGAAATCCATACAGAAATACGCCAGGTCTTCCATCACTACGGCATCATACTTTGTAGCGAGTTCGCCGATGACGCGGAGTTCCTCTTCCTCAAGACATATCCACGCCGGATTGTTAGGACTTGAATAGACTATTGCGGCCACTCTGCCGTCGGAGAGTTCTTCTTCGAGTTTGGCCCTCAAGGCCTTCTCTCCTCGGTGTGAATAGATGTCGAAGGTCTTCCACCCTGCACCTATTACTCTGAGCTGTGATTTCTGGATAGGGAATCCGGGATCGATGAAAAGGACTTTGTCCTTGCTCGGAATGCGGTGCAGGCAAGCAATGAGTGCACCATAGGATCCGGAGACTGAACCTGTCGTAGGAACACATCCAAGGGGGTTTATGTCGATATCCATGAAGGCTTTCACGAAATCGGCGCCGGCTTCCTTCAGTTCTTTGATTCCGGCTGCTGCTGGATACACAGATCCTATTCCGGCATCAAGGGCGCGTTTCTCGGCCTCTATTCCAATCTTGTTGATCGGCAGCCCCGGAGATCCCTGGTCCATCCTGATCATTGGAATACCGGTCTTCTGCTCGATGTATATTGCAACCAGAAGTACTTCCCCGATTGTTGCCGTCGCAAGATTTGTGACTTTCTTTTCCCGACAGGCCTCGGCTATCAGTTCATCGCTTATGAGTTTCATTTCGATATCAGTTATTGAAGCCTTCGTCGAAAGCTTTCTGGTTCCTTTCTACAATCTCATCACCCTTTGCGGAGAACACACGTGCTATTGCATCGCGCAACTCTTCGGCGCTGATGATGCCGATATGTTTCGCCGCCATTCCCAGCAGCGTCATATTGTTCTCAAGGCTGCGCATCTCAAGGTGTGGGAGGCTCTTGAGCTCGTCAAGGAGTGCGGACTCCTCCGGGTAGTCCGGTATGTTGACGAAAGGCTTTGACGATGTCACGACTATGCCTTCCGGAGACAGATATGGAAGATACCTGAGGCATTCCATAGGCTCCATAGAGATAATTATGTCGGCTTTCCCTTTCGGAATGAGGTCACTGAAGATTTCTTCAGTGGACAGCCGCAAGTTGCTCTGTACGTCACCTCCTCTCTGGCTCATTCCGTGGACTTCCGCCTGCTTGAGCTTGAGTCCGGTCTTAGTAGCCGCTTCTCCTATCACGGTGGCAATGGAAAGGATTCCCTGACCGCCTACTCCGCAAAGTATTATATCTTTTTTCATTTTTTCTTCCGTTTAAGTGTCTGCATACATTCGCGGCGCGGAATGATCACTGATACGCCTTTGTATTCTATCTCCTCGCGAATGGTCTTCGTGATGGCTTCCATATTGGCCGGGACAGGTACTACAACCTTGACGTGTTCCGGATCCACTCCGAGTCCTATGCATATTGCCTCGAATTTATTGGTTCCGGCCGAATCCTGTCCTCCCGTCATTCCGGTGGTAAGGTTGTCGGAGATGATGACTGTAATATTCGAATTGTCATTTACTGCATCAAGCAGTCCCGTCATTCCGGAATGAGTGAAAGTGGAGTCTCCGATGACGGCAATGGCAGGGAAGAGTCCGGCGTCTGCCGCGCCCTTAGCCATCGTGATAGATGCGCCCATATCCACGGTGCTGTTGAGCGACTGGAAAGGAGGCAGGGCTCCGAGGGTGTAGCATCCGATGTCGCCGAAGATCCTTGAACCCGGATATTCTGCGGCAACTTCTTTCAGAGCTTTATAGACATCCCTGTGTCCGCATCCCGGGCAAAGCTGCGGTGGACGCGGAGCAAGGTTTTTCCCTTGCTGCAGTCCTTCTGAAAGCTCAATCCCAAGTGCTTCCGCTACACTGTCCGGGGTAAGTTCTCCGGTTCTT
The DNA here is from genome assembly GCA_024401925.1 of Bacteroidales bacterium. Lineage (GTDB taxonomy): Bacteria > Bacteroidota > Bacteroidia > Bacteroidales > UBA932 > Cryptobacteroides. The sequence continues at coordinate 21,216 of JAKSKD010000008.1, read as the reverse complement.
GGAAGTTTTCCGGTAAGACGGCCTTCGACCGGGTAGTCGGAACCAAGGATGGCCTTGACGTCCTGCTCCACGACCGGCTGTCCGTCTTCAACCACCAGTATCGATTCGCTCCGTGAAGCCAGTTCGATGACCTTGCTTTCCGGAAGAGGGTATTGTGATACCTTCAGGATGTTGGCGTCGGGATTGTTCTCCTTGACGTAGTTATATGCTATTCCGCAGGCAATGATGCCTTGTGCATCTGCCTTTGAGGAATACTCAAGTTTGTTATGTTCTGATTTCTCGGCGGCATCCAGCATTGCTTCCTGCTTGTCCAGTAAGGCGCAGTATTGCTTTCTTGCGATGCCCGGAAGCAGGACCCAGCCTTTGCCGGAAGACGGATTGAAGGCATTCTGCTCTTTCTTTTCCCGGATTTCCACTGCGGCGCGGGAGTGCGCCAGGCGTGTAACCACCCTGAACAATACAGGCACCTTCAATTCCTCCGAAAGGGCGAAAGCTTCCCCTATCATATCATAACACTCCTGCTGGCCTGAAGGTTCGAATATAGGCAGAAGAGCGAATTTTCCATAGAAGCGGGAATCCTGTTCGTTCTGGCTGGAGTGCATTGATGGGTCGTCGGCGGCAAGAACCACCAGACCTCCATTCACACCCGTGATGGCGGAATTGACAAAAGCATCCGCACAGACGTTCATCCCGACGTGCTTCATACAGACGAGAGCACGTTTACCGGCATAGGACATTCCCAAAGCGGCCTCCATTGCGGTCTTTTCATTGGTGCACCAGCGGCTTCTGATCTCAGGAGCCTTTTTCTGGATGAATTCCGTGATTTCGGTGGATGGGGTGCCGGGGTATGCATACACCCCGGAAAGACCGGCGTTTATGGCGCCGATGGCAATAGCCTCATCTCCCAACAATAGTTTTTTATTCATAGAATTTTATTTGATTTCGAAATTATCGGCATCCTTAAGTGCAGGGAATGTGTCCCAATATGCCTTCAGAATATCCATATCCAGCTCTGCCTCACATTCGCATTCCGTGGAATCCGTGCAGGAAGATATAGTGTCGCCGAAATAGTGAATTACGGCCGTGCCACCGTCATATTCACAAGTCGGATCGTTTCCTACTCTATTGATTCCCAAGGCATAGCACTGGTTTTCTATAGCGCGGGCCCTCAGCAGGACATCCCAGTTCATCCTTCTCGGACTTGGCCAGTTGGCTACACAGATGATGACGTCATAATCCTGCCTGTTTCTCAGCCAAACGGGAAATCTCAAGTCGTAGCAAACCGCAAGCAGGAAGCGGACGCCTTTCCATTCAACTATTTTTCTCTCTTCCCCCGGGGTGTAGAAATCGTGTTCTGCTCCGAAAGTGAAAAGATGGTGCTTGTCATAAACAGTAACTTCTCCGCTCGGCTTGACGAAATAGAAGCGGTTAAGGAAGGAACTGTCTATTTTGATAGAGACACTCCCTGCTATCGCGAATCCGTATTTTGCCGCACTTTTTTTCATCCATTCGAGAGTGCGTGAAGGCTCTTTTTCGGCAATGCCTTCAGGCTCTGTGACGAAACCTGTGGAGAACATTTCCGGAAAAATAACCAAATCGACGCCCTGATGCCTTTCCAGCACGGCGTCGTTTTTCCTCATGTTGGCTTCAGGGTCGCCCCAGACTATGTCGCTTTGAACAAGTACTGTTTTCATATATATTCATCAAATATAAATAATAGTGTACCCAAAAGCAAATTTGTAATAATGCTAAAAATACTTAAATTTGCAGTCCCGGTTCCGTAGCTCAGCTGGATAGAGCAACAGATTTCTAATCTGTGGGTCTAGGGTTCGAATCCCTACGGAATCACGAGATAACTCCAATAATGTGCGTTCTATTGGGTTTTTTTTTGTTTTCTGCTCTTGGGCTCGCCTTGGCTTCATGCCAAAAACCAGCGTTTTTAAGAGAAAAAAAGCAGCAACCTTCCGGTCACTGCTTTGAAAATCTTTCTGTCGTAGCGGGAGTGGGGCATGATCCCACGACCTCCGGATTATGAATCCGACGCTCTAGCCAGCTGAGCTACCCCGCCATCATAAAGCGGTGCAAAGATAATGCTTTATTTTTTATTTATGCAAAAAAATGAAGCAATAGCCTTAGCCCTTTTATTTGCCTGCTATGGCGTCAATCTCTGTGAGAGCGCCTTTCGGGAGCGCTGCAACCTGGTAGCATACCCTGGCCGGTTTGTCCTGAGGGAAATACTCTGCGTACACTGCGTTCATTGCAGCGAAATCGTTTATGTCCTGCAGAAGTACTGTGGTCTTTGCGACATCATTGAAAGTCAGCCCTGCTTCTTCGAGGATAGCTCCGACGTTGTTCAAGGCCTGGCGGGTCTGAGCCTCGATGCCGGCAGGGATTTCTCCGCTTTCAGGATTTACAGGGAGTTGCCCGGATATGAACAGGGTCCCGTTGAGTTCGATGGCCTGTGAATATGGTCCGATGGCTTTCGGGGCCTTAGGTGATGCGATAATTCTTTTCATACTGTGTTATTTATGGAATATTCTTTTTATCTACTCTCCATCCGTCAATCGAAAGAAGTCCGCAAGGACTGCCCTTGAAGAGTTGTCCGGCCTTTGCATTGCCCTTAAGCTGCCACTCAAGCCAAGCTGCGGCGACAGTGGAGAATGCTCCTCCGTGCGGCTGGGCATAGGTGCCGCCGTGCCCTACGTTGAGGTTTGCGGCGAAGATAGGAACGTGGTTGATCTGAGAGAAGTCATCCATACCATTCTCATATGCGATGTCGGATTCTCCTCCGAGGATGTAGATGATAGGTGTATGGATCTCTGCGAGTCTGTCCTTTGTCGGCATAGGCATTCCCGGCACTGCAGATGAGGCATTGCTGACCTTGAAAAGGCCGCTGTTGCATATCATTACGGTGCTCAGGCGCGGGTCCTTTGCGACATCGAGGGTTTGGAGCCCTCCGCAGGACATTCCACCGGCAGCGATATTCCAGACGTCAATCTTGTTATAATACTGGCTCTGCGGATTTTCATTCTGGGCAATTATCCAATCTATTGCATATGTGAGAAGCTCCGAATCGGAGCCACCGTTCTCAATGAGGCTGTCGAAATTCTCCGGCATAGGACCTATGGCAATGACGATGAAGCCGTGTGAAGCTATTTCGTTGAGGAAGTTGACGTGCTCGTAAGGAGTGTTTCGGCAGGCTCCATTGCCCCAAACCAGTACAGGAAGCGGGTTATCTTTGTTGAATGCGCTGAGGTCCTGAGGTTTGAAGATAGTGTGGGTGGACAGGGAGGCATCGGAAACGATGACTGCCTTGTATGGCCCGAGGCCTCCGTCTTCGTGGACGAGAGTTCTGGTGTCCTGGGCATAAAGTGCCGCTGCAGTTGCAAAAAGCAGGGAAATGGTGATGATGAGATTCTTCATATCGTCTATTTTATGTTTTGTATGACCAAATATAGTGAATATTTTTTCTAAAAAGCATTAACTTCGCGAAGTCTATTAATGCGATTGACTATATGAAAAAGCTTATTTCTATTGTTTCTGCAGTCGTAATGCTTTCATCTTGCAGTGTTTTGCAACATGTGAATTGGAATTCTGCGCAGCTCCAGCAGGCCGCCGCGTCAGCTCTCACCGCAGCAACCATAACTGATGCCCAGGTTGCCGCACTGAGTGCCCGGACTATCGCCCAGATGGATGCCCAGAACACTATTGATAATGGGGCATACCTTGAGCGTCTGAAGAAGGTGATGGCCGGAATAGATGAAGTCAACGGACTGAAACTCAACTATAAAGTGTATAAGACACAGGAAGTTAATGCTTTTGCCTGCGGGGACGGCTCCATCAGGGTCTATAGCGGACTTATGGACGTTATGGATGATGACGAGCTGATGGCAATCATCGGCCACGAAATCGGTCACGTTGTCCATAAGGATTCAAAGAATGCAATGAAGAGTGCCTATCTTGCTGCGGCAGCCCGAGGGGTGATCAGTGCGACAGGTGGCACAATCGCAACACTTTCTCAGTCTGTGCTCGGCGATATCGGCGAGAGTTTCTTAAGCTCACAGTTCTCCCAGAAGCAGGAATACAATGCGGACAAATACGGATTTGAATTTGCGGCATCACACGGGAGAGACCCATACAGTATGTACAATGCCTTGAATGAGCTTTTGGAACTTTCCGGCTCATCAAGTTCTTCAAGTCTTGTCCAGCATCTGTTCTCCTCACATCCTGATACGGAGAAGAGAGCGCAGAAGGTGAAGGAGATGGCTGATGCTTATCAATAACAAATGAGGCGATACGTAACAGTATTAATTTTCATACTGGTCAGTACGGCGGTGTTTGCCCAAACTACCAAAGTCCGTGGTCGCGTTACGGATGTAGCCACTGGGGAAGCCGTGCCTTTTGCCGGAGTGTTTTTTAAAGGTACCAGCATTGGGACGACAACTGATTTGGAAGGCAATTACAGCCTTGAGACCCGAGATTCTTCGGCAACGGTCCTGGTTTGTCAGATATTGGGGTATGATGAGCAGGAGTTCAATATTGAAAAGGGCTCGTTCTCGACAAGGGATTTCAAGTTGAAACTTTCCACCAATATTCTGAGGGAGGTCGTGGTGAAGGCTGACAACAGCAAGATAAAGCGATTGCTCAATAATATTGATGCCCACAAGGACGTGAATGACCCCGAACGCAGGCCTCAATATTATGTCAACGTGTATAACAAGATGGAGATGGACCTCACTAACGCCAAGGAACATTTGAAAGGCAGGCGTTTCATGAGGGAATTCGGCTTTGTATTTGATTATCTGGACACTTCAGTGGTCAGTGGTGTGGAATACCTCCCAATCTTGATTTCCGAAACAGTTACAGACCGTTACCATACGTCTTCCCCGGAACTTGACAGAGAGGTGATGGTCGCGAACCAGATCTCCGGTGTGGATCCGGACTTCAACCTTCTCAGTCAGTTTACAGGGACGCTTTATCTTAAGGCAAATTTCTACAACGACTTCATAAATACCTTCGGAGTTAATTTCCCATCCCCGATACAGAAGTCCGGGTTGCTGTATTATAATTACTACATCATTGATTCCCTTCAGGTTGACTCCCGCAAGACATATCTTGTCCGCTATCATCCGAAACCGGCGATATCATCCCCCGCTTTTGACGGAGAGATGTACATCGATGCTGAGGATTTCGCTTTGAAATCCATACGCGCCAAGATGGTAAAGGGCGGTAACGTTAACTGGCTCAGGGATTTTGTTGCAGATGTGGAGTACCGCAGGCTGGAGGATTCGACCTGGTTTTACAAATCCGACAAGATGTATGCGGATTTCTCCGTGGTGCTTTCTGATTCATCCAAGCTGATGTCTTTCCTCGGAAACAGGGATATGGAGTACGGGACTCCGTCATTCGAACCATTTCCGAAATTTGATGCCTCCTCATCGCGTGTGACGAAGCCTGCCGAAAATGTGGCAAGGGATTCGGCTTTTTGGGCATCTGCCCGGCCATATGAATTGTCGGAGAAAGAGAAGCAAATCTATTCGATGGTGGAGGCGATCAAGGATCAGCCACTGTACCGGGACTTGTACACCATCATATATTCGGTGCTTACCGGATATCTGGACATAGGTCCGATTGGCATAGGACCATATTTGAAGTTGGTAAGTTTCAATAATCTGGAGGGCTTTCGGCCACAGATTGGAATACATACATCAAAAGATTTCAGCAGGAAATTCCGCATATCAGCCTATGGCGCCTATGGCACCAGGGATAAGTCTCTCAAAGGAGGTCTCACCTATGAACAGATATTCCGTAGGGACCTTACCAGAAAGCTAACTTTGGACGGGCATTATGATGTTTTCCAATTGGGTAGGGGTACCGGAAAGTCCACGGATAATAATATCCTGTCCTCATTTTGGCACGGTGCGCAGAAACTATCTCCGATGACGTCCTTTTCTGCTCTGTATGAGCATGAAGTGAATCCTTCCGTCAATCTCAGCGCAGGAGTAAACATCAAACGGCATTTTTCAAATGGCTTTGTCCCTATGATTAGTCGTGACGGTACCTTCATTGAAAGTGTTGCCTCCAATGAGGCCCATCTGCAAGCGCGTTTTTCAAGGGATGAGACGGTCAACCGGGGGCACTTTGTGAAGACATATATCAGGTCTCTGTATCCTGTGTGGACGATAGATCTGACGGCAGCGGCTCCTCTTTCGAGAAAGGATGCTGTCTCTTTCGTCCGTCCTGAAATCTCCTTCGATTATCTGGTCAAGCTCCCGCCGGTGGGTATGTCGAAAATACACATCAATGCCGGCACCATCATCGGTACAGTACCTTATCTGTTCCTGCACATACATCCCGGAAACGTGACCGGATTCATAGATCATTCGGCATTCTCCTGTATGGACTACCTGGAGTTTGCGTCCGACACTTGGGCGACCATTTTCTATGAGCATAATTTCAATGGTTTCTTCCTTGGAAAGATTCCTCTTCTGAAAAAGCTTCAGCTCAGGGAAATATTTACCCTGAAGGCAACATACGGCAGGTTGTCGGACAAAAACAACGGTATGCTCAACGACGGTGAATCTGTTATGATGTTCCCGGACGGAATGAAACCGCTTAAGGAGCCATACGTAGAAATCGGAGCCGGAGTCGGGAACATCCTCCGTTTATTCAGGGTGGATTGCTTCTGGCGTCTGACAAACAGGGAGGAAGCAAGGCGTCCGTTCGTAGTAAATCTTGGCGTGGAGTTCAAGTTCTAATCCTGCAAGAAATTGCTATATTTGGAAAATCAAACAATCAAGGACAATGGAAGAAAATAAAAACCGTAATCTCAGCCTGCCCGAGAATGCACATAGGGTGCTCAAGGAAGGGGAGACCTATGAACCTATTCTAAAGGCGGACCAGCCGCATCCGGAAGTGACCCCGTATTCTGTCGGGATGGGCCTCCTGATGGTCATAATATTCTCCGCTGCCGCTGCTTACCTCGGATTGAAGGTCGGACAGGTGTTCGAGGCTGCAATCCCTATCGCCATCATAGCGGTAGGCGTGACCGGAGCTCTCAAACTCAAGGGCGGTCTTGGCCAGAACGTCATCATTCAGTCCATCGGAGCCTGCTCGGGGGTGATTGTAGCAGGTGCCATCTTTACTCTGCCGGCCATCTACATCCTCGGACTTGACGTAAGTTTCTGGCATATGTTCTTTTCATCGCTCCTCGGAGGTGTGCTCGGAATCCTTTTCCTCATACCTTTCAGGAAGTACTTTGTGAAGGAGATGCACGGACAATATCCTTTCCCTGAAGCTACTGCCACTACGCAGGTGCTTATCAGTGGAGAAAGTGGCGGAAAGAGTGCCAAGACCCTGCTTGTCAGCGGTCTCATCGGAGGTCTCTATGATTTCATTGTTGCTACTTTCGGCGCATGGAGCGAGACCCTCAGCACCACCGTTACACATGTCGGTCAGGTGGTCGCCGACAAGGCGAAACTTGTCCTCAAATTGAATACCGGCGCAGCTGTACTCGGCCTTGGATATATTGTGGGACTTAAATACGCATTTGTGATCTGCTGCGGAAGTTTCCTTGTATGGCTTGTGATCATACCTCTTCTCAACCTCATCTGGGGTGGTCAGATAATCGACCTTATGGGCAGTGGTATCGTACAGACAGTAAGGGATATGTCTGCTGACCAGATTTTCAAAGAATACGCAAGGCATATCGGAATCGGAGGTATCGCCACAGCCGGCATCATCGGCATCATCAAGTCTGCCGGAGTCATCAAATCAGCTGTGGGCCTCGCTGCAAGTGAGTTCAAGAAGAAACCTGGCCAGAATGCCGTCTCAGAAAATGTTGCGCGCACGGACAAGGATATTTCTATGAAAGCTCTCGTCTTCGGCATCGTGGTAGCACTGCTTGCAGTATTTGCGTTCTTCGGATTCGGTGGGGTAGTGGACAATATCTGGCAGGCAATCATCGGCCTGTTGATTGTTGCCGTCATTGCGTTCCTCTTTACGACTGTTGCCGCCAATGCTATCGCAATTGTGGGTACAAACCCTGTCAGCGGTATGACCATTATGACCTTGATCATCACTGCGCTTGTGCTTGTTGCAGTCGGCCTTAAAGGAAATACAGGAATGGTTGCAGCGATGGTCATCGGCGGAGTTGTATGTACGGCGCTCTCTATGGCGGGTGGATTCATCACAGACTTGAAGATAGGTTACTGGATTGGAACGACTCCGGCAAAGCAGGAGACCTGGAAATTCCTCGGGACTCTCGTTGCAGCCGCTACTGTGGGCGGAGTTATGATGATACTCAACAAGACTTACGGATTTGTTGGGGATAATGCACTCGTTGCTCCGCAGGCCAACGCAATGGCTGCCGTCATCCAGCCAATGATGAACGGCGGACACGCACCTTGGCTCCTTTACGGCATCGGTGCAGTCATTGCCATCATCCTGAACTTCTGTGGCGTCCCTGCCCTCGCATTCTGCCTCGGTATGTTCATTCCTATCGACCTTAACCTTCCTCTTCTCGTCGGTGGCGCCATCGCGTGGTTTGTAAGTACAAGGTCAAAGGACAAAGCTTTGAATACTGCCCGTTTCGATAAGGGAACTCTCATCGCTTCAGGCTTCATTGCCGGTGGAGCACTTATGGGTGTTGTCAGCGCGATCCTTAAATTCGCCGATGTGGACTGGTTCCTGTATGGCTGGAATGCAAGTTATGGCGAGGCAATTGCTATTGTTCCTTTCGCCTTGCTTGTTGTATATATGATTTATGCATCAATGAAAACAGATAAATAATGGAAAAGATTCTTGACAGATTTCTCAGATACGTATCGATAGATACCCAGTCCTGCGAAGAATCCGAGACTCAGCCGAGTACGGAGAAGCAGTTCAATCTCCTTCGCGTCCTGCTGTCAGACCTCAAAGCAATGGGGGTTGAGGCAGACCTGGACGAGTTCGGATATGTGATGGGCAGGATTCCTGCAAATGTGCAGGGTAATATTCCAAAATTAGGCTTCATTGCACACGTGGATACGTCTCCGGATGCTTCCGGAGCTGACATCAAACCTCAGATCATTGATAATTATGATGGTGGGGATATTGCATTGAAGGGCGTGGATGGACTTTTTCTCAAGCCTTCTGAATTCCCTGAACTTCTGGACCACAAAGGGGAGACTCTTGTCACTACTGATGGAACAACTCTTCTCGGCGCTGACGACAAGGCCGGTGTGGCTGAGATTATGGATGCTGTCCAGTATGTTGTCAGTCATCCTGAATTCAAGCACGGCGAAATCCGTATCGCCTTCACTCCTGACGAGGAAATAGGCCGAGGGGTGGCAAAGTTCGATGTCAAGAAATTCGACGCTGACTATGGCTACACTATGGACGGCGGGGAAGTGGGCGAACTGGAATTCGAGAATTTCAATGCAGCAGCCGCAAGCGTACATATCCAGGGCCGCAATGTTCATCCCGGCTATGCCAAAGGCAAAATGCTTAATGCCATAAGGATTGGAATGGAGTTTAACGGACTTCTTCCGGCAGACCAGAAGCCTGAATATACCGAAGGATATGAAGGGTTCTTCCATCTGATCAATTTCAACGGTACAGTTGAGGAGGCGGATTTCTCCTACATCATCCGCGACCACGATATGGCCAAGTATGAGCAGAAGAAGGAATTCATCAAGGAATGTGCGCGCGTGATAAATGAGCGTTACGGTGAAGGAGTTGCAAGCGTGGAAGTGAAGCACCAGTACTACAATATGCGCAAGCAGGTGGAGCCTCACTATCATATTGTAGAGAAGGCAATCAAGGCTATGGAAATGGAAGGCATCAAACCTAAGGTGCAGCCTATCCGTGGCGGTACTGATGGGGCAAATCTTTCATTTATGGGACTTCCTTGCCCTAATATCTTTGCCGGCGGATTGAATTTCCACGGAAAGATGGAGTTTGTGTCATTGCAAAGTATGGAGAAAGCTGCGAAGGTTATTCTGAATCTCCTGTCACTGTTTGCGTCTGAGGCCGTCTAGCTTTCTGCTTCTCCATTTGTTTGATATAGCGGTCAAGCCTTTTTCGGTTCTTGGCCGCTTGTTTTTCTTCTATCTCGAGAAGCCTTCTGGTCTTAGTCCTTTGTTTTTCGAGCTTTTTGGCCGCCTTTGCCGCAGCTTTTTCGGCATCACGGGCATCTAACTCAGCCCATTTTGCCTCACGCTGTTTATTGCGTTCCATCTTTTTCAGATACCTTTCCTCCCATTTGTCGCGAGGAATCAGTGTGTCATCGACGAGGGAGTCTGCATGGGCAACGGTATCTGTCTTGACGTCTGCCGGCTTGTTGTCAGTGGAGAGCGAATCGGTCTGTTGGCTTTTCTGTTCCGGTTTTAGGCTGTCGGCAGGTGCCGTGGTGGAAGTTGAAAGACTGTCTGAATCGGCGACTGCCTTTTCTTTTGCAAGGGTGTCAACTTGAACTGAGGCCAGACTGTCTTCCGCCGCCTGCTTGGCCCGTTCAGCCTCGATACGGCGGACCCTGTCCAAGGAATCACGGACTTCTATCTGGTGGTAAATCTCGTCAATGTATCCAGGGAAATAGGCATTGGTATATCTAAAGCTGGCCCTCGGCCGGTTATCATATGATTTTCTCTCTGAAGGCCTGATGGACAGGGAGGTGATGTCCAGAGGACTCTTCGGCTTGTCATCAGGGTTCCAGTTGAAGCCTTTCATCCTTTTGTCCTCATTCGGCAACTGCATTGTAGGAAAGGCGTTGTTATGAGGATTGTCGAAGAAGAATACCTTTTGGACTTGATTGGAGTCCAGAAGCGCGGAAAGCATCTTGGACTCAACTTTATTTACAGTGGCAAGGGCGTCATTTTCTTCGATATAGAACACGGCACTGGCACTGCCAAGTGCATCGAAACGGTCCAAACCTCCATCTTTGTCAAAATACGCAAGTATCTCCGAGCCTCTGATCTGATCGAAATATGCTGTATCTTCCTGTACGATTACGAAGGCGTTCGATGTAAGATTCGCCCTTGCAAGTCTTGAATCCTTTATCAGTATAGACAAACTGTCTGAAGAATATTGCCTGTTCCCCTCATTCCATATTATTGGGGATATGTACATACGGGCCAGTGAATCCAAATCCGAGTATATAAGGGAATCACACCGCATCTGCATATCTTTTTTGAATGCCCTGACTGTGCCGGTAGCAAACAGGAAACCTATTTTCGTAGTGTCAGGGAGTGCAGACAAAGTGTCTTTGATGGCTAAAGTGTCTGCTACAACCACAGCGGAATCAGAAGCGTTCACTGTCGTGTCAACCGGAAATTTATTGCTCTCTTGTAATCCGGCAGGCTTGACAACTGGAGCCATATCTGTCTGGATACCGGAGGTGTCTGTCTGCCCCGCAGTCACTTGTTCAACAGGAGCGGTATCTGTCTGTAAAGAAACAGTATCAACCGGAGATGGAATGTTGGCAAGGGAGAGAGTGTCGGCGAGGGACAGAGAATCAATGGGGAACTCTGAAATGGTGGCTTGAATCTGCTTTTTTGCAAGTCTTGCCTCTTTCTTTGCCTGCTTGGCTGCCAGTTTCGCACGTCTTTTTTCCAGCGGGTTGAGTTGTACAGTAGTCACTGAATCTTTAGGCTGAGCTACCTGCTGCTCCGTATCACTTTCTTCATCGGCATCTTTCTTGGCGCTGGCGGCTGCTTTGGCCCGATATTCCGATACTGCATCCACATCCAGATCCTTGACCCTTGCTGTTGCAGCTGTAATTTCGGCAGAAGAGATGTCGCACTTTTTGATTGTCTGGTACACTACCCTTTCGGCACCAACATAGAGAGTGTCAAGTACTTCGCCCTCATTTGTGACAGCCGCCATAGCGGCATCCCTGCGCATAGTGATACGGGAGAGGGAATCCTCATAGAAGATGTAGTTGGCAAGAGCTTCGATTTTTCTCGTAGTGTCCTTAATCTGGGCATTGCTTAGCATCAGGACATTCTTTGTGTTGCGGAATATGAAAAGGGAGTCGGACCAGGCTTCCTGATCCTTGGTCTGTGCGTGTACATTATTCGTAAAGAGGAAGGTGGAATCCGGGTTGGAGTAGTAACCGTCATTCGCCGAAAGCATATTGTCATCCTTCCACGCGTCAACTCCTGAATAGAAGTATGCCTTGCCTTCCGGACTGACATATTTCAATTCCGGAGATTTCACAAAGATCGAGTCTGTGAACATATTCACATTGTAAGAGAATGTGAATGTCTTTATTTTGGAGTCATAAGTGCCGTCCCGGCTTTCTATTATCTGCCCGTCCTTGTCCCTGAAGGAAGCCCCGCGCTCGAATATGGCTACACTGTCCTTGGTGTTATAATCCAAAAACCGTGTGCGGAGGGTATTGCCGTCCTTGTCTTGCAATTGGACCAGCGTTCCCCTGAACTGGGCAAGGTTTTCATCTATAAGGTAATCCAGTTTTTCGCTTGTGAGAACTGTTTCGTCCTGGAGTACCTGCACATTTCCGAAGGCGTTGATTATTTGATTATCGACGTTCCAGATGGCGGTGTCGCAGATGAGATAGGTGTTGTTGTGGAGAAAACTGGCCGGGCCGATTACTTTTCTATAACTTGTACCGTCAAGATCCTTCACGAGCTGGGCGGACTGTGCATTCATCAAACGCACAAGGCTATCCGGCTGCTCGTTGTCAGGGACAGTCTGGAGAGGCATCAGCGCCAATAGGATAGCGAGGAATGGGAACATTTATTCCTTTATTTTCTTTGACCAGCCCGGGTGGACGAATTCACATTCTTCGAAAATCTTGTCTATCCAGATGTGAGTGGATTCGATTTTTTCATCCAGAAAATGTTTGATTTCCTGATTCTGTTTTTCTATCTGGACAAGGTTTGAAAGCTCGGTGAAATCAGTTTCGAACGTAGCCGGATGGGCTGGGTATATCTTGTCCAGCCTGATGATTTTATAGACGGTATTTCCCGGCCTGTCCATCGCATAACCTTCATTGTCCTTGGATTCCAACGGTTCAGAGATTTCTCCTTCCTTCAGGTCCTGGACTGCTGTGTAATCGGCAGGCTTTATTTGGTCAATCTCAAAATATGCAGAGCCGGTGGCCGGATCAGCCATCTGTCCTCCGTTTGTTCTGGTGGCGGGATCCTCTGAATAGAACTGGGCTGCCAATTCGAAGGTTATCGCCTCGTTGGAGATTTCTGTCCTGAGGCTGTCAAGCTTCCTGAAGGCTTTTGTCCTGTCCTCTTCGGTGTATTGCGGCTTCATCAGGATATGTCGTGCATTGAACATATCGTTTTTCTTCTCAAGCACTTCGATGATGTGGAAGCCGTCAGGAGTCTCCACAACCTGTGAAATGTTGCCGGGCTTGAGCATCATTGCAGCATCGGAGAATGCCGGCCAGAATACTGTCTTTGACGCCATTCCAAGTTCGCCTCCACGCCTTGCGCTTCCTGGATCTTCAGAATAGAGTCGTGCAAGAGTGGCGAATCTTTCCCCGTTGATGATTCTTTCGCGGAGGGACAGAAGCCTTTCCTTGACCGCGTTATTGGCTGCATCACGATCCGGATAAATACATATCTGGCTCATCTGGTATTTGATAGGGATGATAGGGAGGTCATCGACATTGACTGTGTCGAGATACTGTTTTACCTCAACGGGAGTCATTGTAGGGACTTTCCCTGCAATCTGCTGCCTTTCCTGCTGGATAAGGCTCTGGTCTTGAAGTTGCTGCCTCCATTCTGCACGGAGTTTGTTGATATCTTTCCCGAAAAATTCCTCCACCATCTCATCTCCTCCGAGGGAGGTGCGTACCTGGTCAATCCTGTTGGTGAGTTCCATCTCGGAGGCATCCATGTTGATGGTCAGAGAGTCTAGCTTCGCCTGCATCAGGTAGAGTTTGCTCTCAAGCATTGATTCAAGGATTTCGCAACGGAGACTATGGTCGGACGCTCGTCCCTGTGCCCTCATCATCTGGATTTCGCCTTCAATGTCAGAAATTGCTATCATTTCGTTTCCGACGACTGCGATGGTCTTGTCGATTACTCCTCCAGGGTATTTCTGGGCGGATGCAAATGTGCAGACCAGCATTGCGGAGGCGGTTGCAATTATTTTGATATACTTGTTCATCATACTAGTATATGACAAGGTTATGTTTGTCAAGAGCATCCTGCAGAAGGCTTTCGTCCAGTTTGGACAGAAGTTCCTGCTTTCTGCTGCTTAATATTATATCTTTGATTCTTTCTTCACAGAATTCGATGGGGGCCACGGTCCCTGCCGGATAGAAATCGCAGATATATCCTATCTTCAGGTCTCCGCGTTCATCCGCTATCTCGATGAAACCGCTGTTTTTGTCCCATTTCGAGAGCAGCTGTGAATAGTCTGTCCCGAAATACCGTGCAAATGAAATCAAGTCCACCCATTTGTCGGATGAGTCGTCATATTTCAATGCTGAAGAATATGCCAGACTGTCCGCTTCCACGAGGTCCTGATAACTGTTTGAGGACATTTTGTCTTTAAGGATCTCTATGTTAGGGGATTCCTGCATAATATCCAGAAAGCGGGCTTTAACAATAGGAACATCCAATGCGAACAACTTCCTGTGTGACTCATAATATTCCCGGATCTGGGCCTCACTTACGAGAGTATCAAGGCGTTCATTGATGTAGCGCTGCTCATATCTGTATTTCAGAAGGGAACGCCTGTAGTCTTCGAGCTCTTTGCTGACATCCATCTCTTCTTTGCTGAGCTGTTCCTCAGCTATATCGGCATACAGGATTTCCGATGCCCAGGAGTTGATGAACTGCATCGCCAGATTCGTGCTGTCTTCCGGTGTCACTCCGTTCGGAATGTACGCCTCAAGGTTTGACAGGAACAATTTGTCCTTTCCTATTTTGGCGACAAGAACATCGTCGTGAATCCAGTTGCTGATGGCTTCGCACGACACAAGCAGACAGGATGCTGCCGCTATAGCAAATATGGTTTTAAGTATTCTCACCCGAGTGGTCATTAAACTGCAAATATAATCAAATTACTCGTAAAGTCTGCCTTGGAAAGTATCTCTTTCCTCAAGGCGTGCATCCAGAAGCCTTAATATCTCCACATTTCTTATCAGTCCCCACTGCGTTTCCTTGACGAAACGTGGCGGTACTTCACCGGCAATGCGCTCGATGTACAGGTCCGGTCTGAGTCTCTCGAGGATGTCCACCATCAAGTCAATGTAGTCGGGCAGGGACAACCGCAAAAACTCTGCCGGACTTTGTTCGAACTCCTTTTCCATTTTTGTTCCCCTCACAAGCTGCAACTGGTGGAACTTGACGGAATGGAGGGGAAGGGCGTTAATCAGACGGCACTGCTCCAGCAGCATTTCCCTTGTTTCTCCCGGAAGACCCAGAATAAAATGCGCCCCTGTTTCAATTCCGCATTCGGCGGAAAGCCTGACTGCACGTTCTGCGCAGGCAAAATCGTGGCCTCTTCCTATCCTTTCGAGAGTGGTGTCATAGCAGGACTCAATTCCCAACTCTAATCTGTTGATGCCGGGAAGGGAGGCGATGTAGTCCAATTTCTCCTCATCGACACAGTCCGGGCGGGTTCCTATCACAATTCCACATATTGCGGGGTGGGACAAGGCCTCCCCGTAGAGTCGCTTAAGATGCTCCAGAGGTGCATAAGTGTTTGAGTATGATTGGAAATAGGCCAGATATTTCTGCGCTCTCGGGTAGCGGACTCTGTGAAATTCGACACCTTCGTCAATCTGTCTGCTGATTGGTTTGTCGGGACGGCTGTACGAAGGATGGAAAGCCGCATTGTCGCAATAACTGCATCCTCCCCGGCCCACTGTGCCGTCGCGGTTGGGACAAGTGAACCCGGCATCGATTACCAGTTTCTGCAGTCTCTCGCCGTATTTCTTTTTGTAATAGCCTACAAAACTATTATATCTTTTTCCTTCTTCCATAGAATCTGTTCTGAAAGCAAAAATAACTATATTTGAAGATATGAAAAAATCAATTGCGGTATTATTGTCTCTGGCGTTTGCCGTTATGGCTTCCGCCCAAGAGGAGTGGGCTGTCGTCGGCATCTCGGCGGCTTGGGCCCAGAGTGATTCCGATTACACATCATCATTCGAGACCCAGATGCTTATGGGGAGCGTGGTCAGAATTCTTGAAACGCGGGATTATTGGGTGCGGGTTTGTGCTGAAGACCCTCCATATGAAGCCTGGGTCAATGAAATGGCTCTTGTAAGAATGACTGCCAAGGAAAAATCCGAATATGTTGCGGATGACAAATATATTTTCATTAAATCCTCCGGAGACATTCTTTCCGAACCGGTTTCCAGCGCTGAAAGACTCTGCGACTTCTCTCTTGGCGGACTCGTAAGAATCGCAAAAGATTCAAAAGGGCGTGCCATAAAGAAGGGCATCTACAGGGCGGTCATACTGCCGTCCGGGAAGATAGGGTACGTGGACAAGAAATCCGTGATGGAATTCAGAACTTGGGCATCAACTGTTGTACCGACGGCAGAAGGAATCATCGCGACTGCGAAAACGATGCTTGGCGCTCCGTATGTTTGGGGAGGAAGCACGAGTTCCGGCGTGGACTGCAGCGGACTTACGAGACTGTCTTTCTATATGAATGGAATACTCCTCCCAAGAAATGTGTCTCAGCAGGTCAAATGTGGAGTGGATGTGCCTCTGGATGCATTGGAGCCGGGAGACTTGCTGTTTTTCGGCACGGCGGCGACCCCGGAAAAGCCGTCCCGTCTGAATCATGTTGCCATCTATATCGGGAACGGGCAGTTCATTCATTCGAGCCAGCTTGTCCGAATCAACAGAATCGCCCCGGGGTATCCGGACAGTTACAGCCGGCAGCCACTCTGTGCACGCAGGATTCTTGGGGTCGGAAAGCCGGAATACTTGCTTTCCTCTTACTATTTTCCGGAATAATTATTATCTTTGCGAACTTAAAAATTAACGCGTTATGAATTTAAGGGACATTAAAAAAGACATCGAGTATGTTCTGGGTGCATTCATTGATGATTGCTCAGTTTTTGCGACTGTAAACCCGAACGCAGGAGATGAGGAACTTTCAGGTCTTCTTGACGAAGCTATTGATCTGTACAACGAGCTTAAGGACAAGGTTAATGCCAAGGTTGAGGGTCCTAAGGGAGCATATTTCAGCGGACTCCGCAAAGAGGTCCTCGAAAAGACAGATGCTCTTTACGAAAAGCTCAGCGAGGTTGTAAAAAAGGCTGCAGAGGCTCCAAAGGCTCCTAAGGCAGAAACAGCAGAAAAACCTGCCGCTGAGAAGAAGCCAGCAACAAAGAAAGCACCTGCAAAAAAAGCAGACGCAGCTGAGAAACCCGCAACAAAGAAGGCTCCTGCAAAGAAACCTGCAGCAAAGAAAGCCGAATAATTATTCAGCCAACAAGGAAATAATATTTTCCAGGTAAGTTAACACCGTTCCTTTTGGGGCGGTGTTGTTGTTTGTGAGGAGGCTGAACACGATCCTCTGATCCTCTGTACACCCCGGCTTCGGATCGATATATCCGCTGAAACAGCGGACAGCGCCCAGCGTGCCGCTTTTCATATGGATACGGCGGCGCGTTTCATAAGGAAGTTTGTCCAGCATCCCGGTGAGCGTCCCTTCTCCGGGACACGGGAGGGACTTGATGAAATCCGGGAATATTGGCGTCCCGATCATTGCAGTAAGATATCTTACAAAAAAATCCGGAGAGACATAGTTCATCCTTGCCAGACCGCTTCCGTCACAGATCTTTATGCCTGTTGAAGTGTCCACTCCAAGGTCTTTCAGAGCTCTCATCTCAGCGGCGATGGATTCCGGATAGCCGTCCCCTCCGCCTTTATGCATTCCGACAGTTCTCAGGATGGCCTCAGCGTAGAAATTGTCACTCTTCTCGTTGGTTTTCCTGATGATGGTTTTCAATGGGTCGGAGTGGTATGAGGTTATGAAGTGAAGACTGTCTGTCGGGAAAATCCCTTCTCCGAAATTCTCATCGTCGCTGTATTCCCCGCTAACTTCCACACCGTTCTCTATCAGGTATTTGCGGAAATAGTAGGCACAGTATTCCGCTCCTGACACCTTTTGCGGACCATACAGTGTGTCTTTGTAGTTGTGGGCGAAGTTCAAGCCGTATACGGGGGAGGCATCTTCGGATTCATAGTCTCCTGCGCACCAGTCCTCGTGCGTGGCGTCTGCTGTGAAATAGCGGGAATCGCCAACGATGCAGCCGTTGATTCCAAGAATGCCGTTATCGTCGAGCAGTTTCTTCCATTCCGGGAACATAGTGCTGTCCGTTGTGGGATCTCCGCCCCCGACGATGTAGAGGTTGCCTTCCAGAACACCGTCCACTATTCCTCCATCGGATTCGAACTTGGTCTCGAACATAAAATCACTTCCGAGTTCCTTCAGGGCCAGTCCTGTGGTGATCAGTTTCATATTGGATGCAGGAAGCATTTTCTGCATAGCGTTATAGCTGATCAGGGTCTCTCCGTTTACTCTCGCCGCTTCGATTCCCCAGACTGATGAGAGGAAAGGTTCTTTGCGGGATATGTCGCTTACATAGGACGAAAGGGATGGCTGGGCGAATGCATTCAGCGCGAATGATACAAAAACAATGAAGGTAAGTTTTCTCATATCGCAAATTTACATTATTTATTCTTAACTTTGAGAAAATGTAAATGTATATGAAAAGAACTGTGTTGGTTTCCGGTGGTGCCGGATATATCGGCAGCCACGTGACCGTTGAATTATATAATGCCGGCTATGAGGTGGTTGTAGCGGATAATCTTTCCAATTGTGACCTGACCTGTTATGAGGGTGTATCGAAGATAATAGGGAAGAGACCTCCTTTCGTGGAAATGGATTTCTGCAATGCGGATGCCGTGCGTAAGCTTTTCAAGGACTACAAGATTGACGCAGTGATACATTTCGCGGCCTTCAAGGCTGTCGGTGAGTCGGTCAAGGACCCGATTAAATACTACAAGAACAATCTTCAGTCAATGATGAACATTATTGAGACCATCCGTGAAAATGGCGGTGGAAACATAGTGTTCTCTTCTTCAGCAACGGTGTATGGTGAGGCTGAGAAATTGCCTGTTACGGAGGAATCTCCGCGTCAGGAGGCTATGTCTCCATACGGCAACACAAAACGCATCTGCGAGGATATTCTCCGGGATTGCACAAAGTCGTATGAAGAAATTAAAGGAATAGCGCTCCGTTATTTCAACCCTATCGGAGCCCATCCGTCAGCCCTTATCGGCGAGTTGCCGCGCGGTGTTCCGAACAATCTGGTACCTTTCATCACCCAGACCGCCATAGGCAAAAGGGAATGTCTGAACATCTTCGGAAATGATTATGATACTCCTGACGGAACCTGTCTCAGGGACTATCTGGATATTGTCGATCTGGCCAGGGCTCACGTATGTGCCATCACACGTATGCTTGATGGCGGTATGAAGGATAATTACGAAATATATAATGTCGGGACCGGCAAGCCTTTGTCTGTACTTGATCTTGTCAATACATTCGAGAAGGTAAACGGTGTGAAGGTCAACCATAAGTTTGCGCCACGCCGTCCTGGGGATGTCACTGCCAGTTGGGCCGATGTCAGCCTGGCAAACAAGGAACTTGGTTGGAAGGCTGAAAGGACTGTCGAGGAGACTCTGGCGTCAGCCTGGGCTTGGGAGAAGAAGTTAAATGGCAAAGAAGACTAAATCAATCTGGTTCTGCTCCTCCTGCGGAAACGAGAGCCTGCAATGGTTGGGTAAGTGCCCGTATTGCGGGGAATACAATACTATGGTCGAGAAGACCGTGGAGACAGGTGTGGTCCGCGCATCGGCCACATCGTCGGGACACGTTCACAAGCCGGTGCAACTCAAGGAGATAGAAAGTGCCGCGGAGCATAGAATCTCGTTGCATAACGCCGAACTGGACAGGATACTAGGCGGAGGAATAGTTCCCGGCTCCCTTGTGCTGATTGGTGGAGAACCGGGAATTGGAAAATCCACTCTCTCCCTTCAGATTCCTCTCAACTGTCCGTCACTTAAGACTCTTTATGTCACCGGTGAGGAGAGCGTGAAGCAGGTCAAGATGAGGGCTGACCGCCTTGGGGGGGATTCTTCTGACTGTCTGATATTCAGCGAGACTCAGATCGAGAATGTAATAAGCGAGGCCGAGGGGATAAAGCCTGATCTTATGGTTGTGGACTCTGTCCAGACTATGTTTGCACAAAGTGCAGATTCAACGCCGGGCTCTGTCTCTCAAATCAAGGAGGTGGCAGCGACCCTGCTTCGTTTCGCAAAGGAGAGCGGTATTGCCGTCATTCTCATCGGTCATATTACCAAGGACGGCTACATCGCCGGACCGAAGATTCTCGAGCATATTGTTGATGTTGTCCTCCAGTTCGAAGGGGAGAACCGAGGCTCGTACAGGATACTTAGAAGCATTAAGAACCGTTTCGGTTCCACATCTGAACTTGCTGTTTTTGAAATGACCGGCACCGGTCTCAGGGAGGTCAGCAATCCGTCAGAGATGCTGATTCCTATGCACGGACAGTCTTTGAGCGGCACGGCAGTCTGCGCCATGCTGGACGGTTCGAGGTCTTTCCTCTTTGAGGTGCAGGCACTTGTCAGTACTGCGGCATATGGTACTGCGCAACGTTCGGCGACGGGTTTTGACGTTCGCAGGCTGAATATGCTCCTGGCTGTGCTGGAGAAGCGTGCAGGCTTCCATCTCAGTGCGAAGGATGTGTTCATCAATATGTCCGGTGGCCTCAGGGTCACCGATCCGGCCTGTGATCTCGCGGTCGTTTGTGCGGTGCTTTCTTCCAATTTCGACTTTGCTGTCCCGTCGGATATCTGTTTTGCTGCGGAAGTCGGTCTGAGTGGGGAGATTCGTCCTGTCGGGCAGATGGATAAACGCATCTCAGAAGCCGCCAGACTCGGTTTCAAGAAGATATTCGTTTCTTCATTCGCCTCCTTGGGCCCGAAAGCCCCTGGCATAGAAGTCGTTAAGGTCGCTGATATCCCGGCTCTTGTAAGGGCGCTCTTTCCTCGCGGATGAATTTTTGTACAGACGCGAATCATTCGCGTGTATACGAATTCACTCGTGTGAGCGGTTGAACACAACAGACATGTTTATTGGAATGGAAAAATCCTGTTTTTGGGCAAACCACCTGGTTCAAGTTCTTCCCGTCGGTTAGAA
>JAKSKD010000007.1 GCA_024401925.1 Bacteroidales bacterium | reverse complement strand
TTGTTGTCACCGCCGTCGAAGCCTCCTTTGGCGAGAGACGCACTTTCTGTTGCCTCTGTAGGGATGACGGTAGTAAGGCCAAGAATATGCGAATAGCCGTATATTGGTACGCCATCAAGCGAAAACAGGTTGTTGCCGGAACCGCCGCCTCGCACATACATCGACGTGGTGCCGTCGGCGCCGGTGGTTACTCCCGGCAGGCTCTGTGCCCAGCGTATGGCGTCGCCTTCTCCCAGCGGTGAAATCATAACCCGGATTCCTTCCAAACTTGTCTGCAATTTTCCAAGAGCCACTTCCACCCGATGTGACTCTGTCTTCACTGCTGCCTGCAAAGTATCTACCCGCTCAGGCTCCTGGGCCCGGAGGCTGATGGCGATAAGCAGAGTGAAGATTATAGTAGCGATATTTTTCATATTAGCCTTACTTTATCTCAACAAATACATTGAAATCCGTAACCCCCATTTCAGGCAGGATTTCATCCTCAACCAAAGCTATTTGTTCATCCATGCGCGTTGAGACAGCTGCCAGGAGCCGTCCTCGGCTCTTGTGAAACGCCCTACCTCCCGTCCTTCCGTCAGGTCGGTCAAGCTCGCTTCGGCCTCCGAAAGTTCAGGCGCGACCTCGCGCGATGCTCCCTTCGTGTATGTCAGATACAAAGTTTGCACAGGCTCATCGCTGAGGATGCATTCTACTATTATCTGCGGGTCTTCCATAGCATCCATAGTCACTTCCTTCACGCAGGAGCAAAGGAACGGGAGAAGACAGCTCATAAATAGCCAGCGGAGCAAAGTCAATTTATTTTGTGAATCAATCATATATGGATTCTTTTTTCTCAACTAATAATGAACCTTGTTGTTGAATGATATTCCCAATTCCGGCAATATATTGTCATCAATGAATGTCGCTCTCGTTTGACAGCGTAAATGGTCATAATGAAGTTCCACATCGGGAAATATATCTTCATCAATCTTGTCTACGACTATAGCAACACGTGATGAAATGTCTGGATACAGGACATCTATTCCACCATAATCGATATTATAGTATGAGGATATATGAACCATATAAAGAGTGCATATGCATCGCCCCGTCTTCGAATCCTCCTGAACCCAATAATCCACGAGATAAGGAACTGAGGCATATCGGCCGAAAATGCTATATGCCACAATGACAGACTTCCTGGTAAAATCAACAGATTCGAACCCATCGAGCCCGTGATCCCTTAACTGTTCTTCACTATCAATACGATAAATGGACTTTGCAAATCTGGAGTAAGCGTACCAGCCAGCCTCGACCTCAAAATTAAGCTTTTGTGCACCGTACTTCCAGCCTTCAGGACAGCCGTTGCTTCCTCGCAGTTCATAATGCAAAAGAGAAAACGGCCTGTGTTCCTGCCAACGGGCATTGTCGTAACTTACCCTAGCGTCTTTCCCCACCTCATAGTTGCTGGAACTTGTTTCGTATGTGTATGCGATTAGAGAAAAATCAATTGATCTCTCATATTCCGAGAACAGAAACGGCCCATCCCCCCAGTAGCGGTCATCATCCCAGAGAAGAGTACGCTCAATCTTCGCTCCGAAGATGCCCGTGGCACCTTGGATATTCGAATAGACGTTGTCACGAAGGAAAATTGACGACAGGTCTGAGGAAGTGCTGGCCTGTTCCAGCTGATAAGCATCTGACAGGAACTTGTCATAATCCTCTGAAGCGGCGAAATAATGCAGTTCCGGGAAACGTTTCCTGCTATGGACAAAGTCCCTCTTGTCTTCAAGATAGCCTCGGAAATCTCCGGATAACAGGAACTCCGTGCGTTCCGCCTCGCGTTCAGGGAAGCGAAGATAGTGACGGTGATTGGCGGCGCCGACCAGTTCCGGATAGGCTGATGGTCTAAAAAAGTAAGAATCGAACGTCAGACCGTCAAAATACTGAGACGACTGTTCGTTGAATCTGTCCACATCAGGATAATCTGTGACAAGGTTTTCAGTCATCTCTCCCATAGATTCCTTGTCAGGGTAGTTGGTGCCATAGAACCAGACTGGAAAACGGAGAGTGTCAACGGAGAACACATACCCGTGGACCATACGGTATTTCGCGTCCTCAGGGAGGTCCTCCCTCCACCAGTTCCACTCAGCATCCAATGAAGGGACCTCAGGCATAGTCTGCTCCGCCCAAATCGGCTCGCGTCCCGGGACGCTGACATCGAGACGGTAGTTGTGCAATGGAACGGCAGTGTAAGACAGCTGCCAGGAGCCGTCCTCGGCTCTTGTGAAACGCCCTACCTCCCGTCCTTCCGTCAGGTCGGTCAAGCTCGCTTCGGCCTCCGAAAGTTCAGGCGCGACCTCGCGCGATGCTCCCTTCGTGTATGTCAGATACAAAGTTTGCACAGGCTCATCGCTGAGGATGCATTCTACTATTATCTGCGGGTCTTCCATAGCATCCATAGTCACTTCCTTCACGCAGGAGCAAAGGAACGGGAGAAAAAGGAAACAAAGAATTAAAGATCTTTTCATATCAGAATTCTATTCTATAATTGAAATTCGGAAGTATAGGGATAATGGACAGTTCTTTCCAGGACTCCGTGCCTGCATCATATATTATCAGGGAAGGGTTGAAATGATTGGTTACATTGCAAATTCCCAGGTTGACAAGATGTTTCACGCGGCCGGTGGTGAAATCAAAATGATAACCGAGGTCAAGCCGAAGCATTGTGGGCATATGATAGTTGTTCACACCGCTGAAATATTGAGCTTCCCAATCAACTCCGGGCCTGTGGGAAATATATGTTTCGCCTTCTCCGTTTTCCCAGTTTCCGCTCTGGATGATGAATGTCGCGTTGAATCCTTTCCACTGCACCGATGCATTCAAGACGTGCCTGCGGTCGAATCTGGCCGGAAACTGTCCTCCGTTGTAGATGGACGGAAAATCCTCGCGCAGTGTCTTCGAAAGGGTGTAAGATGCCCTGATGTTCCAGTCGTCAGCTATGAATTCATAAAGTGTCTCGATGCCGTATGACCTTCCGTTGCCCGTTTCGACGTTATCTTCCCAGCTGGCGAGAGCGCCGTTGAAAAGGGTTTGGGAATATTTGTAATATATCAGGTTCTCCATCTTTTTATAAAAGGCTCCAATCGTAAAGTTGTTGGATCCGAAACGTCCCGACAGGCCGACATTGCCCTGCCAGGACAATTCAGGCAGCACTATTCCTCCCGTAGGAACTATCAGGTCCAGTGACCAGCCGGTAGGAAGACCTTCCAGGGTATGGTAATACTGGGCCATTCGGTCAACAGTCGCCTCGACGGACAGATTTCTGTTGGCAGCCCATTTGGCCGACAGGCTGAATTCTGGTTGAAAGCTGACCGGGCGCTCAGAATCGATATTCCTGTACAGATTTCCCCTGACCATTGCTTTCAGATATAATTTTTCGGAAGTATTGTATTCCGCTTGCAGCCAGCCTGTCATCAACGACACATCCGACTTCTTTGTCTCCTTGTTGAGCTGGCCGGGAGCGAAGCGGGCGAAACGTGTGTTCACACCTTCTTTCAGACAGAATTTTCCATCCTTCAAATAATGCTTCAAACTCAGCTGCAGGCTGTATTCAAGCAAGGAAGACTGCAATGACAGGTAGTTCTTTGTCATCCTGTAGTATTTGTCCTGTTCCTGCGAGTTGCTGAAACTGTTGACACTTGCCGTGGCGTCAAAGGTCGTGACAGAATTTCCGCTGTGGTATCTGACCATTCCGATGGCATTCCTCCATCCCATCTTGTCCTTGTTGGCATAGTTCATAGTAAATGAATAGTCATCTATGCTTCCCAGTCCGGATGCTTCCATCCAGCTTCTGCCGTTGAAGTCAAACCTTATCTTGCCATACAGGTCTCCTACTGTCGCACGGAAATTGTCCAGTCCTCCGAACACTCCAGGGAGAATATTCCTGACGGCCTTGAATTCCAGCGGCAGCGGAGATATACGTGCTGAGAGGAGATAAGAAAACCGTCTGATTTTGCCTTCGTTGCCGAAGCTCATCAGAAAGTTGTTCAGTGCGAAACTCGTATTTATCCCTTCCTCTTCCACTTTCCTTGAGAACACTCCCAGATGGGCTGAAGTGAAATTATTGTCATTTCCGTTAAATCCGCTTTTCTGCATAATGGCGTTTGAAATCACGGACTGGGGGATAACGGTCGTGAGCCCTAGCAGGTGTGAATAACCGTAAACCGGCACTCCGTCCAAGCTGAACAGGTTGTTGCTCGAATTTCCTCCACGTACATAGAAGGCCGAGCTTCCGTCCACTCCGGTCGTAACTCCCGGCAGTCCCTGTACCCACTTGACAGGATCACCTTCCCCGAGAGGGGATACAATACTGCGGATTTCAGGCACATCGGAACTCAATTTTCCTACGCCTTGCATTATCCCCCGGTTTCCTAATATGATGGAAGGACTTATTGTGTCCATCTGGGTACTTTGAGGGTCTATTGTTGCGTAGAATTCCATAGGTGCTTTCGGCTTGGCAGCAGTGAGAAGTACATATTTCCCGTTGATCTTCCAGTCTATCCCTGTTTCGGCAAACAATTCTTTCAGGCTGCTCTTCAAACTTTTTCCTTTCAAATCCAGGCCCGAGAACTTTTGCTCCACAGGCAATCCTGAATCGTAGGCGAAGAACACTCCATAATACTCGCTGATGGCTTTCATCCCTTCTATTACAGTGCCGGCCGGCTGTGCAAAAGAGAAGGATGAAAGTAAGGTGAGAAATATGAGAACAGCCGTCAGACGTTTCATTTCTCCACTGTTATATCAACGTTCAGAACTGATTCTATGATGGAAACAATCAGGTCAAGGTCGTCATCAGGGAAGGTGGCTGTAAGATGTTTTCTGGTCGGAGGACACGAAATCGTGCAGCCGAAATAGTCGGACAATTCGTTGATTACGTCAGGAAGAGGGGCATCTTCATATACGAACGTATGAGTGGCGGCCACATCGGGATTCAGGACAACAGGTGCCGGAACTGTTTCCTGCTGCCGGTTATGATGGATAACCGCTTTGGTGATACTGAAGCCGGCTGCAAAGACAATCACGATTGATGCAAAAGCAGTAGCGAACGTAACGGCCCATCTGTATCCGTATCTGTTGGTATGCGGCTCGTCTTCGGAAGTGTGGAATTGGGCGATGGCCTTCTTTGGGTTGAATGCTCCTTCCCGGTAGAATTTAAGTACAAAATTCAGTTTCTTGTCATTAAGCTCATTCATAATTCGAGTGTTCTTTTTACTCAATAGACGAAGAAGCAGGAAAAAAGTACCACTCGGATTTTAAAAAAAGAACAATAAAAAGTTTTTTGTCTCTTTGCGAAGGAATTTCAGAGCTCTTGACAATTGGTTTCTGACGGTTCTTTCAGATACCCCGAGTTCTTCGGCGATTTCAGAATACTTCATACCATCCCTTTTATGCATAAGAAGCATCTTTTTCCTTCCGGAAGGAAGGCTGTCTATTGCAGACCAGAGCAAGGCCTCATCGAAAGAATCGGAGACGGTTTCTGCGTCTGGAACAGTTTCGCAGAATTCTTCAGGCAGGAATTCTTCAGGATGGGTATTACGTTTACGGAGCACATCAATGCACCCGTTTCTCACGGAAGTGAAAAGATATGATTTAACAGACGCAACAGCAGTACCTCCCTTCATTTTTTCGAACAAGGAAACGAATGCTTCCTGAACTATGTCCTCGACATTGTCTATGGACTGCAGATAGTGTGTGGCATAAATACATAGAGGCCGGTAATATAACCGGAACAATTCATCTATGTCATTTGCCTTTGCCATACCGGAGAGGGTTAACTTTTTTCCTTACTCGCAAGAGAGGATAAAGGACAGGCTGTACGGTTTGTTTGCATCGATGGTGTATTTATCCAGAGTGCGGGCCCCCCATCCATCGTTACACCCGACTCCGTGTATGTTGAGGTCGATATTGACATTGATATAGTCTCTATCCGCTAATTCAAACGGATGTCCTGCTTTCTCAATATCATCCTCGCTCCAAGGCCAGGCCCTGAAACAAAGTGGTTGGATGCCATCGATACGGAGACTCGACTCCCCGTTTGAGAATGTTATCCATCTTGTATCGCACCTGTTCCCATTTTCCTGAGGTGCAGGATAGCTGACCGCAAAATCCTTCAGTGGCAGTGAGTACACACCGATGAACTCTGACGACTTTCTGTCAGGATAATTCTCGTGGATTCCTCTGCCATACCAGCTTATTCTGTCAATTTCCGGTTTGATAAGCATCTTCATTCCGAACTTAGGCATCAAAGGCAAATTTTCCTTAACCGGTGTATAATCGGCAGACACTTGCACTTTGCCCTCAGTGTTTATTTTATAGCTGAGCACGTATGACGCACCCATTTCAATCTTCTTTTCGAAAGTCAGCACAAGGAAGCCGTCCAACGCGTCAATACTTGAAGAAATCAGTTCCATTGAAGCGGCGGCATCCCTCCACGGTCCAAGCCTGCGGTTGTAATTGTTGTGCTTCTGGTTCTCTGTAGCCGGTTTCCAGAAATAAGGCTGAAGAGCTCCCATAAGCATTTCCGATCCCAAGTGTTTCCACGAAACGAGGTCGCCGGTAGATTTGTCGATGCTTAAGGTCTCCTGACCGGTTATTATCACGTAGCAGCCATTCTGCTCTTCTATTTCAGGAGTGCTGGATTCAGAATGAAGCTCCGGCTGCTTTTTCCCCACAAGCAGAAACTGTTCCTTTGCCACTACGAATCCTGCATCAGCCCATATTGTAGGGCGGCGGAGCCGTGCATATACGTTCAGGAAAACCTCACCCTCAGTATTGTCAAACGTAGGTATTTCAAGAATGTTATTAGTGTTTATAGGCTGTTCCGCACTGTACACCACCTTGCCGTCATCGACAAATTCATAGAAATAATCGAACTCATCGGCAGAAGTAAAGCAATAGGAGTTAATAACCTGGACATTGCTGGAAGAAACAAGTTCGAAATTGAGATACTGGTTGACTTTCTGAACTTCGAAATACTGCGGATGCGGTATCCTGTCAGCGCGCACGATTCCGTTGAGGCAGGTAGTTGATGAATTCGGGATGTCCCCGAAATCTCCGCCATAAGCAAAGAACTCGTCATTCTTCAGATGGAGCGACTCGGGGTTTTCCCCATATTTCTGAACATCACTGTTCCTTTTCTTCGCTATTCCGTGATCGCACCATTCCCATATTACGGCGCCGAAGTTGCTCGGATCCGAGTTGATGACGTCGGCATAGTCCTTATAGTTGCCCAGCGAATTGCCTCCCGCATAGGCATACTCTCTCATAAAGAAAGGACGGTCATTAATTTCCTTCGCCTCGGCGGCCACTCTGTCCGGATGTATGTATCCGTCATCATAGAAATCAGATATCTCGCGGTCTGTGTCGCTGAAGACGAGTCGTGTGGAATCCATTGCGCGCACTTTTTCCGCCATAGCAATGGAATTGATGCCGCGGCCCCCTTCATTACCCAGCGACCATATCAGCACACAAGGACAGTTCCTGTCTCTTGCTACAAGTGACTCCGCCCTGTCCAGATGGGCATCTGTCCAATCCGGATTATCGCCAAGTTCACGGTTTCTGAGTCCATAGTCGTGGCTCTCCTGGTTTGCCTCGTCCATCACATAAAGCCCATACACGTCACATAGCTCGTAAAACAGAGGATCATTGGGATAGTGAGACGTCCTCACGAGATTAATGTTGGCCTGCTTGATAAGTTTCAAATCCAGTTCAAGCGTCTCGCGATCGACGGTTCTCCCTGTTCTAGGATGGAATTCGTGTCTGTTGACGCCTTTGATCTTTATTGGCTCTCCATTGTAATAAACCACTTCTCCATTGTGCTCTATCTTTCTGACTCCCAAATGGTTGGTAAAATGTTCCAGCTCATTGCCATCTCTGCTGAGCACAATGTCGACATCATATAGGTTCGGCTTTTCCGAAGACCACAATGCCGGTCTGTCAAGATTCATTTCAAATTCAATCCAGGACTGTCCGCCGGCATCGATTTTTTTGATACCCTTTGTCTCAGAATATGTCACTTTCCTGCCTCTGCCATCTTTCCCGTTGACGGTTACCTGCAAGTTGATATTCCTGCCGTTTTTCTTGGAAAGATTGGCAATGTTGAATTTCATGTCGGCCTTTGCGCTGAGGAAATCGTCGCTTGGAATGGCTGTCAGCACATAATCCGCGATGTGGACTTCCGGTCTCGACCACAGGTCAACAGAACGGAAAATTCCCGAAAGCCTCCACATATCCTGATCTTCGAGGTAACTGCCGTCGCAGTAGGAATAGACTTCCACCGCCAGTGTGTTTTCTCCTGCCCGGACGTATGGCGTAATATTGAATTCAGCCGGTGACATTGAATTCTGGCTGTATCCCACCTTTTGGCCGTTCACCCATACGTACATAGCCGATTCTACACCTGCAAAATGCAGATAATATGTCTTCGGGGACTTCGTCTCAGGGACATTGAATGTAGTGACGTACTGGCCTACAGGATTTCTGTTGACATACGTATAGTAGTTCACAGGCGGCTCTGACATAACGCGGGGCTGGTCCTTCTTGAACGGCATTGTCCAGTTCGTGTATATAGGGATACCATAGCCTTGCATCTGCCATTCTCCCGGGACTACGATATCGTCCCAGCCGGTCACATCATATCCGGACTCGAAGAAGTTCGTCTCCCTTTCTTCCGGACGCGGATACCAGCGGAACTTCCATATTCCGTCCAATGGCGTACATTCCCCACACTCATACCGTTTGGAAGGCAGAGTGAGAGTGGTGTGATAAGGTTCTTTGTTAATTCCCAGCACCTGTGGATTCTCCCAGTCATTGACAATCTCCTCATCAGACTGAATCTGGGCAAAAACCGTTGTAAACGGGCATAATATTAAGGCAGCAATGGCCAGAATCCGAGTTATATCTTTCATATCCTTCGATTCCTGTGGGGAATAGTCTATTTTATGGATTCGATCAGCTGGTCGCAGATAGCCTGCATACCCTTGATTGAAGGATGTCCGTTCTGTTTCTCTATGTCGTGGAGTTCTATGAGCTGTACTCCGAAATGTTTGCAGACTTCACGGAAAGACTCATTGACATCCTCCTTCAACTCCGAATTGAGTAATACATACACGGAAGCTTCCGGATAGATTCTTGCGAGGCCGTCCAGCATATAAGCAATAGCCGGGCGAAGAGTGTTGCAGTCTTCCTTGGAGATGTTCGAGTATTTGTATTCGCCTACAGGTGAGTTGGCCCAGGCATCATTGGTGCCACCGAAGACAAAGATGATGTCCGGATTTCCGAGTTTCCAAAGGCGTGAGTTGAATGATGAATTTGCTACATTCCAGTGGCCGTACCCGATGTTACAGATAGTCGTGCCGCCCCAGGAGTCGTTTACCTCAAGGGTATAGCCCTTGGCTTCATTGTAAAGACTCCACCAGGTCTGACTTACTTCCTTTACGTCATTGCGGTCGTTAGGGTAGAAGGGAGCATATCCCTCCGGATTGGAGCCTTCAAAGGTGGAATAGGAATCACCGAGGATTGAGACTTTTTTGGTTTGGGCATTTGACAATACTACAGCCATAGCTACTAGTAATGCGGTTAAGACAAATTTTTTCATATTATTAGTTTTTTTTGTGTTCGGGAATTGCTGGAACGAAGCAATCCGGTTTTCAAAGATAATATGAATTTTCGTATTTTGATATTCTCCAAATTCAACGGATAGGACTACAAAAAAAGGCAACCGTCTCTCGATGGTTACCTTTTTTGTCGGGGTACAGTGACTCGAACACTGGACCCTCTGGTCCCAAACCAGATGCGCTAGCCAACTGCGCCACACCCCGAATATTTCAATTCCCGTTTTCCTGCGGGACGACAAAGATACACTGCTTTTGAAAAAAAACAAAATTTTCACTTAAAATTTCTATCTTTGAGCAATAAAATCTAGAATGTGGGATGATACTCCAGGCAGAATCCATTGAAAAATCAT
This sequence comes from Bacteroidales bacterium, assembly GCA_024401925.1. GTDB lineage: Bacteria > Bacteroidota > Bacteroidia > Bacteroidales > UBA932 > Cryptobacteroides. The sequence continues at coordinate 69,971 of JAKSKD010000007.1, read as the reverse complement.
TTGGAACCCTCAAGGTTCTCCGAGGCATAGATTTCAGCGCACAGAAGGCTGAGGTCATTGCGATTATGGGCGCATCAGGAGCGGGAAAATCCACTTTGCTCCAGATTCTCGGCACTCTTTCCACTCCGGATTCCGGGCATCTGACAATAGACGGAATTGATGTCTCGCGCCTCAACAGCAAGGAAATTTCGGAGCTCAGGAACCGTAAAATCGGTTTCGTATTCCAGTTCCACCATCTTCTTCCGGAATTTACATCCCTTGAGAATGTAATGATCCCTGCCTTCATAGCCGGGCGCCCTGAAAAAGATGCCAGGAAGGCGGCCCTCGCGCTGTTGGAAGAACTTGGACTCTCCGAAAGAATATCTCACAAGCCGTCCGAACTCTCCGGAGGGGAACAGCAGCGTGTAGCGATAGCCAGAGCACTGATCAACAAACCATCCATCCTTTTTGCTGATGAACCTTCCGGCAATCTCGATTCCGCTACAAAAGAGGACCTGCATAAACTTTTCTTCGACCTCAGGGATAAATATGGTCTCACCATCGTTATCGTCACCCACGATCCTGAGCTCGCGGCCATCTGCGACCGTACGCTGCATATGAAGGACGGACTTTTCGTGTAATGGGTGTCTTCAGATTCAAACGTTTCGAAGTCAGGAATGAACTTTCAGCAATGAAGGTCAATACCGATGGCGTACTCCTCGGCGCCGCGGCGACTTTGGACATCTCCGATAGAAGAATACTTGATGTGGGTACCGGTACGGGCACCATTGCTCTGATGCTGGCACAAAGGTATGATGATATGTGCCCGGCTGCAATGCCTGAAATCACCGGCATTGACATAGATGCGCCATCCGCTACTGAGGCCTCTGCCAATTTCGCCGGATCTCCGTGGGCGGGCAGCCTGTTTTGTATCCATACATCATTACAGGATATGATGCCGGATGACAAATTTGACCTTATTGTTTCCAATCCTCCATATTTCGAGAAGGACCTCCAGGCTCCGGAAAGCCGTCGCAATACAGCCCGCCACGGAGACTCCACCCTGAGTTATGAGGACATCATCTCATTCGCATCAAAGAATCTGACCACTTCCGGCCGTTTGTCCTTGATTCTGCCTTCTGACCGTCGTTCAGAACTGGTCCGCAAAGCAGCGGAATACGGTCTTCAACCCTTCAGGGCCCTCAGCATAAAGACCGGTGCGTCCAAGCCTGTGACCCGCTCCATTATTGAATTGGCAAGAACTGCGGAAAACGCGAAGGAAGAGGAACTTGTGATGACAGAAAAAGGGAGAAATACTTCCCGGTACCTCTCCCTTGTCTCTGATTTTTATCTTTTCACTGACTAACTCTATCCTGCTGCCTGCCTTCCATATTCCAAGGACCTTTCAGCCTGCTTATCTGCTCCCTGCGGAATCTTTCTTCGGCAACATACAATTTTGCAACTTTTTCTGCCGGAATGACCTTGGTGTATTCACCTACGTACTTCTTTTCGATTTCATTGACCTTCCCGTTGGCTTCCAGATACGCGTTCAGAAGTTTCTGCAAGTCCGTGCTGCTGTTCTTGATACCTTCCTGCAAGGCTCCGTAAGCCTTGAATGACTCGGTCGTAGCCATCGTCTTTTCCTGCTCGGCTTTGTTGTAAATCGGCCAGAAAATCTGGGCTTCTTCAGGCGTGAGACCCATTTCTGATGTAAGGAAACCAATTTTTTCACTCCTCATTCTTGTTCCCCAATTATGCATTCCGTATTCTTGGGGTGTCTGTTGGCGTTGGCGTTGCTGTTGCCACTGCTGATGAAGTTGCTGTTGCAGCTGCTGTTGAGGCTGTGCCGTTGCGATAATACAACCGGCGGCAACCATAATGATGCATGTGAAAATCTTTTTCATAACCAACTAATATAAATAATAACCTATCATGTCAATTGAAATCCCGGAGTCAATGAGGTAGTCCACAATGTCTGACTCGTCATACGCTTCTTCGGTGTAAGCCGTTTCGTAGAAGTACGGGTCTGTTTTCGGGACCAGGTCGGAATAGTAGAACTGTTCCGCAGTGAATTCCTCCTCTGACCGTACAGGTTTACGGATCAGATTGACTCCCAGAACGTATGCGAATGCGAAGCATGCGACAAGCGCTAAATACGGCTTGAATTTGTCCCACGTGCCTGCGGAATATTGATTTGAAGGAATGTTGGAGAGCCTTGTCTCCAGTGCATTGAAGTACCCTTCAGGTGTGGAATATGGTCTTTTCTTTGTTTGCATACAATCTCTTAGACAATAAGTTATATCGAAAGTTTAAGTTCCTTAGTGATTTTTTCGTAAGCAATATGGTATGAAGCCTTCAACGCCCCCACAGAAGTGCCGAGGATTTCCGAAATATCTTCATATTTCATATCGTCATAATATCGCATAAGGAACACCAGACGCTGTTTTTCAGGTAGTTTTTGAATAGCTTTGCCCAAGGCCCGTTCGATTTCGTTACCATTGAAATACGGGTCGTCGCCGATCTTGTCAGCCAACTTGTCTGAAAGACTCTCGAAGGACAGCGCCGCACGCAATTTCTGCTTGTGCAGGAAATTCAGTGTTTCATTTGTGGCTATTCTGTAAAGCCAGGTAAAGAGGCTGGCGTCGCCACGGAAGGTGGGAAGTGCGTTCCAGACCTTGATGTAGATTTCCTGAATGAGATCGTCGGCATCTTCGTGAGAACAAACAAGAGAGCGAACGTGCCAGAATAGCCGTTCGCTGTAACTCTTGATTATTTCATTGAATGCCCCTTCGCAATTACCGTTGCGGTAAAGTTCCAGGATTTCCTGATCTGTCATTTACTTTCTGTTGATAGCCTTCTTTGCGGCCTTTGCAATATTCTCAGCATCGAGACCGTAAGCTTTCAACAGTTCTGCAGGTGTTCCGGACTGGCCGAAACGGTCTCCTCCGTTGATAAATTCAACAGGAACCGGGGTGTTTGCTGCAAATACGCCAGCAACAAGTTCTCCCAGACCACCGGCAGCGTTGTGCTCTTCGGCAACGACAACTGCCTTTGTCTTCAAAGCTGATGCCAAAATGGTTTTCTCGTCGAGAGGCTTGATTGTAGGAACGTTGATGACCTCAGCGCTGACGCCTTCAGCCTCGAGAGCTTCTGCTGCCTGCAGGGATTCCCATACAAGATGACCGCTTGCGATGATGGTCACGTCCTTTCCTTCGTTCATTACGTATGCTTTGCCAATCTCGAAAGGTTCGTCAGGATCCGTAAAATTAGGCCATGACGGACGGCCGAAACGGAGATATACAGGGCCTTCATATTTCGCTGCTGCGATTGTAGCGGCTTTTGTCTGGTTGTAGTCGCAAGGATTGATGACTACCATTCCCGGGATAGCACGCATAAGAGCGATATCTTCCATTGTCTGGTGTGTGGCGCCATCTTCTCCGAGGGTTACTCCCGCGTGTGATGATGCGAGTTTGACATTTGTATGTCCGTAACCTACTTCCTGACGTATCTGGTCATATACACGGCCAGAAATGAACTCTGCGAAAGAACCTGCGAAAGGAATCTTGCCTGAGTTTGCGAGACCTGCAGCAACTCCCACCATATTGGCTTCTGCGATGCCGCACTGTACGAATCTGTCCGGGAATTCTGCTGCGAATTCGTCCATTTTCAAAGAGCCTTTCAAGTCTGCGGTCAATGCAACCACTCTTGAATCCTGGCGACCGGCCTCAAGGAGTCCTGCTCCGAAGCCGCTTCTGGTATCTTTTTTACCGCTGTCAATATATTTCTTCATAATCACAGTCCATTAATAATCTCCAAGTGTTTCTTCCAATTGCTTAAGAGCTTCTGCACACTGTTCCTCTGAAGGAGCCTTTCCGTGCCATTTGTGTGTGCCGGCCATAAAGTCCACTCCGTGACCCATTTCGGTCTTGAAGAGAATCATTGAAGGCTTTCCGCTTCCCTTTGCGGCCTTTGCGAGGCTGAATGCGTCGAGTATAGATTCAAAGTTATGTCCGTCGGCAACGATAACGTTCCATCCGAATGAGCTCCATTTGTCCTCAAGTCCCCCGATGCCCGTGATGGTGGAGGTAGGGCCGTCAATCTGCTGTCCGTTCCAGTCGGTCATAGCGATGAGGTTGTCGAGCTTGTGATGAGGTGCGAACATTCCGGCTTCCCAGATCTGTCCTTCCTCGCTTTCACCATCTCCGCAAAGTACGAATACGTTGTTGTCATCTCCGTCCATCTTCTTGGCGAGAGCGATGCCGGCAGCTGCTGAAAGACCCTGTCCGAGGGATCCTGAAGGCATAAAGATGCCCGGAAGTCCCTTTGCTATTGAAGGGTGTCCCTGAAGCACAGAGCCGAACTGTCTCAGTGTGCCGAGTTCTTTTACTGGAAAATAACCTGCACGTGCAAGAATTGAATAATAGACCGGAGCAAGATGTCCTGCTGAAAGGATGAAAGCATCCTGGCCCTTGGCATCACGCCTCCAGGTCTTCGGGTCCTGGTTCATAACCTCGAAATAGAGGGCTGTCATAATGTCGGTAATGCCGAGCGATCCGCCCGGATGGCCGGATTTTGACTTGGTTACCATTCTGACAATGTCTCTGCGTACCTGTGATGAGGTAGCCGTCAGTTTCTCGATAGTAGTCATAATTTATTCGATTTTCTTCTTTTATATAGTATTTTGATTTTATCTCCTAACCTACAAAGCTAACAAATTTGCGTTATATTTGCAATCTGAACACGACGAGACATATGCAGCACATAAGAAATTTTTGCATTATCGCACACATCGACCACGGTAAAAGTACCCTTGCCGATCGCCTTCTTGAACTGACACAGACCGTAGGGGCACGGGATATGGAGAATCAGGTGCTTGACGATATGGACCTTGAAAAGGAGAAAGGTATTACAATCAAGAGCCACGCTATCCAGATGGACTACGAGTACAAGGGAGAGAAGTACAAGCTTAACCTGATTGATACTCCGGGCCACGTGGATTTTTCTTACGAAGTATCCCGTTCCATCGCGTCCTGCGAAGGTGCTCTTCTTGTCGTTGATGCTTCCCAGGGAATACAGGCTCAGACTATCTCCAATCTTTATCAGGCGATAGACCATAATCTGGAGATAATCCCTATTCTCAATAAGATAGATATGGAGTCCGCTCAGGTGGAGGTTGTTACCGATCAGGTATGCGACCTTCTCGGCTGTGATCCTGATGACGTATTCAAGATTTCTGCAAGGACGGGGGAAGGAGTTGCCCCGATTCTGGATGCCATCGTGGAGAAGATTCCGGCCCCTGTCGGAGACCCGCAGGCACCTCTGCAGGCCCTGATTTTTGATTCCGTATTCAATCCTTTCCGCGGAATTATCGCCTACTTCAAGATTAAGAACGGCTCCATTCACAGGGGGGACAAGATCAAATTCGTCAACACCGGGATGGATTATGAGGCCGAAGAAGTGGGCATCTTGAGGCTTAAGATGCAGCCGGAGCAGGAAATCGCCTGCGGAGATGTGGGCTATATCATCACCGGCATCAAAAATGCCGTGGAGGTGAAGGTGGGTGATACGATTACCCTGAATGACCGTCCTTGCAGTGAGGCTATTGCTGGTTTTGAGGAAGTCAAGCCTATGGTTTTTGCCGGAATGTATCCTGTCGATGCCTCCAAATTTGAAGAACTGCGTACCACGCTCGAAAAGTTTCAGCTCAATGATGCGTCATTCGTCTATGAACCCGAGTCATCCCTTGCGCTTGGCTCCGGATTCCGATGCGGATTCCTCGGTCTCCTGCATCTTGAGATTGTGCAGGAAAGACTTTTCAGGGAATTTGATATGGACGTCATCACGACTGTCCCGAACGTATCATACAAGGTATATACTTCACAGGGGGAAATGTTGGATGTACATAATCCTTCCGGCCTTCCGGCACCTACACTGATAGACCATATCGAGGAGCCTTTCATCAGAGCCCAGATCATTTCCAAGTCAGATTTCTTCGGGCCGATAATGAAGCTTTGCCTCGACAAGCGTGGCACCCTGGTCAGTCAGCACTATATTACGGCCGACAGGGTTGAGCTCAATTACGATATGCCTCTGTCGGAGATTGTATTCGACTTCTACGACAAGCTGAAATCCATTTCAAAGGGCTATGCTTCGTTTGATTATCATATCATAGGCTTCCGCCAGGCGCGTCTCGTGAAACTGGACATACTTCTGAACGGTGAGCCTGCTGATGCCCTTTCTACCCTCATACACGAGGATAATGCCTATGATTTCGGGCGAAAGATGTGCGTCAAGCTCAAGGACCTCATTCCTCGCCAGCAGTTCGATATTCCGGTGCAGGCGGCAATAGGTGCAAAGATCATTGCACGTGAGACCGTGAAGCAGGTACGCAAGGACGTAACCGCCAAATGTTATGGCGGTGATATCACCCGTAAGCGTAAACTCCTTGAAAAACAGAAGGAGGGAAAGAAGCGAATGCGCCAGATAGGTACTGTACAGGTGCCTCAGAGCGCGTTTATGGCCGTTTTGAAGCTGGAGTAGGAGTATCCTTTACCACCTTTGCAGTATAGCCAAGTTTGCGGATGGCGGCACCGAGTTTTGTGGTGTCGGTCTTCGCCGTGTTGTAGGTAATTTTCACGGTCTGGTCATCAAGAGTAACTTCCAGGTCTTCCACGCCTTTTTCGAAAGACATATTCTCCCTCACTTTCTCGACACATTTCTTGCATTCGATTGAAGTGACGAAAGTTACCTGACGTTTGTCAACTGGTTTTCCTGAGGTCAGCAATGCTGCTGAAAGGATGGCTGCCGCCAAGATTGCAAATGTTTTTTTCATATCGTTATGTACTTTACTTCCATAATGTAAACCGGAAACCGGCATATATCTTTATTCCGCTGACAGGGCCCCAGACGCAACTGGCGTCGAAGTCCGGTCCGAACGGAGCATCATATCCTATAATTGGATTGGGTTGTCTGTAATTCGTGAGGTTCTCGCCTCCGAAGTATATGTCCCAACCCTTGAAACGCCTTGTGACCTGGGCGTAGAGCAGAGGGAAGACAGGGGAGTAGCCGCCTTCATATCCCTTCATAAAGTCCCATACTCTGCAAGGCCCGTTCACGGATGCTGTGAAATCGAAGATCCATTTGTTCAGCCTCGTGGCGTACTGAAGGTTGAGAACACCCTTATATCTGCTCGTCATAGGTTTTACATCATCACTCTGACAGGCGAGGGACTGACGGGCATCGGTGTAGCGCCCGGTGAGAGTCACAGTGAATCCGCGGAAAGGTTCGGTGGAGAAGTCCACCTGAAAGTTGTGTGTGCGGGAATATGAGCCAGGTCTGTCCTTCATCTCAGAGAACTGTATTTCAGTATCAGTGTACTCAATGAATACTTGATTTGTGAAAATGCTGCCGAAATAATCTACGCTGAGCCAGGTCTTGCCGCTCTTGTCGAAAGGCATATACCAAGTGGCGTTGCCTCCGAAAGTCCAGGACTCTTCGAGAGGATGGGAGATGTAGTCTCCGGTGATGGTCTTTGCGCTGGAAAGCACTCCGAAATTGTCCACCAGAGGGACGCTGTATCTGATTCCGCGACCTCCGTTGGCTCTGAGGACTATGCTCTCGTCCGGAGAATATTTAAGAGTAAGACGCGGACTGAACCTGAATCCGCCGAGATTATACCAGTCCCCCCTGAGGCCTGCTATCATTGAGAACACGTCTCCGCTGTGGAATGTGTATTCCCCGAAAGCGCCGAGGTCGTTGAGACGCGCTGATGCCTGCTTCCCCAGAACGGTTTCTTTGTAGAAGTCAAAAGTGTTGCTGATACCAGCGGTGAAGTGATGGGCTTCATTACTGTTGTCCTGGTAGAGGATGTTGGCGAAAGCGGTGTTCTGACCGGCATCATAACTTCTGCGTGCAAAGCTGTAGGAGGACTCCATATTCTGGTACGTGTAGTCTGCTACCACCGCGAAACTTTTGGACCCGTCCTCATTCAACGGCAAACCGACTTTCACGTATCCATTAAGATTGCGGTTCAGGATATCCGCCTTCCAACGGTCCTCTCCGAAGGTTTCCATCTGGCCTCCGAGCCTGCTGTCGCTGATTGCCCGGACTCCGAAACGCACTTGGATGCCACCTGGATTGAAGTAGAGCCATCTGTTGGCGAAATTGAACTGGAGCTGGCGCGGGTCGTCCATGAATCCGTCCCCGTTACCGTCCATAGGCTTGAAATTACCATCCACGTGAGCCAGTATGACGGTGCTCCATTTCTGCATATCATCGAGTTGGAGGGAGGAAATGACATTGAGATCGCATTTCGTGTCCGCCATTGCGGAAGCCTGGATGTAGAGAGGCTTTTCGTCGGTAGGCTTGCGGTGCTCCATATTGATCTGGCCGGTCATGGATTCCACGCCATTGATGACGGATGTCATTCCTTTGGCAATCTGTATGCTCTCCAGCCACTGTCCCGGGACATAATTAAGCCCGAACGGGGCACTTAGGCCGCGCATTACCGGACGGTTTTCGTCCAGCATCTGGGTGTAGATTCCGTTCTGCCCGAGAAGCCTGATCTGACGGGCTCCGGTGACGGCATCAGCATAGCCGACTGTGACACTGGCAGAGTTTTCAAAGCTTTCTGCGAGGCTGCAGCAGGCCATTTTGCAAAGACCTGCGGCACTGATGACTTCCGTCCTTATCTCTTTTCCTTTGGAAAGGTAATTTCCTGCCTGCCTTGACACGAACACGGCTGCTTCCAGCGAGTCTTTCCTCTCTCCGTAAATCCCGGTCGTATCAGGCATTTGCGCTTCTGCGCGTGGTGCCAGCCCTATGAAAAGGACTGAAAATAGTAAAAATGATAGATGTTTCATATCGCGTATATATATAAGGTTTATGTTTGTCTGTCTGCAAGACGGACATTAAACCCTGAATACGCAATATTTTTTTAGAATCGTTCCCGGAGGGGCACTGACACTATCTGTTGTGAAAATACTTGAAGCAACAGGCTCCGTTATTTCGATGACCGGAGTGGTGACGGCTGCAGGCACTTGTGAGAAAAGCGGAGCAAGCGATATGGTCTTGACGTCATCTCCCGAAATGGAGATACGGAAAATTGTGTCCGAGCAGCAGTCATCATCATCTCCGTGGCACTCTTCAGTGCATTCATCGTGCGGATGGACATTTTCGCAGGACATCCCGAAAACAGGAAGTGCAAGATAAGATTTCCCGTTGTCGTCACAGTGGTGCACATCAACTCCTGCCACTGCAAAAAAATAGCAGGACAGCATCAATACAGCAAATATGTTGCGCACGTTCAGTGACATAGTAACGGCAAATATAAGAAAAAATTAGTTGATATGATCCAGAATGGATTTAACGGCTTCGCAGATGGTGGCATAATCCATCACTTCGGCAGAGTTGTACTGGAAAAGGATGTCAACATTCTTTCCCCCAAGCAGTTCTTTCTGCGTGCGGTATGCCTCGCGGATGCGGCGCTTGAGGAGATTACGTTTGACAGCCCTTTTGAAAAGCCTTTTCGGCACGGAAATCATTATCCTGCCGCCTGTTTGCTCCATGGCATCATCTGAAGCCAGAAAACAATATCTGAATCCGGAAACTCCACCCCATTTTCCCTTATCCATAAGGCGCGAGATGGCGGTTTTTCCGGACAGTCTTTCCGATTTTGAAAGTGTCTGCGGCATCAACTGTTATTTGTGAGCTTCCAAATATAATTCTATGGCCTTTACGACTGACGGAGCCTCAGGCGAAGGGGCTTGAATCTCGATTGAAAGGCCAGCGTCTGTCATTGCCTTGACGATTGACTTGCCAAAGGAAACGAACTTGATGTCCCCCTGTGTGAAATCAGGGAAATTCTCATTGAGGGACTTGACGTCGGCAGGATTGTAGAAGACTACCATATCGTAGTCGTGGAGATTGATACCCTTCATATCGCTGGAGACTGATTTGATGAAGACGGCCTTGGTGTTTTTGATTCCCTTTGCGTCCATCAGTGCAGTCAGTGTATCCTTTGATGTGACATCGGATGCCGTAATCAGGAAATTCTCTCCCTGGTGCTTCGTCCCGATCTGCTCCAGGAGGGATTCGGGCGTAGCCTTGCCGAAGAAAATCTTTCTTTTGCGATAGACTATATGCTTCTGCAGATACATTGCGACAGCCTCTGTCGTGCAGAAATATTTCATCGTCTCGGGAACTTTGACCCTCAGTTCTTCGCTAAGCGCGAAATAGGCGTCAATGGCGTGTCTTGATGAAAAAATGACGGCGGTATAATCCAGAATATTGATTCTCTGGGTCCTGAATTCCCTGGATGTCAAGGGCTCTATGAGAAAGAAGGGCTTGAAATCGAAAGATACCTTGTATTTCTCCGCCAGAGCATTGTACGGGGTAAGATTGGACGGGGTCTGTTGGGAAATAAGGATTCGGTTTATGCTGGCCATATCATCAATAATATGCCTAATGGCAAAAATTCAAGGGCGCAAAGATACAAAAATGTTCGAAAAGGCCGACATTTTGTTTTGAAAAATTGAATTTCCCTTATAATCTGGAAGAAGAAAAAGAATCCCATTGCCCCCAGGATTATGCCTTTCTCCAACTCCCAGCCCAAGTTAATATGGGACAATACTAACCCGAGGACTATCAATATGGTGCCTATTACAATCCGAAAACTCAGATCCACCCTTTTAGCCTTTGTCCATTTTGCGACAATGAATTTGTAAAGCCAGTATCCGGCGAAGGCAATCAGCACTGCGGGCATATTACTTTCCGGCATTAGAAAATAATCGGTTACAATGCAGATAGGAAGGATGAATGACAGGCTTAACAGATTCCTGGTGCTGGAAGTCTGTACGCTGTCTTCGAGGATTACGTTCGGCTTCCATCTGAACACTCCGGCCCAGAGCAGGGATCTGATGCGGAAATAATTATTGAAATTCAGGAGAAGCAGGAAAACAGCGGCGATGACCACCCAACAGTTCAGAGAAATGTCACCCCACTCGACGATGGAGCCTTCCATCGCCCGGGTCGCTTCCAGCGGCATCATGAGTTTTCCCAGAACTGCAGTACTGTCAATCATCAGTTTCCTCTTTTCGCGTTATATCCCATTGCGATAAGGAGTTGGGTGACCTTTTCCCGAAGATCTCCCTGGATGGTGATCTCTCCGTCCTTTGCTGTTCCTCCCACTCCGCATTTTACTTTCAGAGTCTTGCCTAGTGAGGCGAGGTCCTCGGCAGAACCTTTGAAACCTTTCACGAGGGTCACCTGCTTGCCGTTGCGTCCGCTCCTGTCAATCGTGACAATCAATTTTTGACGGGAAGGCTCCAGCGTTAGTTCTTCCGCTATAGGATCCTCGTCATATTTGAAATCCGGGTTGGTCGAGTATACGACTCCCAGCCTTTTTTTCCAATCGTTATCCGCCATAGTATAATTTTTGCAAAGATAACCAATCAATTTGTATCTTTGTAGATTGGCCGGATGTTATTTTATGCCGGCAGTTTAAATGATTATGGAGAAAAAGAAATTTGACTTTTGGAACAGGATAGTTGCGCTCGTCATTCTGGTCATTTCAGGGCTCACATATCTGTCAACCATTGAGCCGGGTGCATCGTTCTGGGATTGCGGTGAATTTATCGCATCATCATATAAATTGGAAGTGGGGCACCCGCCAGGAAACCCTGTATTCCAATTATTCGCAAGATTTTTCACCATTTTCGGAAATAATCTGCAAGCACCTGTATTGGTCAATTCTCTCAGTGCCATCTGTTCCGCTCTGACAATATTCTTCCTTTATCTCACAATAGTCTTCTTCCTCAAGAGGCTTGTGAAGAAAGGGGATAACGGTAATTATACTGTGGGAGGCGCCATCACAATATTCGGCAGCGCGGCTGTCGGAGCATTGGCATATTGTTTCTCTGATACATTCTGGTTCTCCGCCGTGGAAGGTGAGGTATATGCCATGTCGTCATTGTTTACCGCTATGGTATTCTGGGCTATGACGAAGTGGTATGAGCAGGCGGACCAGCCATATGCCAACCGTTGGATTGTTCTGATATCCTTTCTTATGGGCCTTTCCATCGGAGTACACCTGCTCAACCTCCTGGCCATCCCTGCGCTGGTATTTATGTACTATTACAGGATGAGGGAGGATGCGACCTATACCTTGAAGGAGTATGTGAAGATATTCCTGATATCGGTGCTTATCCTTGCGTTCCTGGTGTTCCTCCTCATACCGTACCTTCCGAAGGTTGCCGCGTATGTGGATCTCTTCTTTGTGAACGTGCTCGGGCTCCCGTACAATTCCGGCGCCGCATTCTTTATGCTTGCACTGCTTGGCCTGTGCTTCTGGGGTATGTTTAGCACATTGAAGAAAAAGAAGGTCTTCTGGAATACCGTACTGCTTTGCTGCACGACCATTCTTGTCGGATTCAGCCTGTTCAGTATCATCATCATACGCTCTTCCGCAAAGACTCCTACCAACGAATACCAGCCGGACAATGCCTTCACACTTGTGCGCTATCTTTCACGTGAGCAGTATGGAAGCAATCCGTTGATATACGGTCAGTATTTCGATGCCCCTACCGAACTGTACACCCCTAAATACTGGGCACCTCTCAACGGTAAATACAAGAGGGTGGACGGCCCTCTTAGTGCAAAATACACATCCGAGGGCAAGATGCTTTTCCCTAGGATGTGGAGCAATGCCGATGCGAATACCATAGCATTCTATGAAACCTATACGGGCGGAAAGGGCAAAGCGGTTGCCGGTGCTGAACACAGGAAGCCTACGATGCACGCCAATTTGACATATTTCTTCGATTATCAGCTGAACTGGATGTATTGGAGATATTTTATGTGGAACTTTGCCGGAAGGCAGAACGATATCCACAGCCCTAATCCGGGCGATATCTTCTATGGCAACTGGGAGAGCGGAATCGGGTTTTTAGACAAATTCAGACTCGGAGACCAGAGCGACGCCCCTGAACTTTTGACCGGGAACAAGGGCAAGAACCATTATTTCCTTCTGCCTTTGCTGCTTGGCCTCATCGGACTCTTCTTCCAGTTCAATAAGGACAGACGAGGATGCTGGCTAGTATTCCTGATGTTCTTTATGACGGGAATAGCCATTGTAATCTATCTGAATCAGCCTCCGTTCCAGGTCCGCGAAAGGGATTATGCATATGCCGGCTCGTTCTATGCGTTCAGTATATGGATAGGGTTTGCCGTCGCCGCCATTGTTTCCGGCATCCAGCAATTGCTGAAAGGAAAGCAGGAGACGGTTTCTGCAGTAGTTGCTACCGCTGCATGCCTCTGCGTGCCTGTTCTGATGGCCGCTCAGAACTGGGATGACCACAACAGAAGCAATAGGAACACAGCCCTTGAAATGGCATACAATTATCTCAATTCCGTCGGCGACCAGGGCATTCTGGTGACCCACGGAGACAATGATACTTTCCCTCTGTGGTATGCCCAGGAAGTTGAGGAAGTCAGGAATGATGTAAGAATAGTCAACACATCCCTGCTTGGCACGGACTGGTACATCGATCAGATGAAGTATGCCGTAAACGAATCGAAACCGCTCCCTCTCACTGTCGGTCAGGAACAGTACCTGTACGGAACGAATGAATATGTCTATATATACGATTCAAGGGAAACCGTGACTTCAATAAAGGATGTGATGGCTGTATTCAAGCATCCTGAAGCAAAACTCCAGCTGTCCGGCAACCGGAAAGCCGATTATATCTGCTCAAGGAAAATCAGTATTCCGGTCAACAGGGACAATGTCCTAAAATATGGTATCCTTCCGGTACAGTATGCCGATGTGATTCCTGATGAAATCATCATCGAGATACCGCAGAGCAAGGAGTATCTTACCAAGCCTGAGCTGTTTATGCTGGATTTTCTCGCGGGATATCAGTGGGACAGGCCGCTGAACCTTCTGAACCAGGGAGGCGACATCAATATCGGCATCAAGGATTACCTTATGTACGAAGGTTATTCATACAAGTTTGTCCCGATCAGAAACAAGATAGGGCATCTGGATGTCGGCAAGGTGGACGCTGAGAGACTGTACAGGCTAATGACGGAAGTCTATAAATTCGATGCAGTCAAGAGACAGGACTATTATGTTGACTACCAGAACTTCTATACCAATCTTGGCGTGATGTCTCTGAGAAGCCTGTTTGTGAATGTTGCAGGAGCTTTTATGAAAGAGGGCCAGTACGAGCGTGCCCTTGAGATGCTTGACAAGTGCCGTGAGTGTGTTCCGGAGACTACATATCCGATTGAAACCATTCCGCTGGGATTCTCCGGGAATGATTATATGGTAATCCAGATGGTGGAATACTATTATCAGCTTGGAGAAAAGGACAAGGCACGCGAACTGGGTATTGCGATGGCGAATGACCTTATGGTATCGTCCCGCTTCTATCTTGAGTTCTACGATCTTTCACAGAGCGATTTCGAGCTTTGCGCCAATTATGTGTATCTGCTTGCGGATACATTCCGTGAAGGCGGTGATGCTGCTCTGGCCGGCAAACTCCTTGACAATTTATCCCGGTTGGTTGATTTCGCATCGGGAAAGATTCCGACGGCGAAAGAGGCCAATGAGAACATCGGAGACTTGACAATAGAAGAGTAAATGGAACACGGCTATGGCACAGGGTCGTAGCCTGAACCTCCCCAGGGATTGCAGCGCAGGATGCGCTTGAATGAAAGCCAGAATCCTTTCAGAGGGCCGTATTTGCGGAAGGCCTGCAGCGCATATTGCGAACAGGTCGGAGTGAAACGGCAGCAGGGAGGCTTGAGCGGCGAGATGCACAGCTGGTAGAACTTTATCAGTAGCAGGAATGGCGCCGTGAGCACCTTCTTGATCACAGAAGAAATCCGGCTCATCGTAGATTATCTTTTCAGACGGACATAGATACTTAACGGGAGGGCTTTGTCGAAGCGGTCACGCAGTGCAAGCTCTCCTGTCTGTATATCGGCTTCGCCACGGATTCCGAACGCTTCCCTGACCGTGGTTTCTCCGAGAAGAGGGGAGTATCCGTTGGAATAGAGATTGAGCACCATAAAACTGTTTTCCGGAGCAAGGATGCGCGAAACATTCTTAAGCATATCGAACAGGCATTCGTCAAGCTTCCACTTTTCTCCGTCCGGACCGTGGCCATATGCCGGCGGGTCCAGAATGATTCCCTGATATGTGTTTCCACGCTTTGCCTCACGTTTTGCGAATTTCATGGCGTCTTCCACTACCCAGCGTATGTCCTTCATTCCGCTCTTGTCCATGTTTCCGTTCGCCCAGGTTACGACCTGCCGCACGGAATCGAGATGGGTGACATCTGCTCCGGCGGCACGTGCGGCAAGGGATGCCGCTCCTGTGTATGCGAACATATTCAACACTTTGGGCCTGTTTTGTCCGCCGGCTTCAACGAGCGAGCGTGTCTGCTCATAGATGTATTCCCAGTTCGGAGCCTGCTCTGGAAATACGCCGACATGCTTGAAGGAGGTAAGGCCAAGTCTGAGACTGAAATCAAGGCCCTTCTGCCCGCCCTTATAGCGGATGTACCATTGGTCGTCCATCGCTTTCAGCCGGTTCCATGAGCCGCTGTCTTCCCTGCCGGCTTTGGCGAAACCGGCTCCCGGAATAAACCGGGTATGAATAGTCTTGTTCCACTCGGATTCTGACAGGGTCTTGTCCCAGAGAGCCTTCGGCTCAGGCCTTGCAAGACAGTATTTTCCGAAGCGCTCCAGCTTTTCGCCGTTGCCGCTGTCGATTATCTCATAATCTTTCCAAAAAACTCCAGGGTATTCAGTAATCATAGTTGCAAAGATAGGTAGAAAATTGTAATTTTGTGGATTCGAAAATTTTAACAAAAACATATTATGCAACAGTACATTGATAAGTATGATTTTGCCGGCAAGAAGGCAATCGTAAGAGTGGACTTCAACGTTCCGCTTAATGAGAATTTCGTAATCACAGATGATACGCGTATCAGGGCTGCCATCCCTACACTCAAGAAAGTCCTTGAAAAGGGCGGTTCGCTCATCATTATGTCGCATCTCGGACGCCCGAAGGGAGTGGATGCAAAATTCTCTCTCAAGCATATCGTTGACCACGTTTCTGCAAAGCTTGGCGCTCCGGTCAAGTTTGCTGACGACTGCATGAAGGCCGATGAACTTGCTGCCGCTCTCAAACCGGGTGAAGTTCTCCTCCTTGAAAACCTCCGTTTCTACGCTGAAGAGGAAGGAAAGCCAAGAGGACTTGCAGAAGATGCTTCCGATGAGGAGAAAGCTGCTGCAAAAGCAAAAGTTAAGGAAAGCCAGAAGGAATTCGTAAAACATCTTGCTTCATATGCTGACTGCTACATCAACGATGCATTCGGAACAGCACACAGGGCACACGCTTCGACCGCTCTCATTGCCAAGTATTTCCCGAATGACAAGATGTTCGGATATCTTATGGAAGGTGAAATCAAGGCAATTGACAATGTACTTCATAACGCGCAGCGTCCTCTTACTGCAATCATCGGAGGTTCTAAGGTCTCCTCAAAGCTCGCTGTTCTCAAGAATCTTGTAGGCAAAGTTGACAACCTCATCATCGGTGGTGGTATGGGATACACATTCATCAAGGCACAAGGGGGTAAGATTGGTCTTTCACTTCACGAGGACGAACTCATCCCTGATGCACAGGCTATCCTTGACGAGGCTAAGGCTAAGGGCGTTAACATTTACCTTTCTACAGAAGCTGTGGCCACACAGGAGTTCTCAAACGAGGCCCAGACAAAATTGTTCCCTTCAACTGCAATCCCGGAGGATTGGGAAGGTGTCGATGCCGGCCCTGAATCACTCGAGGTTTGGAAGAAGGTCATCGCGGATTCAAAGACTATCCTTTGGAACGGTCCTGTAGGCGTATTCGAGATTCCTCTCTTCGCAAAGGGGACCCTCCGTATCGCTGAGGAACTGGCTTCAGCAACCGCAAAGGGCGCTTATACTCTCGTAGGCGGCGGTGATTCAGTTGCAGCCGTTACCCAGATGGGCTTTGCAGATAAGGTAAGCTACGTATCAACAGGTGGTGGCGCTATGCTCGAGGCCATCGAGGGTAAGGAACTCCCAGGCATCGCCGCTATTAGAGAATAATGGACTTATTGGCAATCAATTGGAATGTCAGTCCGTTCCTGCTAAGGATCGGTAACTTCGGACTGCGGTGGTATTCGCTGCTGTTCGTGGGCGGTTTTATTATCGGGTATGGCATTTTCAAGAAGTTTGTAAAAAAGGAGGGGGTTTCGGGAGACCTTCTGGACCCTCTCCTTTATACTTTGCTCATTGCGACCGTCGTCGGAGCACGTCTGGGACATTGTCTCTTTTATGAACCCGGATATTATCTCACAAGCTGGCGCGGTTTCTTTGACATTTTCATGCCGTGGAAAGGCGGTCTTGCAAGCCATGGAGGCGCGATAGGGCTTCTTATCGCAATGTGGTGGTTCGCCCGCCATTACGGCAAACGCTTTGATATTGATTTCCTGTGGCTTATGGACCATCTGTGCATTACGGTGGCGCTTGCCGGGAGTCTTATCAGGCTGGGTAATCTTTTCAATTCGGAGATATACGGAGATGTTACTTCACTGCCGTGGGGAATGGTTTTCGTACGTGCCGGTGAAACGATGCCAAAACATCCGACACAGTTGTATGAAGCTCTGTCATATTTCATTCTTTTTGTGGTGATGATGGGACTGTACAACAGGAAGTCGGACAAATTGTACAGAGGAACATTCTTCGGCATATTCCTGCTGGGGTGTTTCGGAATGAGGTTCCTGATAGAATTCATCAAGGAACCGCAGGTGGGCTTCGAGCAGAATATGCTCCTTGACCTGGGCCAGTTGTACTCGATTCCGTTCATCATTGCCGGTGTGGCAGTGCTGATACTTGCTAGGAAGAAAAAGGTGCCGGCTGCGGCTGTCCATCAGGAAAAGTCCAAGGCTGAGCCTACACATTACGCAAGGAGCCTGAATTAGGCTCTTTTTTTTGGCCATCCAGTATAGGAATGAAATTTGCAGCGGGATTGGCACAAAAATTATGAAAAATTAGTTGGTAGATGAAAAAATTATTGATTGTACTGATGCTGCTGGGCATCCCGGCCATTTCTTTCGCTCAAATGAGCAAGGCGCCGGATGACAGCACATTGTATCTGACCCTTGAGGATGCACTGAAAATCGCCCTGAGCGAGAATATTTCAGTTAAAGTGGCGGACCGGGAGGTTACAAGGTCAGAATACGCATTGAAAGGTACATACGCCTCACTCTTTCCTCAAATAGATGCTTCTGCCTCATATCAGAGGACCATCAAGAAGCAGGTTATGTATATGGACTTCGATATGAGCGCCATCACCGGTGGCGCCATGGGAGGGGATGACGTTCCTGCAGCACAGGAAAAACCAGGTGCCGGCGCTTCTGGTGGAGGTATTGAAGTCGGACGTTGGAATACATTCTCCGCTGGAGTCTCTGCCGGAATGCCGCTGGTAAATGCTGCATTGTGGAAAAGTATCAGGATATCCGGTCAGGACGTCGAACTTGCAGTCGAGAAGGCGCGTGGTTCACGTCTGAGTATGGTTTCAGAAGTCAAATCAGTTTTCTTCGCCATTCTTCTCGCAAAGCAGGCTCTCTCAGTGTATGAGGAAGTGTATGAGAATGCAGTGGAGAATTTCAGGATCACGGAGATGAGATATAATGTCCAGAAGGCTTCGGAATTGGATTATACGAGGGCAAAGGCCGCAGTCTCCAATGCAATTCCTCCTGTCAATGAATCACTTAGCTCCATTGCTTTGTCTCTCTGGCAGCTCAAGGCTGTAATAGGTCTTGACCTTGAGACCGACATTGATGTGGTCGGCAATCTTGACGATTATGCGGATGAGATGTTCCGCGCCATCCACGAGAATGATGACGCCACTCTGGAGAACAATTCCTCACTCCGTCAGCTTGCCATTCAGGCCGAGGAACTTGCTAATATGATAAAGCTCCAGCAGGCTGCATATCTTCCTACTCTTGCGCTGTCTTTCTCGTATAGCTTGAATGCGATGACCAATGATTTCAAGTTCAGCGAATATAATTGGTCTCCATACTCATTCGTCGGTTTGAGCCTTCAGATTCCTATTTTCTCGGGCGGAAAGAGGGCTTCTAACGTGAAGCAGGCAAAGATTCAGTACGACGAACTGAAACTTCAGGAAATGGATGCGGAAAGGCAACTGAAGATAGCCATCCGCCAGTACCTGAACCAGATGGAGACGCAGATGAAGAGTTATTCTGCAGCTCAGGACGCTATGACCACTGCCCAGAAAGCTTATGACATTGCGTCAAAATCCTACAGCATCGGCCGCAGTACGCTTACAGACCTTAATGATGCGCAGCTCGCCCTGACACAGGCTGAACTTTCCCTCTGTCAGACGGTTTATAATTTTATGATTGCGAAGACCAATCTTGAGCAGACGCTCGGAAATGATTTCTTAGAATAAAAAGTACACAACTGATATGAACAAAACTATTAAAACACTTTCAATTATTGCTGCTTTTGCATCTTTGGTATCTTGTGCGGGCAAGGGCAATAACAGTACCGTGGCTGCTGGCAATCCATATGAGAATGCCGTAAAAAAGGTCCGGGTCATATCCGCAGAGTATCAGGATGTACCTCAGGAAGAGATTTATTCTTCCAATGTACAGGCATTCGTTGTTAATAATGTGGTTCCGCAGAACGGCAACCGTATTTCAAAGATATATGTTGAAGTCGGGGATTTCGTGAGCAAGGGGCAGATTCTTGCCGAAATGGACAGGGCCAGCCTTATCCAGACAAAGCTGAAACTTGTGAATGACTCCACCGAGCTTACCCGTCTCAAGGAACTTTATTTGCAGGGGGGTATCTCTGCATCGGATTTCGAGACAGCTCAAATGGCTTATGATGTGAGCAAGACTACATATGAGAATCTTCTGGAGAACACTGTCCTTCGCTCTCCTCTCAACGGAGTTGTCACTGCAAGGAATTATGATGCAGGAGATATGTACGCCATGACTTCTCCTATTTATGTGGTGCAGCAGATTTCTCCGGTCAAGCTTTTCGTCGGAATTTCCGAATCCGACTACACCAAGGTGCATAAGGGCGACAAAGTGAGGATTGAAGTGGATGCCCTTCCGGGAAGAGTATTCGAGGGTACGGTGAACCGGCTTCATCCTACGATTGACGCTTCCACTCATACATTCAATGTTGAGGTGGTCGTTCCGAACAACGACAGGGCCCTCCGCCCGGGAATGTTTGCAAGGGTGAAAGTTACTTTCAATGTAAACCACAGCATCGTCGTTCCTGACCGCGCCATCATCAAGCAGCAGGGCTCCGGCCAGAAATCCGTATTCGTCCTCAATCCGGACAATACAGTAAGCAGCCAGGTCGTTATCCTTGGAAAACATTTCGAAAACTATTATGAAATACTTTCCGGTCTTTCAGCAGGTGACAAGGTCGTTGTGAACGGCCAGTCTGCGCTTAAGAACGGTACTAACGTAGAAGTGATTTAATTATGAGCATATATAGGACTGCGGTAAAGAATCCGGTCACTACGGCGTTGGTATTCATCGCCTTTATGGTGTTCGGTATCTTTTCCCTGATGAGAACACCGATTGCGCAGTTCCCGGAATTTGATGCGAACGTCATAATGGTGATGTCGTCATACCCGGGAACCAATGCTTCGGATATTGAACAAAATTTGACAAAACTCCTTGAGAACACGCTGAACAGTGTGGAGAACCTGAAAGAATTGAATTCTCAGTCCAAGGAGAATATCAGCATACTTACCCTTCAGTTCGAATATGGAACTGATATCGAAGAGGCCACGAATAATGTCCGGGACAAGCTGGATATGGTGAGCACGATGCTCCCTGACGGAGCGTCGCTGCCTACCATCTTCAAGTTCAGCGCGGATGATATGCCTATTATGATTCTGTCCGCATCTGCGGATGAGAGTCTTCCGGGACTTGACAAGATTCTTGATGACAAGCTCACAACGCCGCTTGCGCGTATCCCGGGAGTAGGTACCGTGTCTGTAACAGGTGCGCCTACCCGAGAGATCCAGGTCTATTGCGACCCTAACAAGCTGCAAGCGTACAATCTTTCAATCTCGAACATCTCGTCAATCATTGCCGGAGAGAACAGGAACATACCTTCCGGAAGCATCGATATCGGAACTGATACATATTCACTCCGAGTAGAGGGTGAATTCAATGACCCGAGCGAGATGCTGGACATTGTGCTTGGCACATACAACGGCAGGGTGGTGTATCTGCGTGACGTGGCAACATTGCGTGACGGCAGGCAGGAGAAGGAGCAGGAAGCGTTCACAAACGGTATCCGTTCGGCTCAGATCACTATCCAGAAGCAGACAGGCTACAATACTGTGAATGTAATCAAGAAGGTTAAGGAAAAGCTTGTGGATATTCAGGAGACCCTTCCTTCAGATATTACCATCACCACAGTAGTCGATTCGTCCGACAATATAATCAACACCATCAACACCTTGAAGGAGACCATTATTATCACCTTCCTCGTGGTTATGCTCGTGGTGTTCATATTCCTCGGAAGATGGAGAGCGACATTCATTATTGTCCTTTCCATTCCTATAGCCCTCTTGGCCTCCCTCGTATATCTGTTCGCGACAGGCAATACCTTGAATATCATCTCAATGTCCGCTCTGTCCATTGCGATAGGTATGGTGGTGGATGATGCCATAGTGGTGCTGGAGAATGTTTCCACGCACCTGGAAAGAGGGGAGAAGCCGAAAGAGGCCGCTGTATTGGCAACTTCCGAAGTGGGTATTTCCGTTATTGCGTCAACCCTTACGATGCTTTGCGTGTTCCTGCCTCTCACCATGGTGAACGGTATGGCCGGAATTATGTTCAAGCAGCTGGGATGGATTGTCAGCATCATTATGATAGTATCCACAACCGCTGCATTGACTCTCGTGCCTATGTTGTGCTCGAGATTCCTCAAAGCTGGTTCGAAGACAGGCAAGTTACACGTCGCTATTTTCGGAAGGATCAACAAATTCCTCGACTGGATATCAGAAGGTTATGCAAAACTTATCAACTGGGCTGTCACTCACAGGAAGACTGTGATTTTCAGCGCGTTCGGCATCCTGGTCCTTGTCGTTGCACTTCTCGGACCTTCCCTCAAGACCGAATTCTTCCCTCACGGCGATGACGGACGCCTTACCGTGACAGTAGAACTTCCTGTCGGAACGAACCAGGAGATTACCGGTGCTGTCATGGCAAACCTCTATAACGATATGATGGAGGAGATTCCTGAGATCCAGGTGGCAAGTTACAGTTTCGGTCAGGCCGATTCTGACAATGCCTTCGCTAGTATGAGGAGCAATGGCTCGCATATCGGTTCGATGAATATCAATGTCGGCAGTAGCGAACTCCGTGAAAGAACTACTGCAGATATCGCCGAAGTTGTCCGTAAAATCCTTGCAAAGTATCCGGAAATCAAGAAGGCAAACGTGCAGGAAGGTGGAATGATGATGGGAGGAGCTTCTACGATTGACGTGGAAATCTATGGCTTCGATTTCAACCAGACCGATGCAGTTGCCAAGGAAATTCAGAGCAAGATGAAGGAGTCTCCAATTTTCTCTCAGGTTAACCTCAGCCGTGATGAATATACGCCTGAATATCAGCTCGTATTCGACAGGACCAAGCTTGCAATCAACGGGCTCAATTCTGTCACTGCCGGTTCGGCATTCAGCGCTGCGATGAGCGGCTCCGTAAGCTCTTTCTACAGAGAAGAGGGAGAGGAGTATAACATCAGGGTAAGATACGCTCCTGAGTTCAGAACCAGCCGTGAGGATATGGAGAATATCCTTATCTATGCTCCTAACGGAAAGGGAGTCAGAATCAAGGATATTGGCACTATTGTGGAGACGGAGGTTCCTCCTACCATCCAGAGAAAGGATAGGGAGAGACTTATCACCGTGACGGGAATCGTAGCGAAGGGAGAGGCTTTGAGTGATGCAGTGAAGGTAGCAGAGGCTGCTCTGGATACAACCGAGATACCATCCGAACTTACCACGGTCGTTGCCGGTGATTATGAGGACCAGCAGGAAATGTTCGGAGACCTCATCACTTTGATGCTCCTTATCATCATCCTAGTGTATATGGTGATGGCTTCGCAGTTTGAGTCGTTTATGAGTCCGTTCGTGATTATGTTCTCAGTACCGTTCGCATTTGTTGGTGTGCTGCTCGGACTCTGGGCTACCGGAACTCCTCTCGGAGTGATGGCTATGATCGGAATCCTGATTCTGCTCGGTATCGTTGTGAAGAATGGTATTGTGCTGATTGATTACACAATACTTTGCCGCGAGAGGGGAATGAACGCCATCGAGGCCTCTGTTACTGCGGCAAGGAGCCGTCTGCGTCCTATCCTTATGACCACGCTTACGACCGTCCTTGGTATGGTTCCTATGGCAATCGGTACCGGTGAGGGCTCTGAAATGTGGGTGTCACTCGGTATGACGGTATGCTGGGGATTGACGGTTTCTACCCTTGTAACCCTGGTTCTTATCCCGACAGTCTATTGCGTATTCGCGACCAGACAGGAGAAAAAGAAAGCACTTAAGCAGTAAATTTTATGAAAGCGATATTTATAGTTTATGACGAGGCCCGCGGAGATGAGGCTGTCGAGATACTTGAGAAATACGGACAGCGCGGCTTTACCCGTTGGGAGGACATTTCCGGAAGGGGGAGCGCTGACGGTATTCCGCATTTCGGCAACCACGCCTGGCCGGCAATGAATCACGCCATCCTTACTTTCGTAGAGGATTCGATAGTTAGTGGTATCCTTGAAGACATCAAGGCAAAAAGTGAAGAATCCAAGGACTTGGGCCTTCGCGCATTTGTTTGGCAATTGTCAGATATTTTTTAACTTTGAAAATTATGTTACAAGTCATTACAAATACAAATTTCAATGAAGTCATATCTTCGGACAAGCCTGTGCTGATAGATTTCTGGGCAGCATGGTGCGGCCCTTGCCGTATGCTTTCGCCTACGGTGGACGAAGTGGCTGAAGAATATGACGGGCGCGTTGTCGTTGCAAAGTGTAACGTGGACGATGCAGACGAATTCGCCGCTCAGTGCGGCATACGTAACATCCCTACTTTGATTTATTTCAAGAACGGACAGGCAGTAGACCGTACCGTCGGAGTGGTTTCAAAGGCGGAAATAGAAGCCAAGTTGAATGCATTATTATAAAAACAATGAAGAAATTATTTACAGTTATAGCGATAATCCTGATAGCAGTCCCTGCATTTTCACAGGGCAAGTCAAGATGGGGAGTCATCGGAGGATTCACATCCGCATCGACCAATCTCAAGGAAATAGGAGGAAAGAATTTCACTGGATTCCATGCAGGACTTACGGCATATCACCCTCTGGGACTCGGTTTTGCAGTTCAGCCGTCATTGGTTTATCAGCAGAAGGGAATGAACCTGCATGCTCCTTATTCTTCTTCATCATATCCTGTAGGTTCTGACTTTTCATTAAACAGCAGAATCGGATATGTTCAAATTCCTGTTCAGCTCCAGTTCGGAATAGACCTGGTGATTCTGAGACCTTTTGTGTTCGCGGAGCCGTTCATCGGATATGCAGTACATAATAGTTTCTCCGTAAATACTCCAATTGGAGGGATAACTCCCTTCAAAAATGAATGGGAAGGAATCAACCGCTTCGAGTATGGCCTCGGAGTTGGTGGAGGCCTTGATATCACCCGCCATTTCCAGTTGTCAGTCAAGTATTACTGGAACTTCAACTCTAATTTCGACAATAAGGTACTTCCTGAAATCATCAAGAACGTTGCAGGAGCTATAAAGGACAAGACCCAGTTCAATGGTTTGCAGGTTTCTGCGGCTATTCTTTTCTAATTTGATTGACAAGTGGGAAAGACTGCTGTTATTTTCTGTTCGGCCAGCAGGACAATCGATCCTCAATACAACGAGGAAGCGAAAAAAGTGGTCAGATGCCTTTGTTCAAAGGGGATTACAATAGTCTCCGGGGGTACTACGAAGGGTACTATGTGTGTCGTTGCGGATGAGGCCGCAAAATATTCAAACGGGAATATCGGCATCGTGCCGCGTTTTATGGCGGATGTGTTGAATCCTAATCTGAGCCGAATCTGCTGGACGGATACTATGTCCGAGCGTAAGGAGAAAATGAGGGAACTCGGGAAGGATTATGCAATTGCCCTTCCCGGAGGAATCGGAACCTTGGATGAGTTCTTTGAGACTTATGTGCTTGCCAAACTTCAGTTGTACAGCGGAAAGATAATAGCTTACAACTATAACGGGTTTTATGACAGCCTTAAGGAAATGATGGACACTTATGTAGAGAAAGGGATGCTGGATTCTGACTCCAGAGCATTGCTCCATTGTCCTGAAACTATTGAGGAACTTGAAGAACTTTTGTAGAAATGGTCAATTGTGAAATGATATCGTTCCTCGGGGAGGATTGGACCCGGATGACAAAGCGGATTGAATCCTCCTTGGAAAGCGATATTTCATTATTGGATAAAACAAATAAGACTATTCTGGCGAACGGGGGCAAAAAATTGCGTCCGCTCGTTTCTCTTTTGATGGCACGTGCTTGCTCCGGTGGGTGTGTGACAAATGAGAGCCTTGACTATGCAGCTGCTGTGGAACTGCTTCATAATGCCACGTTGATTCACGATGATGTCGCAGATGAGAGCATGGTACGCCGCGGAGCTCCTACGGTTTATGCAAGTTTAGGACAGACCGCATCTGTTTTGATTGGAGATTTCTGGCTGGTCCAGACAATGAAGTGCATTCTGTCCGGCGGCAGGAAGGATGACAGGATAGCGGACCTGTTCTCTTCCACTCTCCGCAGCTTGGCAGAGGGTGAGATGCTCCAGTTGGAGAAAACGACCACTGCGGATACCTCCGAGGAGGAGTACCTTCGCATCATTTATTCCAAGACTGCATCATTGTTCGAGACTGCCAGCGCCTGTGCCGCAATATCAGTGAATGCAACAGAGGAGATAGTTGAGGCGGCAAAAGAGTACGGGAGGAACCTTGGACTTGCATTTCAGATTAAGGACGACATAATGGACTATGAGTCTTCCGACATATCTCTTGGAAAGCCGGTTGGCGTTGACCTGATGGAAAAGAAAATCACGTTACCTCTGCTTGGTGCACTTGAGACTGTGAATGAGGATGAGAAAAAAGAAATAAGAAAAAAGGTGGCTGAGATTGATTCCAAGCCTGAGAATGCCGAGGAGGTCCGACAGTTTGTGTTTGCCAATGGCGGCATCCAATGTGCAAAGAACCGCTTGCGGAAATACGTAGATAAGGCTGTGGAGTCGTTATCAATCCTGCCGGATTCAAAGGAGAAAGAATATCTGACGGCTCTGGCCGGCTTTTCAGCTGACAGAAAAATATGACATTCAACGAGATAAAAGGGAACGGCACTGTTGTGGCTGCATTGAAGGGTATGGTGGATACCGGTAAAGTTCCTCATGCCGTTATGCTGCACGAAGAAGACGCAGGCGGGGCTTTCCCTATCTGTCAGGCTTTCCTTCAATATCTATTCTATGGGGATGAGGCGAATGCAAAAATCTCCAAGATGATTCATCCGGATGTCCATTATATCTTCCCGATCCAGACTCACGACAAAGATACTTCAGTGGTCCATATCGCTGAGTTCAGGGCACTTGCTACAGAGAATCCGTTTTTTCGGGAGCAGGAGCTTTATGACAGGATCGGGGCTGAAGGAAAGCAGACGGTGATTAATGTCAATGAAGCTAATTTCATCTGCGAAAAACTGGCTTTCAATTCTCTTGAAGGAGGATACAAGGCTGTGGTGATGTTCCTTCCCGAGAAGATGAATATCGCTGCGGCGAACAAACTTTTGAAGTCACTTGAGGAGCCGGAAGGCAAAGTCGTGTTCATCCTCATCACCCATTCTCCTGAGAAGGTTCTGCGTACGATAGACTCCAGGTGCTTGCATATCAGAGTCTTTCCTGAAGGACTTCCGGACTTGCCGGAGGACAGCAGTGTTGCGGAATTCAGAGAAATCTTCATATCTTTGATGGATGCGCTGGTTTCCAGAGACCTGAAGTCGGGACTTGAAATAGGGGAGAGTCTTGCTGCCCTGAGTTCCAGAGAGAGGATGAAGGCTTTCTGCTCATATGCGTCAGAAGCTGTCAGAGGTATTTTTCTTGTCCAGCAGGGTCTGGGCCGGATAGCTGGAGACAGTACTGCAAGTGCATATGCCGGACGTTGCAAAAAGAGTTTTCCGCGAAAGGCGCTTGATATCTTTGGCCGTGCGGAACTGCTCATTGAAAGGAATGTGAATCCTAAAATTTTATTTACGGATATGGTTGACAGACTGTATCTGAATGTTTAGGAATGATGAAAAAATAAGTTGGTAAGATTCAGAAAGATTACCAGGTTATTTTTTTAGAATGATTTAGGTATGGCAAATTTTGAGAACGAATCCATAAAGTACGATTGCTTCCGAGGCTGTACGGTTGTTATTGATGAGACAACCGGTGAACCGGAATGCACCTATCGCCAGGGTTGTTGCAAGCTTGGGGACCATAACTGGCTCAAGGGCGTGACACAGGCCGGAGTCCCTGATATTCTTGAAGTCAGGTTCAAGAATACGCGAAAGGGAATCTATATCAATGACTCCGGTCAGAGCATCAAGCAGGGGGATCTTGTTGTAGTTGAGGCTGCAACTGGACACGACCTCGGCATAGTGACTCTTGAAGGTCCCATTGTGCTCAAACAGATGAAAAATAAGGGCATCAGCCTTGAGAACACCGAATTCAAGAAAATCTATCGCAAGGCGAAAAATTACGACATCATAAAGTGGCAGGAAGCCATCGCAAGGGAGCAGGAGACTATGATTAAGGCGCGCAGGATAGCTGCTGAGATGGGTCTCGAGATGAAGATTGGAGATGTGGAATTCCAGGGTGACGGCACCAAGGCTATATTCTACTATATTGCTGACGGCCGTGTGGATTTCCGACAGCTTATCAAGGTTTTTGCTGAGGAGTTCCGTATCAGGATTGAGATGAAGCAGATAGGCGCAAGGCAGGAGGCCGGCTTGATCGGCGGTCTCGGTGTGTGCGGAAGGGAATTGTGCTGCGCCAACTATGTGACGAATTTCCAGTCCATTTCCACCTCTGCCGCACGTTGTCAGGATCTTTCCCTCAACCCTCAGAAACTTGCCGGACAGTGCGGAAAACTGAAATGTTGCCTCAATTATGAGGTAGCAAACTATCTCGACGCACAGTCGCGTCTGCCAAAAGTCCACGAACCTCTGGAATTCCAGGACGGAATCGCATACCTTGTCAAGACAGACATTCTGAAGGAGATTATGTATTTCTCTTACGACAAGTCCTCGTTGGCTGACGTCTATCCGATGACGGCTGAGGAGGTCCTTGAGGTTATTAGGATGAACCGGAAAGGCATTAAGCCTGAGTCTCTGAAAGAGGATATCGAACCTATGGCCCCTGAGTTCATCACTGCGGTTGGTGACGACAGCATTTCACGTTTTGACAAGCCTAGGGGAAAGAAATCCGGCCGTAAGAACCATCGCAGGAGGGGCGGAGACAAGAAAAAGGATGCACAGCAATAGAATCATTGAAATATTGTTTTTGACAGCGCTGACTTTATCGGCGCTTTCTTGTCGTGAACCTTCCATAAGGGAGAATTTCGTCAAGTCCTCGAAGATAGGCGAAGATGGCCGCTACCATTTTGATGTGGATTTCAGCGATTCTCTTGCCCTGTATGATATCTCGTTTTATTCCCGGTTGGATGGAGTCACTTCGACTGCCTGTTTCCCGATTACGGTACATTGGAAATCTCCGTCCGGATGGTCTTTCAGCGAAAGAGTGTATTGGGATCCCTCACAGGATGTTGTCCTGTACCGTACGGACATAGCCCCGAAAGAACCGGGGACCTGGGATTTGTCGGTGTATATTGGTGAGTATCCGCCACTTTGCGGTCTTGGAATAATTACAGAAAGGAAAGATGGGACACGATAAACTGAGAAAGTTCGCCGAGAATGAGACATTCTCCTGCCTGCTCCAGCCCGATGCTTCGGAGATGTTGGCGGGAGGGTATTTCTCACTGAAAGACCACGGCATCAAGGGGAAATGGAATGAGAAAATGTTCTCAGCGCCCCGGGATATAGTGCTGGAACTGGGTTGTGGAAAAGGGGAGTACACGATAGATCTTTCAAAACGTATTCCCGGCAGGAATTACATAGGCGTGGACATCAAGGGCGCAAGACTCTGGAAAGGTGCCCGCCAGGCAGAGGAGGAAAAATTGGGAAATGTAGCTTTCCTCCGTACCAGGATAGAGTTCATCACAGCCCTCTTTGCCCCGGAGGAGGTGTCGGAGATATGGCTTACCTTCTCCGATCCACAGATGAAGAGCGAAAATTCCCGCCTTACCTCACCTCTTTTCCTTGAAAGATATCGTAATATTCTCAGAAAGGGTGGTATCGTGCATCTCAAGACTGACAGCATGTTCCTGCATCAGTATTCCAAGGCTGTTGCCGAAGCGAACGGTCTTAAAATCCTCGCCTGCACAGAAGACCTTTATTCCTCATCGAGAGAGCAATTCAACGCCTTGCCCGATCAGGAGGCCGACGCACTGTTCGAGGTGCAGACCTTTTATGAGAAGATGTTCCTGGAGCAGGGTTACAAGATCACCTATCTGTCCTTCGTCATCGACAAAGACGGTGAGTACGTCCATCCGGATTTCGATGAGGACTACTGGAGAAAAGAAGAGGGCCCGAAGAGATCCTTCTCCCACCAGCCTCGTAAAAAGCAATAGACTTTGAGTAAGATGACCTGGTTCCGCCGGATGGAGCGCGATGGCATCACAAATCACTGGAATAGCGAATAAAAAACCGACTACGGCTATGCTCCTACATAGCCGTAGCCGGAAATATCTACAAATTCGATACTATTTCAGCAGTTTCTCGCTGCGGGCGATGAAGTCCGCCAGAGCTTTACCCTTGAGCAGGCCCGAGCCGAGAAGTGCGAGGTCAACGACCTGTCTCAGCAGTTCGGAGGTGTTCTCTCTGTCGCCCCAGATTTTAGCAACAAGCGGATTCTCCATATTGACTTTCACCTCATATGCTTCAGGCATAGAGCCATAGAAATTCATTCCACCACCCATAGCAGACATCTCCCTCCACCTTCTCATGAACTCGCTCTGGGTAATCATTACCGGAGCCGCCTCCTCGCCAAGGTTCTCTGCCTCGATCATATATTCGTTCCCTTCAGGGAGAACGGATTTGAACAGTTCATCCATCGCCTTCTTATCATCCTCTGACAGTTCCGGCTTCACCTTTTCGGCTTTAACGATGAGGTCGCTGACGGGGGCCGAATCCACGCGTGCAAAACCGGACTTCTCTATCTTCTGCTCGAGCATGTTGACATAATGGCTGTCAAGTTCGCAGTCCATCAGCAAGACATCATATCCGAGGGCCTTAGCTGCAGCAATCTTTGAATATTGAGCCTCAGTGTCGGTGGCATACAGATATATCACCTTGCCATCTTTGTCGGTCTGCTCTGTCTCGATGCACTTCCTGTAATCCTCGAAACTGAAGTACTTGCCGTCAGTGTTCTTGAACAGTGCGAAATTCATAGCCCTCTCAGAGAATTTCTCGTCGGAAAGCATTCCGTATTCGATAAAGAGTTTGATGTTGTCCCACTTTTCTTCAAACTGTGCGCGCTGCTCCTTGAAGATTTCCTCGAGGCGGTCAGCCACCTTTTTCGTGATGTAGGTGCTTATCTTCTTGACATTCGTGTCACTCTGGAGATAGCTTCTGCTGACATTCAGCGGGATATCCGGAGAATCGATGACGCCGTGAAGCAGGGTGAGGAAATCCGGTACGATGTTGTCCACATGGTCGGTCACGAACATCTGGTTGCAGTAAAGCTGGATCTTGTTCTTGTCGATGGCCATCCTTTCCTTTATCTTCGGGAAATAGAGCACGCCGGTGAGGGTGAACGGATAGTCCACATTCAGATGTATCCAAAACTGCGGATCCTCCTCCATAGGATAGAGGGACTTGTAGAAATTCAGATAGTCCTCATCCTTCAGCTCTGAAGGGGTCTTTGTCCAGATCGGGGATATGCTGTTGATTACATTATCCTCATCGGTGTCCACCTGCTTGCCGTCCTTCCATTCTGTTTTCTTGCCGAAAATAACAGGAACCGGCATGAACTTGCAGTATTTGTCCAGGAGCTGGGAGATACGTCCCTTTGCGGCATATTCCTCTGAATCATCATCAAGCTGCAGGGTGATGACGGTGCCCCTGTCATCCTTTTTGCAAGAAGTCATCGTGTATTCAGGAGATCCGTCGCAAACCCATTTCACAGCCTCTGCGCCTTCCTGCCAGCTCAAGGTTTCGATAGTCACTTTCTTCGCAACCATGAAGGCAGAATAAAAACCGAGTCCGAAATGACCTATGATGCTGGCCATCTGATCCTTATATTTCTCGAGGAACTCTCCTGCGGAGGAGAAGGCAATCTGGTTGATGTACTTGTCCACCTCATCGGATGTCATTCCGATACCGTTGTCAATGATTTTCAGGGTCTTAGACTTTTCGTCAAGTTCAACCTGCACTTTCAGATCCCCGAGTTCGCCTTTGAAATCACCGTTAGAGGCTAGGGTTTTTAATTTCTGCGTCGCGTCAACGGCATTGGCAACGAGTTCACGGATAAAGATTTCGTGATCGCTGTAAAGAAATTCCTTGATAACAGGGAAGATGTTTTCGGTGGTGACGCCGATTTTTCCCTTCAATGATTTACTTGCCATAATAATATCTTTTATTCAAATTTTCTCTGAAAAGACAATGGCAAATAATATTCCACTGACAATTTGGCAGAAGATTGACTCTATCCGCGCTCCATTTCCCTGCGGATGTCCTTTTCCTTTATGGACTGGCGTTTGTCGTACTGTTTCTTGCCTCTCGCAAGAGCGATGACAAGTTTGGCGTAGCCGTTGTCCGCCACGAACATTTTGACTGCCACGATAGTCAGTCCCTTCTCCTTGTCGGCATGCTGGAGATGGCGGAGTTCCTTCTTGGTAAGCAGCAGTTTGCGGTCGCGTTTCGGTTCATGCTGCCCCCAGGATCCCCAGAAATATTGCGCGATGTTCATACCCTTGACATATAGCTGCCCGTTCAGGTCGAAATAGCAGTAGGCATCCTGCAGCGAAACCTTTCCGGCACGGATAGACTTGATTTCCGTACCCACCAGCTGTATTCCGGCGGTGTAGGTCTCAAGGAACTCATAATCGAAGGTCGCCCTCTTGTTGCTTATCTGTATTTTGCTTTTGGCTTTAGGCATAACGGCGCAAAGATACGAATATTTTTATACCCTCGTCCAGTGGATAGTGATGCCGTCGCGCTCCATTCCGCGGAACCAGGTCATCTGGCGCTTGGCGAACTGGTGTATGGCGTTGCCGAGAAGGGTTACCATCTCGTCATATGAAAGTTCTCCGATGACGTACTGGGTGACGAACTTGTACTCAAGACCGTAATAGATAAGGTCTTCTGCCGGGATGCCGTCGTCAAGGAGTTTCCTGACTTCATCGACCATCCCTTCTTCGAGGCGGGCCTTGAGCCGTGCATCAATTCTGGCATTCCGCACGTCGCGTTCAACCAGGGTGCCGATATAGTAAGTTTTTGAAGGGAGGCTTCCGGGGTCGATATCCGGGGCCTCCTTCTTGAAATCATATCCGCAGGTGGCCGCTTCGATATATAGTCCCGTGCCGCCACAGAGAATCGGTATCTCCCCTCTTGAACGGATGTCCTGGTATGCTTTGACGAAGTCAGCTTGGTATTGATAGACGTTGTATTTGTCTCCCGCCGGCCGTATGTCGATAAGATGATAAGGAATGCCGTCATATTCTGCCAGGTCTTTTCCTGTACCTATGTCCATCCCTTCATAGACCTGCCTTGAATCGGCGGAGATTATTTCCGCCAGGGGTTGTCCGCAAAGGGAATTGAATTCCTTTGCGAGGCTGACCGCATACTTTGTCTTTCCGGAAGCGGTCGGCCCCAGGACGCAGATCAGGTCGATGGCGCCGGAGCGGTACGCAGAGAGCAGGGAACCGGCATTGATGACTTCCGGCTCCGGTATTTCCGCCATTATGGTGAATTTGAGTTTCGGCATTTGCCTTTTATGGATAATTTTTGCGTCCGTCAGCGAAAATACGAAAAATTTAAATTATCAGAGGCCGGTGTTGTGAAATTGGCGGTATTGATCGGGCCTTGGAGCGATTTTTCAAGATAAGCGTTTACATATGCATTACACCGGTAAATTGGACTATTTTGTCAGAGAAAATTTGGTGAATTTGGACTACGGCTATGCAGGAGCAGAGCCGTAGCCGAAAAAAGAGAGAAATAATGAAGGGAAGAAAGAAAAAATTCAATGCCGCTGGGGTGCAGCATATCTATCAGAGAGCATTCGATTGGGGAGTAATCTTTTATGACGAAAAAGACCGTTTGGTCTTAACTACATTGATTATTACAAAGGCAAGGAAATATGATGTGAAAGTGCTTTCTGCCGCAATTATGTACACTCATATCCATCTTTCAGTCAAGTGCGAGAGCAAAATCATAATGTCGAAATTCGTCAATGACTATACATCAGCTTTTGTCAGAACGTACAATTACAGAAAACATCGTCAAGGGGTGTTATTTCATCACCATTTCGGGTGGGCTTCAAAAGTGTCGATGAAGTCGATAAGAAACAATCTTTCATATGTGGCAAACAATCACGTGGAGAAGAAAATCTGTTCGTCTGTTCTTTCAACCAGATGGAATTTCCTGGCATATCGGGATAATGAAAATCCTTTTTCTACTCAAAGCAGTGTTGAATCGTCGGAAATGAAGAGGTACAAAAATCTAGTAAGGAAAAGATGTCGGGAGAACCAGCCAATCAATTATGAGCAGTTGGATAATATGGACTGCAGACTGAGCCCGGCGGAGATGGAGAGAATGATAGATTACATCATATTCACCTACAGGATAATTGAATATGACATTATTGCAGGATTTTATAATTCTTTTGAAGAAATGATTATTGCATTCGATTCTACAACAGGCAGCGAATATGAGATTGTCGAGGAATATGTAACCGAATCTGATGTTGAGTACGCCAATTTAATCTCTTGTCTGTGGGATGAAGAGCTGAATCGGGTGTATCAGATGTCCGACGAGGAAAAAATGGACTTGGCGAAGAGGATGTATAGCTCAACTCGTGCTTCAAAGCGGCAGATTAGGAAGTTCCTTCATCTTTGATCAGTAAAATACGGCTACGGCTATGCGGGAATGGTGCCGTAGCCGGAATTTCCTCTTACAGCTTGAAAGCTACACGGATAGAATCCACGGCATCAAGTTTCTCCCAGGCGAAGAACTGTATTCCGTCTTTGACGTATGGCTCCTTGCCGAAATGGCCGTATGATGCCGTAGGTTCGTAGATTGGCTTTTTCAGACCGAATTTTTCTATAATCCTGGCTGGCCTGAGGTCGAACAGGCTTGATACTTTTTCTGCGATAAAGGAGTCGTCACCGACGCGCGAGGTGCCGTAGCTGTTGACATAAATGCTGACCGGCTCGGCAACTCCGATTGCGTACGAAACCTGTATTTCAATCTCGTCCGCAACTCCGGCCGCTACGAGATTCTTTGCGATATATCTTGCTGCGTATGCTGCGCTGCGGTCCACTTTTGAAGGATCCTTTCCGGAGAATGCCCCGCCGCCGTGCGCGCCCTTACCGCCGTAAGTATCAACAATGATTTTCCTTCCAGTGAGGCCGGTGTCCCCGTGAGGCCCTCCAATTACGAATTTTCCTGTCGGGTTAACCAGCATCTTGAAATCGTGGTCGAACAGCGATGCCGTTGCTGCAGGAAGCAGCCTCTTTATGCGTGGAATGAGGATTTTGCGTATATCATCCTCAATCCTGTCGTGCATCTTCTCGTCGGTATCGAACTCATCGTGCTGAGTGGAGATTACGATTGTATGTATCCTGACGGGGTGATTGGTCCCGGCGTCATATTCCACTGTGAACTGGGATTTTGCGTCCGGACGCAGGTAAGGCATCAACTTTGATTCTTCCTTGCGGATTTTCGCCAATTCCTGAAGCGCCAGATGCGAGAGGGCAAGCGGGAGAGGCATATAGTTCTCGGTGTCGTTGCAGGCATAGCCGAACATCATCCCCTGGTCTCCGGCGCCCTGGTCTTCCGGATTTTCCCTCACGACGCCGCGGTTGATGTCCGCGCTCTGCTCGTGGATTGCTGAAAGAACTCCGCAGGAATTTCCGTCGAACATATATTCGGCACGGTCATAGCCTATGTCGCAAATGACTCTGCGCGCCACTTGCTGGATGTCCACATATGCGTTCGAACGGACTTCTCCGCCTACGACTACAAGACCTGTAGAACAAAATGTCTCACACGCCACTTTGGATTCGGGGTCCTGGCGCAGGAATTCATCGAGGATTGCATCTGAAATCTGATCGGCAACTTTGTCCGGATGGCCTTCTGAAACGGATTCAGAAGTAAAGAGATAAGTCTTCATTTTTTAGCATTTTTTGGCGGGGTTGCAAGCATACAAATCTGTCCCCGTATGTTTAACGGCGCAAATTTAACTCTTTTATTCCAATTTCCAATTACTGCATAATTCCATTGTTTATAAGTTTGTTGATAAATTGTTAATAACTTTTATGCGGGTAAAACGATAAAGTTTTGCCCATGCTGAATGAATGGAGTAAATTCGCATTCGGAAATAAACTATCCTAAAATATTATCAAAACTAGTATGAACAAGTTAATCAAAGTTTTGTTGTCGTTTGCGGCAACGATGCTATTTGTTGTGTCTGGCTATGCCCAGATCACGACGTCATCAATGAATGGTAGGATAGCTGACGCCCAGGGCGAGTCTATCCCTGGTGCTACAGTTATTGCCGTTCATACTCCTTCAGGTACACAGTATTATGCTGTTGCCAATGAGGAAGGTCAGTTCTTCATCAATGGTATGCGTCCGGGCGGCCCTTATCAGGTAAAGGTTGACTGCCTCGGCTACCAGTCTTTGACTTACACGGACGTAACACTTATCCTCGCTGAGCCTTATTCACTCAACGTCTCATTGAGGGATGATACGGAAGTGCTCGAACAGGCTATCGTTATTTCTGAGGCGGCTTCAAAGTTCGCGGCTGAAAAGACAGGTGCCGCAACCAATATCAACAGAGGCCAAATTGAGAATATGCCTACTGTCAGCAGGAGTATTACAGATGTTACACGTCTTTCTCCTTATGGAGGAAACGGAATGAGCTTCGCCGGAGCTGACGGACGTACTGCAAACTTCACAGTCGACGGTGCAAACTTCAACAACAACTTTGGTCTTAGCGAGAACCTCCCTGGTGGCGGCAGCCCTATTTCCATCGATGCAATCGAGGAACTTCAGGTTGTTATTTCTCCGTTCGACGTTCGTCAGACCAATTTCATCGGTGGTGGCGTGAACGCTATCACCAAGTCAGGTACAAACACGTTCAAGGGAAGTGCTTATGTTTATCACCGCAATGAGCTTATGCGTGGTGATACTGTTGATGGAGAGCAGATCGGTGGTGCCCGTGACAAGGACCGTAATACTAACTACGGTTTCACGTTCGGTGGCCCTATCATCAAGAATAAACTCTTCTTCTTCGCTAACTTTGAATATGCGACAATCCCTTCTATTGTTAATCGCTGGAAGGGTTCAGTTGACGGAAAGTCAGATGCGGATAATTATATTTCACGTACAACAAACGCCGACCTTGAGAAGGTATCAAAATTCGTGAAAGACAAATACGGTTACGACACGGGTTCTTGGACTGATTTCCCTGCAAACGAGAGTAATATGAAGGCTCTTGCCCGCATCGATTGGAACATCAATAACAATAACCACCTTGCCATCCGTTACAATTACACGCTCAACAATGTGTGGAATCCAACAAACGGAACTTCAATGGACGGCGGCACCCGTATGGCTAGCTCACGTTTCTCAAAGAATTCAATGGCATTCGCAAATGCGATGTATTCTATGCAGAACATCGTTCATTCAGCATCAATAGATTTCAATAGCCGTCTGGGCGACAATCTCTCCAACCAGTTCCTTGCAACTTTCTCAAAACTTGATGATGTTCGTGGTACAAACTCAAGCGAGTTCCCATTTATCGACATCACTAAGGATGGAGATAACTATATGGCTCTCGGTTATGAACTCTTCACCTGGAACAACGCAGTTCACAACACTATTGTGACAGTTCGTGACGACCTCACTTGGTACGCAGGAAACCACAAAATCACCGGAGGTGTCAGCTATGAATACCAGATGGCTGATAACGCTTATATGAGAAACGGTACAGGTTACTATCGATACAATTCAGTGGATGACTTTATCAACGGTGCAACTCCTGATGTTGTGTGCCTTACCTACGGTTATGACGGAGAGCAGAACCCTGCAGCTCGCGTACAGTTCCACAAGACTGGCCTCTATGCGCAGGATGAGTGGCAGGCTACTGATAGATTCAAGCTTACCTATGGCTTGCGTTTGGACGGCCTGTTCTTTGACAACAAGGACCTTATGACCAACAATAAGGCTCTGGCACAGAACTATTATGACAAAGAAGGCAACGTTCGTCACGTCGACACCGGAAGGTGGCCTAATGCAAGCGTTACCGTATCACCTCGCGTAGGTTTCGTATGGGATGTCCTTGGAGACAAGAGCCTTAAGGTTCGTGGAGGTACCGGTCTGTTCAGCGGCCGTCTCCCTCTCGTATTCTTCACCAATATGCCTACAAACGGCGGTCTGGTTCAGTATGCAGCTCAGATTAATGCAGCCAATGCTAAGAATATGGGTTACTCTATGGACACATTCAAAGGTGGTCTTGTTACCGATGCAAACGGGAAGGCAACAATTGATGCTCTTCTCCAGAAGCTCATCGGACTTGGTTATCCGTCAACCGTCAAACCTGAAGACGGCGCTCTTCCTTCTGCAATCAACGGTGTTGATCCTAAGTTCAAGATGCCTCAGGTATGGAAGACCTCTCTTGCAATTGACTATGCATTCCCTACCTCATTCCCTATGAGTATTTCTGCTGAAGGAATCTTCAACAAGACTATCAATGCGGTATGCATCTCAGACTGGTCTATCCCGACAGTCAAGGGCTTTGCAAGATTCAACGGCGCTGACAACCGTCCTATCTATCCTGTTGGCTTCCGTGGAAGTTTAGGCCAGGATGCATCCAAGACAAAGGCATTTGTCCTTGAAAATACCAACCAGGGTTACGGATGGAGCGCAAATGTTACATTCTCTGTTCAGCCTATCAAGGAACTTACCTTTACCGCGGCTTACACACACACAGTATCAAAGGAAATCACCGGTATGCCTGGCTCCGCAGCTGAGTCTGCATTCACTTATGTTCCTACTTCAGATGGTCCTAACGAGATTCGTCTTCACAACTCTCAGTATGTTACTCCTGACCGTCTTGTTGCATCCCTCACACATCACGACCATAGCGGAAACCACTACAGCTTCATCTATGAGGCTTGGAAGGGCGGCGCAAACTACTCATATATGATGACCAACGATATGAACGGTGACGGATACAACTACGATGCCGTTTATATCCCAACAGATGAGCAGGTGAAGAACAATGAAATGAGATTTGTTTCTTCAGACGATGCACAGCGCTATCTTGATTTCATCCACAACGATGCATATCTCAGTAAGCATCAGGGACAGTATGCCGAGGGATACAGTGTTTACTCACCTTGGGTACACCGTGTTGACTTCAGCTACAAGCATGATTTCGTACTCTCTTCCACAAATAATCACAAGACATCCAATATTATCCAGCTTTGCCTTGATGTAAAGAACGTATTGAATATCTTCAACAGCTCTTGGGGCGTTTCAAAGTTTATGAATCCTGCTATCACGGATGGACGTATCCTCAAGTATGAGGGAGTTGATTCAGAAGGATATGCTACATATTCTACTCCTTCTTTCATTAGCGGAAACACCGAGACTTTCACTTATAGTCATGCTCTTGGCCAGTGCTGGAACGCATCTATCGGTATCAAGTATTTGTTCAACTAATAAATTCCGGTTATAAGTATGAAAATCGTAAAAATTCTTACTGCTTTCGCAGCCGTTTGCGCCCTTGTAATCGGATGTGCAAAGGAAACTCCAAATGTTTGGAATGAAATCCAGGTATCTTCTTCATACATTGGCCTTACCAATGGTGAAGGATCCAACAGCAAGACTATCACAGTGAAAGCGACGGATTCCTGGAACATCAACTCAATGCCTCAGTGGCTTAGCATTTCTCCATCATCCGGCGGTGCGGGAGAGACAGCTGTTACTTTCTCTGCCGAAAAGGCACCTCAGACACGTGATGCAGTGATTAAGATTGTCTGCGCAGGCAGGGAACAGTCTATCAATGTTTTGCAACAGGCTGAAAAGGTTGAGCCAAAGACATTGTCTGTTGCAGAGGCGATTGAGATCTGCAGTGCTCTTGCCGACAAAGACGTGGCACCGGGAGATTATCGCGTCAAAGGTATTGTTTGCAGTCTTGTTGACCTTAGTGTACAGTACGGAAACGTTACTTTCTGGATTTCCGACGACGGAAAGAATGAGAGTGGGAAAAATTTCGAGGTTTATCGTGCACTCTGGCTTAACGGCGCAGCATTCAAGGCTGGTGACAACCTTGATATCGGTGATGAAGTAATCATCGAGGGTAAAATCATGAAGTATGGTACTACCCCTGAAACCAAGGAAAAAGAGGCTTACGTATATCAGATCAACAAATCCCTCATCAAGTGCGATTCGTTGGTTGTTGATGGAGTAAAGAGCAATGTACTCCCTATTGAAGGCGGTGACTTCGAGGCCGTTCTTACCTGCAAGGGTAATGGCGTATCCGTAGTTATTCCTGACAATGCCAAGTCCTGGCTTTCAGTTACCGGTATTACGACAGCCGGTTCTGCTGCTACCGTTTCTTTCCACGCCGCAAGAAATGATGGTGGCGACCGAAGCGCCGAACTTACTTTCTCAACAACATCAGCGGGTAGGGAATATAATGCATCCGCTGCTGTTTCCCAGACCGGTGCAATCATTGAGTGCACTGCTGCTGAATTCAATGCTGCACCTGTAGGTGACACTCAGTACAGGGTTACCGGTGTGGTGACATCGGTTGCAAATGCCGGATATGGCAATATCTATGTTAAGGACTGGTCAGGTGAAGTTTATGTATATGGCGTTGGCGCCAAGGGCGATTTCGAAAAGACCGGTGTAAAGGTTGGAGACATTGTTACCGTTGTCGGCAAGAGGGCTGAGTACAAGGGTACCATCGAAATGACAGGTGTCGCTGCATTCGAGTCTGTAACTCACGTAAAGGAGGTTACTATTGCAGAATTTAATGCTGCTCCTGATTCAAAGACCGATTTTTATAAGGTTACGGGTGTCATCACTACCATAGATAATCCGACTTATGGCAACCTTCATATGGCTGCTGATGGTGCAGAGCTTTATGTTTACGGATGCTATCCTGGATACGGTGCTTCCGGAGACAACCGTAAGAACTTCCTCAATGCTGCCGGCATCAAGGTAGGGGACAGCCTTACTATGATCGGTTACAAGGATACTTACAACGGAACCATTGAACTCTGTGGCGGTATATATTTCAGTCACGCAAGCAGCGAACCTATAATTTATGATTAGGCTAATAGCAGTTCTAACAAAATGATCTCAAGGGCGACCCTTTTTGGGCCGCCCTTTTGTTGGCAGAATTGACAGGAAAGTAATTTTTTAATATCTTTATGAGTTCGATAAGTAAAGAATGACTAAAACTATTGCAATGAAAACCTGTCGCACATTTATTCTTGTGCTGGCCACGGCTTTTTGCGTGATGTCCTGCACCAAGTCCGAAAAGGACAATGAACAAAGTCTGAGCGTGTCCCCGACCGCTTTGACTTTCCCCAAAGAAGGAGGTTCCCAGACCATTACAATCAATTCAACAGGGAACTGGACCGGTTCTAGTGTGGAAAATTGGATAAAATTGAATCCCGGTTCGGGTTCTCCGACGGTGAATAAAGCCGAAGTCACCGTTCCCTCCAATATAGAAAAGGCAAGGGAGGGAACTATTACCATTACTTCGGGTGTATTGACTGCAGTGGTGAGAGTGAGCCAGGGGGCCGGTTATGCGGATGACGACATCAAGAAAATTTCAATAGCCGAATTCCGGCGTTTGAATGACAGCGCGACTGACTGGTACAGGCTTTCAGGGGAGATTGTCTCGATAGCAAAGGAAGAATACGGCGACCTGTATCTGCTTGACGAGACAGGTTATATATATGTTTACGGACTTGCACCGGAGAAGGACGGAAAAAATGAGGATTTTTCAAAAATCGGTCTGAAAGCCGGGGACAGGATTTCAATCATTGCCCAAAAGAAGACATATAATGGCGTAGTTGAGACGGACAAGGCGTATTTTGAGAACAAGCAGGCCGGTACATACCCGGGAATAAAGGCAGACAAAGCAACTTGTGGCTATTTGGAACTCCCGGCTACATCGGAAGAAGACAATCTTACATATGTATGCCATTATGACGGGAACGGGGAGAGAAACTACTCCGCCTACTTTGACACCGGGAAACGGCTTTCAAGTTGGGTATGCTTTCCGTACTGCTCTTCGGACAAGAACGATTCCCGTCCGGATTCGTATGCCTATGACCCTTTGGTAGAGCAGGAGTATCAGGCTGACCTCACAAGGTCTTTCCAAAACAGGACCTTTGACGGTGAAGAATTCATTAGAGGACATATGATGCCAAATGCTGCAAGAGGAGGGCGTCGCCAGCTTGATGCATTCCTCTCGACCAATATTATGCCTCAAAGTTCAGTCCTGAACACTGGAATATGGTCAAGTCTTGAGG
The DNA here is from genome assembly GCA_024401925.1 of Bacteroidales bacterium. GTDB lineage: Bacteria > Bacteroidota > Bacteroidia > Bacteroidales > UBA932 > Cryptobacteroides. The sequence continues at coordinate 27,955 of JAKSKD010000007.1, read as the reverse complement.
AGATGGAACGAGTATGGGTGAGAAAGTGCGATACATTGTATGTTGTAGTGGGAACTGACAGTTCAGAAAGCAAATATCAGGTTGAGGACAATGCCGAACCTGCAAAAAAGGTAACGGTGCCGAACGGCATTTACCGTGCTGTTCTGGCTTACAACAAGGAAGAAGACTCTTACATCGGAATTGCCGCATATTTTGAGAATAAAAAGAATGCTTACGTTGATTTCACCAAGACTCTTCCGGATACAATGCTGATGTCGATTGACGCACTAGAGGAGAAACTTGGACTTGATTTCTTCGTAAACCTTCCTGCCGTGGTCGGGGAAGCTGAAGCAAAAGCAATAGAAGCAGAAAATCCTGCGAATAATAAATTCTGGTGGCAATGAGAAAATATGTTCTGATTCTGCTTTTCCTGACCGTCATCACTCTGCCTTCCTGCGGAGCGAAGAAGCAGAGATATGTTGTAGGATTCTATAATGTGGAGAATCTATTTGATATTGTGGACAATAAGGACAAGAATGATGAAGATTTCCTGCCGGAGGGGTATTATAAGTGGACGGAGGAGAAGTATTGGAAGAAGCAGCACAATATCGCCCGTGTGATAAAGGCAATGGCTGATGCGAACGGAGCCTTTCATTCTGTGCTCGGCATCGCCGAGGTTGAGAATAAAAAGGTGCTGGAAGACCTTGTCGCCCAGCCGGAAATAGCAAAAGCACGCTATGAGATAGTCCATTCCGAAAGTCCTGACCCGAGGGGGATTGATGTGGCTTTTCTCTACAGGCCGGACCATTTCAAACTGCTTGAAACCGAGACAGTCCATTTCAAGTTTGTGCAGTCCAGGGATGTCCTCGTGATACGCGGGCTCCTCGGTGGTGAGATGTTTGCCTTTATGGTGGCGCATCTCCCTTCCAGAATTGGCGGCAAGGGCACAGATACCCGTGTGTGGGGTGCTGAAGCCATTTACAAGAAGGCCGTCCAGCTGATGAAGGACTACCCGGGAATCAAGATTGTAGTAATGGGAGATATGAATGACGACCCGGTGGATGAGAGTATGGTCAAGGGACTTCACGGCAAGGAATTCATCGCTGACCTCGGGGAGGATGATTTCTTCTCTCCATTCTACTCTATGCTGAAGGCAGGCTATGGCTCGATGGAGTACAAGGGAACCTGGCAGATTTTTGACCAGATACTCGTGAACAAGGCTACGACAGAGGGTAAGGGATTGAAAATCCAGAAGATTGAGGACAACAAGTTCTATGGAAAGATTTTCAAGCCAGACTTCCTGATTCAGCAGAGCGGACGTTATAAAGGGACACCGTTGAGGACTTTCTCTTCCGGGGAGTTCCTTGACGGCTTTTCCGACCATCTTCCAACGTATATAATTTTGAACAAATGATATGAAAAAGGTAATTTTAGTTTTGACATCAGTTATGAGTCTTGTAGCGTGTCAACAGAGAACAAACCCGTTCTTCACTGAATGGGACACTCCTTACGGAATTCCTCCGTTCGAGCAGATCCAACTTTCCGACTACATTCCTGCAATCCAGGAAGGAATCAAGCAGCAGGAGGCGGAAATCCAGGCAATCATCGACTGCCCGGATGCGCCTACATTCGAGAACACAATAGTTCCTTTCGAGCTGTCAGGGGCCCTTCTTTCAAAGGTTTCAGGTGTGCTTTACAATTTGGCTGAGACAGAGAATTCTCCTGAGATGGAGAAAGTCATCGAGGATGCAACCCCTATTGCAACCAACCACAGCGACAATATCTATATGAACAAAGCGCTCTTTGAGAGAGTCTCCGCCGTGTATAATGCAGACCAGAGCGGTCTCACCCGTGAGCAGCAGATGGTTCTCAAGAAGATTTATGAGGCTTTTGAGAAGAATGGAATCGGCCTCAGTGAGGAAGACCAGGCTGAAATGCGTGAAATCAATGCTGAGATGTCTGCTAAAATCAATAAGATAGGTAACAATATTCTTGCAGAAAGCAATGCATTCAATGAGGAGTTCGGCATCAGCGTATCGGCATATCCTACCGCTATGACCACCACAGAGGACCGTGATCTTCGCGAGAGAATGTTCAAGGCTTATAGCAACCGCGGACACAACGGCAATGAATACGACAACAGCCAGCTTATCCTTGACGTGATGGCTCTGCGTATCCGCAAGGCCCAGCTTATGGGCTATGACAATCCGGCGGATTTCACCCTGGCATCAAAGATGGCACACGACCATCAGACAGTGGATGCCTTCCTTGACAACATCATGGTCGCTGCAGTAAAGAAGGCGAAGGAGGAAATTGCCGATATGGAGGCAGTGGCTGGTTTCAAGATCGAGCCTTGGGACTGGTGGTACTATGCTGAGAAGGTACGCAAGGCTAAATATGACCTTGACGAGGAATTGACAAAACCTTACTTTGAGATAAACAATGTCAAGAAGGGTGTCTTCACTGCAGCCAAGACTCTTTATGGCGTCAATGTGGAGCAGATTCAGGACGTTCCTCTGTACAATCCTGAAGTTGAAGTCTATAAACTTACTTATGATGACGGATCTCTCATCGGAATCTTCACCTGCGATTACTTCCCACGTGCTTCAAAGAGGGGAGGAGCTTGGATGAACAATGTGCGTGAGCAGCATTATGATGCTGATGGCAATGACGTGAGACCTATCATCGTCAACGTTGCCAACTTCACGTCTCCTGACGAGAACGGTGTGGCCCTCCTTACTATCGATGAGGTCCAGACCGCTTTCCACGAGTTCGGACACGCCCTTCACGGTTTCCTCTCGAAGTGCCATTATCCTTCAGTCAGCGGAACGAATGTGACAAGGGATTTCGTGGAGATGTTCTCCCAGTTCAACGAGAACTGGGCATTCCAGCCGGAACTTCTTGCCCAGTATGCAAAGCACTACCAGACAGGCGAGGTAATTCCTGCCGAGCTTGTGAAGAAGATCAACAATGCCCTCAAGTTCAATCAGGGCTTCATGACCACCGAGCTTTGTGCTGCATCCATCCTGGATATGAAGTGGCATGAACTGACAAGCGTAGAGGGCATCGACATCGATGAATTTGAAGCAAAGGTATGCAAGGAGATGGGTCTTATCGACGAAATCATCCCTCGCTATCGCACCACCTACTTCAACCATATCTTCTCAAGCGGCTACAATGCCGGCTATTACGGATACCTTTGGGCTGAGGTTCTTGATAAGGATGCTTTTGCTGCATTCGAAGAGTCTCCTAATGGAGTATGGGACCTCGAACTTGCAAAGAAGTTTAAGGAGACCTTCCTGGAGAAGGGAGGAAGCGAAGAGCCTATGACGCTCTACAAGGACTTCCGCGGCAGGGAACCGGATACGGCCCCTATGCTCCGCAACCGCGGACTTCTATAGAAATAAAGCAGCCGGCTGATTTCAGTCGGCTGTCTTTTTATTCAATTCTGCTGGTAAGGAGTTTCATTGTCCCGGAAGGGGAGAATATTGCCTCTGCCTCGTCCTTCATTATCAGTGCCGCCTCTCCTGCCTTGATGTTTGTCCCGTTGACGGATCCTTCTCCTTCAAAGCATATGACCACGAGGAACGGGCTGTTCTCTGACAGACTCACTTTTACTTCTTCAGTCAGGTCATACAGATCTGTAGTGAAATACGGACACTTTACAATCTCAATTCCGGCATTTTGCTTGTGCTCGTAATGTGTCCGGTAATCCTGACGCACGCTCCAGTCTATTGCATCGACGGCAAGTTCGGTATGCAGTTCGCGCGGCTTACCATCCAGTCCTGGACGCTTGTAGTCATAGATGCGGTAGGTGATGTCGGAAGTCTGCTGTATTTCCGCGATATGGGAACCGCCGCCTATGGCGTGTATGCGCCCGGCAGGCAGGAAGAATACGTCACCCTCAGCAATTTCATAGCGGCTCAGGGCGTCGGTAATCGTGCCGTCATCCACCTTGGCCTTGTATTCTTCCTTTGTGATTTCTTTCGAGAATCCGGAGAGAAGATGCCCGTTGTCTGACCCGATGACGTACCACATTTCCGTTTTTCCATTGCAGCCGTGCCGCGCCTTGGCAAGTTCGTCATCAGGATGGACCTGTATGCTGAGGTCGTCGTGGGCGTCAATGAATTTTATGAGGAGAGGGAATTCCCCGCCATAGATGTCATTGAGAGTGCGGCCTGCCTCCGGGCCCTCGGCAACGACTGATTCATTGCCGTGGACTCCGGACAGGACCCAGTTCTCCGTCCCCCATACGAGGGTTTTCAGTATCGGTTTGAACTTATACATCTTAAATAAGTGGCTCTGCCGTCATTGCCTCCGGCTGAGGGATCCCCATCAGTTTAAGGATAGTAGGGGCAACATTGCACAGCGCACCATCTTTTACAGATGTCACTGAAGGCTCGTTGATTACAATGAATTGAACTTCATTGAGGGAGTGTGCTGTGTTAGGTGTTCCGTCCTCATTCACTGCAAAATCGGCATTGCCGTGGTCTGCGGTGAGAAGGATTGCGTAATCGTGGTTGATTGCGGCGGTAACGACAGCCTCCACACATCCGTCAATGCATCCTACTGCATTGCAGATTGCCTTGTAAACGCCTGTATGTCCCACCATATCACCGTTGGCGAAGTTGAGGATGATGAGATCTTCCTTCTCCTCGCGGATGGCTGCAACCAGCTTGTCTGTAACTTCGATTGCGCTCATCTCCGGCTGCAGGTCATAGGTGGCAACCTTAGGGGAGTTGACGAGTATTCTGTCTTCATTCTCGAACGGTGTCTCGCGGCCTCCGTTGAAGAAGAAGGTCACGTGTGCATATTTTTCGGTCTCTGCGATGCGGAGCTGGCGTTTTCCCGCTTTTGAAATGGTCTCTCCGAGAGTATCCTTCACGATTTCCTTGTCGAAGAGGATGTGTACTCCCGTGAATGAAGCATCGTATGGAGTGAGGCAGCAGTAGTGGAGAGGAATGGTGTGCATACCCTCTTCCGGCATATCCTGTTGGGTGAGCGCTGCTGTGAGTTCGCGTGCGCGGTCGTTGCGGAAGTTGAAGAATATTACGGCATCTCCTTCCTCAATCTTAGCTACAGGAGCGCCGTTCTCGGTTACAACAATAGGTTTGATGAATTCGTCAGTTACATCTGCGTCATATGAAGCCTTGATTCCTTCGAGGGAAGAAGCGAACTGTGCGCCCTTGCCGTCAACCAGCATATCGTAAGCTTCCTTTACGCGGTTCCATCTCTTGTCACGGTCCATAGCGTAGAAACGTCCGCAGACTGTAGCGACCTTTCCCGTGGTCTCCTTCATCTTGCCTTCAAGCTCCTCCACGAAGCCGTAGCCGCTGTGCGGATCTGTGTCGCGTCCGTCCATAAAGCAATGTACGTACACTTTATCGAGACCCTGACGTTTTGCCTCAGCGAGAAATTCATAAAGATGCTCGAGGGATGAGTGTACTCCACCGTGGGATGCGAGACCCATGAAATGGAGCTTCTTACCGCTCTTCTTCACATAATCGTAGGCAGCCTTAATCTCCTCATTCTGGTAGAGAGCGTGATCCCTGCACGCCATATTGATCTTCACGAGATCCTGATATACCACGCGGCCTGCGCCGAGGTTCATATGTCCGACTTCGGAGTTTCCCATCTGGCCGTCAGGCAAGCCTACATGTTCTCCGCAGGCCTGGAGGTGTGAGAACGGGTATTTTGCACGGAGAGAGTCGATGAAAGGCTGTCCCTGTGTGTAAATTGCATTTGACTTGTCGTGACGGCCTTCTCCCCAGCCGTCGAGAATCATCAGTAGTACTTTTCTGTTCATTTCTATTTGATTTTTTCAATTAATTCATAATCAAGGAGTTTCTGCTCGAGATTCGTGGCTTTTACCTTTATTCGGACAGAGTCTCCGAGGCGGAATACCTTGCGGGACCTCTTCCCGACGAGGCGGTAGTGGTTTTCATCGAATTCGAAGAAATCGGATTTGATGGTCCTCAGCGGCACCATACCCTCAATCTTCGTAGGCTCAATCTCCACATACATTCCCCATTCGGTAAGCCCTGAGATCATTCCGTCGAATTCCTGTCCCAGCTTGTCCTGCATAAATTCCACGACCTTGTATTTGATGCTGGCGCGCTCTGCCTCTGCGGCGATTATCTCGCGTTCTGAAGCGTGCTTTGCCTGCTGCTCATAATAATCCTTGTTCTGGGATTCCTTCCCGTCAAGATAAAGCGTGAGCAGGCGGTGCACCATCGTGTCAGGGTAGCGCCTGATAGGGGAGGTGAAATGTGTGTAATATTTGAATGCAAGACCATAGTGGCCTATGTTGTCAGTCGTGTATGTTGCCTTGGCCATAGAACGGAGAGCAAGCATTTCGAGCGCTCCGAATTCCGGTTTGTCCTTGGCTTTGTCGAAGAGTTCGGCGAGGGATTTTGATATTTCCTTTCCGCTTCCGGTCTCTCCCAATTTGTAGCCGAAATTGCCGGCGAAGTCCCTCAGTCCCTGTATCTTCTCAGTATTCGGCTCTGCGTGGACGCGGTAGATGAAAGTCTTCGCCTTCTTGCTTGTCGTCATATTCATCTTGCCGTCTGTTGCGATGAACTCTGCGACCGTCCTGTTAGCCAGCAGCATGAATTCCTCAATCAGCCAGTGGGATTCATTCGAGATGGCCTGGTGTACGCCCGTAGGCTTGCCGTTCTCATCGATTTCCACCTTCATCTCCGGCCTTTCGAAGCGGATTGCACCGTTCTTGAACTTGTTCTCCCTGAGTATGGAGGCGATTCCGTTGAGGATGGTGATGGCATTGTTCAGTTCTTCGGAGAAGTCCTTTGCGGCCGGGGCTCCGGTGATGATGTCCTGTGCCTGCTCATAGTTGAGTCGCGCGTTGGAACGGATGACGGTACGTCCAATCCATTGCTTCACGACTTCTGCCTTAGGGCTTATCTCAAAGACTGTAGAGAATGTCAATTTGTCCTCATCCGGACGTAGCGAGCACAGCTTGTTGCACAGTTTCTCCGGCAGCATCGGGACAGTGCGGTCCACAAGATAGACGGACGTGCCGCGTGTTTGCGCCTCTTTATCTACGACTGAGCCGGGTTTTACATAGTATGATACATCTGCGATATGTACTCCGACCTCATAATTGCCGTTCTTGAGAGCCTTGAATGACAGCGCGTCGTCGAAGTCCTTGGCGTCTGCGGGGTCTATCGTGAAAGTGAAGGTGTCCCTGAAATCCTTGCGCCCCTTGATGTCTTCGGCGGTAATCGCTTCTGAGATACTGTCTGCGGCATCTTCCACTTCCTTCTCAAATCTGTAAGGCAGACCGAATTCGGCAAGGATGGCGTGCATCTCGGTGTCGTTTTCTCCCGGATAGCCGAGGACATCGGTGACGTGTCCCCAAGGATTTATCTCGTTCTTTTCCCATCTGTCCACTACTACAGCCGCTTTCATCCCCGACTTTCCTCCCATCTCAAGGGCCTGCTGCTGGTCTATGGCGATATCGTACGGCATAGTGCGGGACTGCATCAGAACCCACGCCTGTGCTCCGACGAAATGCAGCACTCCCACAAAAGGCTTCTTTGACCTTTCCACAATCTCCACAACCTCTCCCTCACGTCTGCGATCGCGAGCCTTCTCCTTGTATATTGCCACCCGTACGGTGTCTCCGTTAAGGGCATTCCTGGTCCTCGTGGATTTGACATAGACGTCATCGTCCTGTCCTTCAATCTCCACGAAGATGAATCCGTCCCTGCTCATTCTGGCGATGCCTGTCGCCTGTGGGAATGATTTTGGAGATTTGTGCCCCCGGGTGCTGTTATTTCTCTTTTTCTTCATAATCTTTCTGGTTTACCCATTTGTAAATCTTGTCCCCCCTCCTCAGCCTTTCGCCGACTGCCACCGAGCAGCGTATGCCCTTTGTGGCTGTATCTGCCGGTTTGAGATTGACCCTCATATCCTCGACGGTGAATTCCACTACTCCCGAGGTTGCTCCTATCGCCATGACTTCGTCTCCCTTGTTCAACGGAGCGGACTCCACTGCAATCTCAGCGACACTTATCTTGTCGAACCAGTTCGTGACCTTGCCGCAATAGACCTTGGTCCTCGTGGCCTGGCTTCCATAGACATCGCTCCACTGTCCGAGATACGCTCCCTGATAGTATCCGTCCCAGAATCCTCGGTTGAACACTTCCGCAAGCCTGTTCTTAAGCTCTCCGGCCAGTTCCGGGGTGTAGGTACCGTCGCATACGGCATCTGCGGCCTGTCTGTAGCACTGGGCGCAACGCTTTACATACTCCGCACTGCGGGCGCGTCCTTCAATCTTGAAGACCTTCACTCCTGCATCAATGATCTTGTCCATAAAATCAATGGTGCAGAGGTCCTTCGGAGACATTATGTATTTATTGTCTATGTTCAGCTGGTTCCCTGTCTCGAGGTCTGTGACCTCATATCCGCGACGGCATATCTGGTAGCAGGCTCCGCGGTTGGCCGATGCCCCATAAGTATGGAGGCTGAGATAGCATTTGCCTGAAATGGCCATGCAGAGCGCCCCGTGGGCGAACATCTCAATTCTTACTAGTTCTCCTGAAGGACCTTTTATCTGTTCGCGCACGATGGTCCGGTAGATGTCCTTCACCTGACCGAGGTTAAGTTCCCTGGCGAGTACTATGACGTCGGCGAACTGGGCGTAGAACTTCAGAGCCTCCACATTCGAGATGCTGAGCTGGGTGGAGATATGTACCTCCATTCCGATCTGCCTGCAGTAGGATATTGCGGCCATATCCGATGCTATGACGGCGGAGACTCCTGCCTCTTTCGCAGCATCGAGAGCCTTCCTTGCATCTTCCAGATCTTCCTGATAGAGTACGATGTTCAGGGTGAGATAGGTCTTCACCCCGGCCTCGCGGCATATCCTTACGACTTCCGCAAGGTCTTCCGGCGCGAAATTATTCGCCGAGTGCGACCTCATATTGAGGCGTCCCACGCCGAAATAGACGCTGTCCGCTCCTCCCTGTATTGCGGCCTGCAGGCACTCGAAATTGCCCGCCGGGCACATTATTTCCAATTCTTTCCTGTCCATCATTTAGCCCTTCCTACAAGTGAATCCGCAAAATGCTTCAAAATATCGTTTTTATCTATGTCGGCAACATAGGAGAGCGCACTTTCCGTGAGTCGTGCTATTTCCTGCTTCGCATCTTCAGCAACGCCGAGGCTCTCATAGATTTCCCGGAATGCGGCAATCTTTGCATCACGCTGTGCTTTGTCAGTAACCGGCATCTCAGCGGCCTTGAAAATCACTTTCTTGTCATCAGCCTTCTCCAGCGCCCTTGTCAGCATCCAGCTTTTTTTGTTGTTGACGATGTCGCCTCCGACAGGCTTTCCGAACACTTTCTCGTCCGCATACACGTCAAGAAAGTCATCGGCAACCTGGAATGCGAGTCCGAGGTCATAGCCGTATTTGTACAGGAGTTCCGCTTCGAAGCCTGCGGCACCTCCTATCATTGCTCCGATCTTCGCGCTGCAGGCTATCAGGACGGCGGTCTTATTGCCTATCATTTTCATATACTCCGACATCGGGACAATCTTCTCATTCTCGAAATCCATGTCGTATTGCTGGCCCTCGCAAACCTGTGCGGCAGTTTTGGAGAAAACGGACAGAACAAGAGGAAGCACTTCCAGCGGAGCCTTCGCTATCCTTTTGTAGCTGTCAATGCTCATTACGTCTCCTGAAAGAATGGCCGTGTCAGGTCCCCATTTCTTCCAGACTGTCGGCTCGCCGCGCCGCTTGTCCGACTTGTCCATGATGTCGTCGTGGAGCAGTGTGAATGAATGGAATACCTCAAGGGCTGCAGCCGGTTCGAGGATATGTTCGTCCAGCTCGTCGCTGAAAAGGGAATATGCATAGAGGCACAATCTCGGACGTATTCTCTTCCCGCCGATTGAAATCATATACCTTAACGGGTCATATAGGCCTTCCGGCTTCTCTGGAAATTCTATCTCAGCGAAGAGTTTGTCAATCGCCTGATTCAATTCATTTTCTGCTATCATTTTCGACCTGTTTTCCAATCTTACAAATATACTTATTTTTATCCGTATATTTGTGCGCTATGACGTTAGAAGCGACAGTTGTAAGGAACACGGGAAGCCAGTACTGGTTGTCCCCGCTCCCGGAGTGGAATCCGATCCCGGCCGTCCTGAAAGGGAAGGTCCGTCTGAAAGGCTCCACGGCCACCAATCCTGTCGCGGTAGGGGACAGGGTCAGGTATGAGGTCGAAGGTGTGCCATCAGAGAGCAATCCAGCCGCCATTATTGAAATACTTGACAGAAAGAACTACGTCATCCGCAAGTCCACCAACCTCTCCCGTCAGTCCCACATCATTGCGGCAAATGTCGATGAGGCATTCATAATAGTTTCATTGTATTTTCCTGAAATCAAACTGCCTTTCCTCGACAGGATTCTCGTGACCTGTGAGGTCTATGGCGTGCCAGTCAGCATTGTCCTGAACAAGGTGGATATGTACCGTGCAGAGGCTCCGGAGGAACTGAATTGTTTCACGGAAATATACCGTAAGGCTGGCTACAGGGTCATTGAGACATCAGCTTCCACAGAGGAAGGAATTGAAGAACTCAAGGCCGCTACAGCTGGAAAAGTCTGCCTTTTCTGCGGAGATTCCGGAGTGGGGAAGTCCTCTCTCGTACATTGCGTGGACCCGGAACTCCATCCAAAGGTCGGACGCATTTCGGATGCCCACCTCCAGGGCAAGCATACTACCTCGTACTACGAGATATTTTCCGCATCTAACGGTGCATTCATCATCGACAGCCCCGGTCTCAGGGGCTTCGGCCTGGTAGATCTCGAGAAGGAGGAAATATCGAAGTATTTCCCTGAGATGCTCAAGGCCTCAGCAGACTGCCGTTTCACACCTTGTACACATACGCACGAACCCGGCTGCGCTGTGAAAGCAGCAGTCGAGTCCGGAGAAATCAGTGCGGAGCGTTACAATTCCTATCTAGGTATGCTGGAAGACGACCAGAAATTCCGTCAGTAACTCTTTGTCGGTGTAAATCAGAAATTCAGGGCAATGCCAAGTGGGAATCGTTCAATGATATGAAGGAGCCGTGAAATTCACTCCGAAACTCGTGTATATCCGTTTTGTGGGTACACACGATGAGTATATGAAGATTGATGTAGCAAGCATTTGAGATATGGCACAGATTAAAAGTCAGGAGCATTACAAGGCTATTATGGCGAGGATAGACGAGATATTCTTTGCCACGGATGAGAGTACTCCTAAAAATGACAAACGTCTTTTGGAACTGGATGTTCTTTCCTCTATGGTAGAAGAGTATGAGCAGGAGCATTTTCCTATCCATACGCCGTCCTTGCCAAGTACTATTGTGGCAAGGATGAATGAACGGAATTACACTCAAAAAGAACTCGCCGCGCTGCTTGGCATATCCGCCCCGAGGCTCTGCGACATCATAGGTGGCAAGAAGACACCGACCTATGAACAAGCAAGGTTGATATCGAAAAAGCTCGATATCGACCCTGTCATAGTCCTGTCATTATAATATGAATTAATTCGCGCCGCGCTTTATGGTCGTCCTTCTCACTGCAGAGCCGCTGCTTTGAGGGCTTTATCGAGCTGGTCATCATAGCGGAGACGTATCCGGATGCCAGCCTCCTGGAAGTAATACCTGACCGCAATCTCTTCCTCGATAAACGGAATGATTTCATCCTTCTTGAGGTTGAGGAACTGCTCCTTCTCCATATTGATAGCCTTCTCAAGAGCGTCCAACTCATCTTTCATCGTCTCCTCAAGGCCGTCTTTCTGCAGTTCCTTGCGCATCTGGTCGAAGTAGGTCTTTGCGCTTGAGCGGTAGTCGAACTCCTTAGTCTTGGCGAATTCCACGAAGCCCGCCCAGTCGTCGAAGTGGAAATCATCGATTGCCGGGATATGGTCGTGTGCCCTGACATAGTCAATAGTGTAATTCTCAACGATTCCGCTCAAGACAAGGGAGTATGTCAGGCGACTGTATTCGTGCACGTTGATATCGACGTCCGGCGTAATACCGCCACCGTCGCGAACAATCCGGCCTTTTGCTGTATGGAATTCGTGTGTGAGGGAATCCGGGATGTGGCCTACGCTGCCATCCTCAGCACGGTTGCTGTAGTCAATAGCCTGTACGCAACGGCCTGAAGGGGTGTAATATTTAGCTGTGGTGATTTTCATCGCTCCGTTGTACGGAAGCGGTCTGAGACTTTGTACAAGTCCCTTCCCATATGTGCGCTTGCCCATAATGGTTGCCCTGTCGAGGTCCTGGAGAGCTCCTGCGACAATCTCGGATGCTGATGCACTTGCCGCATCGACCATTACGATAATTGGTATTTCAGTATCGATAGGGTCGCTTATGGTGTTGTATGTCTTTTCTCCGTCGGACCCCCTGGATGTCACTACGGTCTCGCCCTTAGGGACGAAGAGGGATACAATCTTGACTGCTTCCTGCAGTACTCCTCCCCCGTTCCCGCGAAGGTCAAGTACAAGTTTCTTCATTCCCTGAGACTTCAATTTGAGGAAAGCTTCCTTGATCTCGTTAGAGACATTTTCCGTGAATCCGGACTGGAGGATGTAGCCTGTAGTATCATTGAGCATCCCTGCATATTCCACGTCAGGGAGGTGGATGCGCTCGCGTATGATGCAAATATCTTCAATCTGTCCGCCGCGTACCCGCTGCACCTGGAACACGACTGTTGTTCCCGGTTTGCCCTTCATCCTGTCGCTTGCTTCCTTGGATGTCAGACCGTGTGTGCTGACTCCGTCCACAGCAAGAATCTCGTCCCCGCAGACAAGTCCCGCGCGTGCGGCAGGAGAGCCCGCATAAGGTTCGTTGATGATGACGTTACCATTGACATCCGGTTTATAAATAATGGCGCCGATGCCTCCGTATGCCTTGTTGAGCATCATTTCAAGATCCTCGTTCTCCTCTTCCGGAATGTATATCGTGTACGGGTCGAGTTCCTCCAACAGGGCATCCACAGCGGCTCTTTCCATCCTGTCTATAGGAAGCGAGTCCACAAAGGATCTGCTGAGTTCCTTGCGTATTGCGCTCTGGATTTCAGACCATTTGCCTGACTTGAAGTTTCTGGATTGTGCGAAACTCACGGTGCACAGAAGTACCGCAACGAGTAATAATGTTGTTTTTCTCATAGCACAAAAATAGTAAAAATTGTACCTTTGTAATATATGAAAATCATTTTTGCTACCGGAAATATGGGGAAGCTTGCAGAGGCTTCCGAAATCCTCGGCCAGGGATTCGAACTGGTCACGCCCGCGCAGATGGGCATCACAGAAGAAATCCCCGAGACAGGTGACACACTTCGTGCCAATTCCCTCCAGAAGGCTGAATATATTTATCAAAAGACCGGACTTGACTGTTTCGCAGACGATTCGGGACTTGAAGTAGATGCACTCGGAGGGGCTCCGGGAGTGTATTCGGCCCGTTATGCCGGCGATCAATGCAGTTTTGATGACAACATTGAGAAGCTGCTGGGCGAACTTGAAAAACATCCCGGAGAACCGCGTACGGCACGCTTCCGCACGGTCGTGACTCTGCTTACTGGAGGGGAACCTCATTTCTTTGACGGTGTGGTCGAGGGAAAGATCGCTTTCGAGCGCTCGGGTACGAGAGGTTTCGGGTATGACCCGATATTCGTCCCGGATGCCTTCGCGCCAAAGACATTCTCGGAAATCGGGGTCGAAGAAAAGAATGCAATATCCCACAGGGGTCAATGCCTCAGGGCAATGGCCGCGTGGATGGCTGAAAATCTATGACGACACCTGTCGAGTTCATCGTCCTTCATCAGACAAAAATCAAGGACAATGCTATCGTGGTCCATACCTTGAGCCGCGAGTATGGCCGGCGTTCCTTCATAGTCAGCATCAAGGCAGGGTCTTCTATGTCGCTGTTCCTGCCGTTGAACATCCTGGAAGCTGAAATTGTGGAGAACAGCAAATCGCAGCTCTGGCGGGCCAAGAACATCATTTCGAAGGAAGCGCTGATGGGAATAAGGCAGAACATCCACAAGAACAATATGACCTTGTTTATGAGCGAGGTGCTTTTCAAGTCGGTGTTCGAGGGAGTTTATGAGGACGGTCTGTATGAGTGGTGCCGGAAAGTGATACTTGAGTTGGACGCTCTGTCGGGAGGCTATTCGGAGTTCAATATGAAGTTCTTGCTGGAGCTGTGCATGGCGCTCGGCTTCGCCCCTGCCGCCGAAGACCTCGAGCCGTTCACTTCTCCGCTTGAAAAAGACAACCTCGAAGCGCTCCTGCGCTATCTTTCATATCATCTGGATACAAAGCTGAACATACAGTCCCTCAAGGTTCTCCGCGAACTATACGCCTTCTGAACCGTTTCGCCATCCGTTCCGGACGGATTGTATGATTTTTGCTGTCATTACCCACAAATATTATAGAAGACTATGAATACATTACTGGTAGTAGGTGCACTGATTATTTTTACTTGTATTTTCCTAAACAAAGTGTCAAGCAGGCTGGGGATACCGGTGCTGCTCCTTTTTATACTGCTTGGTGTTCTGCTGGGGTGGCACGATGAGGTCCCACTTGAGGTAACCAAATTTTCCGGAGACATCTGTACTATTGCTCTTATTTTCATAATGTTTTATGGCGGATTCGGAACCAATTGGAAGTCTGCCAAGCCTGTAGCACTGGAATCGGGGCTCCTTGCGACCATAGGAGTAGCTCTGACTGCCGGTCTCGTTGGGGTGTTCTGCCATTTTGCTCTCGGATGGGGCTGGGTGGAAGGAATGATAATGGGGTCCGTTATCAGTTCTACGGATGCGGCGTCGGTGTTCTCTATCTTGAGGACACGCAAGATGGGCCTCAAAAACAATACCGCGCCAATGCTGGAGATCGAAAGTGGGTCCAACGACCCTTGTTCGTATATGCTTACGGCTGTTATGCTCTCAGTCCTGGGAGGTACAGCTTCAGGAGGTCATGTGGTATGGATGATATTCTCGCAGTTGGGATTCGGCGCACTTGGTGGAATCCTCATTGCACAAGGTGCCGCCTTTATCCTCAAAAAGTTCACCTTGCCCAAAGGTTTTGATTTGATGTTCATAGTGGCCGTGTCAGTGCTTGGCTATGCACTCCCTTCATTGATAGGAGGAAACGGCTACCTCAGCGTGTATATCATCGGCATCATTCTCGGAAATTATGAATTCAAGGGACGTAAGGGTCTGGTGATATTCTTTGACGGAGTCACTACCTTTATGCAAATACTGATATTCTTTATTTTGGGATATATTGCACATCCTACGAATCTTCCCAATGTCATATTGCCGGCAATCATTATCTTCCTCTTCATAACACTTATAGCCAGACCGGTTGCGGTATCATCTATTCTGGCTCCTTTCCGTAAATATCCGGCAAAGCAGTTAGGACTTGTGTCATTTGTCGGCCTGAGGGGTGTGGCTTCCATCGTATTTGCTATAATGACCCTCACATCGGGGCTGCCGCTGGAACATGAAATTTTTGATATTGTGTTCTGTATCGTGCTCATTTCTATAGCACTGCAGGGGTCACTCATTCCATGGGCGGCAAAGGCTTTCAAGATGAATGACCAGAATGCCGATGTGATGAGGACGTTCTCCGACTTCAACGAACACAGCGAGTTGTCTTTCGGCAAAGTGAGAATACCGGCAGGCGGCGTGTGGGACAATCAGATGGTAAAAGACCTGATTCTTCCTGAGAATATTAAGTTGCTGATGTTATTCAGAGACGGAAAGAAGATCATTACCAAGGGAAACACCCAACTGTTAGCGGGTGATGAGGTGATATTCTGCTCCAAGGCCTACGAGAACGCGACGGATGCCGACATCCGTGAGCATCCGATATCAATGAACAGCGTCGGTATCGGGAAAAAGATCAAGGACTATCCGAAAAAGGACAATTCTTACATAGTAATGGTACGGCGCGGGGATGAACAGATAATCCCTGACGGGGACACCGTGCTTCAGCGTGGGGATGTCCTTTACTTGCTTAATGCCGATGATAGTTAAGACTGAGCAAGGATGGGCCAGACTGTGCCGGGAACTCTGCCCTGAGACTACAATGACAGAACTTGAAATTTACTTGTATTTTGAAATAATGCCATATGCCGTAATAGGTACAAAATTGTTTTTTTCGAAGTGCTGCATAGATTTTATAAAATACATTTTACAATTTTATAAAACATAGCTATATTTGCTGGAGGAAAAATGATGAAACAATTATGTACGAAAGACAGCATCTTCAGGTCCTGAAGTCCAGAATGACGGAGCCAAGAAGGACTATACAGGTTATTATGGGCCCACGTCAGGTCGGGAAATCCACTATGGTCGGGCAATTCATTGAGCAGGCCGGCGCACTGTGCAGCCTTTTCAACGCTGATGGAGTCGGGAAGAACAATGCTGAGTGGATATCCGAGAGATGGCATGAAGCACGCACGGTGATGATGCTGAACAAGGAGCAAGAAAGGATTCTGATTATCGATGAAATCCAAAAGATTACCGGATGGAGCGATGTGGTCAAGAAAGAATGGGACCAGGATACGCGCGACAAAAGGAACCTCAAGGTTATCCTGTTAGGGTCGTCAAGGCTGCTGATTCAGAAGGGATTGGAAGAGACTCTTGCCGGCCGCTTCGAAATCATAAAGATGGGGTATTGGGAATGGCCGGAGATGCAGCAGGCATTCGGCTTCACGATGGAGGAGTTTGTGTACTTCGGAGGTTTCCCTGGTCTGGCTCCGTATGTAAAGGATGAGGACCGGTGGCGCGACATGATGGAAGATTCAATAATAAATCCTATCCTCACAAGGGACATCCTTGAAGTGGAGGAGATCCGCAATCCGGCTCTTCTACGTCAGGTATTTGAAGTGGCCTCCATCTATTCAGCCCACGAATTATCTATGACAAAGATGCAGGGTGTCATCAATAGCGGAACCGTTCCCACAATTGGCTCTTATCTCAGAATCCTTGATGAAACGATGCTTGTCAAACCCATGTTCAAGTATGAACCTTCGGCTGTCGGGACAAGAAATTCCGTGCCCAAGTTGCAGACATACAACAACGCTTTTAGAAACCGCTGGTGCGAACACACATTCAAAGAGGCTCTCATGAACAAGACCGAGTGGGGGCGTCAGGTAGAATCAGCCGTTGGTGCATTCCTTCTCGGGAGGTCAACTACAGATAAGTTTGATGTTCTGTACTGGAGAAACGACAAGAAGAAGGAATGTGATTATGTTCTCAAGAAAGGTGAGCGACTGATTGCCATAGAAGCAAAGAGCGGTTCTGCCAAGAACGACAGTGGATATCAGGAGTTCAAAGACAAGTATAGGGACAGAATAATCAACTCATTCATTGTCGGTCCTGAAGGTCTGCCACTTGAAGATTTCTTCAAACTGGATTTCAAGGAATTGTTCAAACATCCACTTGGATAGTGCGAACTGACCGAAGAAAAGTTTAAAATATGGTACATCTGTGTCCATAAGCTATTTCGATATCGACCTGATTTCTAATAATTTCCTGAAGAATTATTAATTATTATATTTGCCCAACGGATTTCGCCGAGTTAAATAGGCCAGATTCAGACAAATTGATTCATCTGTTGTCTGCCAATGTATATAATGAAAGCAAGGTATTTTATATTAATGTTTATGCTGCTGCAAGGACTGTACTCTTGCAGTAGCAATGTTTTTTCTGCACTGGAAGATGTCGAATCCTACATCCAGGAACGTCCGGACAGCGCCCTTGCCGTCCTGCAGGCCATAGACCGCAATACCCTTGAATCAAAGAAATCCAAAGCCAAATTCTCCCTCCTTTACGCTATGGCTTTGGACAAGAACTACATTGACACTACAGATGTCAGCGTCATAATGCCTGCTGTCGAATACTACCAAAAACATGGAACATCCGATGAAATACTTAAAGCATTTTATTATTTGGGCAGGTTACAATATAACGACAGGGATTATAATTCGGCAGTTGTTTCATTTTCCAAAGGGGAACGTGTATGTGATGATGCTTCTGACTATCAAGCGAAAGGTCTTCTCTATATGGCTTTTGCCGACATCTACAATAATATAAGGAACAAAGATAAAGAGGCAGAATACGTAAAGAAGGGTATATCCGCTTTTGAAAAGGCCGGAGACTTACGCCATGGTAATTTATCAGCCGGGCGTCTGGCAATCTTATACTATGGCAGGCAAGATTGGGATAAGGCTGATTCTTTGTTCCGAATAGGCATTGAAAAAGCCAGAGAGGATACTGTAGCTATGTCCGTTTATTTATCGAACTATGCAAGGATGAAGGTGGTCCAGCCAAATCAAGATCCTGTAGCGGCAATTGAACTTCTAAAACAACTGTCTCAATCTTATAATCGTCCACTTTCTCTAACAGACTATGGAGTATGGGCTTATGCTTCCGCCTTAACCGGCGATATGGAGACAAGTATAAGAATTGAGAATCAACTTGAAAAGTTAAACGAGCCAAATAGAAATTCGATACTCTACTGGCTCTATCGGATAGAACAGTACAGGGGCAATTATGAAAAGTCGCTTGAGTATAATATTGATTCAAACTCGTATAATTCAGAGATAATCGATCAACTTTTGTCTGATTCAATAGGCCAAACACTTAAGAACTATTATTTATCGGAAGCCAATGATTTGAGGCGTGAGTCGCATATTCTCAGGTTACGGTTACTGCTCGTGGCTATGGGTTTATGTTTTATGTTCCTTTTGATTTTGGCTTGTCAAAAGTATAAGCGGGACAAAAGAGAAAAGGAAATTGACCGCCTCTTTAAAATTGGAGAGGAGACTAACAAACTCCTGAAGCAATCCAATGAGAATTTGCAGGAACAGGTTAATTTATTGAAGATAAGCGGTGGAAAACAGGAAAAGATGCTGGAGAATCTGCGCAAAGAATATGTCTCCACATACAAGGATAAGTTTTCAGCGATTGGCAGGCTGTGTGATGCATATATAAATTCAACAAACCGTACAGATAGAAAGGATTTCATCGTCAGGAGGGTTGAAAATTTGATATCGTATATCAGTGATGATGATAAACTTCATTCTCGATTTGAAAACCAGATTAATAAAGACTTGAACAATATTGTGAAACGGCTCAAGGCGGACCTTGGAGATGTCAGTCCAAAAGAGAGTAGATTTATTTGCTATTGCATAGTTGGGTTTGACCCCGAAATGATAGGCTCTATCCTTGGTTTGTCAATTTCCAACGTTTACACAAAAAAATCTCGTTTGAAGGAAAGAATCCGAGGACTTGACTCTCCGTATAAAGAGGAATATCTCAGAATGCTATAGTTTAGTTTACAAATCCTTTGATTATCCATAGGTACTAAAGTCTTTTTTCTTGCAAATAATACCATAGAATGTTTCAACTTGAAGTATATGTAATTAATTAGTAATCAATAATATAGTATACAATCGTATTTTTTGGGATTCGGGGGTGTAAGATTTATTTCTTACACACCCGAATCTTATGTATATAAGTTTTTGATAATTAATATTTTACGAAAAATCATCTGTAAGAAATTAATTGGTAAGAATTGGAGATAAACTTGCTTACTTCATTTACCTTTGAAAAGTACAAAAGACAATAAAATATGAGACGCATTTATTTATTCATCTTTGCCGCTATGACAGTTTGTCTGGCCGGCTGTGGCCAAATCGCATCAACACCAATGGCCAAGACTCAATGTATGCTGACGGGAGAATGCCTTGCAAGCAATGAGTTGACATATTATGTGCCGGATTCTGACGGCCAGCAAGTCCGAGTCAACCGCTTCATATTCGCATTTACCATGGACTTCTCAAACCACGTAAAGGAGAGGACCGATGATAAGGAGTTGGCTTTAAACTGGAGGGACATCCCGTCGGAAGAGATATTTGATTCTTTCGGTCCCAACAAACAGGCCGTCAGAAACGAATTTGAGAGGGTATATGAGGACTTTTCAAATAACTATATTTCCCGTTTCCAAAAGACGTGGTATGAAATCGCCACGGTTCTGTATAACGGAGGGATATCCCTGGTAGCAAACAAGGACTTTGCAGGAGTTCCAGCGGGAGAGAATCTGGCGGGCCTTATCACCTGTGTGCCTTCGGATGATAATTTCAAGGAGAATCCTGTGATTTCATCCGGGTTCAACACCCCATCAAATGCCGGGGGCTTTTTGGGAATCCCTATGGAATATATCAGTATGACAGAGGCTGGCATAGCGTTCAGCATCCCTATGGGCGAATATAAACTCGTTGAAGAGGATGTGACATTCGAGCTTCAGATCCCTGTTAAGGTTGTATATTATCTCAACTGGCTGAACGACAGGCTTTCAAATCCTAATGCTCCCGTGCCATACAAGGATGAGGTCCTCCATTGCACCTTCACCACAAAGCACGGACTCAAATAGGCAGTATCTCAGACGCCTTTGGCTATAATGACAGGACTATGCTAGGGTCGATATCGAGCTTTTTCGGTGTTTTTTGAACGGTTCCGGATGCGGAATGAAAAAATATGGTACATTTGTGACGTAATCCAAGTATTTCCGCGTTATATCTATTGAAAATTAACAGTGTATATGAAAAAGTCAGTTGTAATTTCAGTCATTCTGCTGCTGTTTGCATCCTCTGATCTGTTCGCCCAGAGATATCCGCAGGCAGAGAAGGAGGCAAACCTTGAGGCCAGAACTTCGCTCACCGGTCTTTATCAGAAGAATTCATCAATCTGGATGGACGGGAACAAACTCAGCAAACAGGAGCTGTCCGGAATGGAAGGTTTCGACTTTGACCTGTATTCAAAAGGACGCACCAAGGTCGTTACAGGAACTTCTTTGATGGCTGTTGGTGCAGTGCCTTGTGCTCTTGCAGTCGGAACCTTTGCCGGGGCACTTGAGAAGAAGAAATCCGGGGCATATAGTATAGCCGGCCCCGGCCCCGAATTAGTAATACTGGTTTCAGGCGGGCTTGGACTTGCGCTGGAAGCAGTCGGAATCACCCTTCATTGCACCGGCAAAGCGGACATCCGCCACGCAGCCGTAAGCTACAACGGGCAAAAGAGCATAAAATACTCACTTGGATCGGCCACAAGCGGTTTCGGCATTGCTCTGAACTTCTGATCTTACGAAATATGCCGCCCCGGGGACAGGTGAAATCATGCCGTGCCGAGGACAATGATGGCGATGCCGGCCAGAAGGACGGCGAGGTCCACGGCCTTGGAGCGGATATGGTGCTCCTTGAAGAGCAGTGCACCGCCGGCGAAGGTGACGATGACGGAGCAGCGTCTTACGATTGAGATGACGGACAGCAGGGCATCCTCCTGACTCAACGCTGTAAAATAGAGGAAATCCGCGGAGGTGATCAGTACTGCAATAAGCACAAGAGTCCAGTCCCACTTGAATTTTTCAGTATCCTTTTTGAGAATTCCGTTCCAGACAAGGATGGAGATCCCGAGCAGAACTGTGATATAGACATTGCTCCAACTTTGGACGAATATCGGGTCCATCAAGCCGAGGATGTGCTTGTCGTACAATGCGCTTGCAGACCCGGACAGTACGGAAACCGCCATCCAGATGAAGCCGGAATTGTTTTTGATTTCAATCCCTTCTTTTTTGCTGGAGCGGCTGAGCATATAAAGTGCAACGAAAGCTATCAGAATACCCATCCATTGCATCCAATTCAGTCGTTCGCCGAAAAGAACCAGAGAGAAAATGAGGACGAAAACGGGACGCGATGCCTTTATCGTGCTTGCCGTAGTCAGAGGCAGCATCTTGATGCCGACAAGGCCCGATACCCACGAGGTGGTGACCAGGAATGCTTTCAGGATAAGGCGAAGGTGGTCATTACCGGTGCCTGCCTCCATAAAAGGGATGAGAATCAATGTGGAGAATGCTGTGGCAAGCAGCAGCACATAAAGCACACTGTTCTTTTTTAAGGCCTGTTTCTTGGCGATGTCATAAAGCCCGAGTAAAAGGGCGGAAGCGAGTATGAGCCAGATCCACATAGACTAAAGTGTTTGACCTCCAATGAATTCGCGCATGATGCTGGTTGGAGGGACAGCGGCGATTTCTGTTGGCTTGAGGCAGGTGATCTTCTCGAGGAAGGTCAAAAGCGATTGAGCTTTCTCATATGCCGGCGAGGATTCGCTGATGCCTGCCAGAAGCGGTTCTGCGTAGTATTTCAGAAGAGGAAGGTCGTACAGGGTCGATGAGTTAAAGACTGCCTGGGCATTCTCTTCGAATGGGAATATGTTATTCTCTTCTCCTCGGCGTACGCTTGGCCATCTCAGAATGTTTTCCTCAGCCGATGTGCCTCTGGAACGGTTGTCCCTGACAATTCTTCGCAGCAGTCTTTTGTCTGTGGTGGAATTGTGCAGTTTTTCTCCTCCCGGCAGCGCCGACAGGGCGGAAATGTACACTCTGAAAATCTTTGTCTGGTCTATGGCTGGGGTAAGCGCCGGATTAAGGGCGTGTATTCCCTCCATGAACAGTATATCATTTGCTTCCAGCTTCATTTTCTTGCCACTCTCCACGCGACGTCCCTGCTTGAAGTCGAATTTAGGAAGGTCGATTTCCTCTCCGCTCAGAAGTGCATTGATATGGTTGTTGAGGCAGGTGACATCCATTGCTCCGAGAGCTTCGAAATCATATTCTCCATTCTCGTCCTTCGGGGTTTGCTCCCTGTTGACGAAATAGTTGTCGAGCTCTATGACTTTCGGGTTGAGTCCGAGTACGCGGCATTGCTGAGCAATGCGTAATGATGATGAGGTCTTTCCGCTGGAAGATGGGCCGGACATCATTACGATTCTGGATTCCCCACGTCTCCAGTATATCTGGTTGGCTATTTCAGCATATTTTCTTTCCTGCCTTGCTTCGCATAGGTTGATCAGTTCGATGCCCTTTCCTTCAACGAGGGCGGCATTCAGCTTCTCGATGGAGTCAATCCCGATAGCGGAACACCAGTCCTTGTATTCCTGTCTGGCTGATTCGATCTTTGTCATAATACTTCTTTTAAAAATTCTCCTGTGACTGAAGCCGGATCCGAGGCTATCTCCTCCGGAGTCCCGCAAGCGATTATGCGTCCTCCTGCAGAACCTCCTTCCGGTCCCATGTCAATGATGTAGTCAACGGATTTGAGTACATCCAGATTATGTTCTATAATAATCACCGTGTTGCCCTGTTCTACGAGTTGGTGCAGAACGTTGAGCAGTACCTTTATGTCTTCAAAATGCAGGCCTGTGGTGGGCTCGTCGAGGATATAGAGCGTATTGCCGGTACCCTTGCGGGACAGTTCGGTAGCTAGTTTCATCCGCTGGCTTTCACCTCCGGAAAGGGTGACGGCGGACTGGCCGAGGTGGATGTAGCCAAGACCGACATCCACGAGCGCCTTTAGCTTCTGGGCTATTTTCGGCACCGGCTTGAAGAACTCATAGGCCTCGCTTATTGGCATCTCCAGTACGTCATTGATGTTTTTACCCTTGTATTTGACCTCGAGCGTATCTTCCTTGTATCTGTGCCCTGCACATTCGTCGCAGACGACATTGACCGATGGAAGGAAGTTCATCTCTATCACTTTGATTCCGGCGCCTTTGCATTCCTCGCATCTTCCGCCCGGCACATTGAAGGAGAATCTTCCGGCCTTGAAACCGCGTACCTTTGCATCAGGCGTATCCTCAAAAAGACTTCTTATATCGTTGAAGACAGCTGTATATGTAGCAGGATTGCTGCGCGGTGTCCTTCCTATCGGGCTCTGGTCCACCTCAATCACCTTGTCTATGTTCTCAATCCCGATGATGTTCCTGTATGGAAGCGGCTTCTGTTTCGAGTGGAAGAACTTTGCCTTGAGGACCGGCATCAGTGTCTCGTTTATCAGGGAGGATTTACCGCTTCCGCTGACTCCGCTGACCCCTATGAAGGTTCCCAGAGGAAAATCCACATCCACTGACTTAAGGTTGTTGCCGCTGCATCCTCTGAGTCCGAGAATCTTTCCGTTCCCGTGGCGGCGGAACGACGGAACCTCTATTGATTTCTTGTTACGGAGATATTCCAGCGTGATGGAGCTGCCGTTCTTTGCAAGAGGGGAAGCCGGCCCATTGTAGCAAATGTGCCCGCCGTTCTCCCCGGCCCCCGGGCCGACATCGACAATCCAGTCGGCGGAATTCATTGTCTCAAGGTCGTGTTCCACGACGATGACGGAGTTGCCTTCGTCCCTGAGTTTCTTGAGAGAGGAAATCAGCTTCCTGTTGTCCCTCTGGTGCAGACCGATTGAAGGCTCATCCAAAATGTAGAGTACGTTCACAAGCTTTGAACCTATCTGGGTTGCGAGCCGGATTCTCTGGCTTTCCCCGCCTGAAAGCGAGGCTGTAGGCCTGTCAAGCGACAGATATTCCAGACCCACATCCATAAGGAATCCCACTCTTGCGGTCAGCTCCTTCAGAATGTCGTGAGCGATGGCACTTTCCCGCTTTGAGAATTTTTCCGGCAGGGCTGCAAGCCATTTCTGAAGCTCGCTGATTTCCATTGCCGAGACCTCTGAGATGGTCTTTCCGTCTATCTTGAAACACCTTGTATTTTCATTGAGCCTTGTACCGTGGCATACAGGGCAGACTACCTTGTCGTCGATGTCCTCTACTATGCCGTCAAAAGTGACCATTTCGCTGAGAGAACCCTCTCCGATGCGGAACAGTTCCTCCGTGCCGAATATGATATGCGTGATTGCCTCATCCGGAACGGCTTCAATGGGGTCGTACAGGGAGAAATTATATCTTCTGGCTATCGAGCGTATGATGTCGAATTTCTTGTTTTCACGGACTTTCCCCAAAGGTTTTATGGCTCCTTCAGCAATACTCAGATTTTTGTCGGGAATGATGGTGTCGAGATTGATGTCCACAATCATTCCAAGTCCTTTGCAGTGAGGACAGTAGCCTTCGGGTGAATTGAATGAGAATGAATGCGGAGCCGGTTCCTGCAGGGATATTCCGTTGTCCGGATCCACGAGGTGCTTTGAATAATGCTGTAATGCTCCTGTCTCCACGTCGAGTACTGCGAGTGAGCCTTTGCCGAGGTTGAGGGCCATTCTGACGGAGTCCCTCACCCTTTTTTCGTCATCTCCCGCAGGCTTGAGCTTGTCAATGACTGCCTCGATGAAATGCCCTTTATACCTGTCAACAGTATCGATTCCCGAAAGATCAACTATTTCCCCGTCAATCCTAACCTGTGTATGGCCACGCTTCCTGAGACTGTCGAACAGCTCTTTATAATGTCCTTTCCTGCCTCTTACAAGCGGAGCGAGAAGTATGCACTTCCTGCCTTCATATTTACTCAGGACAAGATTCACAATTTGTTCATCGCTGTAGCGGACCATCTCTTTTCCTGAAACGGGGGAGTATGCTGTTGATGCCCTGGCGTAAAGAAGACGCAGGAAATCGTATATCTCTGTGATGGTGCCTACAGTGGAGCGCGGATTGTTGCCGGTGGTCTTCTGCTCTATTGCGATAATCGGACTGAGCCCGTCTATACTCTCCACCTGCGGTTTCTCCAGAATCCCCATAAAGTGCTTTGCGTATGGGGACAGGGTGTTCATATACCGCCTCTGGCCTTCTGCATAGATGGTGTCGAACGCAAGGGAGGATTTGCCGCTGCCGCTGAGTCCGGTGATTACCACGAACTTGTCGCGTGGTATTTCCAGTCCCACATCCTTCAGGTTGTGCGCCTTCGCTCCCTTTATTACTATGCTGTCAGCCATTAAGTCATTCTTAAAAAATAACCTGGTAATCTTTCATAAATCTCACCAACTTATTTTTCATCATTCCTGAATTCTATTCCGTCAACATTTCCCTGATCATCTTTTTCGTTGAAAGGTTGCAGGAACGGGTTGTGTGTCCGTTCATATCCTATCGTGGTGGTGCCTCCGTGTCCGGGATGGACTTTTACGTCGGCATCCAACCCCATTATCTTTTCCATTACGGATACGATTTCTTTGTCATAATCGCCCATCGGCATATCTGTGCGCCCTATCGCCCCGGCAAAAAGGGTATCTCCGCTGAAAAGATCTCCGGATTCCCTGACCAGAAGACATACACTGCCCGGAGTGTGCCCGGGTGTGTGGATCACTTCAAATTCGATATCTCCGATTTTAAGAATCTGTCCGTCCTTGATGTCACAGGTCTCGAAACTTATATCCGGAACCGGCAAATAATAGTTGTATGCGGCGGCCATCGATGGTGCCAGTTGAAGCATCTGCCTGTCGTCAGGATGGAGATAGACCGGGATGCCGAAGCGTGCCGATAATTTCTTTACGCCTAGAATATGGTCGAAATGGGAGTGCGTGAGCACGATTGCGGAAGGTGTGAGTCCGTGGCTGCCGAGGAAATCCAGAAGGCTCTGAATCTCTTCTCCGTTGCAACATCCGGGATCGATTACTACCGCCCCGGGACCCTTGTCCCAAACAATATAGCCCTTCTCGTAGAAAGAATTGAAATAGAGATGTCCTACGTTCGTCATCATTCTTGATTTTACTCTGCAAAATTAAGAAAACCTTTGTTAAATTTGCAGTTGGAAAAGTGAAATTAGTATGCATATCGGGGTTGCCGGAAACATAGGTGCAGGAAAGACCACACTGACGAAGATGCTGGCGGAACATTATGGATGGACGCCAAAGTTCGAGGCCGTCAGCTATAACCCTTATCTGGAAGATTATTACAGGGACATCCAGAGGTGGTCGTACAATCTTGAGACTTATTTTCTCGCTCAGCGTTTCAAAGATACGCTTGCCATTTCGAAATCTGATGACGTCATAATCCAGGACAGGACCATCCTTGAAGGAGTATATATCTTTGTGGCCAACAACAGGGCGCAGGGCAATCTCTCTGACAGGGATTATGAGACATATATGCAGCTCTTCGAGCTTATGCTGTCCACAATCAAACTTCCTGACCTCCTGATATATCTGCGTTGCTCCGTTCCCCATCTTGTCACACAGATCCAGAAGCGCGGACGCGACTATGAGCAGGGGATGAGTCTGGAATATCTCTCCGGGCTTAACGAAAGATATGAGTCTTGGATTGATTCCTACAAGGGCCGGGTCCTTGTCATTGATGCGGACCAGCTTGATTTTGAGCACAGACCGGAAGATTTCGAGACCATAACGGACAGGATTGACGCGCTCCTCTTCGGACTTTTCCCGGACAGTGATAATAAATTAATACGATAAGAAATGCACATTGCAATCGCCGGAAACATTGGCAGTGGAAAGACCACTCTCACCAAGATGCTTGCAGCCCATTATGGATGGACTCCCAAATTCGAATCAGTGGACTTTAATCCGTATCTATCTGATTTTTACGAAGATATGGAGAGATGGTCGTTCAATCTCCAGATTTATTTTCTGAACAAAAGGTTCAAGGATGTCGTCGATATCTCCAAATGCAAGGACATCATCGTGCAGGACAGGACCATCTATGAAGATGCCAGGATTTTCGCTCCGAACCTCCACGCAATGGGTCTTATGAGCACCAGGGATTTCGAGAATTATAGTGATCTCTTTGATCTGATGATGTCGCTGGTGAATCCGCCTGACTTGATGATATATCTCCGCTCATCCATTCCTAATCTCATCTCCCAGATACAGAAGAGGGGCAGGGAATACGAAAAGAGCATAAGGATAGACTACATCACGGGACTCAATGAAAGGTACGAGGAGTGGATCAAGGGATACAAGGGCAATCTGCTGGTCATTGATGCCGATAATGTCAAATTCGGCAACAAGCCGGAAGACTTCGAGAAAGTCACCAACCTGATCGACGCCCAGATGTTCGGCCTCTTCAAAGATGCGGAATAATGCGGTTTTGCAATGAAATTCAATAAATTTGAGTATATTCCTGTCTTTGACACTTTGATTTTGTTAGGTATAGGATAATTCAAGTCCC
>JAKSKD010000067.1 GCA_024401925.1 Bacteroidales bacterium | reverse complement strand
CGCCGACAGGTACCGGGAAATTGAATACGATATTCCTTACCCAGCAACCATCTGAACGTTTCTCCGGATACAAGTCCACTCTTTCGACAATAGCTCGAAGCACATCACGTTTCTCGATGTCCTCAAGTTCCGCATAGAGTTCATCAAAGGCCAGCAGGAGCTGATATACATTATCTCCGGATATCTGCTCTTCCCGAATGGCAAGAATCTGTTCCTCCAGCTCGTCGATATGCCCTTCAACTTCTCCCATTATATCATACTGAGCATCATATCTACGTTGTAAATCGATGATTTTTCGATCGTAATGAGGATCAGTGACATCAAGCGAATCCATTTGTTTCTCAAGTCTGGCCTTTGTTGTCAGGATCTGCCTCAGTTGTTGTCTATAAGCCTCCAACTCCTTCTGCATATCCGTTGTATCAACAACTGTGCCGATCTTATCCTTGATTGCCTTCTCAAACTGCGGATTATGAACCATTGCCGAAATCACTCTGGCCACGAAGTTATCGATCTCCGATTGCTCGATATTCGTTCTGAAATCACACTTATGCCCCGTAGCGGTTCCGGTATTTTTGCAGTAGTAATAATAGCGCGTCTTTGTATCTTTCCCTGAAGGCCGCTTAGGATTGCTGTACATGGACTTGCCGCAGCAAGGGCATTTGATAACGGTAGACAGGAGGCTGACATATCCTGATTTTCCAACCGTCTCTTTTCTTACCCCGGTACGCTTTCTCTTTGACTGCGCGAGATTCCAATCCTCTTCGGAAACGATACCCTCATGCTGACCCTCATAGACAGGGAACTCGGACTGAGCAACAATGTGCATCTCATTTCTGGTTCCGATCTTCTTCTCGGTCTTTCGTCGGCCATAGGCGATCTTGCCCATATAGACCGGATTATCCAGGACCTTCTTTACGAAGGAAGTCGAAAAGCCCTCGATCGTATTGTTCTGTCGGAGCTTCTTCTTATAGCCATGATTATTCAGGTAATTGGCCACTCCGTTGATGCCTTCATTCGTGTGAATAAAACGGTCAAAGATGATCCGAATTATCTCGACTTCATCCTCCGCGATCTCCAGATTGCCGTCAACCAGCTTGTACCCATAAGGCGCAAAACCGCCATTCCATTTGCCTTCGCGGGCCTTCTGCTCACGGCCTGCCATGGTTTGCGCAAGGATGTTCTCTCGTTCGATCTCAGCCACCGAAGACAGCACTGTAATCATCAGCTTTCCGGCATCTTTTGAACTATCCAAGCCATCCTCAACACAGACAAGATTAACACCAAAATCCTGCATCAGCTGCAGCGCGCCCAGAACGTCCGCCGCATTTCTTCCAAAGCGCGAAAGTTTGAATACAAGCACAAATGAAACCCCATCCTTGTTATCCTGGATGTCTTTCATCATTCGCTGGAACTCCGGACGATCTTTTGTATTCTTTCCGGAAAAGCCGCCGTCACAATACTCTCCGACGATTTCATATTCCTGATATTCAGCGTATTTCTTCAGTTTTTCCCTCTGCGCATCAAGGCTGTAACCATCTACCTGTATCGCCGTAGATACGCGAGTATAGATATAACATTTAGTCGTTTTTCTGATCATTCACATCTCCACCTGTCAGC
>JAKSKD010000066.1 GCA_024401925.1 Bacteroidales bacterium | reverse complement strand
CAAGTGCGGCTGCGGACATAATGATTCTTGTGATTTTCATGTATTATTCATTAATTTGTCATTAGAAAATTGCAAAAATGAGTCCCTTACAAACCAAGGATATACTATATTTGCCATATTTATTATCCATTTGGCTCTTTTGTGAGAAAATTTATAATACGATATGTTATAATGACCATAAATAACACGACATTCCATTATGACAGAAAGGCACAACTTTGACATACCTGACCTTCTGAAGCAGATGCCCGAATTCTCTTACCGCAAGCTGGGTAATGATTTCTTCATTGCGAAATTGGGGTACAACGAATCTCTCGAGTTTATGAAATACCCGGTGCGGTTTAACGGATTTCTGGCGTTCTTTTGTATCGAGGGCAGTTTTTCTCTGGACATCAACCTAAAAACATACGAAGTTTCCGAAGGTTCGTTGATTATATACACTCCGGGGAATATTGCAAAAGTCGCGGCTATGGACCAGTCTGAACTGTCAAAACTTCAGTTCGTACTCGTAGCATCGACAGAAGCCTTCATCACTGGCGTAAGAATGGATTTCAGCAAATTGTACGAGGATAGCCTTTTGGCTCTGGAGAACCCGTGCATCCGACTGAACGATGCCGAGAGAGGTCTTTTGAAACAATATCTTGACCTTGCTGAAACTCTGCTGTCCCTTGATATTCCAAATAAAGTGGAGGCGGTCAAGTCCCTCGGAACATCCATATTCTACCTGCTCGGAACAATGTGGAGGAACCGGCTGGATGTCGCCCACCATGATCTGCCTGCGAGGACCAAGAGGGCAAACGCAGTATTCGAGAACTTCCTCAAGTTGGTCGCGGACCATCAC
Organism: Bacteroidales bacterium; assembly: GCA_024401925.1. GTDB lineage: Bacteria > Bacteroidota > Bacteroidia > Bacteroidales > UBA932 > Cryptobacteroides. Next base: position 897 of record JAKSKD010000066.1, on the reverse strand, counting down.
CGGAAGGAACACGGAATCGAGTTTTATGCCGACAAACTGTTGCTGACGCCAAAGTACCTGTCCAAGTTCATCAAGGAAGTGAGCGGCAGGACGGCCCCGGAATGGATAGACTCCTTCATCATTCTGGATGCGAAGAACCTTTTAAAATATTCAGACATGAGCATCAAGGAGATTGCGTACGATATGCATTTCTCCAGTGTCCCGGCATTCTACAAGTTCTTCCAGAAGAAGACCGGGATGACTCCGGCTACGTACAGATCCGAATAAACACTAATGCTGCCAAGTCTGGAGATAAAGCTACTGTATCGGGTGGTTGTTAAATATAGATGTGTTTGAATTGATTTAGTATTTATGGTATTCCTAATACTTGATCTTGAAATAATCTAAGGCTGCCTTGTAGAAATCTTGAGCCGCAAGACAGGTATCTGTAAGATAGCCGTTGGCCTTGCCCCATTCCTCCAATCCCCGGTAATAGTAGAACTTCAATTCCTCGGTTATGATGAACGGGACGATGGCGTTTGCAAGACATTCCTTGAACATCAGCAACCGACCCACCCTGCCATTACCGTCCTGGAACGGATGAATCCTCTCGAATTGACAGTGCAGGTCGATGATGTCCTCAATTGTCTTCTCCTGCTTGGCATTGTATTTCTTCAAAAGTGCCGACATCTTTTCGTGCACCTTCTCTGGAGGACAGGTCTCCATCCCACCGACTTCATTCGGCAGCTTCTTGTAGTCACCGACATTGAACCAGGCTTTCTGACTATCCGACGTCCCGGATTTCAGTATGCGGTGCAGCTCTTTGATCATAGCCTCTGAAGGCTTATCGAAAGCCTTGTCAATGATATAGTCGATGCAGCGGAAATGGTTTGTGGTCTCTACGATGTCATCAATTTT
>JAKSKD010000065.1 GCA_024401925.1 Bacteroidales bacterium | reverse complement strand
CCTCCATCAGGGTGTGATACCTTTTCGCTGTTTCATCAAGACTGCTGTGCCCGATGAGCTTGCTTATGGTATAAAGTGAGATGCCAGAATCAAGCGCATGCGCGACAAAACTGTCACGGGCAACCGACAGCGTCAGATTGCGGCTTATGCCCAGTTCGCGCCCGACGTGGCGCAGGTTCCGGTTGATCTCATTGTTTTTTGTCGTTCGGATCTCACGGAGAGCGGCAAGAGCTTTCGTATCAACCGATTCATCTATAAGGCCGAAAACATATAGTGGATGGCGGTCTTCCCAATAGTGCAGAATTTTCATGACCCGCTCGGTAGCAGGAGGAAGGATTGCCGCCTGCACACCGGTACGCGGAGATCGGCGGATGATATATTTACCGGCGACATCCTCCCAACGGAGGGTCAGGATGTCCGCAAATTTCATCCCGCAGGCATAATATGAGAAAAGGAAGATGCCGACAGCCTCGAAATATTTCCATTCTATGGAATCGTTCAGATATTCTTCCAGTTTCGCAATATCCTTCCTTGACAGGAACTCCTGTTTTTCCTTGCCCTGCTCCGGCAGGGGTTCACGGAAATCGTCATATACCGCACGTATCTTTTCAGCCTGTTTCTTACTGATCAAGCCATCTTCGCAGGCTGCTTCTACTGCGACAACCAGAGGTTGCAGTGACTTCGCAACAAGTTCGTCAGAAGTGTTGCCCAAGACCTGGCGTCTGTATGCTATGTACCCTTCGATGTCCGACGCGCAAACTTCATTGAGAAAATATGATCTGTGACCGAATGACCAATGAACATATCGCTCAAATGCCTTGATGTAATTCTTTTTGTCATACCAGGCTCGGTATTGCAGCTTGCCATCATTGAACCTCTTATCGTTCACCTTTCCGGCATACTGCTCAAACGGAGTTATGAAAGCGGCATCGCGCTCACAGACGTAGGTCCTGTCCAGCATTTCATCGAGTTTTGCCGAACTTCGCGGGCCGTCATAGTCACAGAACGCGCCGAAGGCAGCCTCCATCATCCTATCCAGCCGCTTGTTTGTCAGAGCGGCGTCTGGGGCATCTGGAAGCACACGCTGCTTCTTCGCGTCCCAGTACTCAGGCTTTATCTTGAATCCGGTCGTACGGAATTTGTACATCCCGGCGATATAGTATCGCAGGTAAATCATCTGCTCTCCCTTTGCATCAATTGCGTTGTGGAGAGCATAACTAAGCGGAGGTATTCTTCGTCTGTGAAGTGGCATTTCAGTTCCTGGTGTTGATAAGGTTCACAACCACCTTCACCATCATATCCATCTCGTCCGTCTTGCTCTCTGCAATCATCAGGGTAAGGGCCACAAGAGCGTTGTCCGCAATGCGTTTCGCCCCGTTCGCGGCGTACAGTATGCCATTGTTCTCCATAAACCAGAGGAATAGTGTCGCCGCAATACGTTTGTTCCCGTCGCTGAAAGAATGGTTTTTCGTCACCAGATAAAGCAGCATAGCCGCCTTTTCCTCAACGGAAGGATAAAGTTCCTTCCCGTCCCAGGTCTGATATATCTGGCCGATGGAACTCTTGAAGGACCCGTCCTTCTCGTGACCGAAGAGTTCGCTCCCGCCGAACTTGGATTTCAGTTTGGAAATGACTTCCATTGCATTGTCGTAAGTGGCGTGGAACTTCTCACCGCCGCTGGTAGAAGCGACTTCAAGCGTCTGATAGTCATAACTGTCCAGAGTATCCAACGCATAGGTATAGTCCCTCACTACATCGAAAATGGACTTTATCTGGTCATCGTCTCCAGCCTCAATGTACTGCATTGTGCGCCCCATAGTGTCCACCAATGCGCGCAAGTCATCATACCTTTCCTTATATATGTTGCTCTTGACGGCATAGCCTTTTATGAGGTAGTCTTTGAGGACGGTGGATGCCCAGCGACGAAAATGGACTCCCTGAGGACTATGAACCCTATAACCCACGCTAATTATTACATCAAGATTGTAAACTGTCGTAGGTTTATACTTGGAAAGAGTATTATGCAAAATTTGCATATTACTCGAATCAATTTCACCTTCAGTCAATGCATTCTTGATGTGTCTGGCGATAACTGATTGGTCTTTTTCAAACAGCAACGCCATCTGCGCCTGCGTCAGCCACACCGATTCATTCTCCAATTTGACATCCAGATTCGTCTTTCCGTCCGGACTCTGATAGAGGACAATTCCACCTCTTCCTTCTTCCTCAATAACAAGTTCCTTTGCCATACAAACGATATTTTTTGTAAAGCTACGAATTATTTTGACTTCATGCAATATTAAAGATAATATAGTCTATTTTTAGTGTAAAGTTTAGGAAAACTTATTTACAGAGCGAAAATTAATAATGCAATTAACACACTTATATGATA
>JAKSKD010000064.1 GCA_024401925.1 Bacteroidales bacterium | reverse complement strand
TCATCGAGTATCACGTCATAATAATGGGAATGGAGCACAAATTTCCAGAAGCCGGTCCAGTGATAACAGGTCCACACGTTCATGCACTGGTAGTAGCGCAGCGGGTCAATCAACCATCCAGGCAACGGTAGCAGAGGAGCTCCGTCCAGAACAGCGTGGGCAATCTTGATCTCATCACGTTCAAGGATCCTGGAAAGGATCTTTCCTCCCATGGAGAGGCCGTAAGCACAGTCGAGCTCGCCATCCAGATGTTCTCTGACAAATGCTATAGCTTGCCCTGCCTGATCATCTATGCTGGTAAACCTTGTGAATTCGTCAAGGGTGAAACCATCCACTTCGACAGCGATTATGTAGAACCTCTCCTTGAGCATTGATATCAAGGGGAGGAATATTTCGTAGGAGACACCAAGACCCGGCAAGAGCATCAGACTTGGGCTGCCCAATGTACCAAATGTATGTGTTTTCATTTCTTCATATCGAGGTTTTGGCAGCATGTATTTGAGCACAGCGTTTGACGTGTGTCAAAACCGGCTGTGTGTGCAGGTCCCCATTCAGCCTTGTTATGTGAGTTCAAAACAGGTTCTTCCATATTTCATTCATCTGTCCCCGTGCCGGCATATTCGGCACTGTACTCGCAGTTTAGTTCCGAGAGTTCCTTTTTCCCGGATACGTAGTCGTCGTAGAACTCGTCGTATTCGCCTTCCAGGGCATCCTTCACTATCTGGATGCGTTCCATCGGCGTCGTATCTTTAATCAGTATGCTCATACTCAATGATTCTACATGTCTGCATTATCCCTCACGACAACTAGGAACACTCTCCTCCGATCTATCCTTCTGAACATCAGAATTGCGAAGACGAGATCGGCCAAAGAAGCCGTTCCTATTACAACTCCAAGTACAGTATTCCCTCCGTCACCAGCAATCAGGAAGTAAGCAAGTGCTGCGAGGAGTCTTTCCTTCATATTCGGAATCGGGCTATTCGAGCACGACCGCCGTTCCCGAGGCGGTGACCATAAGCATGCCGTTGGCCTCTCCCAGCACCTCATAGTCTATGTCGATGCCGACAACGGCGTTGGCGCCCATATCACGCGCCCTGGATTCCATCTCGCGCATCGCATTGGTGCGGGCATCGATTAGTTCGTTTTCGTATGAACCGGAACGGCCTCCGACGATGTTGCGGATGCTCGCTTTGAAGTCCTTCAGGAAATTCACGCCGTTGACGACCTCGCCGAAGACGACGCCCTTGTACTCTTTGATCTGACGGCCCTCGACCGTCGGGGTTGTGGTAAGTATCATATTATAGTTGTTATATCCATTCGACATCCGAGAGGTCAAGCACATTTCCTGGCAGATTCACAATTGGAGTAAAGATGAAGGTGTAGTCCTTGAATACCTCCCCAGACCTTCTCGTACCCAACGATGAGGTCCTTATGGTTTATGACCATTCCCATCCTTAGAAAACCCTTTCCGGTTTTCGGATCTCCCGCTATGATATACTTCGGATGCATTGCTATGCGAAGATACGATTTTCTTTCAGAAGGGAAGAGAGAATGCGGTAAAAACTGAGACAACAGAGCTGTTATTTCAGCGGCGGGAAGGCTTTCATGAGCAGAAAATCTGTTTACCTGAAGTGCGCATTGAAAGGACCGGCAATAAGGTCGTACTACATAGACAATTACGTTTGAATAATCGAATATTCCTAGATTTCATGCCAGCAAGAGGCGAAATAAAGGTGATTTCGCAAGGATTTTATTGACGGATGGACCGACCATATCCATCGGACTGGTATTTGTCGAAAGATTTCTCTGTTCACAAAGAAACATTTGTTAACACCCTGAATGGACCACATAAAAGAGTTTCGGGGGCCAATGAAGTGTGGAGACATCACTATGGCGTACAGCCTGTCAACTCCGGTTTATCTGCCCCTGAGTTCCTGCATCAGAGCTCCTGGTTCTTTCCGTCCGGTCGGTGTGGTCAAGGATAATCGGGGTAAAAACGCCTATTCCTGGAAGTCGCAGCCCGAGGTAAAACAGGAGGATATTAGGTCAATTATTCAGGTCAAGTTTGAGCACAAGGGAGGCGAAATTCCAGACTGTCTTCGGCTCTAGTTTGACCGTTGATTTCCACGAAAGAAAAGATGCAAAATCAGGAACAAATAGTTCCGGCATCAGGGCTGATCGAGTGTACAATCCGGAGATGGGAGTCACGTGGATTTAGGGCCAACTTGCATGGCCAAAATTTCCAAAAATCAGTCATTTTCTTCCAAAATGCCTTATGACAAAAATGTTACCAGCTCTGACTAAAATGTTACATTGTTTAGTTTATAGGCTATTATACTATTTTTGCATTTTCAGTGCTTCTGGAGTGCCTCAAGGACAAAAAATCGATGAAACTGAAGAAAATTCACTCCTTCAAAGGCTGATTCCCCG
>JAKSKD010000063.1 GCA_024401925.1 Bacteroidales bacterium | reverse complement strand
GTTCCCTTACACCCTCCTTGTCCGGATACGGACGGGTCATCACAAAAATTCGATCACCGTCTGGCAAACCCTGGTTGTACGTGAATCCCCACTGCACCTGAGTCAGGATCACATAGAACGCCGCGAAGGCCACAGCCATGCCGAAAATGTTCAGCAGGCTGCTCGCCTTGTAATGGCGCAGAGTGTTCAAAAAGTTTTTCAACAGATACTTCATCGTATTATAATCCTTCTTTATTCTTTTTTCAATTCAATTGCCGGATTTGTCCTCGCAGCCTGAAACACCTGGGGAAAAACGCACACAAATGCCATAAACATCGTGATGGCGAAAGTCAGAAGATAGATCCAGATGCTGCCTCCTGCGCTCATGGGAATTCCGAGATAGATGCTGTTGTTTACCCAAAATGCGATGGGTATTCCTATCAGGTTCCCAATGAACATAATACGGAGGAATCTCCACAGATATGTGCGGGTTTCCTGTCCGATACTGCCGCCGAAGATCTTTCTGATGGAAATATCACGTCGATGGCTGGTTACATAAAAAGTGCTCATCGCCATGATACCTGACAACGCCAGGATAAGCGGGAGAACCGAAAAGAAGAACAAGAGGCGAAGCAATGAACCCTCTGTCGATTCATTGATCTTCTTTTGCACTACATCTGGGATATATCCGGAGTCTCTCGGCTCTGGGCAGTACCCAAGCATTTGTATGGTCATCTTCTTGTAGGTGTCCATTATGTTTGCACTACATTCGGAATGATCGCCGATTGTTTTGACAATAATACGGTCAAACGGTCCTGTTTCAGTAATCTCAACGGCTCGGATTCCGTCACCCTGGATACGTCCAACGAAATCTTTTACAACGCCATTGAGTTGCGGAATACCGATCTGTCTCATCAACTCTTCAGGAGAGTTGCTTGACGCAAACCAATTGTATGCACTCTCTGTCAGGTAGCCACCGAACCCGCCCTGTTTTCCGGACATCATTTCAATACCAAACGCCCGGAACGCGTCTTCCGTACAAGAGATAACGTTTATCTGATGTTTCCCGATGGTCTCGTCCTCAAAATAGCGCAGTCCCCATAGCCCATCTCCGGGTGAGTCGTTGGCCAGCCCGGCAAATTCTACGCATGGAAGCTCCCGAAGGGCTGCCACGGTTGAATTCATGACTGGTTCAGAAAGAGACCCCGCAATCATGAAGGTATCGTTGACATCACACCCTAAGGGGCTTGACTTCGCATTATCGAATTGGAATAGGTTCAGCAGCAGGATGGCAATCATAGCGACTGAGAAGACGCATTGCAGTCCGATGAAGACCTTTCCCAATACGCTCTTTATCTGATATTTGAATTCTCCACGGACAACATCGAGAGGAGAATACTTTGCAAGTACCCGGGCAGGAATGATGCCTGACAGGAACGAGACAACCAGCAGTGCTATCAAATAATACACGATGGCTGGCAGGGAAAGTTTGTTGCTGAGGTTCAGAGGTGATCCGAATCCCGTCAGCAGCTCATTGATCCGCCCATAGACCATTGAAGACAACAGCCAGCCCAGAACGAAACAAACGGCAGTGATAATCAGCGATTCTGATAGCACCCGAAAGATAATCTCCTTTCTCGATGAACCCAACAACCGCCGCGTAGCCATCTCTTTGGCCCGCAGGGTGGTCAGGGCCGTGTTCAGAAGAGTACAGTTCAGCAAAGAGAAAATGATCAAGACCACCGCAAGGACACTCATGAAATAAAAGCCGAGGCCTCCGGTTGATGTCAGCGCCGTATTCCACAGCCAGGACGATACTTTGTCATATCGGCGCAAGCGAAGAGCATTCTTGTGCTGTTCATGCGCTCGGTAATAATCGGCGTAGTATTCATTGCACAAGCGAGACAGCTTCTCCGTCAGAACCTGTATGTCCGTTCCTTCCTTTACTTGAATGAATATCGGCATTTCGTTCCACCAAGAATCCGGATTCGTCCGCTCATTGTCAAGCAACGGGGAATTCTCACCGAAGATGAGATCCACATCTGGAATGAGTGATTCATGATAGTTCCCAAAGATGGCGCAGACGGAATAAGTCTGGTCCTCGTGAATCAATATATCTCCGCAATTGATTCCGCTTCTGGCGGCAAAAGATTCTGAAACCGCAAGCTGATAACGGTCTTCGAGCCCTTTCAAGTCTCCGGTAATAACTGATGCCGGGAAGAAGCCGAAGAAGTCCCTGTCAACGACCATCTTTTGGATAGAGAAGGACTCCTGCTTATAATATACGGGAGACTCATAACCAAAGTTGTATGCGCGAAAGTGAGTGACAGCCGTGACATCCGGTTCGGAGTTCCTGATTTGCTCCGCGAGTCCCCAGGTCGTTTCCTGAGATTCACTTATCGGGCACACTTCGTATATCTGACGCCAATTCGGATGACTGTGGTCAATGGTCCATCGCACACCCAGGAAACTTAACAGCGGAAGGATAAAGGCAAGCGACAGGCTTAGTCCAATTACCTCAATCAGATAATAGAACTTGTTCCGAAATATGAATGTGAAGAAGCTGCGCATAAGGAATTTGAGGTAGGATTTCATTACAGTTCATTCTTGACATCCGAAACAATCTTACCATCGAACAGGTCGATAGTT
>JAKSKD010000062.1 GCA_024401925.1 Bacteroidales bacterium | reverse complement strand
CGCATTCCTAATCATAGGCACAATTTGAAAAGACTACTGTTTCATTCGTCTGTACATATGCGTTTGATGTACTGAGAAACCTAATTCAAACCGTATGTAATTTTTAGGAGGAATGCCCATAAAAACAAATCCGCACCAATATGATGCGGATTTGTCATATTTCATTGTGTCGTACAAAGTCGAAACTATTTGCCTACCTCAAGCATGTCGAAATACATAAGCCTTGTGCTGTCGTTCTCGTCTGTCTGGGTCAACTCTTTGAATCCATTGCGCCTATAGAAATCAAGAGCACAGCAGTACGCATCGACAGTAATGAAACGGAATGCCGAATAGATATTATCATCGCTTAAGAGAGCTTTGATGATGGACATCAACTGAGCTCCAATATGTTGGCTTTGGTATTCTTTGGCAACCGCAAAACGTCCTATTTTGACAGATGGGTAACTGCGGAATTTCTTCCCGTCCGGAAATGTGTCCTTGATTTTCTTCCACTGACTTCCGATAATCTCCAATCGCGTCACTTTATCGTTGAGCAAGCAACAATATGCAACAATCTTTCCTTCATCTTCAAGAATGAAGGTGTTCGCGATTCGTTTTGCAAGAAAATGTTTCGCATCATCAAGAAGGAACTCATTCAGGTCCTCATCTCCACAGTCAAAGGACAGGAGGGGATAGTCAGCAGTTAGACGAACTAATTTCATCAGAGGCAAATTTCAATGTTCCGTGTTGCATCTTTATACTGAGCCATCAATTGTGCGTAATTGGATTTGCGCTGCTCAGCACTAAGATTGTCCACTCTTTGCATCTCAGAAACGAACCGCTCTGCGTCTTTACCCGTTAAAATCGGTGTTTCTTTAATCGGTTTTGCCATATCAAAAACAATTTCTGCAAATATACGTAAAATTTACTTTGGTTCAATAATGCCCTTTATCTGAAGCCAAAAGGCACAATTTTCTGTTCTCAGTATGTTCGAATCATATGTATGCGCGGATGAATTGTGCGGTGTTGTGCTGCCAGGAATCATGATGGTGACGGCTGGAGCGGGCGGCCGCGGTGCACCCGCCAGCCGAGCATCTGCGGCGAAGACTAAGATGTATATAGCGACAAGTTAGCGTATCAGAATTGATACTAAAAATTTGTTAAATAAAAACAATCTATTATATTTGCGTATCAAAGTTGATACTATGGACATCCTTAATGCATTGATGATATATGAATCCACCGACGAGCAGATTCTTGGTGAGATTCGCAGGAGGCTTGCGCGGATGCGCAGGAGTTGCTGTCTGTCTCAGGAAGAGCTCTCGCTGCGCTCCGGCGTGTCGATAGCCACAATCAAGAGGATAGAGGGGCAGGCCCCGCAGGACATCAGCCTGTCGATTCTTATAAAGCTTCTGCGTTCCATGACGCAGTTGGAGGGGGTCGGGGCTCTTGTTCCGAGTCTTCCTGACTCTCCGTACGCCATCAAGGCTGACGGAACGAAGATAACAAGAATATCAAGCAGACTTAGAAAGGTATGACAGCACCACTTAAAATCAATGTGCACCTGTGGGGTACGAACATAGGACAACTGACCTGGGACGAATACGCCCGTGTGGCCACGTTCCAGTTCTCGGAAGATTACTTCAAACAGCCGTACAACCTGTTGCCGACAAAGCCGGTCAAGCCCCTTGCACCTGTGCTCGGCAACATCTCCGACAAGTATCACGGCCTACCGCCTTTTCTGGCAGATTCCCTTCCCGACAACTGGGGCAGTACAGTGTTCGATAAATGGGCGAAAGAGAATAATATAGACCCGAAGGAGTGTAATCCGCTTCTTAAGTTGGCTTACATTGGCCGAAGGGGCATAGGTGCACTGGAATTCTTCCCGGAAGCAGAGAATGACGGACGCGAGGTGAGAAGCCTCTCGACGCTGGAGTCCTTGGCAAACAAGATATACACAGAAAGGGCGGAAGCCCGTCTCGGGGAGGAGGAGAAGGAGGAGTTCAATGCCTTCGCAAAGCTCGGATCACCTCCGGGCGGAGCGCATCCGAAGACGCTGATTGCACTCAGCGATGATAACGACACCATCATCTCCGGACAGACCGACCCGTTACCGGGGTACACACAGTACATCCTCAAGTTCAAGGAGGATTACTCCGTCCCTTCATCAGAACTTGAATACATCTATTACCTGATGGCGCGGGAAGCCGGCATAAATATGATGCCATGCCGTCTGTACTGGATACGCGGGAACGTCCATTTCCTCACGGAAAGGTTCGACCGCAGGGGAGGTCAGAAGATACTCTCGCAGACGATGGCAGCCATCGCCCCGGGAGCTTCGGATTACGAGAATCTCTTCTTTCTCTGCCGCTCGCTGCATCTATCGGAGGAGGAAAGGGTAGAATTGTTCCGCAGAATGTGCTTCAACATCGTGGCCGGCAACACCGATGACCACAACAAGAACTTTTCATTCCTGATGTTCCCTGACGGCCATTGGGAACTGGCACCCGCATACGACCTCACGTTCACGGCTGACATCTGGAAAGATACTGATGCTGACACCCATTCGATAGGCGTAAGCCAGAGGAGGGGCTATTTCACGGCAGATTATCTTCTTAAATTCGCCGAGGACTTCGAGATAGAGAATCCCGAGGCTGTCCTCCGTGATGTATGCCTCGCAGTCTCTGAGTTCCCGTCCCTTGCTAGGGAGAACGCTCTGAGCGAATCATGGATAGAAAAGATATCAGGTGCTCTGGATTCGGTATTCCCTGACCGGAAGAAGATCATTTA
>JAKSKD010000061.1 GCA_024401925.1 Bacteroidales bacterium | reverse complement strand
TTTCTTCATATGGTAAACAGGCTGGCTACTATAACGTGTGCAAATTTACATAAATGCTGCTCTTGCGGCAAGATGATTGAGTTCCGGCACAATGTATTCAATTTTTCAGACACTCAATATGGCTGTCCGGAGCAAGCATTATATCCCAGGACAGGACCGCACCGCTGAAACCTGCATTCTTGACTGCCTGTATCGATTCCTTGATATATTCAGGATTGGTTCGGGCGAATTCTTCCCGGTAATTGACTTCGATACCCGGATATTTGTCACAAGAAGCAGATGAAATGATATCAAGTTGTCCTTTCAGGAATTCCAAATCCGTTTCAATCTCAGGATAACCTTCTGCACCCGGAACACTTGTTCTCATAAGCTCGTATTCAAACCCTATTCCGGCAGGCGCTTCCGTCATACGGTAAAGCATAGGCTTGATGAAATCGGCCTTCTTGGAGAGTTTCTCATAGTCCTGACCGACATATTCAGCCATAAGAGGAGCATACAGGTCCATACCAACTATCATCCCACGCGAATGGAACCAATCACAGATACTTCCCACTGAGGCGCTTATGACTTCTCCCTTTTCCTCAAGGAAGCGTTCAAAAAGTTCATTTCCTTTTGAGAAGAATGCATCTCCCTGCGACTCTACGGCCTGTTTTACTTCATCAAGATCCACCCCGTTCAGTGCGAACAATGAATCACAATGCTCGCATCCACAACTCAATATGCCGCTGGTCCCTGCGAGGAATGACTGGCTGCGAATCTTGTCGATGAATACGCCGTCAAAACCGCAATCAGAGAAATAATGTTCATAGATTCCCGTGAAATTGGAGATATTCTTCTCTGACGACGGGCAGAAGAATGTAAAATTCTCCCCTTCCTGCAATGCAAACGATGAAGGTGCATTACCCCATAGATCCACCGAAAGGTCACAATCACTTATCTCCCCTATCTCAGAGAAGACCGGGAGCCAAAGAATCATCTGGATTCCCTTTGAATGGAGAAACTCACCGATTTCTTTATATGGAGCCGCATCCAGATTCCATCCTATAATCACCTTCTCTATCGGGATGATATCGGACAATGTGTCAATTCGGGCTATGATGTCGGCTGTTTCATAATTTTTATTGTTCCATCCCCCGGTGAATACCTGGACGATATATTTAAAATCTTCGGTTTTCTTATCCTGACAGCAGGACAATATGCTCAACAATGTCAGCAGAGCCACGATGAGTAATGAGAATCGTTTCATATGACGGAAGGGTATTTTTGTGAACATTAAGGCGACCATAGTATGCTATGGAGACGGTAGTATTCGTCTTTTTTCAAAACAAAAGTAACCAATATTTCCAGATTTTCGTGCCCGTTCAAGGAAAATGTTTTATATTCGTGTATATGATGTAGCCGGGCTCACCGGAGTTTCAAATGCAGCAAACACGGATTTAACCAATACATATGTCATTCATAAACAAGAATTTCATGCTCGACAACGATGTAGCCAAGGAGCTTTATCACGAGCACGCTGAGAAACAACCAATCATCGACTACCATTGCCACCTGTCACCACAGCAGATTGCAGAAAACATTCAGTTCCGCGACATTACCCAGCTCTGGCTGGTGGACGGACACTCTGGCGACCATTACAAATGGAGAGCGATGCGCGCAAACGGAGTTTCAGAGGACTACATTACAGGAGGCACCCGCTCTTCCTGGGAAACGTTTGAGAAATGGGCAGAGACGGTTCCGTACACGCTCCGCAATCCTCTCTACCACTGGACACACCTTGAGCTCAGCCGGGTCTTCGGAATTGACAAGCTCCTCAGTCCTAAAACCGCTCGTGAAATATTCGAGGAATGCAATGCAAAACTCGCAACCGAGGAATTCCGCGGCCAAGCCCTAATCCGTAAATTCAACGTCGAGGTGGTCTGCACAACGGACGACCCTGCAGATGATCTCCGCTGGCACAAGATGATACTTGAGAGTCCATTCGGCACCAAAGTAATACCGGCCTGGCGTCCGGACAAAGCAATGGCCATCGAAAACCCGAAATCTTACAAAGCCTACCTCGAAAAGCTGGGAGAGGCAGCAGGAATGGAGATCAAATCATACACTGACCTCCAGGAGGCTCTCCAGAAGCGCCATGACTTTTTCGCTTCGATGGGCTGCAAACTTTCAGACCACGGGTTGGAGAACTTTTATGCGGCCGACTACAAGCAGATAGAAATCGACGCCATCTTCAAAAAAGTGCTTCTCGGAATCGCGCCGGGGCCGAACGAGCTTGAAAAATTCCGTAGCGCATTCCTTTATGACCAAGCTGTAATGGATGCAGAAGCCGGCTGGGCGCAGCAGTTTCACATCGGAGCTATCCGCAACAACAACTCCAGAATGTTCAACCTTGTCGGCCCGGACACAGGCTATGATGCCATCCACGACCTGGAGATTGCCGCTGCCGGCAACAAATTCTTCGACAGGCTTGCTGCCGCGGACAAGCTCACCAAGACCATTCTCTACTGCCTCAATCCTAAGGACAATGAAGTAATGATGGCTATGGCATACAATTTCAACGACGGGACAGTGCCTGGCAAGATGCAGTTGGGCTCGGGCTGGTGGTTCCTCGACCAGGAAGTCGGAATGCGAAGACAGCTGGATGCCCTCAGCACCCTGGGTCTGCTCAGCCGTTTCGTCGGAATGCTTACCGACTCAAGAAGTTTCATCAGCTATCCACGCCACGAATACTTCCGCAGGATCCTCTGTGACGTACTCGGAACCGATATCGAAAAGGGGAAAATTCCATCTTCAGAGATAGAACTGGTAGGGAAAATGGTTGAGGACATTTCCTACAATAACGCAAAGAACTATTTCAACTTCTAAGAAACACCAAAAAATCCCGCCGGAGATGCTCCTGGCGGGATTTGTGCACTCTTAGGGATTCGAACCCTAGACCCACTGATTAAGAGTCAGTTGCTCTACCAGC
>JAKSKD010000060.1 GCA_024401925.1 Bacteroidales bacterium | reverse complement strand
GAAATAAACGAAGTAGATGAAGCCGAGCGCTGAAACCAGAAAAGATATCAGGCAGATAAGGCCGAATGCTAAAGAAAAAGTTTCCATATGCCGCAAATTTAATAAATTTGTAAAGCAATGAAACAAATACATCTGTTTTCCATCACATCCTCCCTGCATAAGGAGATTCCGCTATCACCTGCGGAAGAACAGTTCATAAGGGATATCCAGACCAGTCTCGGCGAAGAATTCCTGGACTGCGGCAGCGATTTCACCAGCTACAACGAGTTCGACAGAAATATAATCTATATCAGGACCGGAGGGACAGAAGGCGTATTCAGGAGCCTGGACATAAAGGGAGACATAACCCTGCTCACTTCGGGCAGAAGCAATTCCCTGGCGGCATCGATGGAGATTCTCTCCTGGCTCAACTCTCAAGGCCGCAGAGGAACCATTCTCCACGGCAGCCCGGAGGATATCGCATCCGCCATAATCGACGGAACCCGGACAAGCGCAACCCCTGATAACAATTTCATCCGTCCCCTTACGGATATCGACTTCGGCGGAGCAAGGCTCGGAGTCATCGGCCGTCCGTCCGACTGGCTGATAGCATCGGATACCAATTACGGAAAGGCCGAAGAACTTCTGGGGCTCAAGCTTGTAGATATCCCGATAAAAGCGCTCCTGGGGCGCCTGGAAAAATTCGAGGGCGATATGAAATCTTTCGACGGTTCGGTAGCAATCTATGAGGCGCTTAAGGATATAGTTAGAGAATATTCCCTCTCCGGACTCACAATCCGTTGCTTCGACCTTCTGGATACGGTACACAATACCGGATGCCTTGCTCTTGCCAGGCTCAATGCGGAGGGAATCCCATCCAGCTGCGAAGGAGATATTCCGCTGCTTGTCTCGATGATGATAGCAAAGCGGAAGACAGGCAGCACCGGATTCCAGTGCAACCTTTCCAGAATCGACGGGGACGAGTTGCTGTTCGCGCATTGCACCGCCCCTCTGGACATGCTTGACGGATACGAATATGACACCCACTTCGAATCTGGGCTTGGCACAGCCATTAGGGGAAAGATCAAGACCGGAGAAGCATTCATATACAGGGTATCCCCTGATCTGAGTTGTGAAGTGGCCATCCCCGCAACAATCATCCGCAACCAGAATGAGCCGATGCTCTGCCGGACACAGATTGTTGTCAATGCGCCAGGCGCGTCACAATACTTTCTGAATCAGCCTCTTGCCAACCATCACCTCATCGTAAGAGGCCACGCATTCCGCTGTTATTGATAATCTCAATATCAATAATTGAAAAATACTTATTAAAATCAATATCCAACGGGTATTGACGAATATATCTTTGCATTGTCAAGGATGCATCCATAGACAAAGAACCATTAAAAACACTGAAACCATGATTACCAAGACAATGCAAAACGCAATCAACAAACAGATCAATGCCGAATTGTGGTCTGCTTACCTTTACCTGGCCATGTCGATGGAGGCCGAAGCCAAGGCTTTCAAGGGAGTTGCAAACTGGTTCTTCGTGCAGTGGCTTGAAGAACAGGATCACGCCAGGATTTTCCAGAATTACATGAACTCCATCGGGGCGAAAGTGATTCTGCATCCTATCGACAAGGTCGAAACCGAGTGGGACAGCCCGCTGGAAATGTTCAAAGAAACCCTCAAGCACGAGAAGGATGTCACCGAAATGATAAACGGTCTCGTCCATCTGGCGATGAGCGAAGGAGACTATGCCACGCTCAGCCGCTTGCAGTGGTTTGTTGACGAGCAGGTGGAAGAAGAGGAAAACGCGCGTGACCTTATAGATGATTTCTCAAGGGCAGGGA
Source organism: Bacteroidales bacterium (assembly GCA_024401925.1). Taxonomy (GTDB): domain Bacteria; phylum Bacteroidota; class Bacteroidia; order Bacteroidales; family UBA932; genus Cryptobacteroides. The sequence goes on along the minus strand of JAKSKD010000060.1, from coordinate 1,292 downwards.
AGGATTTCGCCGCCATCCTCGAACTCGACGCCAGACTCGGCAAGAGAGAGCATTCGAAACCGGAGCCTCTCAAATAGACGACGGCAAATTCAGGAACGCCCTTCGCGGATTCTCTCCGCGGAGGGTTTTGTCTCTCATCCGTACATAACGATGATTCTGACTGCGAAGTTTTTTGGCGATAATTCATTGAGGATAAATGCTTTGAAAATTTGTTTTGACGAGTGTCGTCAAGAACTTACGTTATGGGAGTATGTAAAGTATATTTGTCATTTAGGAAAATATACTTAACTTTGCGCTAAGATAAAACATTAACAACAATGAAAAGCACTTATCTCCTTCCCCACAAATTTAAAAGAATCGGGATGTGGATGTTCATCCCTTTCTGTGCAATGTGCCTGTGGTGCATTATCAGCGGCAAACTGGAATTTGACTATTTTCAAATACCAGCACTGGCCGTATGCTTTGAAGAGTTACTCGGAGAATCATCTTTCTTTGAAGTCGTGAAGAATGATCCGATTAATGAAATTGCTATGCTCGGCCTTCTTGTCTCACTTTGCTTCATAGCCTTGTCAAAAGAGCGGGACGAAGATGAAATGACAGAACAAATCAGAATGAGTTCATTTGTATGGAGCCTATGGGTAACCGCTGCCGTGCTTGCTTTCGGAATACTGTTTATCTATCAATTCAGTTTCCTGTATTTCTGTTTCAGTGCGATATATTTCGTGTTTCTGCTGTATATCTTGAAGTTCAATATCACAATGCGCAAATTGAGGAGGAATGAAGAATAACGTCAGGGTGGAGCGTGCCATCAAAGATATCACGCAGCAGGAACTGGCTTCAGCGGTCGGTGTCAGCAGGCAGACCATCAATTCAATAGAAGCATGTCGGTATATTCCATCCACTGTCCTGGCATTGAAAATCGCAAGGTACTTCGGGAAACCGACAGATTCGATATTCTCTTTGGAAGAGAATGATTAAATTTGCAGGGACCTAGGTTCAAGCAGGAAGGAAAGAAGTTTGAGGTCCAGGGCGTGTCAGACGGCGAGCGCATTGAATCCGACTTCCTCAATACATTGCGCGGCGGGCAGAAGATGAGTTGCAAGATATTCCCTGGGGCACGAAAATACAATATCGACGGCAAAACTGTACTTGCATTCCATATTCCGTCATCTCCGAACAAGCCCGTATATTTCGGCGGTACGGTTGCCAATACTTTCATCCGCTCCGGTTCAGGAGACAGAAGGGCGCAACGTAGGTGATACCAGTCAATATGTAATTCTCCGCGAAGCCCT
>JAKSKD010000006.1 GCA_024401925.1 Bacteroidales bacterium | reverse complement strand
CTGACAATTCGGCCGATTCCAGCAAATCGGCTGAATCTATCAAGTCTATCAGAAGAATCTGGCCCGCGGTATGGGAATGCCCCGGAATGCTGAAGGGATGCGAATGGACGAGTTTGTGATCCGCCAGTTGGTGGGTGTGATAGAAAAAGTTCGTGGACGCAAAGAAGAATGCGTACACGAGTATCAGGAAGAGCCCTGTATATTTTCTAAACTTCACCATCCGTCCGCGAAAATACGTAAAAAACGGAAAGGTTTCAAATTTTTTGATTAGTCCGGGCTTTGGTTCTGTACTTATTGGTGAAAGCCAGGGAGGACTTGTATCCGCGCTTGTCGCCATTTACGAATAAGGCTACTCATTAAGCATCTTCTGGAGTTCCTTCATAGAGATATCTCCGTCGATGCAGATGAAAGTACATTCTTCACCTTCGTTGGCAAACAGCACAAAAGAAGATACATTTTCCCCTTTCGGAACGATATAGATATTGAATTTCTCGCCGTTATCCCGAGCCTCCATCAAAAGTTCATAACGTCCTGAATCAACAAGTTTTTCTACATCTTTCCGGAGATCTGCATTAATACTTGAATTCTCACTGTCAATGACATACATCCCTCTCATAGACTTCACGACATTGCTGAAGTTCACTTCAGACTCATTGACCTGCACGTCCGGGAGCTTCCCCAGCAGCTTAAACATTGCCGGTGATATGAACACGGAGCTCACGTTAGAAGCATCCGAGTATTTCTTATAAATATTGTTCGCGTCCTGGGCTGAAGCGCTGAGCGCAACCAGGATGAATACTGCTGTCAAAAAAAACTTTTTCATTATTTGATGATAATTTTATCTGAATAATTAACTGTCTTTTCAATCAGAGGCGCAGCTTCCCCAGCGATATCGCGGCCGGTTCCGACCTTTGAGGAAATATAAGCCAGTGTCTTCTCGACCTCTGCATAGGCTTCAAGAGGGTCCTCGAATGTATCTTTCGGAACGTGCGGCATCAAAAGTAATACAGCAAGAGATGCTGCAAGCGCAAAAGAAACGGCAGGAAGGGCAATGCGAATGACCGGATTCAGCTTCTGCGCCGTACTGATTACATCATTGGCAAGAATGGCATCCCGTATCCTGTTCTTCAGGCCCTCCGGGACTTCCCTTCCAGCATCTACGGAAATAGCCTCCAAAGTCTCAAGACTTATGTTTTCTATATCTTCAATCTTTTTCATAACTGTTTTTCAATTTTTTCCTCGCCTGACTGACCATTACTCTCAGCGAGATATAACTTATTCCTGTACGCTTCTGTATCTCTTCATAAGACAAATCTTCAATAACCTTCATTCTGAGAATAGCCCTCTGGCCATCCGAAAGCCTCGAAAGAGCCCGCATAACACATCCCAATCTCTCTTTCTGCGTCATAGTTTCATCGGCTCCCCCAGCATCCGAGACGATATCATCCACATCTTTCCGTCTCCTGCGTCCTTTGCTCCTTATCCTGTCTATACACAAGTTCCGCAGCAACGTGATTCCGTATGCGCCGGGATTATGTACGGCATCCAGTGTGTCACGGGAGTTCCACAACTTGATATACAGGTCCTGGACGGCATCCTCTGCGTCATCGGAATCTTCAAGAAGGTACAAAGCCACCCTGTAGAAATTATCCGACAGCGGAAGATAGATATCTGAGAATTCCCGTCCGTTCATAGCATATCCCTATTTCGCCAGCTTCATCACTGTATCCACATTGATACGTCCGAACAAGCATATCAGAGCACAGCCTTCGCTGTCATACATCACGAAATCGCGGACCTCCGAGCCATCGCCTTCAACGACACCGTACATCTGCATATGGTCTTCCCCATCCTTGACTTCCATCAGAAGATCTGAGCCGGCGAGCGCTTTGGCCGCCTTGGCAGTAATCTTTGCCTTTACTGCGTCATCACAGTCCTCATAATCCAGAATAACCACCTTGTTTATTCCCTTAATAATTTCAAGTGCATTTCTGGCATCTTCATCATCTATGACGGCGCCTAACTTGACAAGGGCCTTTATCGCCGCGGTACCCAGGCTTCCGACTTTGACGAGTTCCACTCCGTCATAGGGTTTCACATCCTGCACAAGGGCCATCAGCCTGTTCTTTGTAACAGCCATCATTTCAGCGCAGAGGCACATTGAGGCAAAACAGATTGCCATAAGGGTAATTAATGTTCTTTTCATAACTTATACAAATATCGGAGCGACCCGTTTGTCCGGATGCTCCGACTATAAGACGAAAATCTTCACGATTTGTTAATGAATTTCCAAAACTATTTGTCAGCCGGGAAACGGACACCCCATTCGACCCTCATTGAATCCATCATCTTCATAATCTCGACAGTTTCATGATGTGGCATCTGCGGTGTCTCAAGGCGACCTTCGCGAAGAGCATCCCGGCAGGCGAAGACTTCATATTCATATCCGGTAATCTGATTCGACGGCACTTTGAATTCCTCCACAAGCTGATAATCCCTGTAAAGTTTCACTGCTTCCGGGCAATTGATATTCTCTACGACAATATATCCGTCATCGCCACAGACAATCCCCTCCCTGTTGCAACGCGCAATTGCGCTGGAACGCAGATCAGCAATCTTTCCATCAGCGTAGGTAAGACGCATCGAATTGTACTTGTCCGTACCAGTCTCGAACAATTCTGCAGATGAAACAACAGAAGCGATGTCGCCGCCGAAATACATTCTTGCAAAGTTCAGGCAATAAACGCCAAGATCAAGCAAAGCACCTCCGCAAAGGTCAGGCCTCATTATCCTTTCCTTTCCGACCATAGAATAGCACAGGCTTGACGAAATCAGCCGCGGAGTACCAATTTCACCTTTATCAATCAATTCCTTAACCTTATAGGACAATGGCATATACCGTGTCCATACAGCTTCTGACAGGAATACCTTTTTCTCATCAGCAAGGGCAATCAGCCTTTCAGCCTCATCTGCGTTTGCAGTAAAGGCTTTTTCGCAAAGGACAGGTTTGCCGGCATTGATAGCGAGGGACGCATGCTCGAAATGATGCGAATGAGGAGTGGCAATATACACCAGATCAATGTCAGGATCTTCAACAAGCTGCGCGTAGCTGCCATATGCCCGTTCTATCCCATATTGTTTCGCAAAGGCATCAGCTTTGGCCTGGTCGCGTGATGCAATCGCCTTGACTTTGATATCCTTCATACTCGCTAGAGTAAGGGACATCTTGTCCGCAATCCATCCGGCACCTATTATTCCTACATTGAAAATATCCATATCGGTTATCTGTTGAGTTTCTTGATATATGCACGCCTCCGTTTCGTGGCAAGAATTTCAAAATCCCGCCAGAGGGTCTGGATCTTGAAGTTATCCTCAAGAATAGCATTTGTTTCCGCCCACTTTAGCCCAGCTTTGATATACATATTGCATAAATCATAAAAAAGGAGAGTAGGCACTCCCTGTTTCTGATAATCAGGGCGAACACCAATCAGGAGCATCTCTACTCCTTCATCGTGCTTGATAAACAAATCCTTGAGAATAGGAATCCAGCCGAAAGGAAACAGCATTCCTCTGCTCTTTTGAAGCGCCCTGGCGAGAGACGGCATAGTGACGCCGAAAGCAACCAGTTCATTTTTCTCATTCTCAATCACTGACACATAATTGAGGTCAAGGACACTGAGATAAAAATCCATATACTTGTCCGCCATCGAATCAGGCAGTACTGTAAAATTATACAGGTCCTTGTAGCAGATATTGATGAGGTTGAATATCTTTCGGCCATAACCGCGTTTCTTGACCATTTTGCGTGTCAATTTGACCAAATGCACATTGGAGCGTTCTTCGATTAAGGAAGCCATCCTGTCTAACCTTTCGGGCAGTTTCTCCGGAACTTTATAGCGCCATTCCAACCAGTCGGTATCTTTTTCAAATCCTAAAGCGACCACATGGTCATTATAATAAGGATAGTTATAAATCAGTGCCATAGTCCCCTGCTTGTCATAGCCATCGACAAGCATTCCTTCAGGGTCAAAATCCGTGAAGCCGAGCGGGCCGACTATCGAATCCATCTTTCTCTCGCGTCCGAACTCCTCCACTTTGTTCATCAAAGCCTTGGACACCTCGATATCATCAATGAAATCATACCATCCGAAACGCACCTCATTGTGGTTCCACTGGGCATTTGCCTTATTGTTCACAATAGCGGCAACACGGCCGGCAAGTTTGCCATCCTTGTATGCAAGGTACAGTGCAGATTCACAGAAAGAGGCTGCGGGATTGTGTTTAGGATCAAGTGTATCAAACTGATCAAAGAACAGCTTCGGAACATAAAAAGGGTTGTCCTTATACAGTCGCTCCGGAAAATTGATAAAATCGGTCAATTCACGGCGTGTTTTGACCTCCTTAATTGTGATAGGCATATTTTAGGTTTTAGCATTATTAATCAGTTTGTTCCATCTACAGGTTCGGAACAGGCCAGTCTGTACGGCTGCAATATTTGAACTTAAAGGATTCTTTCTCTCCGGAGACAAGGCTGGTCCATTTCAGAGTCAGATCAACTGTTTCCCCGTTGGTGTCAGGAAGGTCTTTGAGAGAGAAGTTTACCGTACCGTCAAATTGATATAACGGGGCATCGGAATGTGCATTGTGACGCAGTTCAATTTCATACGGGTCATCCGGGTTCAGTCCTGTAACAAGATTGATGTCATGCGGGATAGAACCACCGGCCATTAACGAGAACGAGAGGAACAGGTAACCGTCCTCCACTGTCGTGTATGGAAATCCCGAGAAATAGATTCCAAGCTTATCCTTGCCATAAAGAGTATCATCACCTTCCGCTGAACCTGTACTGGCTACAGGATTTTTTGTATAAACTGTATCCATTTGGGTGAGTGTGACATCAAAGGTACGTTTATAGCCAGGAAGGGATTTAGTTGTTGAAAAATCAGTCAGATATGTAGCAACACCTCTTTTCTCCGGATAGCCTTTGAACGGGTAAGTTGTATAGTTCACAGGAATAATTGCAGTTGTATCGTCAACTTCAAGGAAAAGGGTACCGTCCTCCTGAGTCTTGAAAGTTACCGAAGAATAGCAGGAAAACATATCCTTTTCAACTTTGTTACAAGAAATCAAGCCGGAAAGGATTACTGTCGCAGCGAAAAATATTACAATCTTCTTCATAACCTAAAATTTACGGGTCGAAAGTTAGTCAAAATATCTTGAATTTGAAGAACTTTTTCAAACAAAGAGCTAACGGCAGGATTCCAAAAGCAGATTCCTTATCTCATCATTCAAGTATCCGGCCTTGTCTGTAAGCAGTTCATTCAGGTCTATATGAATGCGGAAGCGCCAGTGATTATCAGGGTCGGCAGGCTGGTTTATTCTCTCATTCATATAATCTTTACGCCTGAGATTCCGGTCAAGTGCCATCCAATCCTGAAGTGGGAAAATGGCCAGCATGCAGGCAGAATCAAGATGACGCATAATGATTGTTCTGACATCATCAGGACTAAGGTCAGCATCATCCGATCCGCTTGTATTACCAAGCTTTTCAGCATTCTGCATACGCAGGGTAGCCATATCGTGGCTTGATGTCGCACATACGCTCAGATGAGGCCAAGGCCTTCCCTTTTCCATATTTTCCATTTCCAGGGACAATATCCGCTCGTGATCCATCACAACCGGAACGCAGTCAGGGACCATTCCAAGGTCTTCTCCGCAGGCAAGCATTCCCGTTGCGCCAAGAAGTTCAGGAAGTTTCTTTTCCGCATTACGTTTCCAGAACGCATCGTGTCTATGATAGAAGAAATCATAGTACAGACCGTCAAAACGATCTTTCTGCCATTGCTCGAGAGATTCTCTGCCTGTAGGCGTAATCATTGGCTGGTACATTCCCGGGTGACGCGGATCGCTGCGGAAAAGTCCATCAACAGGAAGACACATATCGTTGATTTCTTTCTCGGAATATGGGAGAGCGGGATTAAAATGCCCGTTGAGTCCGCTTTTGAATTCAGCAGGAATTTCCCAGATACGGAAGAATCCTAGGATGTGGTCTATGCGGAAAGCATCGAAATAACGGCTCATCTTGCGCAGACGGCTCTTCCACCACGCATAGTCATCCTTTGCCATTTCATCCCAGTTGTATGTCGGGAAGCCCCAGTTCTGTCCCTCAGTACTGAAAAAATCAGGAGGTGCTCCGGTACTGGAATCAAGGTTGAAGAGTTCCGGATGCCAATATGCCTCAGCACTGTCGGCACTTACACCAATAGGCAGGTCACCCTTGAAATAGACATTCCGGCTTCTTGCATAATCAACCTCTTCCGAGAACTGCTTGTCAAGGTGGAACTGCATCCAGCAGTAATATTCTTTTTCAAGACCGTCACGTATGGCACAGAAACTTGCATATTCTTCCAGCCAGCCAATGTTCTCCTTATAGAATTTCTTGAAAGCAGGTTTCTGCATATCTGACATGCCATTTGCAAGATAGGCAGCGCGGATATACTTCATCTTAGCCTTGAACACCTTCGGATAGTCGAGTTCCGGAAGATCATTCAATTCTTTCTGTAATTTCTTGAATTTCGCATCGACTTTGACCCCGATATCCTGCAAGCGTATGTATAGAGGATGAAGAGCAAAAGTAGAGACAGGGCTGTACGGGTACGAGTCCTTCCACTCCCCTTTCCTGGTCGTATCATTGACTGGAAGAAGCTGCAGGATGGTCTGTCCGGTAGCCGCAGCCCAGTCGACCAAAGGTCTGAGATCCCTGAACTCACCGATACCGAAATCATCGACAGTCCTCAATGAGAAAACAGGGATTGCCGTCCCGGCGCCTCTGAATCCCGGTTTGTCAAAGATGGCGGCCTGATGCTCGCGGAGGAAAGGACATCCCTTCACAGGGCAGTCAATCCAGGAATCCTCACAAAGAAGTTCTTTCGTGCCTGACTCAGCCTTGCGGCTATGGTGTTTCCATTCCGTACGGCGGATAAGTCCATCTTCAATGAGGACATAACCGTAGTCCTTGAGATCTGCTGAAGTACATTTCGGGAGAGTTACAGACCAGAATCCGCCATCCTCCCACTGCATAGGATATTTCACGTCACGGGCAATGAGCGTGAGGCTCTGCCCCCAGACTGTGTTGTATTGTATTCTGAACTTTACTTTCATAGCTGAAGTATAAATTATTCCACTTTTCTGAAACTGATTGCAAAACCACCGCCCGGTGCCATTCTAACGTGGACTGAGTCGGATGAGGAAACATTCACGTCTCTGATTGTGTATGCCTTCTCGTTGGTGTAGCAATCGGCATCCGGTGCATCAGCAAAAATTGTGGCAATATAGTTTCCTTCGCCGAGATAATCAAGAGGAATGTCGAATTCCCTTGCCTGCCCGTCGGTAACTCCGCCACAGAACCAGCGGCCGTCAGTCTTTGATTTCCTTGCTACAATCACATATTCCTGAGGCTCCGCGAAAAGGTAACGGCTTTCACTCCAGTCGATTGCGACATCCTCGATAAATTTGAACGCATCCAGATGCTCGCTGTAATGCTCAGGTGTGTCGGCCGCCATCTGCAAAGGTGAATACATTGTAAGATAAAGACCAAGCTGGCCGCAGATTGTGCTGTTTACGTGGGAGTCATTTCCGGCCCATTCCTTCAGGTTCTGTTCGAATATTCCCGGTGTGTAGTCCATAGGGCCGCCGTTGAGTCTGGTGAACGGAAGAATGGCCGTATGACCCGGAGTAATGCCGCCGAATGCCTGATACTCGGTACCCATAGCGCTCTCGTTGCCGATGAGGTTAGGATATGTACGGCAGAGACCTGTAGGACGTACCGCCTCGTGTGCATTGACCATAATATGATGCTTTGCGGCCTCAGTCACGCAATAGAGATAGTGATTGTTTGTCCACTGACTGTAATGATGCAGTCCCTGGGGCAGGATATCACCCACATATCCGGACTTGACAGACTCATAGCCGTACTTATTCATAAGGCTGTATGCAGCCTCAAGATGCCTTTCGTAATTGCGGACACTGCTGGATGTCTCGTGGTGCATCATAAGCTTCAGACCCTTCGAATGGGCATACTCGTTAAGCGCAGCAATATCGAAGTCAGGATATGGAGTCTGAAAATCAAAGACATAGTCCTTGTCACAGTTCGCCCAGTCCTCCCAACCGATATTCCATCCTTCGATAAGCAGGGCATCGAACCCGTGTTCGGAAGCGAAATCGATGTATTGCCTTACACGCTCATTGTTACCGCTGTGGCGGCCGTTAGGCTTTGCGTTAACGAAATCAGTCTCCCCGAGTTTGACACTCTGGAACTCGTCAGTATAGTTCCAGCTTCCATAATTTGAGATCATCTCCCACCATACTCCCATATACTTCACAGGATGAATCCAACTTACGTCATCATAAGCGCAAGGCTCGTTAAGGTTAAGCACAAGCCTTGAAGCAAGAAGTTCAGTTGCAGACGGAGCAATCTGAACAGTACGCCAAGGAGTTACGGCCGGAGTCTGGAGGTTACCCTTCCACCCTTCCGCATCAGGAGTCAGCCATATTCTCATAGAATGTCTGCTTCCGTCCACAAGAAGGCTCGCGCAAGGATAATCAACGAGCGCAGCCTCGTGGACCGTCACATAGAGATTCTCCGGAGTCTTCATCAGGAGCGCAGTCTGGACGCCTTCCGTGCTGAATAGAGTCTGACTGGAATTAGACCTCATCTTTTCCCAGAAATGGTCCTTTATTTCGGAAAGCTTGCAACGGTTGTACTCATATTCCTGAGTATCATAATCTCCCGGAATCCACCAGGCAATATTGTCTGAAGCCATCGCGAATTCCGTGAGTTCCTCCTTGATGACGAAATAGACCAGAGGCTGACCAGCAGGGAACTCGTAGCGGAATCCTATACCGTCATCGAAAGCTCTGAAACGAATATTCATAAGCCTGCCGGACTCTTTCTGCTTCATTTCCACAAGAAGTTCATTGTAATGGTTCCTAATCTCGGACTCTTCGCCCCAGACCGGAGACCAGGTTTCATCGAATGAGGACGGAGTGCAAGAAAGCACCTCGAAACCGTCAGACATAGAGTATGACGGTACGGCATCATTCTTCGTGACGTCAGATGTTCCATAGTCGAATTTCTCCGCCTTCACTGTTCCCCTCATCTCGAAACCCAGCAGGGATGGAAGAATGACAGGAGTGTCGCCATAATTGACGGAATATCTTACTGAGCCATCCTTACAAAGCGTAAACGCAAGGTTGATATTTCCGTCAGGTGAGGCAAGAGTGACGGTTCCGTCCTGAGAGACAGGTGTGTGCGTACAGGAAAGAGCCAGACCAAATGTAGCAATAATAAAAAATATCTTCTTCATTTTCAGTTAGTTAAAAGTCAATAATCAATATTCCGTGAGCAGAGACAACACAATTTGAAGGATCCACGGTCAGACCGCTGATGACATCAATTCCTAAGCCAAGTCCGTCTGTAATCTCAGAATAATTCTCCCAAGGGATTCTCTTGTCATCAGATGAATTGTTCAGATATACAAACACCTTGTCAGAATCGGAATAACGGAAATATGCATATGTATTGTCTCTCGTGAGAAAATGCTTGAAGCGTCCGTTGATGACGGCATCAGAAGTCTTTCTCCACTGGAACAACTTGCTGGCGAAATTGAAAACATCAGCCCTTGTACCAGCAGGAAGATGGGAACCGTCAAAATCGATATCACATTTTTCCCGCCCCTCGGCAGTGAACAGATTGAATGCATCTCCGTCCCATCCGCCAGGGAAATCGACTCTTAGCGCACCATCACGATGCCATCCTCCCTGACTGATGAACATCTGCTCATCACCCGAGAATATCTGCGGATACCCGCGCACAGTTCCGACGATGGTCAGAATCATTTTCTGTCTGTCCGGATTACGTCCTACGACATCACCTACACGGTCGGTGTCGTGATTCGAGCAGAAAACCATTATGTTTGTAGGATCAGCATAAAATTCATCGTTTGAAAGAGCATCATAGACTCTTGTCAGTCCCTCGTCCCAGTTGACCTTATCACATGGGACACCCTGACACAGGGCGCTGTGCAGTGGGAAATCCATTATGCTCGGAAGATTAGAATCGAACCCGTCAGGATTCATTGCACCGTCCTGCCAGTATGCGAGTTGGGCGACGTGTGATGTATAAACCTCACCAACAATGTTGAATGAAGGGTATTCTGTACGGATTGCATCGCACCATCTTGCCATAGGCTCCTTATCATTGTAAGGATAGGTATCTACGCGAATGCCGTCTATATCCGCCCATTCTATCCACCATATTGCAGCCTGTGTGAAGTATTTGAGCAGATACTCATTATCCATATTCATATCGGGCATAGAGGTGTCGAACCATCCTCCGACCATATTCTTTCGGTCGAAATCAGAGGCATTGGGGTCATTCTGCATAGAGAATGCACAATTGGAATGGGTATATTCCGGCCACTGATGGATCCAGTCCGAAAATGGAAGGTCGGACATCCACCAATGTGCAGAACCACAATGATTTGAAACAAAATCCATTATCATCTTTATGCCGCGGGAATGACATTCCCCCACAAGAGAGCGGTACTGCTCATTAGAGCCGAAGCGCGAATCCATCCTGTAATAGTCCCCGCAAGCATAGCCGTGGTATGATGATTCAGGCTCGGCATCCAACTGGACAGGGGTGTTCCATATGGCGGTCACACCAAGTTCTTCCAGATAGTCAAGATGGTCGCGTATTCCCTGGAAGTCGCCTCCGTGGCGTCCCGGCAACTGATTCCTGTCAGCCTTGTCGACTGTATCTTCAGTATTGTCATTATCAGGGTCACCATTAGCAAACCTGTCCGGCATAATCAGATAGATAAGATCTGCAGGACCGAAACCAACCCTTTCAGCAGATCCCTCACGACGTTCAGAAATCTGATAAGGGACACGTATTTTATCATCATCCTTGGAAAGGACCAGATGGTAAGTCCCGGGAGCGGCATCCGGCGATACATTTACGTCGATGAAAAGATAGTTCGGGCTTTCCGCCTTATGGATATCTGTCACGGTTAGTGACTTTTCTTCGAATGATGCAGTATATTCACCAATCCTGTCAGCCTTGACCATAAGTTGGAGAGGAGTCTTCATACCGACCCACCAGGAGAGAGGTTCAATGTGTTCTATGCGGCTCTCATCTGTCTTTATCTCCCAGTTCCAAGGTGCCTCGAGCTGGACACTTACAGTAACGCGATCGTCTCCCGAAGTACGCTTGAACACGAGCGTATTATTGTCTGAAGAAAGAAGTTCGAAAGAACTCTCTCCGTCAGAGTTCAAGGCAGGATGAGTATGTTTCAGATTTGCCAGATAGCGGTAGAAATCAGTCGTATGGTTATCCTTCCCCTGTGGCATTGTATCCTTCTCGAAGAACGCGAAGCGGTGGTTCATCCCGATTTCCTGGCCGGTATAGATGAGAGGCTGGGTATTTGGCAGAGTCCAGCACAGGACAGTCATTGCCTGCCAGGCATCCCCCATACGCTCGAATTCGGTGCCGGCCCAGGAATTCTCATCATGGTTAGATGTGAAAGCCAGACGATAGGCATCGGCAGGATATTCCTGCATATCGGAATTGATATATTCAACCAGGTCATTAATTCCAGCATTTCCCCGGGCTATATCGTTCAGCATATGATGAAGTTTCCAAGCGTAGGTTGCGTCAAATCCGGCCGTATGAAGTTCAGGCTTCTCACCTTCTGCAAGGAAATACCGGTTCTCATATTCTGTCCTTATCGGGACAAGGACATCCTGCCAGTATTCCACAGGCATTTCTCCGGCCACATCACAACGGAAGCCATCCACTCCCCTGTCCAGCCAGAAACGCATACAATGGCGCATCTCTTCCTTCATTTCCTCATTGGAAAGGTCCATAGGTGTAATGTCAGTCCAGTCGTGCTGTACGACGAAAGCCCCGTTCTCATCGTGGAGGAACCAATCCGGATGCTCTTCAGCCCATTTCGAATCAGGTGAAGTATGGTTAGCCACCCAGTCGAGTATAACTTTAAGGCCGAGGGTATGCGCAGTTTCAAGGAAAGCATCAAAATCTCCCATTGTTCCATACTCAGGATTCACATCAAGGTAATCCTTTGGTGCATAGTACGAGCCTAAAGTACCCTTACGCTCTACAATTCCTATCGGATGAATCGGCATAAGCCACACAATATCCACACCAAGTTCCTTGAGCCTCGGAAGCTGACCGGCAGCAGCCGCAAATGTCCCTTCCGGAGTCAGTTGTCTGACATTCATCTCATAAACGACGGTATTGCGGGTCCAGTCCGAATGATATTCCTTCGGTTGTGTTTGTGCACAAGATACTGCCAATAATGTAGTAAAAAGAACAAGAAAAAAACGCTTCATATGTTATTGATTAAACGGTTCTAAAACTCATATCATTGCAGGAATAATGCGGAAGAGTATGCTCCCAGGGTTAATTTTGTACCCTTGACATCCACGCTGCCATTGCTGCCAATAAGGACATCCAGACTGTCTCCTTCCATATCGAAGGTGAGAGATGCGCCGCCGAAATTATGCAGGACGAGTATCTTCTGGTCTGAGGCCTCCCTGTACCAGGCGGAGATACAGTTCTGTCCGGTGTTCTTGGACACGAAAGTTCCTTTTGCCAGAGCCGGGTAGCAGTCACGGAGTTCACCGAATTTCCTGTAGCACTGCAGTACGGAGCCTTCGTCGGCAGACTGACTTTCCACGGATATCCCGGCAGAAAGCATATTATAATCTACATTACCATCCAAATCAGCGGCTGCAGCGCTGGCGATGTCGGATGTCCATAGAATCGGGGTACGCACAAAGACATCGCCTCCGGCTTTAGTACCCCAGTACCCGAGTTCTTCTCCCTGATAGATATAAGGTTCGCCTCCGGAAGTCAGTAGTACAGCCGCGGCCAGTTTCATCTTGTTTGCATTTTTTCCGAAAGCTTCGGCAGCCCGGTCTTCATCGTGGTTAGTTAGCTTTGTCGCTGCAATGGCATCCGGGCGTATATCTGTATATTTGCTGTGATAGTCTATGATTGTCTGCGCAAAATCCTTCCCATTCCCGGAATTCACCGCATCTTTTAACCTGTCCCAGAAAGCAAACTCAAAAAAAGCATTGAGGCCTTTGTAATAAGGAGCCACAAAACTCGGTTCGCTCCACTGCTCTCCGACCATATATATGTCTTCCGTATGGCCGCAAGACTTGAAAGTGGCATTGCAGTGGTCGTAGAATTTCTTGAGGAAAGTCGGATTCTCGTCGGACCGGTCGTTGTCATAGATATGCATCACCGCATCAAGGCGGAATCCGTCCACGCCCAGACCAATCCATTTGTCGGCCGCGGCGCAGACATCCTTGAAGACATCCGAGTCCTCGCAACTTTCCACCGGACCGTAGTTGATGTCCGGCATATATGAGCCGAAAACGGACTGATACCAGATACTGCCCATCCAAGGCATCAGAATATCGTAATCGGAATTTGATTTCAGTTTGAAAGGTACGCCCCATACCAGCTTCTGTTCGCTGGAAGATGAGGCACCGAATTTGTTTGCGCCCCACTCCGACTTACTGGTGCGAACAAGTACGCCCCAGGATGTTTCAAAGTCTTTGACAGTGAGGGTGTATGTGTCATTGCCGGCAGATTTGAACTCCGGCATTGTGCTTTCCGTGACGGACCCGAACCAAAGATATTTTCCGGAACCGAGACTTCCCTCTTCCGTCACGCTCTCCACCCTTTCGGCCTTCAACGTCTGGGGAGTACCGGAAGAGTTGCACTTGAGAGTAAATCTGACATTGATTTTTCCGGGATCTGTACCGGAAACGGTTTGCGAATACCCTGACTTCGCTGTTGTGGAGAAATGGTAGTATCCGCGATATTTGCTGTCCGGATTGGACTTTCCCTCAATGAACCACGGATGTTCTTTTGAGGAATGATTGAGCACATAATCGATATAGACCTTTATGCCCTGTGAATGCGCTGAAGAAAGTAAGGACTTGAAGTCCTCTTCCGTGCCATATTTAGGATTAACCAAGTAGTAATCCTCCACGTCATAGCCGTGATAGGAAGTGGCGGGATGTATTGGAGAAAGCCACAATGCCTGCACGCCCAGAGATTTGAAATAGTCAAGATGCTCCCGGATACCGTTGAAATCACCTATCCCGTCTCCGTCCGAGTCGGCGAAAGAGTAAACCAGAAGCTGATAAGTTATGCACGATTCTCCCGTCCGTGCAGGCATTACAGGCGTAACGGGCCCGTCAGGACCTGACGGTGTCACCGGAGTGACAGGTTCTCCCGTATTTTCCGGAGAGCAGGCGTAGACAAGAAGCGCGAGAGATGTAAGAATAAGTGCAAAACGTTTCATCAACTAAAAATAAAAAAGGAAATGCCGGTCCGCCTTCGGGACCGGCGTTTCCTGAAATAAACAGACTACATTTTTGTGATAGTCAATTTTTCATTGGTACTGTCGTATACGAAGATATAGGTTCCTGCATCAAGGGCAATGTTAGGACCGCCTTGAACTGCATCAAAAGGCTCGCCAAGTGCAGACAAACTGCCGCCACGGTCAACATCCCAAGCACGGTCCTTGCGTATCTTCACTTCGCTGGCCTCGGAGAGGGTGAGTTCAGCCTGATAGAATCCCGGCATTATTTCGAGCATTACGACATCTCCGCCCCATCCGTTGAAGCCTCCGATGATACCCCAGTCCGCACGGCCCACTGCCAGGGCTTCATCAACTTCAGAATATGCTACAAAGATGTATTTGCAATCACCCGCAACAATATTAGGACCATCCTGGGTAAGAGCGACAGGCTCCATAAAACCTGTGAAGGCTCCACCGCGGTTGACACCCCAGTCTCCGTTGTAACGGATCTTGAACTCGTTGCCGCTTTCATATCCGAAGACGTCGCTGAGCCAGCCGATTTTTCCGTTATCATCGGTAAACGGCATCATAATCAGGTCGTCAGCCCAGTTTGAGCTGCTCATACTTCCTATTACGGACCAGCCCTTGAAGAAGATGACATTCTGTTCCTCGCTGTAAACGACGACGTATGTACCGTCTTCAGCAGCCTTGAGGTTGGCACCGTCCTGGGCAACGCCTACGGACTCGCCGAGATGGAGGGTGGCATCAGCGCCGCGGTTCACACCCCAATCCCTGTTGTAACGTACCTTGAATTCGTCACCGGCCTTAAGTTCTATCGGTTCGCTGACCCAGAACTTGTAGATACCGTCCATCAGAGTCATCTTCACGTCGTTGCTCCAGCCGCTGGCTGCGAAACCGCCGATCACTGACCAGATGTTTGCAGGGAAGGAAGCTTCTACGAGCAGGGTCTTTGCCTGAGGGTCGAAGGTGACGTTGTACTTGCCGGCGCCGACATTGATGTTTGCACCAGGCTGGGTGAGTTCGAATGCGGAATCAAGTCCATATTCCTGTCCGTCTGCGACACCGTAGCAATCGGCATCGCCCCAGCTTGCATCGTAACGCACCTTGAATTCACCGTCGATCTGGATACCGCTGATGTACCATTTGCCATCGGCCTCCGTCATATTGAAGTCCTTGCTCCAGCTTGTACCTTCGATGGCTCCGATAAGTGAATAGAGAGCCTCGTGAGATGCCAGGAGGATGGTATTGTCGTTGGTGTTGAGGGTAATGTCAATCTTGCCTTCGATGCCCGGCTTGATGTTTCCGCCATTGTCGGTGGTTGCTGCGAATGCAGCGTCCAGAGCGACGGTGGCGTCAGGAGCTGTGCCATAAGCGGTTGACCAATCGTGGTCCTTGCGGATCTTGAATTCGGAATCGGCTGCAAGGGTCACACCGTTGATATAGAATACACCGGCTTCGATTTCCTCCATATCATAGTCCGTATTCCACTCGGTGCCGCCATTGACAGTACCGATGACAGACCATCCCGTGAAGGCAGGAGGTTCCGGACCCGGTTCATCGCCGCCGATCTTCTGGCTTGCAGGGCCTCCGAGAGTCTCGACCACGGTAATGGTCTTTGCTTCCTCATTGAGGATGAGGTCATACACACCGTCTGCAGGCACAGCAAGGTTCTTGCCGCCCGGCGCAGCCTCGAATGCCGTCTCGAGGGTTACTACCATAGGCTCCACGTCACCGGTTCCGCCGTAGTTCACGTCCCAGGCCTGATCCCTGCGGAACTTGAACTGGTCTGAAGCGGCGATTCTGACTCCCTGGGCCAGATATGAGCCCTTGCCGTCGGAAAGCATCGCTATGTCACCGTCCCAACTGATACCGTAAGATGCCAGAGCACCGGTGATACCCCAGGTGCAGGCCTCGTTGAAATCAGGATAAGGGTTGTATGCCTCTGTAACCTTGAATGCATTGGTCTCAGCGTTCACCCAGAGATCATATACTCCGTCGGAGCCGACTGCGAGGTTCTTGCCGCCTGCGGCGCCCGCAATCTCCTCATCGAGGGAAACGATGTAAGGCTCGGTATCACCGGCAGCGCCCACATTCACATCCCAAGCACCGTCCCTGCGGAACTTGAACTGGTCTGAAGCGGCAAGTGTGACGCTCTTCGCAACGTGCCAGGTGCCGTCGGAAACCATTGAGATATCCTTGTCCCAACTGATGCCGTGTGCGGCGATGGATCCAGTCACACCCCAAGGGCTCTCCTTCGTGAATCCTTCGAAAGGATTTGCGGCAGGAGCCTCAACAAGGAATGAAGGGATGCTGATGCGGCCTTCCGAATCAACGAAACCGTTGCGGCCGTTATCCTTGGTAGGATCCTGGAGGGATGCACGTATCAGGAGTTCTATGGCCACAGTCTGGTCGTAATTGTATCCAAGGGCTGTAAGCGCCTTGGAAATGGTTGCATTGGTGACAGATACTGTGCCGTCTGCACCGCTTGCAAGTATCTTGTTCACTGACTTACCGTCAGCGGAGACGAGAACGATGGAGTGGTTGACCTTCATCTTCTCGTTGAAACCCATTTTGAAAGTACCGGGAGTATAATTCGCGGTCACCTTCTTTGCACCTACCTCATATGTGCCGAGGACAGGAGCCGTAGCGGTGCCCGGATCGAAAACTGCCAGGTTATCCTTTACACAGGACGATGCGCATAAGAGCATCAGTCCGGCCATTATTATGGAAAATATCTTTTTCATAATCTATTCTGCTACGCTGTTATAACCATCATTCTGTACAAGGCCTGTATTGGCTGTAAGGTCGCTGGCCGGGATAGGATAGAGGGTGCGGTATGACTCGACATCCTTTCCTTCCTTAACGCTGCCTTTCCACTGCCAGTTATAGCCTGAAGTGAATTTACCGAAACGGATGAGGTCGCTGCGACGCCAGCACTCCTGATAGAGTTCGCGTCCGCGCTCATCGAGAAGATTGTCCGCGGTCAGAGCAATCGGATCAAGTCCGGCACGAGTACGGACAGCATCAAATGAAGCCTTTCCGTTACAAGGTGCACCGTGGAGTTCACACTCGGCTGCCATAAGCAGGACATCCGCATAGCGCATCAGAGGGAAGTCAGTGTCAACGAATCCGGCTTCCTTACCTGCAGAGCCGTCACTGTTCATATTGAGGAACTTCATAAACGCATAACCGTTGGTAAAGTCACCGATATCGTCAATCTCCTTCTTCTGGGTTGAAGTATAGAAGAGATTGCGGGCATCCTTTCCTTCAAACTTGTCGAAGAACTCAGGAGTTGTCCTCAGACCACCCCAACCGGAAGAAATGCCGACCTTTGTAACATCCATCTCACCGCCGGTGGAAGCGAAAATGATGTAGTTGGTGACGCCATAACTCTTGGTGTTTAGACCGTCCTGCTGGATGGCGAAGATAATTTCTTCATTATGTCTGTCATTGTCGGCGAGGAAAAGTTCCTGATATGCAGAATAAGTACCGGCAGAAGTGGTATGGAGGCTGTATCCATCGTTCATAAGGTCTTGAAGGAGAGCCGCACACTCAGTCCATTTTGCAGTTCCGGTATATACTTCAGCATTGAGGTACAGTTTAGCAAGGATGAACTTGGCTGCACCCATTCCGATGTGTCCGTTTGACATAGGGCCCTCTGGAAGATTCTTGTTCTCCAATACGCCCTTGAGATCATTTTCAAGCCAGTCAAAAAGGTCTGCGCGTGATATCTGTGCAGGAACTTCACCCACAATTGCATTCTCGTCAGCAAAAGGAACATTGCCGAAGTTATCTATTGCGTGGTAATATGCAATGGCACGAAGAACGCGGGCTTCGTCGATATAACGGTTCTTGACAGTCTCGTTCACATCGAGCTTGACTGCTTCGCGGATAAATTCATTTGCAACGGATATCTGCATCAGCACGCGGGAATAGAACGCATAGATGAATGTATCGTCCGTTGTCCAGTTCATATAATGGAAATTCTTGATAGTCTGGTCATTCCAGCCGCACACGCTAACGTCGGTACTGAGTTCGTTGAGATGGTACAGACCACGGATGTACTGTGAAGCGCCTCCGTCAAGACCGGAAATAGATGCACTTCCGTCAGGACCATAGTAGCCGGATGTGGCAAATCCGAGGTAAACGCCTGAAATATATGAATCCAGCGCAGCCTCATCAACAAGAATCTTGTTGGCCGTATTTGCATTCGGATCGATCGGGGTTACGTCCAGATCTTTCACACATGAAGTCATTGCAACTGCAGCAACGAGGACTCCGAGAATATATTTGATCTTTTTCATAATTATTATCCCCCTTTTATTAGAAATTAAACTTAACTCCGAGCACAAAGGTTCTCGGACGCGGGTAAACGTTATTGTCGATACCGCCGTAAACCTCAGGGTCTATGCCTGAATATCCGGTAAGTGTGCAGATATTCTGAACGGTGCCGAATACGTTGAGAGAAGCTTCCTTGGTCTCGCCAACACGGAAGAGATGAGGGAAGGTGTAGCCGACAGTGAAGTTGTCAAGCTTGAGGAAGGAACCGTCCTGAACATAGTAGTCAGACAGATACTGCGCCTGAGAAAACATAGACTTCCTCGCTGACGTAACACGGTTGCTGACGAAGCTGTTAGTCCAGAGGTCTGCAAGCATTTCGGTGTCTGAAGCCACATTGTTGTAAACCCAGTTGCCAACGGATGCGTGTCCGGAGAGCGCGAATGTCCAGTTCTTATAGTTGAATCTCGTATTGAAGCCGAAGGTGTAGTCAGCATCGGCGTGATGTCCCACATACTTGTCCTTATCAGTGATCTGGCCGTCGTTGTCACGATCGACATACACACCGTTGATAGGATTGCCGTTGGCGTCATAAACCTGCTGATAGAGATAGAAGCTTCGCATAGGATATCCTACCTGGATAAGCTGAGCATTATTACCTGTACCACCGGAGATTCCTCCTGTCTCTATACCGGCAGCAGCCTCATCAGAAGCGGTAAGTTTGGTGACAATGTTCTTGTTGTAGGCCATATTGACACCTGCTGTCCAGCTCACATCCTTCTTCTCTATGATGATGCCGTTGATGTCAAGCTCAACTCCCCTATTGGTCATTGAACCGATATTGGTGTTGAGATAGTTGGTGAGGTTTGAAAGGCCCGGGACAGGGATATAATTGAGAATGTCGCGGGTGTCTCTCTTGTAAACATCAACGCTGGCCGTGAGTCGGTCATTGAAGAAGCCGAAATCCAAACCGAGGTTATAGGTTGTCGTAGTCTCCCACTTGAGGTTTGCGCTGTAGCCGAGGGCTACGATAGGAGCCGTGGCATTGCCTGTACCGTTGGTGAAATAATATGAGCCCGGGGTATTAATCTGGAGGAACTGCGCGAATGTATCATAGTATCCGCCGACTTCTTGCTGACCGGTTTCTCCCCAGCTGAGACGAAGTTTCAGTTGGGAAACAGGTTTTACGTCCTTGAGGAAGCTTTCGTTCTTGATGTTCCAGCCAGCAGCGACTGAAGGGAAATAACCCCATTTGTTGTTCTGGAAACGTGATGTTCCATCAGCACGCATCGTGACGGTCAAAAGATATCTTTCGTCATAGCTGTAGTTTGCACGGCCAAAGAAAGAGATAAGGTAGAGTTCTCCCTTGCCTTCAGATTTGGCCATTTCCAGGCCGTCAGAGATTCTGTTTCTCTGATTGTGACTGTTGCTCCAGAAATGCTGCCAGGAGTAACCTGCCATCACATCGAGATTGTGCTTGCCACCGAAAGTTTTGTTATAATCGGCATAGGCCTCGAGGGTGGTATTACGACGTACGTAATCATATGTTTCCTGTGAACCTCCACCGCTCTCTGTTGTAGAGTGGTATGAAGCTTCGGAACCGAGTGCGGTTGCCTTATCACCTTGAGATTTTGCCCAGTCAATACCGAGGTTGAGATTGAACCTGAGATCCTCGAGTCCGTGTACCTTATAGTCAAACTGGGCATTGCCGATGAAACGGTTTGCCTTTGCGAAATCTCTCTTTGCCTCGAGAAGAGCTACCGGGTTGAGGGTCGCCATTGAATTGATATTTCCTTTCTGGTCGTACCAGGTAGTGAAACCATTGAGCCCGTTCGGATCCAAAACAGGTTTGGTAGGATCATAATGGTTTGCAGCTCCGATTGCACCCTGGTCTGCATAGTTGCTCTGTGAGAACGTGCCCTTACCGTTAAGATTGACAGTGAGGTGCTTATCAAAGAGAGTCGGTGCAAGGTTAAGTGAAACCGTTCCACGCTTCATATCAGAGCCCCTGAGAGTACCGTTCTGATTTGTGATTCCTCCTGATACACGGTATGGGAGAACTGAAGCTATGTTTCCGCCTACGCTGACGTTTCCGTCATAAGATGTGGAAGTACGATAGATTTCTTTCTGCCAATTGGTGTTTGCGTTGCCAAGAGCAGCCTCGGCGGCAGAGTTCGGGCCATAGAAATCATTGATGAGACTACGGATTCCGTTTGCATCAAGCACATCGTTGTACTTTGCGATGGTGTTGACAGAAGTTGTGAAGTCAACAGCAACATTCGGAACCTTGCTTGCAATGCTTGAACCTTTCTTGGTTGTGATTACGATGACACCGTTGGAAGCGCGTGAACCATAAATAGCTGTTGCGGAAGCATCCTTAAGGACGGTGAAGCTCTCAATATCCTCAGGATTGATTGAACTGAGAGGATCAGCCATTCCACTGATGCCGTCATTGGCTACAGGAAGTCCGTCAATCACTACAAGAGGATCGTTGGCACTGATGGAAGAGCCGCCACGGATACGTATGGTGGCGCCGGCACCCGGCATACCGCTGCCTGAAGTGACAACGACACCGGCAGACTTGCCGCGAAGCAGATCGGCAGGTGTGGTAATGACACCCCTGTTGATCTCGTCAGCCTTGACTGCCGATACGGATCCTGTCATATCGCTTTTTTTGACTGAGCCGTAACCGATTACCACAATTTCTTCAAGGAAAGTAGTGTCATCTGACAGAACGATCCTGGCAGGGACTTCAGAAGCCTTGAAAGAAACTGTCGAATAACCGATGCAACTGACTTCTACGGTCGCATCTGCAGAAGAAACCTTAAGGATAAAGTTACCGTCCAGGTCAGTGACGGCACCGTTTGCAGTGCCAGTCTCCATAACTGACGCACCGATTACCGGTCCGGCCTGGTCGACAACAGTACCCTTAACCGTGTATGCGCCCTGTGCGAGCACATCGGCAGACAAAGCAATTGTCAGAGCAATGCCTGCAATCATGGTCAGGATTTTTTTCATAAACAGTTTTAATTAATAGAATTAGTTATTGTGATTGTTAAAATTGATTGTCAAAACGGACACAGCGCCTGCAACAAGAAGGACACCTGCAGCGAAAAGCATTGCCGGCTGGCTCCCTCCCAAGCACTTCAGCAGAAGCCCTCCGAAAGCAGCCGCAACAATCTGAGGGAGACAGATAGTGCAATTGAAAAGGCCCAGGTACTCTCCCATATGGGATGAGCCCTTCAGGGAGTTGGTCAGCAGCGTGAAAGGCAGAGCGAGCATTGCCGCCCAAGCAGCACCGACCAGAAGGTATGATGCGAAAAGCATCCATTGGTTGTGGATGAAGAATATTGATATGAAGCCTGTTGCGCCCAAAAGCAGACTTATGATGTATGCAGTTTTGAGGCTCTTGAACTTAGGAATGAATGCTGCCCAGATAATTGAACCGACAGCCTGTACGGCGAAAAGCACTCCAACCCAGTTGCCGGCGGCCTGATAGCCTTCCGAAGCAACGTCCGTAGTGTTCCAGCAACTCTGAGCCACAGCGCCGTTGGTATATGTCCACATAAAGAGGAACGCAGCCCAGCAGAAGAACTGTACGAGTCCGACTGTCCAGAATGTGGACGGTGCATCCTTGAGAAGTTTAGCTAGCCCTTCCTTCTTCTGCTCTTCCTTCTTCTGGATATCGAATCCGTGGAACTCAGCATACTCCTGAGGATTGAATTCCTTCACTTTGATGAAGGTGTAGAGGACACAGAGGATAAGGATTGCAGCGCCGACATAGAAGCTCCATACCACGCTCTGCGGCACAACCCCGGCAGGAGCAGTATTCGCGAGTCCTATCCAGGTGAAGAATATAGGGAATAGATAAGCCACAAAGGAACCGGCATTGCAAAGAAGGCTCTGAATGCTGTATGCCTTGGTTTTCTGTTCTTCATTTACCATATCACCCACCATCATTTTGAATGGCTGCATAGCCACATTGATGCTGGTATCAAGGAACATCAGGCTGAAAAGACCGAACCACATTGCACCGTTGAGTCCAAGAAGGATTCTGTCCGTGAAATGGATATTTCCGGCATTCGGCAGGAAAATCATCACTAAGACTGCAATGATTGCCCCGGCAAGCAGATAAGGCTTGCGGCGACCGAAACGGCACCAGGTCTTGTCAGACCACTTTCCTATCAGCGGTTGGATAATCATTCCCATAAGCGGGGGAAGAATCCAGAAAAAACTCAACTGGTGCGGATCGGCACCAAGTGTGGCAAAAATACGGCTGATATTGGCACTCTGCAGGGCATACGCTATCTGCACGCCAAAAAAGCCGAAGCTCAAATTGATCAATTCTCCGAGCGAACGGTGGTAATTCTTCATCAGTTTTAGTGTTTAAAACGTTCAAATATATTCTATTTATAAAATAAGTGATACAAATTCCGCGACGAACTGTAAAATTATATGGATGAATGGTAAAAACGATTTATAAAGAATCCCGCTGAAGGGAAAAATATTATATATTTGCAGATAATGATACAGTTACGCAAATCCAGCATCATACACCTGTTCGCCCTGCTGCATCTGACAGTTGCTCTGGGGTGTCGTGCGGCGGGGCTTCCGGACGACCTGCTACTGACGCTTCTGACAATGATTCTTGCTGTTGTCGTCAGCCTCAGCCGTCAGACTACCGGAATGTTTATGGTTATCAGTGTAATTGCCGTGAATGTAGTGGGATTTGCCCTGGGATGGTGCACAGCCGCACCGCTGAGACTAATTTTCAATTCGCCTCTTGTAATCTACCCCCTCTCCACATTTATTTCCACTGAAATAATAGGATGGTTCCTGGACTATTTCGCAAAGCTGAACAGGAAAAGACATCCTCAGCATAATCTGAAAACATCTGCAAGGAGTCTCAGGTGGATGATGGTCGCTTTCGTCATCATCATCGTAATCCGTTTGACCCTCATTCTCCAGACCGGAAATCTCAACGACAGCAGGAGTACGATCTTAGGTATAATTGTAGATTATGTCTTCAGCTGCATGGCCTTGGTGCTTATCGCAGTATCAGCCATCAAGGCCGGAGAGAAGGCAGAAGAGGCAAAAGCGGAGGCGGAACTTGCCGAATACAGATACCTCAAGCTCAAGCAGCAGGTCAATCCACATTTCCTGTTCAATTCGCTGAATGTACTTGACTGCCTCATACAGGAACAGAGCCCTGAGGAAGCCAGCCTGTTCACGCACAAGCTGGCGGATGTCTACCGGTATATGATTAAGAACGAGCAGCAGACGCTTGTGCCGCTCAGCGAGGAAATGGGATTCGTACAGCTTTATGTGGACCTTCTGAAAGTCCGCTGGCCTGAAGGGATTACGGTAAGGTCAGAAGTCACGGATGAAGCCATGAAGAGATCCGTGGTTCCTTGCTGTGTCCAACTTCTGATTGAAAACGCAACCAAGCACAATTCAATCCGACCGGACAATCCTCTTGAAATCATCATCACTTCAGACTGCAGCACACTGACCGTCACGAACGACAAACATCCGAAAGTATCCGTCAGCAGCTCCACCGGAATCGGTCTGAAATACATCAGACAGCAGTATGAGGATGTTTCGCATCAGGATATAACAATTGTGGAAAATGAACGGCAATTCCAAGTAACCCTACCTCTGATATGAAAGCACTGATAGTTGAAGATGAAAAAATGGCGCGCGAGCAACTTGCCCGCACACTTTCAAACTCCTTCCCGGAAATCGAAATCGTAATGTCAACCGATTCCGTGGCTTCAACCGTGGAATATCTGGAAAGCGGAGAGAGCCCGGATGTCATTTTTATGGACGTGGAACTGACTGACGGCAACTGCTTCGATATTTTCCGGCTGGCTGAAGTCAGAGGAAAAGTGATAATGACCACGGCATACGACACTTACGCGATGCAGGCGTTTGAAGTAGGAGGAATAGACTACCTTTTGAAACCAATCAAAGCAGAAGCCCTCGAGCGTGCTGTCAGACGTGCCGGGAGCAATTATTCCAGACCTGAGACAGATAAAAAATCTTCCTATCCGGAATATTTCACAATACGTCTCGGCGACAGGATTATCCCAGTCTCATCAAAAGAAATAGCGTATTTCTATTCTGAATACAAGGCCAACTACATTATGACAGACAAGGGTGTAAGCTACATCATAGAATCCACCCTCGAGCAACTTGAAGGGAAAGTCAGACCGGAAAGTTTTTTCCGTATTTCAAGAGGAGCCATAATAGCGAAATCGGCAATAGTCAATGCCAGACGTCATCTTTCAGGCCGTCTGATATTGGAAACAAAGCCAAAAGCCCCGTTCGAGGTAACGGTATCCCGCGCCAGGGTTGATGAATTTCTCAAATGGCTTGAATCCTAATGCAGGAGCACATCAATCACATCCGAAAGGAAAGCCTGCTTCAAAATAACCGTTCCTTTACTGTCAAGAAGATAGATGGCCGGCATTTCTTCAAAGAAATACTTGGCTTCATCGAAAAATTCAGATTCGCCGAGCATGGCCGGTTCGCACCAACGAGGAAGTTCTGCCTCAGTGCTGAGCCAAGTTTCTTTGTCTTCGACGGATATGTCAACAGCAATGACCTTCAACAGACCTGCTTCGCAGTAGTTTTTGATCTCATCACTATCCTCAAGTGTCCTCAATGTCCTCTGACAGTTTTCACAGAACTTGTCATAAAACACAATCAGGACGAATTCGGATTTATTATAATTATCTGAAAGCCTGCATTTTACACCATTTTTATCAAAATATTGGAAATCCGTGGCTGGGGATCCTACACGATTCTTATAGATTTGTTCAAGAAGAAATTCAGCACGTTTCCCGCCCTGAGCTTTCAGAAATCTCACATACAGCTGTTCATTGAACAGAGGTGAACGGCGGTCATAAAGATACTTGTCAACAAACAGGTCCCCGTCCGGACGAAGCTGGGGATTTCTGCGGACAAGTCTTGTATATGTCCTCACCGCCTTTTTTGAGGCGCAATCCGATGACGCGGAAGTGACGGAAAGGAAGTCAACCATCAGCTGCTCGCAAAGACTGTCCGTACTCGGATTGAAATTTTTCCAGAAATGTACGGCAAGGTAGTTTATCCTTTTCTCAGGAGTATCGAACCGTGACGGGATATCAGGCAAAGAATACTCCTGCGCCATCATTGACAGGAAGGCGAAAATAGTAACAAACGCTGTTGAAAACTTCTTCATAACAACATACTAATCACCCTACCAAATTACTTACAAAACAATATATTTGCAATATTATGGGAAAGAAATTGACTTTAATATTGCTGTCGTCTGCGGTATTCTGCGGCATTTGTCTATCTTCTTGCAAGTGCAGGAATCACAATGCGATAGAAGAGGAAATACAGAAAGATACAATCTATCCACTCGGATTTCTTACCGACACCCTCGACATTGTCAGCGGGACGGTCAAGGGCGGCGAGACTTTCAACGGTCTGATGACAAGGCTAGGAATGACACCCGAGGATTCATACAGGCTTTTCCTTGCCTGCGATTCGGTGTTCGAAGTCAAGAAACTGCGTGCCGGCAATGATTATGACGCGTACTATACCAAAGATTCTCTGGACGCACAGCTGCAGTATGTCGTGTATGACAACGACAAAGTGCACAGGACAGTTTTCCAATGTTTCGATTCTCTTGCCGTATGGACAGCAGACAGGCCTGTATCAGTCCGGAAGAGGACAGCTGATGTGACCATCAGAACTTCCCTCTGGAACGATATGCTTGCCGCCGGTGCCTCCCCCCTTCTAATTCTCAAATTGTCCGACATATATGCCTGGACAGTGGATTTCTTCGGGCTTAGGGAAGAAGACAGATTCAGGGCATTCTATAGCGAGACCGTCTGCGAGGGAGAAATCATCTCTGTGGATACCGTATATTTCGGCATCTATTCCAGAGGTGAAAAAGAACTTTATTCAATAATGTTCGACCAGGGAGACGGAGGCAACCTCTACTGGAACGAGAAAGGAGAAAGTATGAGGAAAGCCTTTCTGAAAGCCCCTCTCAAGTTCAACAGAATAAGTTCCGGATTCTCATACTCGAGAAAACATCCTGTAACAGGCAGGGTGAGGCCGCATACCGGAGTCGATTATGCAGCTCCGACGGGAACCCCTGTAATGTCTATCGGTGACGGTACCGTAATATCAAGGAAGAATGAAGGCGCAGGGGGAAATGTCGTCAGAATACGGCACAATTCAGTCTATACGACTGCATACCAGCATCTTTCAAAGTTCGCCGCCGGTCTGAAAGTCGGGCAGAGGGTACGTCAGGGAGAAGTGATAGGGTATGTAGGCTCGACAGGTTCATCCACTGGGCCTCATCTTGACTTCAGGGTTTGGCAGAACGGAAGTCCTATCAACCCGCTCAAACTGGAATCTCCTTCAGAGGAGCCGATAAAGGAGGAAAACAAGGCTGCGCTTGATTCTGTATTCAGATATTATCTCAAACAATTTCAAGGACAGTCAGCACCCGTTCCCGAACAGTAAAACGGACTTCGTGACCGGCGAATGACATTCCATAGACCTTGTCAGGATCATTCTTGTACTGTGGACGGGGGTCCAGCAGAAGAGACTTCTCAAGAGTCACGACATTTTCCTTTCCGAGAATCTTCGTAGCATTCTCGGGCATAATGACCTTCAGCTGAGGAAAATCAACTTCATCCACGAAACCGCCGGAAGCCTCCGGATGGGCATCTGCGTATGCAATGTATGGCTTGATGTCATAAATCGGAGTGCCGTCCACCATATCTGCCCCGGACACCTTCAGGACGCATTTTTCAAAATCCACAGAAAGAATACGGACGGATGAAAGTCCGAGAGGGTTCGGTCTGTATGGAGACCTGCTTGCAAAGACGCCTATGCCGGTATTTCCGCCAAGACGCGGTGGCCTTACGGTAGGATGCCAGCCTTCCCTTTCCCGGTTGAGCGAGAAACCCCAGATAATCCAGATGTAGTCAAACTTGTCAATGCCTCTCAGTGCATCGGGATTACGGAATTCGGGCTCAAAATGAATCTCACAGCACAATTCGTCCACGAGACCGCTCTGACGCGGCACGCCGAACTTGGTCGTAAAAGGAGATTTGATATGTGCGATTGCTTTCATTATCGGAGCAAATTTAGACAATTTTACTATCTTTGAGGCCTAATGTTGTTGGAACTTGTAATAAACTACTTCGAGCCTCTGAAGAAATCCGAGCTGATCGAGATTTCGGACTTCTTCGGTTTTCCTGTGGACAGAAGGTCAAAAAAAAAGCTGCTTCTGGAGGAGATATGTCATTTTCTGACCTCCGATCCGGAATACTGGCTTTCCCTGCTACCGCAGAGGGATGCTTACTTTCTCAGAAGGCTGGTTGCAGAAGGCCCCGGAAGGCCGGTGTTCCTCGAATATCCCGACAACATAAGCGTCATAGAACTTCTGAAAATCATCGGTTCGGAATATGAAGACGAAGACTGGCGCAAGGCTTGGATTGACGGTCCGGTGTACGATCTGGTTGCCCCGCACATAGACAAAGTTATCGAATATAAGGAAAATGACGGAAGTTACCAGATAGAGAGGGTCGTGATGGGCTATCTCTACATCTATGGCATCATATCGGCAGAAGACCTCGTGGACATAATGTTCAGGGATTTGGAGATGGACACCGACTTCGACAGAATCAACGACCTCATTGCCCAGTGTCCAGCTATCCACATATATAAGGAAAACATCAATGGTGTAAACTATTTCTTTGCACCGAACCTCTTCAACTTCGAGGATGTGCTGGAAAGGATTTCAGGCCTTCACGATGTGAAGGAATACAAATATTTCAGCTGGGAGGAAGCCGGGAAGGCCGGAAAGGACGTCCCGTTCAACTGTTACGGTCTTGATATGCAGGAAGGAATAGCCCTGGAAAATATGCTCGCAGACCTTGACTACAACGAAGAAGAAAGGAAATCAATCATTCACAGGATATGGTACTGCGCCCAGTTCGCCGGAGATGATGAAGCCGCCGAGCAGCTTTTCGACTGCATAGGTGACAGGCAGGACTGGTTTGATGCTTTCGAGGACTACAAATCCTGCGTGGACGCCATCACTGCCTATGCCAACTCGCTTCCGAAATGGATGCTCAAGGGGCACAGCGCCGACGAGCTGAACATAATGAAGATCAGCATCAAAGTGGATATGGAAGATGCTCAGGAAGAGCCGGATGAAGGTCCCCGCTATGAATATGCCGCCGTCTGCAACAGCTCCGGCAAGGATGGGTGGGCATGGATGATATTCTCGAAATCGGATAACGTGGATTCGAAGTTCAAGAGAACAGTGGCTTCCTGAATGATGTCGGAGGCGTGAGCTCCAAAAATATGGCATCCAAGTATCTTGTCACTGTCTCTGTCAACAATCAATTTGCAATAACCGTCAGTCGTGCCTGAGGCAACAGCTTTCCCGTTAGCGCGGTAGAAGGATTTCAGGCATCTGATATTCAGGCCCTTTTCCTTCGCCTCATCTTCCGTCATACCTACGCAGGCGGCCTCCGGGTCGGTGAATACAGCTGACGGGACAATATCGAAACGTATCTTGTCCGCCTGCCCGCAGATATGATTCAAGGCTCTCCTGCCCTGGAAAGTAGCTACGTGGGCGAGCATCATACGTCCGTTTACATCACCGATGGCATAGACCCCGGGGACATTGGTCTGCATATTCTCATCCACGCATATTCCCCTTCTGTCGTAGGCAATACCAGCGGCATCCAAATTGAGGGATTCTAACGAAGACTTTCTTCCGACAGCCATCAGGACCCTGTCGGACTGGACTGTGAACTCCTGCTCATTCTTAAGATAATGGACCGTCAGGTCTTTATCTATGGATGTGACCCGGGCAGAATTCTCAATCTTTATGCCCTTTTTGGAGAGGCTCTGTTTCAGTCTCTTAGCAAGATCTGTATCGAATCTCGGAAGGATATTCTTCGCATATTCCAGAACCGTGACCTCGGAGCCGAAAGCAGAAAAGATGGACGCAAACTCGAGTCCTATGACTCCACCACCAATTATGCACAGGCGCTGCGGCACTTCATCCAAGTCAAGTATTGCAGTGGAATCAAGCACGCCTTCGTTTCCGGCACCTTCCACAGGAAGGAATGCCGGAACAGAACCGGTGGCTATTATTATCTTGTCGGCAGAATACTGCACGCCGTCTACATCCACAGTGTGATCAGAGACGAAGCGGGCAGTTCCTTCCACCAGCGTAATCAATTTATCGGAAAGCAGGCTCGCGATGCCTGAGCGGAGGGTCTCAAGGACTTCGGTTTTTCTTGCTCGGGCCTCTTCCAGGGACTTGCAGGCTATGAATGTCTTGGTCGGGATACACCCGGCATTAAGACAAGTTCCGCCGAGCGGTCCTTTATTTATCAGGGTCACTTCAATACCTCTTTTTGCAGCCGCGACGGCGGTCTCATATCCGCCCGGACCTGCTCCGATAATTATGATGCGCATTGTTCGTCAAAGAATTTAAGGATAGGATTGCGGGCAGCAGTAGTCTCATCCGGGCGTCCGATAGGGGCATTGTGAGGGGCTCCGTGAAGGATATCAGGATCTGCAGCAGCTTCCTTTGCTATCTTGTGCATTATGTCGATGAAGGCGTCAAGCGTCTCCTTGGACTCAGTCTCCGTAGGCTCTATCATCAATGCCTGATGGAAGAGCAGAGGGAAATAGATTGTAGGAGCATGGAATCCGAAATCAAGCAGCCTCTTCGCGACATCAAGTGTCGTTGCTCCCGGTTTGCCGGTAGAAGAACCGTCATCGACAAGTCCGTCAAACACGAACTCGTGCTTGCAGACTCTCTGAATCGGAAGCTTGAATGCATCCTTGAGCGATTCCTTGATGTAGTTTGCGCCGAGTGTTGCAAGAGGACCGGCCAATTTGACATTCTCCTTGCCGAGCATAAGGATATATGCATAGGCACGCAGAATAACGCCGAAATTACCGTTGAAACCGGAAACGCAGACTGAATCCGCGATTTCAGCAAGTTCTTTCTTCACACCGACAGGACCGGAACCAGGGCCACCGCCTCCGTGAGGAGTCGAGAAAGTTTTATGAAGGTTGAGGTGCATAATATCAAATCCCATATCTCCCGGACGTACGACACCGAGAAGAGGGTTCATATTGGCTCCGTCATAGTAGAGCAATCCACCGCAGCCGTGTATCAGGGATGCGATCTCCTTGATTTCGCTCTCGAAAAGACCGAGGGTGTTTGGATTCGTCATCATAATGCCGGCGATATCAGGGCCCAGAAGAGGTTTCAGGGACTCGACATCCACAAGTCCGTCCGCATTGGACTTCACCTCCACGACCTCCAGTCCGCATACTGCTGCGGAAGCAGGGTTTGTGCCGTGGGCGCTGTCCGGGACAATGATCTTTGTACGTGCGAGATCTCCTCTGCGGAGATGGTACTCCCTCATTATCATAAGTCCGGTGAGTTCCCCGTGGGCTCCGGCGCAAGGCTTGAATGTAAAATGGGCCATTCCGGTGATTGCGGCAAGGCTCCTGTCCATACCTTCATAGACAGCCTTCACGCCCGGCAGATTCTTCTGAAGCGGATGAAGCCCAGCGAATTCAGGCATTGCGGCAATTTCTTCATTGATCTTAGGGTTATACTTCATCGTACAGCTTCCAAGAGGATAGAATCCGGTATCCACACCGAAATTCATCTGGCTAAGATTGGTATAATGCCTTACAACATCCACCTCGCTTACCTCAGGAAGATGCAGATCCGACTGGCGGCAGAGAGTTGCGGGCAGAGCAGGTGCATCAACATTGCCTCCCGGAAGAGTGTATCCGGTGCGGCCTTTCTTTGAAAGTTCGAATATCAGTTTGTCGTAGTACTTCATTTCATTACCTCCTCTACAGCATTTATCAATGACTCAATATCCTCATCACTGCGTTTCTCAGTGGCGCAGAATGTAACGAAGCCGTCCCCGGCAGGTATGGCGGCGAAGAAGCCCCTGTCTTCAAGCGCCTTGTGCAATGCCTCAGGGGTGATTCCTTTCGGTTTGAGTGCAAACTCTTTAAGGAAAGGAAGAGCCGACTTGCTCTCGAACCTTCCTGTCTTCATAAGAGCATAATAGAGTTTATGGGCGTTGGCATAGCTCTTCGCATTGACCTCCTTAAGGCCTTCAGGGCCCATAAGTGAGGCATAAACCGTAACCCAGAGGGCCATCAGGGATTCGTTGGAACAGATGTTGGATGTAGCCTTCTCTCTCCTGATGTGCTGCTCGCGCGCCTGGAGAGTCAGCACGAAGCATCTCTTTCCTTCGGAGTCACGGGTCTCGCCCACAATCCTCCCCGGGAGTTTCCTCACGTGCTCCATCCTGCAAGCCATAAAGCCGACATACGGACCGCCATAGCAAAGCGGAATCCCGAGAGGCTGGCCGTCACCGACTGCCACATCTGCGCCCCACTCACCCGGAGTCCTGACGACTGCCAGAACCGAAGGATCACAATAAACCATATATAGGGCCTTCTGTTCGTGAACGGTATCTGCAAAGCCTGTATGGTCCTCAATTATTCCGTACATATTAACGGATGGAACAAGGATACCTGCGACATCTCCTGCCGCTATCCCCTCCTTCAGGGAAGCAAGAGAGGTCTGCCCGTCTTCTTCCTTTATATAGCGTATCTGTGTGCCGTAGTATTTGGCGTAAGTCTCAACAACTTTTCTGACCTGAGGCAGAAGAGTCTCGGAAATCAAGACTGCATTCTTCTTGCGTACGCTTGTGACAGCCATCCTTACAGCCTCGGCGGCAGCGGTAGGGCCGTCATACATTGAAGCGTTGCTTACATCCATACCCGTCAGGGCGCATATCATACTCTGATACTCGAAGATGTAGCGGAGAGTACCCTGGGATATTTCCGGCTGGTACGGAGTGTATGCAGTGAGGAACTCGGAACGAGACGTGATGTATGGAATCACGGACGGAGTGTAGTGGTCATAAGCGCCGCATCCGGCGAACACTTTCAGTTTCGGATTCTTTCCGGCAAGGCCTGCAAAGAAATCCCTGACCTCCTGCTCGGACTTAGCCTCCGGCAGGTCATACTCACCCCTGTAGATGAAATCGGAAGGGACATCGGAATACAAATCCTCCAGGGAAGACATCCCGGCCTTTTCCAGCATCTGCTTTATATCCTCATCAGTATGAGGAAAATATGGAAATTTCGGCATATTACTCAGTGATGGCTTTATATCCTGCTGCATCGAGAAGGGTGTCCACCTCTGAAGGGTCACTCATCTCCACCTTGATGATCCAGTTTGCGAAAGCATCCTCGTTGATGAGTTCAGGGGCATCTTCAAGAGCCTCATTCACCTCTACAACTTTTCCTGATAACGGACAGAAAAGGTCCGAAGCAGCCTTCACGCTCTCGAGAGCACCGAACTCCTCGCCTTTCTCGAACTCGTCGCCGACCTCCGGGGCATCAACATAAGTGATAGCGCCCATTTCCTTCTGTGCGAAATCGGAAACACCGATGACAGCCACATTACCTTCTACTTTTACCCATTCGTGGGACTCGCTGTAACGGAGTCCTTCAATTACATTAGCCATATCTTTTACTTTTTATAATTTGTCTGATAAAATCTCTTCTTAATGACCTCACCCGGGAACACTTTCTTCCTGATGCGGATATTGAGCTTTGTCCCGAGGGCGGAAAATTCGGTCTTCACAAGTGCGAAGCAGAGGCTTCTGTCAAGGGAAATGCTGTGATAGCCTGTCGTAACAACGCCGATTTCGGTCCCATCTTCCAACTCTACAGGATAACCTGCACGAGGGATCGCCTTGTCAAATATCTCGATGCCGACGAGTTTCTTCTGTGTTCCCCCGGCCTTCTGAGCGACAAGGGCGTCTTTTCCGACGAATTCTTCCTTATCAAGTTTGCAGAACATTCCCAGACCAGCTTCCACCGGGGAAATATCAGCGCTGAGTTCGTCTCCATAGAGAGGCAGCCCAGCCTCGAAGCGCAGGGTGTCGCGGCACCCGAGTCCGCACGGAGTCACCCCGGCTTTAATAAGTTTATCCCAGAAAGCACAAGTATCATCCGTAGATGCATATATCTCAAAGCCATCCTCACCTGTATAGCCTGTGCGGCTTACGACCAGTCCGTCCTTTTCGAAGAACTCGTAGAATTTTAATTCTGATGCTCCGGCAATGCCAAGGACTTCTGTCACAGCCTTTTCAGCCTCAGGGCCCTGCACCGCAATCTGTCCCCAACCTTCCGACTGGTTATCTATGATGACGTCATAGCCTGCAGCATTCTCTTTCATCCAGGCATAATCCTTATCGATATTGGAAGCATTGACGACAAGAAGGTAATTGTTCTCGCCTCCACGTCTGTACACCAGCAGGTCATCAACGGTACCACCATTGGCGTACAGCATCATTCCATAGAGAATTTTCCCCTCCCCGAGTCCAGTGATGTCATTAGTGAAGATATGGTTGACGAACTTCAAGGCATCCGGTCCGGAAATGAAAATTTCTCCCATATGGGACACATCAAATACACCGGCATTATTACGTACTGCAGTATGTTCTTCAATGATGCCGGAATAACGTATAGGCATATCATAGCCCGCAAACGGGGAAATAAGAGCCCCGAGGGCAACGTGTCTGTCATAGAGACAGGTTCTCTTAAAGTTTTCTTCCATATTGTTTTTCTATTTTTATTATCTCTTCTATTTCTTTTTGGGTAAGGATTCTTTCACCAGTCTTGAAAGTTGCAGTAAAACCATCAATAAGTTTTTCCATGGTCAGTTCCGGAGCCATTTCCGTGAGGTTCACAACCCTTTGCCTTACGGATTTCACAGAATGCTTCGCAAGTTTGCTGACCGAAGGTGTTATCGACTTCTGCATTGCTGTAAAATCAACGCTGTGCAGCATTGTGCCGTGGACTATGCTGGCGTGTGGCAAGGCATAGAAGGCATTGCCGGATACTTTCCTATCCCCTATCAGGACATCATTATGTTCGCTTGCAACTGCAGGAAATCCAAGGCTTTCAAGGGCGCGGCACAGACCGCCCAGATAGTCATTGAATACGGTCTTCACGTCAGTTCGCGGGGTAATGTATGATGTCATTAGGTTCCCTTTGTCGGAATAGACGCATCCGCCGCCACTTTTGCGCTGTACGATATCAATCCCGTTTGCATCACAGAAGTCCACGTCTACCTCATCCCGGAGCACTTGATTTCTACCGAATATGACGGTAGGGCCGGTACGCCACAGAAAGAATAAATCATCCCTTACATCAGCTGCAAGGTACTCTTCCATAGCGAGATAGAATCCGAGGCGTCGTGCCTCATTGTCCGGCAACAGGATATTGGTCATACAATCATCAAATTTAACAATAATTCCCGGAGTTCAGCATCAGTTGCGCAGTTAATTTTCAAATCTTCTGCGCAGGCCCCCTTGGATTCCGTCATACCGCCACAAACATCCGCCCCGATGATGTCGTAATTGTTTGAAATACTTATTATCAAGTTTTTCAATTCCTGCAGCGTCATATCCCCCTGGTCCCAGTTGGTGCGTGCGTAGTCACCACTCATAACATCCTTGTCTATTGACAGATAGGCCTTCGGCCGATCTTCTTTAATACATCCATATGGTTTTTTTCCCCTTACCCCTTCGATTTCTGCCTGCGAGCGCAACATTTGCTCGTCCGGAAATCTGTCGATTAGAAAATCAGCTGTCTGATTCGGCAGTTGCCGGGCGTGAGCGACCCAGTTACCGCAGGACAGTATTTCAGTTCCGAAAGCGGAGTCCTGGTCGTCAGGATGATGATCAAATAGAAAAAGTGTATAAGGAGTCCGTATCTTTTCAAGGAAAAATAAAGACGCATAATGATAGTCGCCGGTGTCAATCCAGTGCAGAGCCTCGGATGGAACTTCAATCAGAGCCTTCCTGACAGCACAGGAAGCTTCTTCGCTACAGTAGCAGTTCGTTCCGTCAACTGATGTAAGGTCGATGACAAACGGCCCGAAGATGTCCGTCGGTAAATCGGAATATAGTCCGGAAAAATTGATGAAAAACTCTTTCGCTTTCACAAAAATGCCCTTCTGTTAATGTAAAACAAACTTTTTCATCCATAAATATACGACATATTTAAAAATTTTAATTACATTTGTCTGATTTTTAATCAATCGAACCAACCTGAAATGACCGAAGGAGAAATGTTCCCACTCGACCCGGAGAAGATTTATTTCTCGATGGACGAGTTGACCCTCGATACAGAAGAGGGTCCACAGACCCTTCGCATGGGCGTTTGGATAACCATCGACCCTGTTCGCATCCACAAAATGATAGTTAAGGAAAAAGTCCTTCAGGTGGACCCTATCGAGGTTTTGAATCCCCTTGTCAGCAAACTCCGCAGAGCAGACCCTGAGTATTACAAGAGATTCATGGGCCTTCAGCTCAATATTGACTACCCGGGCTATAGTGCAGGTATCAAGGCCAAGATTCCATTCGAAATAGATCCTGTCGGATTCTACAAATGGTGGCGTAAGGGAAAGCACGAGGATAAAGTCTATCTGTCAATGGGTAATCAGATTATTCTTTTCCAGAAGGTCTCCATGATGGACCCGAAACTCATTCTCAAAAAAGACCTGGACCTCATCCGATAACCGGCACAGGCCTCTCCACTCTTTACAAGCATCTTTCCTGGATCAGATTCTATCCGTCTCCAGCGCATAGTTAATCTCGGAGGCAGATTCCATCTTCCTGCAATCTTAGCGTGGAGCGTAACATCAAGAACCTCAAGCAATTGCTTACTTATACTCTAACTAAAACCATAAGAGCATCAATCAATATGTCGCTGATTCACAGCCACTTATGTTCCACAAAATCAATCAAAGCCAGAACTGCTGTCTTTGAAACATTCTGAAATCCTTTAACGCAGGGTTATTTTCGAGGCGCTCCGGATTGGCTCACCTGCGCAGGGTTATTTTCACTGGCGGCGAGGAGAGCCTTTCCCCAGAGCTCCCCGCAGCCGGCCGCGGGAAATAACCCGGCCATTTTAAAAAATATGACGCAGCCCGGATGCCGCTGACCACCTGTAAGGCCGATATCCCTGCGCCATCCTGTTCACAGAAAAGCGACGGACGCAAGAGGATGCCGCAGAGGGCCGCAGGAAGCCGTCGAGTGAGGACGTTAAAGCAAACTGGATGACTATAAATGCAAAGAAAAAAAGAAACCCCAATAGAGTGTTTTCTATTGGGGTTTATGGTGGTGCTGGCAGGAGTTGAACCGGCGACACATGGATTTTCAGTCCATTGCTCTACCACCTGAGCTACAGCACCATTTTCCTTTTGGGACTGCAAAGATAGTGTTTTTTTTATTGCTTGCAAATTTTTATTCGTAACTTTCAAACCCGAAATTCAGGAATTTGGTTTTGACGGGAGCAGTATATGACTGTTTTGTGTAAATTTCGGAATAAATGATGAGCGAGCGTCATTACATACAGGTCGTTGTTCCAGTGAAACTGGAATGGATTCCGTGGTACTGGTCCGAGGCTGCGTTGGAGCAGGGCACGCGCGTACGCGTGAGGCTGGGGCGCAATATCTATACAGGCTTCGTCCTGTATGATGGCAGACAACCGGACATCGACCCGAAAAGGATTCAGCCGATTATCAGCGTGGAGTCCCAGCTGGAGCGCATATCCGATGAAGAAATCAAATTGTGGCGGTTCATCGCTGACTACTATCTGTGTACCATCGGAGAAGTCTTCAAGGCGGCATATCCGGCGCTGGTGACAGATGTGGAGAGCAAGAAGGCCAGGACGAATATAGGTGCCCTAGCCGAATTCACAGGGACTCAGAAGAAGCTGGATGATGACGATAAAAAGGCTGTGACTGAAATACTTGATGCATTCGATGACAAGAAGACTGTGCTTTTGCAGGGCACCTCACGCCAGGCAATTTACGACGAACTGGCGAGACGGACACTTGAGGGCGGACGGGATGTACTTGTGCTTAGCCCGGGTGCGAAACGGATGAGCAGCACGGAGCGGAGGGACATAGCCAGATTGCTACGCTCGGAGAAACCGGTTGCAGTGCGCTCCAGCAGGACCGCGGTCTTCCTTCCTTTCCACAAAGTGGGTCTCGTCATCATTGACGAAGAACAAGACATCGCCTACAAACAGGAGTCCCCTGCCCCACGATACAACGCCAGGGACGTAGCTCTGGTTCTCGCACAGTTGCAGGGTGCCAATGTCGTACTTGGTTCCGCAGCACCGTCCCTCGAATCATTCTATAATGTCAGCATCGGCAAATATCAATATATCAGGTCATTTTCTAAGCAGCCACATACTAGTCACAAGACGGAATGTCCGGCCAGCAGGACAAGGAAGCCGGGGACAGGACTTCAGGCCGACGCCAACGGAAATGCCAGTGAGAATTGTACGGAAAAGGATTTTCTGTTGATTGACACCGATATTGAGAAGCGGAAGAACGGGATGGTTGGAGAACTGTCCAGAGTGCTCATTGCAGAAAAAGAGGCACTTGAGGCAGCACGGAAAAAAGTTTTAGTGCTAAACAGTTGGGAACTGGGCAACATCTCCAAGTTAAAATTGGATAAATATGCACTGGTGGCGGTGCTACATTTTGAATTCCTATTCTCACGGCCGGATTTCAGAGCCGATGAAAAGGCTTGGCAGACGCTTGAGAAGCTTAAATCAACCACAAAGGGGCGTCTTGTCATACAGACCTCCAATGCCTCTCATCCGATATTCATCGGAAATGTCGAAAGGATGATGGAAGAGAGAAAAGCCGTCAATCTGCCGCCTTTTACAAGGCAGATTATCGCAAAAGGCAGGAACGGCGAAATACTGAAACAAGCCTACTTTTCTAAAGATTCCACTCTGTCACAAGCGAAAAGACGCTTCCTCGAAGAAGCGTCATCAATGCCGGGATTCACCTGCGTGGATGTTGACCCGGCATAAATCGACTATTTCGTCAGATTGATGACAATTAGAACCTGCATTTAGTTTTCAGACTCATAGCCGAGGGCAAGAACGCAGAGTACGCGCATATTGTCCTTTATGCCGAGGAGTTCGCGAAGAAAGTCCTCAGCGGAGCCTTTTGACGCATCAGTCTTGCAGCGCGGACGGCCATTGACGTGTACCCAGCAACTACCGAGGCCTTTATCCACGGCTGAGAGCATAAGGTATGTCGTACAGATGGATGCATTATCCACCCAGAGGTCACTCTTGTCAGCATCGCCAAGGACAATGATGGCGGCAGGGGCACCGGCAACAAATGC
Organism: Bacteroidales bacterium; assembly: GCA_024401925.1. Lineage (GTDB taxonomy): Bacteria > Bacteroidota > Bacteroidia > Bacteroidales > UBA932 > Cryptobacteroides. The sequence continues at coordinate 45,446 of JAKSKD010000006.1, read as the reverse complement.
AGAGCCGAATTCGCGCATCTGGGAAATCGCTTCAAGCGTGGATTTATCCTCCACGACCATAAAGCCGGTACTTTTACAGTTCTTGGATGACGGGGCGCTCAGAGCTTCCTCAATCATCTCGTCAATAATTTCACGGTCCACCAACTCGTTCGTAAATTTACGGACGCTGTGGCGCTTTGCAATCAATTCTTTGTATTCCATATTATTAAGAACCATTTCAAGACAGGTTCTAATCCTCAAAATGTCTTGCGACAGCCTCATTGAGACCGGTCTCTCCGAGAAGACGTTCCACAATTGTCCCGTCAGGACCGAAAAGAATCAGCGTAGGGATTGCTTCGACGCCATATGCTTCCGGAGCGGATTCCTCAGCAAATATCACAGGCCAGGTCATCTCCATCTCGGCGGCCTTTGCCTGTCCTGCTCCTTCCCGGCGTTCCCAACAATTGACGCCTATGAGATGGAAGCCCTTGGATGCGTATTTCTTCAAAAGAGCACGGGCATTCGGGATGGCATTCATACACGGCCCGCACCAACTTGCCCAGAAATCGACGAGAACATAGTCGCCCTTGCCGACAAAATCAGAAAGTTTGATATCATCTCCATTCACGGTCTTGCCCGTGATTTCAACGAATTTGCATCCCACTGAAGTATCGTGTGCTGCCTTTTTCCTGTCAATAAAATCATTGATATCTTCATTGTTCCTGATGTCCTCACCGCCTTTTTCATAAAGTTCCACAGCCTCATCATATTCAAGATATTCTGACAGCATCATAAGCGTTGTGAGACCTATATAGTTGTCCGTATTATTCGAATATGCCTCGGTGAGGATGGACTTCATATCCTCATTGTATTTTGCTTCCACCTCGGATGCGCCGGCCTCATCGCCAACTTTATAGAATGAGCGGAATTCCTCTCCCGCCTTTTTAGTCAGTTCATTGACTGTTGAGCGGACATCATTGAATGATGTCGAGAGAGCACTTCCAGTGATTGTAGCGGAAACAGGTCCGAAAACAACCCTGGTGCGTGAATTATCAGGAATGAAGTTGACCGTTTCAGAATATCTGTCAGTATTCAGTGCAAGAGAATAACAAGTAGTCACGTCCACAGGCATCTCATATGTAAATTTTCCGTTAACAACCGGAATCTGAGCAATCTCTCCTCCTTTATTATCCAATAGAGTAACAACGGTTCCATCCGGAATCTGCAGGCTGTCATCGACAATGCCGCTGATGGCAAAGCCTTCAGAGCAGGAAGCAAGAATCAGGAGCGTTGCAAAAAAACAAATAAATTTTCTCATGATATTATAATTTTAATTCTTATACCAACTTTCAAAGTTAGAAAATGTTTTTTGTAACTTTGCGGTATGGCATCAATTATTGACGGAAAAGCACTGTCCCTGTCTTTGAAGGACGGGATGAAGGCACAGATGGAAGGGCTGGAAGCTGAGTATGGCAGGAGGCCCGGTCTTGCTGTGATCATCGTCGGAGAGAACCCGGCGAGCAAATCTTATGTAGCGGGGAAAATCAAGGCCGCAGCCTATGTCGGAATGGACAGCAGGCTAATAGAACTACCGGAGGACATCAGTGAGGACGCTCTCCTTGCGAAAATCGGAAAACTCAACTCAGACAGCTCCGTGGACGGCATCCTCGTACAACTTCCGCTTCCGGAGCACATCGATGAGGACAAGGTCATCGACGCAATCGCGCTGGAGAAAGACGTGGACGGATTCCACCCAGGCAATGTCGCAAATCTCTGGCTCGGACGTCCTTGCACTGTCCCTTGCACACCGAAAGGCATTATCAGGATGATTGAGTCAACCGGAATTGACATTTCAGGTAAGAATGCCGTCGTCATCGGGAGAAGCAATATCGTCGGGAAGCCTGTTGCGAAGTTGCTGCTGGACCGGAATGCTACGGTCACAATCGCCCATTCACGCACCGGGAACCTTAAGGAAGTCTGCCGACAGGCCGACATCCTGGTAGTCGCAATAGGGCGACCGGGATTCGTGACAGCGGATATGATCAAGCCGGGTGCAGTCGTCATCGATGTCGGGATAAACCGCATCAAATGCGTGAAAGAGGACGGCAGCGAAGGCACAAGACTTGTCGGAGACGTGGATTTCAATGCAGCTCTCGATGTCGCAGGCCACATCACCCCCGTCCCTGGAGGCGTGGGTCCGATGACCATTACGATGCTGATGGAGAATACCATCGAATGTTTCAAGAGGAAATTCTAAAATTTATAGATATGAAGAAAGTTATTATTGTTTTGGCTCTCCTCCTTTGCGGACTGGGAGCATCAGCCCAGAACTATGACTGGGGTATCGGTATCAGGGGCGGAGTTAACCAAGGCTCACTCAATGCACGTTTCTGTCTGGAAAAAAATGCTGCGGACATCCGCGTTTCACTTCCTTACAAAGGTCAGGGTATGACAGTAGACGGCACATACGAATGGTGCATTCCGGTAATAGCAGAAGGAATGGAGTTCTATTATGGCCCGGGTCTTATGCTCGGAATCGTTCCCGGAGCCGAGAAAAGTTATTTTTCAATCGGATTCCAAGGCGTCGTAGGACTTGACTACAAGATTCCGAGAATCCCTGTAGCAGCATTCATCGACTACAGACCGCAGTTATATTGCGCCTTCGGAAACGGTCTCAACTTCAACGCTGCAGACATCGGTCTGGGCCTCCGCATCACTTTCGATAGAAAATAAAAACGTATATGAAACGAACTTTAATAATTGCAGGGTGCATCCTTGCAGTACTTACATCTTGCAAAATGGAAAATCCACTCTTGAGTGAATCACCACTCCCTTATGGAGCGCCTCAATTCGACAAGATACTGCCTGAGCACTATATGCCAGCATTCGAACAGGGCATCAAGGAAGGAAAGGCAGAGATTGACGCCATCGTTGCCAATGAAGAAAAACCGACATTCGAGAACACAATAGAGGCCCTCGAGTTTGCAGGAGAAACATACGGCAGAACCGCATCCATCTTCTACAACATAAAGGAAGCCAACAATAGCGATGCTCTCGACGACATCGCAGAACAGGTGGCACCTCTTGAGAATGAATTCTCAATGTACATCGCATTGAACCAGAAATTATTCGAAAGAGTGAAAGCCGTGTATGAACAGAAAGATGAACTGACACTTACGAACGAGCAGCAGAGACTGCTTGAGAAGACCTACAAGGGATTCGTCCGTGGCGGCGCCCTCCTTTCAGACGAGGATAAGGAGTTGTACAGCAAATATCAGGAGGAACTGTCCCTGACTATCCTTCAATTCCAGAAGAACTCGCTTGCAGCCACAAACGCATTCAAGATGAACCTCACATCAGGGGACGAGCTTGAGGGACTTCCGGAATTCGTAAAGGATATGGGAGCATCCACAGCTGAAGAAAACGGACAGGAAGGATGGACTTTCGACCTCTCTGCTCCGAGTTATTCCGCATTTATGCAGTACAGTTCACGCCGCGATCTTAGGGAAAAACTCTATATGGCATATAACTGCAAGGCCACAGAAGGCGAATTCGACAACACGGAAATCTGCCGCAAGATTGTGGACCTCCGCACAAAGATAGCCAACATCCTCGGTTACAACACCTTCGCAGACTACACCACAGAGGAGCGCATGGTAGGTTCGGCACAGAATGTCTATGACTTCCTCGGCAAGCTCCTCGAGCCTTCACTTCCTGCAGCAAAGAAAGAAGTACAGGACGTGTTCGAGTATGCAAAGGCAAACGGATTCGAGGCCGGCGAGCTGATGCCTTGGGACTTCAGCTACTGGTCAGAGAAGTACAAGAATTCACTCTATGAGCTCAGCGACGAGATGCTGAAGCCGTATTTCGAGCTCGACGCCTGCATCGACGCAGTATTCGGACTTGCAACGAAGCTCTACGGAATCAGCTTCGAGCAAAGGGAGGACATCCCGGGATATCATAAGGATGTACGCGTGTATGACGTAAAGGATGCTGACGGAAAACATCTTGCACTATTTTATGCTGACTTCTTTCCACGCGCATCGAAGCGCAGCGGAGCTTGGATGACGGAATACAGCTCACAGAAAATCAAGGACGGAGTCGAGTACAGGCCGTTCATCAGCATCGTGACCAACTTCAGCAAGCCTACAGCCACAGCACCGTCACTGCTCACCCACTACGAGCTTACGACCTTCCTCCACGAGTTCGGACACTCACTCCACGGAATCCTCGCAGAAGGCTCATATCCTTCACTCACAGGCACTTCAGTGGACCACGACTTCGTGGAACTTCCGTCTCAGATAATGGAAAACTGGGGATACGAAAAGGACTATCTGAAGCCTTTCGCAAAGCACTACGAGACAGGTGAGGCCATTCCTGACGAGCTCATCGACAAAATCAAAGCTTCGCAGAACTACCACGCAGCCTACGCACAGGTACGCCAGCTCCAGTTCGGCTACCTCGATATGGCTTGGTACTCGTCCACATCCCTTCCTGAGGAAGGCACACTCGAATTCGAGGACAAGGTTTATGCGCCTACAAATGTAATCGCAAAGGTTCCGGGGACCTGTATGTCCACGACATTCAGCCACATCTTCTCAGGCGGCTATGCAGCAGGATATTACTCCTATAAATGGGCAGAGGTGCTCGAGGCCGACGCATTTTCACTGTTCAAAGAAAAAGGAATCTTCAACCGCGAGGTATCAGATTCCTTCAGGGAAAACATCCTGTCGAAGGGCAGCTCAATGCCTGAAGCTGAACTTTACCGTAACTTCCGTGGCCACGACCCTGAGCCTGAAGCTCTTCTGGTCAAACTGGGAATTATCGACAAGTAATTATTTTTCAAGCGCAATGTGGGCTATGTCCTTGCGGTAGAACAGATTGTCACAGTGCAGTCTGTTAATTTCCTTATATACCTTATCTTTTGCTTCCAGTATGCTGTCGGCACGACACACACACATAAGCACACGTCCGCCTGCAGTCAGTATCTTCCCGTCAGAGGCCTTGGTTCCCATATGATATACGCGGCATCCGACCTTATCCAGGCCTTCTATCTCGAAGCCTTTCTCATAGTGGCCAGGATAGCCTTTCGATGCCAGTACGACTCCCATCGTTACATCCTTAACGAAACAAGGCTCTGCAGTTTCCCTTCCCTCGGCTACAGCCTCGAAGATGTCGTAGATGTCGCTTTCAATCAGCGGCAGCACAACCTCTGTCTCGGGGTCTCCGAAACGGGCGTTGAACTCGATTACCTTGATTCCGTCAGCCGTCTTCATAAGGCCGCCATAGAGAACACCGCTGAGAGGACAGCTTTCCTGAACCATAGCATCCGCAACTTTGCAAAGTATTGATTCATAAGCAATTGCTTCGTCCTCAGCAGTAATAAAAGGAAGACCCGTGTAGGCGCCCATTCCGCCTGTATTAGGTCCTTTATCACCGTCATAGGCCCTCTTGTGGTCTTGGGCGAGAGGCATAGGATACACCTTCCTGCCGGACACGAAGCACATAAAGGAAAATTCAGGTCCGGTAAGAAAATCCTCCACAACGACCTTACCCTCCCCGAAAGCGCTGTCCAGCAGCATATCCTTCAATGCAGCCTGCGCTTCTTCCGGGTTCTCGGCAATCACCACACCCTTTCCGGCTGCAAGTCCGTCATACTTCAGGACTGCCGGAAAAGGACGCGCCTTCACATAATCCCACGCCGCATCATAGTCGGTAAAAGACTTGTAGGATGCAGTAGGCACACCATATTTCTCCATTATCTGTTTGGCGAATTCCTTGCTGCTCTCAATTCTTGTGGCAGATTTTGTGTGGCCGAATATTTTCAGTCCTTCAGCGCGGAACGCATCCACGACACCTACGGCAAGAGCCGCTTCGGGGCCCACTACAGTAAGGTCTATCCCCTCCCTCTTCGCAAATTCAAGAAGCGCATCGACATCCGTATCCTTGATTGCTACGGTCTGTGCCTGCTGCGCAATGCCGGCATTGCCCGGGGCGCAGAATATCTTCCCCACCTGAGGAGAACGGCTCAGAGCATCCACAATGGCGTGTTCACGGCCACCTCCGCCTATTACGAGAACTTTCTTCATATTCTAATGTTTGAAATGTCTTACTCCAGTGAACAGCATTATGATGCCGAGTTCGTCAGCCTTCCGGATCGACTCTTCGTCACGGATGCTGCCGCCCGGCTGAACTATGGCTTTCACTCCATATTGTGCAGCCAGGGCAACCGTATCTCCGAACGGGAGGAATCCGTCGGAAGCAAGAGTCAGTCCATCAGAAAAACCGGCATTCTGCGCTTCTTTGAGGGCGATTTCCGCGGAACCTACACGATTGGTCTGGCCTGCGCCTACACCGATTGTATGTCCGTCACGGACAACAGCAATGGCATTGGACTTCACGTGTTTCACAATTTTCCATCCGAACTCAAGGTCATCAAGGATGGCATTGTCAGGCTTTGCCTTTGTGACGCACATCTCCGCCTTTATATCTTCAACATTGGTATCGAGTTTTTGTGCAAGCATTCCGCCGTTCACGCTGATATACTGAGGAACCGGCTTGTCGGATTTCGTCATATCGACCTCAAGGACTCTCAGGTTAGTCTTTGAGGACAGTATTTCAAGAGCCTCAGGAGAGAATGACGGTGCAATGACAATCTCAAGGAAAATAGGTTTCATACCACGTGCCACTTCAGCTGTGAGTTCGCGGTTCACAGCAACGATTCCTCCGTAAATACTTACCTTGTCGGCCTCATATGCAGCCTGCCAGGCCTCTTCTATCGTCTTTCCTACAGCAGCACCACAAGGATTCATATGCTTCAGGGCCACACAGAAAGGCTCATCGAAGTCACGTACCACATTCAGTGCGGCATTTGCGTCCTGGATATTATTGTAGGACAGTTCTTTGCCCTGAATCTGACGTGCGAATGCGAGAGAATACGGAGTCTTCTCCTGCGCAGCAAAGAACTTTGCATCCTGATGAGGGTTCTCACCATAGCGCAGAGGCTGTTTGAGGTCGTATTCGAGGAAAAGTTTCTCGTTCAGGCCGGCCTTTCCGCGCATATATGAAGCAATCATCATATCGTATTCGGCAGTATGAGTATAAGCCTTTGCAGACAATTTCAGACGGGTCTCATCCGAGGTCCAGCCATTCTCGCGAAGCTCTGCAAGTACTGTGTCATAGTCCGCAGGATCGCATACGATATTGACATCCTTCCAGTTCTTTGCAGCGCTGCGTACCATAGAGGGACCGCCTATGTCGATATTCTCGATGGCGTCCTCCATAGTAACATCCGGTTTGGCAATAGTCTGTTTGAACGGATAGAGGTTGACGCAGACCAGTTCTATGGTCTGTATGCCGTTTTCCTTCAATGTCGCCATATGTTCGGGAATATCCCTGCGTGCAAGGATTCCACCGTGCACCTTCGGGTGGAGGGTCTTGACACGGCCGTCACATATCTCGGGAAAGCCTGTTACCTCACTGATTCCTATTGTCTTCACGCCATTGGAATCCAGCAGTTTTTGAGTACCGCCGGTTGCAATGATTTCCCATCCCAGATCCTGGAGGCCTTTTACGAACTCAACAAGTCCTGTCTTGTCGCTGACACTTACTAATGCTCTTTTCATATAAGTTTATTAATTGTTTCTATGTATAATTGGTGTTCAATGATCTGACCGAGGCGATGTACTTCCTCCGAGTCGTTTCCGTCATACTCGAAAGCCCTCTGCGCGATTATCTTTCCTCCATCCAATGTAGCATCTACCCAGTGTATTGTGATGCCATATACCTTGACGCCATATTCCACAGCCTGTTCCACGGCATGTGCACCGCGGAATGCAGGCAGAAGTGAAGGATGTATGTTGATAATCCTGCCCCCATAACGTGAAAGCAGCACGTCTCCAATAATGCGCATATAACCGGCAAGGCATACAAGATCCACCTTCAACTCGTCCATTCTGTCGGCAATGATAGTCTCATAGTCAGACTTGAAGGCATAGTCCTTCGGAGAGAAGGCCAGTACAGGGGTGCCGAATTTCTCCGCCCTCTGCAACACGTACGCGCCAGGCTTGTCCACGACCAGCAGCACGACTTCAGCATCCAGATTATGGTTTGCGCAGGCAGTGGCTATCGCCTCATAGTTCGAGCCGTTACCGCTCGCGAATACGGCAATTCTTTTCATATGATGCTAACTTCTGAGCTGGATGTAATCTTGCCGATAATCGTCGCCTTTTCTCCGTGGGACGCCAGAATATCTATTGCTGTCTGTGCCTCGGATTCATCGAGCGCGAGCACCATTCCTATACCCATATTGAAAATATTGAACATTTCACGGTGCGGAACTCCGCCCCATTTCTCCAGCATACGGAACACAGGCAGGATTTCCCAACTGCCCTCACGGATCTCGATACCCTGTCCTTCGTGAAGGATACGCGGGATATTCTCGTCAAATCCGCCCCCGGTAATATGCGCCACGCCGTGGACATCACAGTTGCGGATGACATCGAGAACCTGTTTCACATATATCTTCGTAGGGGTCAATAGCACGTCGCCAAGGCGCTTCCCTCCAAATTCAGGTATTTCCTGAGTAAATTCGAGGCCTGCGTCAGCAACGATTTTCCTCACGAGACTGAAACCGTTGGAATGTACGCCCGTGGACGCTATGCCTACGAGGACATCACCAACTTTAACCTTACTGCCGTCAATGAGCTTTGATTTCTCGACCACTCCGACAGTGAAGCCGGCAATATCATACTCTCCGCCCTCATACATCCCGGGCATCTCGGCAGTCTCTCCGCCGACAAGGGCGCAACCGGCCTGACGGCATCCTTCGGCCACTCCGGCGACTATCGCCTCAATCTTCTCCGGGACATTATGTCCGACGGCCACATAATCCAGAAACACAAGCGGCTCGGCTCCTTGGGCCAGAACGTCATTAACGCACATAGCCACGGCATCAATACCCACAGTATCGTGCTTGTCCATAGCAAAGGCAATTTTCAACTTTGTTCCGACACCATCAGTCCCGCTTACAAGAACAGGTTCCTTATATCCGAGTGAAGCGAGATCGAACATACCTCCGAAAGAGCCTATTCCACTCATCCACCCAGGCCTTCTTGTTGAAGCTACATGTTTCTTTATTCTACTTACAACCTCATACCCGGCTTCCAGGTTCACACCTGCATTTTCATAACTCTTAGCCATATCTCATTTATTTTTCATAATCATAAAGTGCAGTAGGATATTCTCCGTTGAAGCAGGCCAGACACAGTTCGGAACATCCGAACGTGGACGCCACAGAAGCATCACAGGAAACATATCCGAGGGAATCTGCCTCGATCATAGAACAGGCCTCTTCCAGATTGCGGTGGGCACAGAGAAGTTCCTCCTCAGTGGATGTATCAACGCCATAATAGCAAGGATGCGTCATCATAGGGCTTGCTATGCGGACGTGAATTTCCTTCGCTCCGGCAGCACGCAGAAGCTTTACAATCTTCAGGCAGGTGGTGCCGCGCACAATGGAGTCGTCCACAAGCACAAGTCTCTTGCCTGAAACGATACTGCGCACCGCTGAGAGTTTCATCTGCACACCCTTTTCGCGCATTTCCTGAGACGGCTGGATGAAAGTCCTCGCGACATATCTGTTTTTCACAAGACCCTGCTCGAAAGGAAGTCCAGCACGCTCCGCATATCCCATAGCCGCACTAAGCCCGGAATCAGGAACACCTACCACTATGTCAGCATCTGCAGGGCATTCATCTGCCAGACGACGTCCTGTCTCTCTTCTGTAAGCATGCACACCGCAACCGTCTATGACACTGTCCGGACGAGCAATGTAGATATATTCCATTGCGCACACCTTATGTTTTTGGAATTTGGAGAAGCGCGTACTGCGAACCCCTTTCGCATCAATTGAGACTATCTCACCAGGTTCAACGTCACGGACATATTCCGCTCCGACGAGGTCGAAGGCACAGGTCTCGCTACTAATCACCCAGCCGTCGCCAAGACGTCCAACAGCAAGAGGTTTGATTCCATATTTGTCCCTGGCTGCGTATATTCTGTTTTTTGTGACAATCAGGAAAGCAAAACCGCCTTCCATCATATTTAGTGCTTCTATGATACGGGTGATACGGTCTTCTGCGCCATTTTTCTTGATGAGGTTTGCAAGTATCTCGCTGTCCGTGTAAGTGTGGAACATCGTTCCGTTGTTCTCCAGATACGCAGAAATCTGCGCAGAATTGACAAGGTTGCCTTCCCCGGCAATCGCAAGGTCGCCGGTTTTATGATGGAAGAAAAGAGGCTGGACATTGTCGTAGCCCCCCTTGGAGACATTTGCGTACTGAGTGCTTCCCACTCCAAGTCCCCCTGTGATATTGGAGAGGACAGACTGGGAAAAGACCTCTCCGGCCAGTCCGAGTCCCCGATGATGTTGACAGATTCCCCGGTCATCGAAAACAGCCATTCCGGCTCCTTCCTGCCCTCTGTGCTGCAGGGCGTGAAGCCCGAAATAAATAACCTGTGCGGCGTTCTTTACGCCATAAACTCCGAAAACACTCATTGTTCAGATACTTTTATCAATCTTTCCATCACCTCTCGGTATGAAGCACATACGTCACTCATATCGTGACGGAACCTGTCCTTGTCCAGCACTTCTCCGGTCTTCTCGTCCCAGAGCCGGCAGTTGTCCGGACTTATCTCATCAGACACAATCAGGCAGCCGTCAGATGCCCTTCCGACCTCCATTTTGAAGTCCACAAGCTCTATCGAAGCTGAATGGAACAGTTCCTTCAGCACTTCATTTGTCTTTGCTGCGACATCCATAACGGACTTCAACTCCTCATAGGTCAGCAGTCCTAGGGCTACAGCATGATGCTCGTTGATCATAGGGTCCATAAGTTCGTCGCAGTTGTATCGAAGTTCGAAGACAACATTTGAAATTCGTGTTCCATTCTCAACTCCTAGCATCCTTGCGGTAGTCCCGGCAAGACGGTTGCGGACAATTATCTGCAGGGGGATAATCTCTATCCTCCTGCATAGCTGTTCACGGTCGCTTATCCTGCGGATGAAATGATTGCTGATGCCATGTTCGGTAAGGGTTCGAAATACAATTGACGAAATTCGGTTGTTGCAGATGCCCTTATCCTTCAGCGCAGCCTGCTTGATGCCTCCATATGCAGTGGCGATATCATTGTAATATATACGGACCACATCGGGATCTGATGTGGAGTATACCTTCTTTTCCTTTCCGTCGTATATCAGTTCGTTCTCTGCCATAACTACTTACCTGTAAAATATTTGACTGCATTTTCAAAGAGAGGCTGATCAAGGTCTTCAGGAATATTCTTGAAGAGTCCCGGTTCGAAGCGCTCCGTATGGCCCATCTTTCCGAGTATCTGTCCGTCAGGGCTTATGATACCTTCTATTGCGTAATATGAACCGTTTGGATTATACGGGGACTCCATCGTAGGATTCTCCGTAATAGGATCCACGTACTGGAATGCAACCTGACCGTTCTCGAAGAGCTGTTTTGCCAGTTTTTCGTCAACTACGAACTTACCTTCCCCGTGACTCACAGCAATGGTGTGAAGATCGCCGACATTAAGCCCGGCAAGCCAAGGCGATGCCGTAGTGGCAACACGTGTAGTCACCATATGAGAGATGTGGCGGTTGATGTCGTTTCTGAAAAGTGTTGGAGATTCCTTTGTCACCATACCGAGACGTCCGTAAGGAAGCAGTCCGCTCTTGACGAGCGCCTGGAATCCGTTGCAGATGCCAAGGATGAGGCCGCCACGGTCAAGGAGTTTATGTATCTCTTCAGCTATCTCGCTGTTATTCAAAACATTCGCTATAAACTTACCACTTCCGTCAGGTTCGTCTCCGGAAGAGAATCCTCCCGAGAGCGCAAGTATCTGACATTCGGATATGTTCTTCTTCATCTCTGCTATCGACCTGTGGACATCGTCCGCGGTAAGGTTGCAGAAGACTCCGAAACGGGTCACGGCTCCGGCCTTCCTGAAGGCTTTTGCGGTGTCGTAGTCGCAGTTCGTTCCCGGGAATACCGGCAGGAATACCAGCGGCTTCCCGTCATATTTCCCTGCACTCTCTCCGACAAAACTTCCGCTTCGCTCCATCCCTCCCAGCCTGACGGCCGGACCCCTCCCGTTCACAAGGCCACGGGCGGCCATGGTTTTACTGGAGAGAGTTCCGGAAAATTTAGACGGAGAGCCGCTGAAATGCGCTTTGGCAGTCTGCGGATAGACTGCGTTGTAGCGTCCCGACCAGGCCTCCTCAAGGCGGTCCAGCGACACTGATGCGCCGTTGATGTGCAGTTTTCCGTCCTCATTGTCTGTTACTTCTCCGAGAAGCACCGCATTTTCATAATCGAGAGCCCCGTCAGCCTCGACGATAATGGAGCCGTAGGAAAGTCCGAAAAGATCAGCCTCGCCGAGCTTGACACTGACTCCGAACTGATTTCCGAAGCACATCTTCGCAAGTCCTTCGGCAACTCCGCCGAAGCCGACAGCCCAGGCTGAGACTATGTTGCCGGAAATAATCTGAGAATGGACAAAATTCCAGTTGCGCTTCAGCTGCTCAGTATCAGGCATACGGTTCGAAAGAGGTGTATGTTTTATAAGGTATATCTTGTTGCCGGCCCACTTGAATTCCGTGGAGATGACGTCGGAAACCTTCACAGGAGTGATTCCGAAGGCGACAAGAGTAGGAGGAACGCTGATATCCTCAAAAGTACCGCTCATAGAATCCTTTCCTCCGATTGAAGGAAGTCCGAAAGCAGTCTGCATCTTCAATGCACCGAGAAGTGCACTGAGAGGTTTGCCCCAGCTGTGCGGGTCGTGGGTCATGCGTTCGAAATACTCCTGGTAAGAGAAACGCATCCGTGACCAGTCGCCACCGGCAGCGACAACCTTTGCGCAGGCCTCTACAACGGAATAGGCGGCTCCGTGATACGGACTCCACGATGCTAGATAAGGATTGTATCCGAATGCCATCATACTGGCGGTTTCGGTGTAGCCGTCAGCAGGAAGCTTCTGGACAGAGACCTGGGTCTCACTGGACTGCAGCACACCACCGTACGGCATAAGGACAGTGGAGCGACCGATGGTGGAATCAAACATCTCCACAAGGCCTTTCTGAGATGCCACATTAGGAGAAGAAAGGGTCGCGCACATCTTGTCGGATATCGTATTTCCATCTGGCTGTTGAGCGAAAGGATCAATATCCTCAACCTTGCCCACAACGGCCTCCGCAAAATGTTTCGCACCTGCGCTGTCTATGAACTCGCGTGAAAGGTCAGCGACAAGTTCTCCCCTGTTGAACATCTTCATCCTTCCGCTGTCAGTGACGTCAGCAACATAAGTCACCTCGACATTCTCACTGCGGCAGAAGTCTTCAAACTTCGTCCTGTCCTTAGCCTCGACTACAACGGCCATTCTTTCCTGGGATTCACTGATTGCAAGTTCCGTGACATTCAGACCACTATATTTTGTCGGGACCCTATTAAGATATATGTCCAGTCCGTCTGCCAGCTCGCCGATGGCGACACTGACTCCTCCGGCACCGAAATCATTGGACTTCTTTATAAGTTTCGTAACCTCAGGACGGCGGAACAGTCTCTGGAGCTTACGCTCTTCCGGGGCATTTCCTTTCTGCACTTCGCTTCCGCAGGTCTCTATGGAACTCTCAGTATGCTCCTTGGACGATCCTGTCGCTCCACCAATGCCGTCACGTCCCGTACGGCCACCAAGAAGAAGGATGACATCTCCCGGAGCCGGGCTTTCCCTCCTGACATTTTCTGCCTTAACCGCACCGACAACAGCACCTATCTCCAGCCTCTTGGCCACATAACCTGGATGATAGATTTCACGAACATGGGTGGTTGCAAGCCCTATCTGATTGCCGTAGCTAGAATAACCGCCGGCAGCTTTGCGGGTGATGACTTTCTGCGGAAGTTTACCGGAAATCGTCTCTGAAACAGGTTTGCAGATATTTCCAGCTCCGGTCACGCGCATTGCCTGATAGACATATGACCTTCCGGAAAGCGGATCTCTAATGGCTCCGCCAAGACAAGTCGCAGCACCGCCGAAAGGTTCGATTTCAGTCGGATGATTATGTGTCTCATTCTTAAACTGGAGCAGCCATTTTTCCTGTTGCCCGTCCACATCCACATCTATGAATATGCTGCAGGCATTATTCTCCTCGCTCTGCTCCATGTCGTCAAGCAGGCCTTTCTTCCGCAGGTATCTAGCGCCAATGGTTGCCAGTTCCATAAGACAGAGACTCTTCCCTTCCCTGCCAAGTTCATGGCGCATATCGTGGAAAGCGCCGAGCTCCGACTCGATTTCCTCTTTGATGAAGGAATTATCAACCTTTATTCCGGTAAGCTCGGTCGTGAAAGTGGTATGACGGCAATGATCGCTCCAATAGGTGTCAAGTATCCTTAATTCTGTTTCCGTCGGATTGCGTCTTTCCTTCCTGAAATATTCTACAACCTCATTGAGATCATCTGCATTCATTGCCAGACCCCATTCCTCGCAGAATGCGCGGTAACGGTCTGAAGGCATATCAATGAAACCGTCCAGAGAAGCCAGAGGCTTCACTTCAGCCTTGTCGGAAAGAGCAAGTTTTGACAGGTCCTTTTCCCTGGACTCTACAGCATTAATATAATAATGCCGGACGGCCGCAAGGTCGGCATCCGACATATCATCATCAAAAACAAGGAGTCTGGAACTGCGTATCTGCACATCAGCAGATGGTTCTATAAGGTGGACACAATCCACCGCCGAAGAAGCGCGCTGGTCGAATTGTCCCGGTATGAACTCAACGGCAAGATATTTTTTTCCTTCAAGAGGGAACGAGTCCGTAACTTCATCAGTGACAGTCTCACCGAACACGGAATAACGGCATTTCTCAAGCAATCCTGCAGAAAAGCCGGCCAGGTCATATACATTGATGAGCCTGAGCCCACGGATGTGAAGGGAAAGATTCTCGTTGAGTTCACAACGCAGACTTTCCGCCTCCACCCTGAATCCTTCATTCTTCTCGACAAAAATTCGGGTAGTTTCTTTCATCAGAATATTCTTTAGATTTCCGTTTTTTCTATGGCTTCCGTCTGCTTGCGACGGAACTCGTCAAGAGCCTCCACAAGTTCTCCATAAGAAAGTGAAAGTATGGATACTGCAAGCAATGCAGCGTTCTTGGCGCCGTTCACCGCCACGGTTGCCACCGGAATACCGGACGGCATCTGTACCATTGACAAGAGTGAATCCATACCGCCGAAAGCCTTTCCGCTGATCGGAACCCCGATTACCGGAATTGTTGTGTAGGCAGCCGTAACACCGGGAAGATGCGCAGCGCCACCGGCACCGGCAATAATCACATCGATACCGCGGTTCCTGGCTGATGATGCGTAATCTGCAAGAAGATATGGAGCGCGATGAGCGCTAATGACTTTCTTCTCATACGGAACGCCGAACTGTTCCAAAATGGCGAAAGCGGCCGACATGACTTCCAAGTCACTTGTCGACCCCATAATAACTGACACTTTCATAACTTACTCCGCAAAGAAAAGTTTGGAAAGAGTCATCGGATCAATGTATTCCCCGTCTTTATAGACACGCATATTGCCTGAAGCAATCTCATCGATGAGCATCACGTTGCCCTGCGGGTCATATCCGAACTCAAACTTGATGTCGTAGAGCACGAGGCCCTTGGCCTTGAGGTCGTCTGCCACAATCTGAGTGATGCGCTGTGTCTGCGCCTTGATTGCATCATACTGTTCTGCGCTCATTACTCCGAGATCCACAAGCGCATCCTTAGTTACAAGCGGATCGCCTTTTTCATCATTCTTGAATGTGGTCTCCACATACGCAGGAAGATCGGCGCCCTCCTCAATATACTCTCCATAACGGCGATAGAAGCTTCCGACAGCCTTATGGCGGCAGATTACTTCAAGTCCATGTCCGAAAACCTTTGCAGGAAGAACCTCCATTGTGGTGTTCTTCAGGTCAGCACTGACATAATGCGTCCTGATGCCTGCTGCATTGATTTTCTCGAAGAAATAAATGGACATACGGAGATTGACGTCACCGACGCCCTCGATTGTAAGTCCGACTGAGTTTTCACCGGGATCGAAAACACCATCTTTGCCGGTGCAGTCATCCTTGAATTTGAGAAGGTAATTTCCGTTTTCAAGTGAGAAAACGTCTTTGGTCTTTCCTGTGTAAAGTAATTCCATATATATTGATGTTTGATGCCAAACGGAAGCGCAAATTTACCACTAATAAACCAGTAAATGAAAAGAAGTTTTCAACAGGCTGCTGTTTATAATAAAAGCAGTAAATATTACATATTTAGTTTGCAATTTCTTGTGGAAGTAGTATCTTTGTAGCCCGATGAAGACACAACATTCATACGGGGCAAACAGGATATTCGAAGCTAAAAATACAGGCGGGACAAACACTATTGTTTGTCCCGCTTTTGTAGATGTGCACGTCCATCTCAGGGAGCCAGGCTTTTCCTACAAGGAGACAATCCTTACCGGGAGCAGGGCTGCTGCAGCAGGAGGATACACCTGCATCTGTCCTATGCCCAACCTCGATCCTGTCCCTGACAGCATTGAAAATCTGGAAAAGGAACTTGAGGTAATAAGGCGTGATGCCTGCATCGATGTCCGTCCTTATGCAGCCATCACAATAGGCAGGAAGGGACTGGAACTCGTGGATGTCGCTTCATTGAAAGACAAGGTCGTCGCCTTCTCGGATGACGGGAGCGGCGTACAGAGCGAGGAAATGATGCTCAGGGCAATGAGCGTTATGGCGGAGAACAATTGCATACTTGCAGCACACTGCGAGGACAACACACTTCTCCGTGGAGGCTATATCCACGACGGCAGATATGCCCGCGAACACGGTCACCGGGGCATCTGTTCGGAAAGCGAATGGGGACAGATAGAAAGGGACCTCGAACTTGCAGAAAAGACAGGCTGCGCATACCACGTATGCCACATCTCCACCAAGGAGAGTGTCCGGCTTATCCGCGAAGCGAAGATGCGCGGAATTAACGTCACCTGCGAGACCGGTCCTCATTATCTGCTGTTATGCGAGGATGACCTGAAGGAGGACGGACGTTTCAAAATGAATCCGCCTCTCAGAAGCGCAGAAGACAGACAGGCGCTGATCGAAGGCCTACAGGACGGGACAATCGATATGATAGCAACGGACCACGCCCCACATTCGGCAGAAGAGAAATCACGCGGTCTGGAAGGTAGCGCGATGGGTATCGTGGGGCTCGAGACCTCATTCTCTCTTCTCTATACCAATCTCGTACGGAAGGGAATCATAACGTTGGAGCGCCTCATCGAACTGATGAGCACGGCTCCGAGGAAGCGTTTCAGACTCGGGGATGCACCGGAAGACTATACGGTATTCGATATTTCCGAGCCGTACAGGATAGACAGCAACAACTTCCTGTCAAAGGGGCA
This sequence comes from Bacteroidales bacterium, assembly GCA_024401925.1. Taxonomy (GTDB): domain Bacteria; phylum Bacteroidota; class Bacteroidia; order Bacteroidales; family UBA932; genus Cryptobacteroides. The sequence goes on along the minus strand of JAKSKD010000006.1, from coordinate 27,970 downwards.
CAGCACCCCTTTCGAAGGTTGGGAAGTGTACGGGCGCTGCACCAGGACAGTATATAAAGGAAAAACTATATTTGAAAAATGAAGGAACTTGAAATGAAATTGGTCCTTGAGAACGGACAGGAGTTCTTCGGCACAGGATGCGGTGCGGACAAGCCAGTTGCAGGCGAGATTGTCTTCAACACATCCATGGTCGGCTATCAGGAAATCATCTCCGATCCGGCATACGCAGGGCAGATAGTTCTGATGACCTATCCGCTTATGGGGCAATATGGCATTACCGCTGAGGATAATGAAGCAAGAGTATCGGGACTGGCAGGACTTGTGGTCCGCGAATGCTGCGACACACCATCGAACTTCCGCTACACAAAGACGATTTCGGAAGAAATGATTGAGAGGAAGATCTGCGGCATATCGGGGGTTGACACCAGAATGCTGACAAGAATCATCCGCAAAAATGGTGGAATGAGGGCTGCAATAACATATGCAAGCACACCTGTGGAAGAAGCTCTGGCTATGATTAAGGCATCGGAAGGTAAAAAAGACTTCGTGGGCGAAGTCAGTTGCACGCACAGATGGTTTTCCAGAACTCCCAACCACAAATTTGACGTGGTGGTGATAGATTGCGGAATGAAGCACAGCATAGTGGACGAACTGAACGACAGGGGATGTAACGTGACAGTCGTACCGTTCAATTCTACCGCCGAAGAGGTTCTTGCCTTCAACCCTGACGGAATCCTCATTTCAAGCGGTCCTGGCAGTCCGGAGGACCTTCCACAGATTGTCGAACTTGTGAAGAAACTCAAAGGAAAGCTCCCTGTTTTCGGAATCAGCCTCGGTCAATGCATAATCGGACTTGCATACGGAGCATCAGTTGAAAGGCTCGGCTGCGGCCACCACGGCGGACGTGCCACCAGAAACATCGAAACCGGAAAGATCGTGACCACTGAGCAGAATCACAACTTCGCGCTCAATGCGGACAGTCTGAAGAAAACTGCTCTTGAAATAACATACACCGATGTCGCAGACAGCACAGTTGAAGGAATTGAATGTAGGGAAGACAAAGTCTATGCTGTACAATTCTACCCGGAAGGAGGTCCGGGCCCGCGCGAAACGGACTATTTTGACAAATTCGTAAAAACAATGGAGAAATAAGCTATGCCAAAAAGGACTGATATCAAGAAAGTGATGGTGATTGGCTCAGGTCCTATCGTCATCGGTCAGGCAGCGGAATTCGACTATGCAGGCACACAGGCCTGTCTAGCGCTGAAAGAGGAAGGTTATGAGGTCGTGCTTGTAAACTCCAACCCGGCTACCATAATGACCGACACGCACATTGCGGACAAAGTCTATATGGAGCCTCTTGACCTTGAATATGTAGCAAAGATTATCCGTTACGAGCGTCCGGATGCGATTGTTCCGGGGCTCGGAGGACAGACAGGCCTGAACCTTGCCGTAAAGCTGGCAAAGAAGGGCGTCCTTCAGGAATGCCACGTGGAGATTCTCGGAACATCGTTCCAGAGCATAGAGCAGGCTGAGGACCGTGAACTTTTCAAGGAACTCTGCATAAGCCTCGGCGAGCCCGTGATACCTTCACAGATCTGCTACACAATAGACGAAGCAGTGAAGACCGCGGAGGGAATCGGATATCCTGTAGTACTCCGTCCGGCATTCACGCTCGGAGGAACAGGCGGCGGATTCGCTTCCACGGAGGACGAGCTTAGGGAAATGATGCGCAACGCGCTGGCCCTCTCCCCTGTCCACCAGGTTCTTATCGAGAAGAGCGTCAAGGGATACAAGGAAATAGAGTTCGAGGTGATGAGGGACAAGAATGACACCGCCATCACAATCTGCTCTATGGAAAATGTGGACCCTGTCGGTATACACACAGGAGATTCGATTGTCGTGGCACCAGTACAGACACTTGCCGACAAGGAATACGGGATACTCCGGGCAAGCGCACTGAAACTGATCCGTGCCCTCAAGATTGAAGGAGGCTGCAACGTGCAGTTCGCACTCGACCCTCTCTCATTCAAATACTACATCATCGAGGTCAATCCAAGGGTATCCCGCTCATCTGCCCTCGCATCAAAGGCCAGCGGCTTCCCTATAGCACGCGTCACAGCCAAGATTGCCGTCGGTCTCACACTCGACGAGATAACCGTGGCTGATGCCCCGGCCTGCTGCGAACCGAGCATCGACTACATCGTGAGCAAGGTCGCGCGCTTTCCGTTCGACAAATTCAGCGAGGCGACAAACGAACTTGGCACCCAAATGAAGGCAACCGGAGAGGTGATGAGTATTGGACGCACATTCGAGGAAAGTCTTCTGAAAGCCCTGAGTTCACTCGAAGTCGGCGTCTGCCACATCTACAAGAAAAAATTTGAATCGATGACGGATGCCGAAATCTTCAAATACATTATCAAGTTTCCTGACGACCACATCATAGCAATCGCTGAACTGATAAGGCGCGGTGTGGACCCGAGGCTCATCTATGACCGCACGAAGATTGATATGCTCTTCCTTGAGAAAATACGCAACATCGTGAGGGTGGAGAAGGCTCTCAAGGAGCATCCGTTCGACAGCACAATACTCCTGCAGGCAAAGAAATTCGGCTTCAGCGACAAATACATAGGACAGCTCTGGGGCAAGACGGAGAAAGAGATGATAGAGTACAGATGGGCAAACAACATCCGGCCTGTCTATAAATACATTGACAGCTGCGCCGCTGAGCACGATGCGAACGTTCCTTATTATTACTCCACATACGAGCAGGAGAACGAATCCATCGTCAGCGACAGGAAGAAAATCCTCGTACTCGGCGCCGGTCCTATACGTATCGGTCAGGGTGTCGAATTTGACTACTCCACCGTACACGCCATCTGGGCCATCCGTGAGGCCGGATATGAAGCCATCATCATAAACAACAACCCTGAGACCGTTTCCACAGACTATACGATATCCGACAAACTTTACTTCGAGCCGCTCATCGTCGAGGACGTGATGAACATCATAGACCTTGAGAAACCGGACGGGGTAATCGTGACTCTCGGCGGACAGACAGCCATCAATCTTGCCGGACCTCTGTCGGAATTCGGTGTCCCGATAATAGGCACACAGATCAATGCAATCGACAACGCCGAGGATCGCAAACTCTTCGAAGCCATTATGCGAAAGACCGGCATCCCTCAGCCTAAGGCAAAGGCCGTTACTGATGTAGAAGAAGGAGTCAAGGCAGCGGAAGAGATCGGCTATCCTGTGCTCGTACGTCCTTCATTCGTGCTCGGAGGAAGGGCAATGATGATTGTAGGAAATGAGGAAGCTCTCAGGCACTATCTCCACAACGCAGTGGAAATCAATGAGAAATCCCCTGTCCTTGTAGACAAGTACATAATGGGTAAGGAGACCGAAGTTGACGCCATCTGTGACGGAAAGAATGTATTCATCCCGGGTATTATGGAGCACGTCGAAAAGACCGGTATCCATTCGGGAGACTCGATAAGCGTATATCCTTCATTCTCCCTCAGCAAGAAGGTGAAGGACCAGATCATAGACTACACAGTTAAGCTGGGACTTGAGATAGGCATCGTCGGACTGTTCAACATACAGTATATCGTGGACCAGAATGAGGACGTATATGTAATCGAGGTGAACCCGCGCTCATCCCGTACAGTTCCGTTCCTTTCCAAGGCAACCGGCATCCCTATGGCAAAGGTAGCGACTCTCGTAATGCTCGGAAAATCCCTCAAGGAACAGGGATTCAATGAGGTTTACTTCCCTGAAAGACACCGCCACTATGTCAAGAGCCCGGCATTCTCATTCAACAAGATCAAGGGCATCGACACATACCTCTCCCCTGAGATGAAGTCCACAGGAGAGGCCATAGGATACGACAAATCCCTCAACAGGGCCGTATATAAGTCTCTCCAGGCATCAGGAGTGAACGTTGTGAACTACGGAACCGTTTTCGCCACAATCGCAAACAGCGACAAAGCCGAAGCTCTTCCGCTCATACGCCGCTTCTACAACCTCGGATTCAACATCGAAGCCACCGGAGGTACCGCCAAGTACCTCAAGGAGCACGGAATCCGCACACGTATGCTGAAGAAGATCAGCGAAGGAAGCGAAGACATCATAAACTCACTGCGCCAGGGACACGTCAGCTATGTAATCAACACCATTGACATCAACCAGCATAACACCCGCCTTGACGGTTACGAGATCAGAAGGGCGGCTGTAGAGAACAATGTGACCATCTTCACCTCCCTCGAGACAGTGAAGGTACTGCTGGATGTGCTTGAAGAGATAACCCTTGGAATTTCGACAATTGACGCAGAATACAAGAATTAATGAAACAGGGGAAATACAGAATAACCGCAAACCGCTGCATTGCATACAAGGTCTGGAGAATGGATCTCGAAGGAGACACCTCGGCCCTGGACAAGGCGGGGAAATTCGTGGACATTGCTGTGGAAGGATTCTTCCTCAGAAGGCCTCTTGCCGCCACCTGCTGGGATGAGAAAGGCTTTTCCGTCATCTACAAGAAAGTGGGAAAAGGGACCGAAGCCTTGAGCAGGATGGTTCCGGGCCAGGAACTTGACATCATTACAGGTCTCGGAAACGGATTTGACACAGCTGCCTGCAACAGAAAAGCACTCATCGTCTGCGGAGGTCTGGGAGCATCCCCAGTGTTCTCTCTTGCGAAAGAACTGATTTCAGAAGGCAAGCAAGTAACTCTCATCCAGGGATTTAACTCCAAGTACGACATCATCCTGAACAGCGAGTTCAAGGACCTGGGAATACAGCCTGTGGTCGTGACGATGGACGGCTCTGCAGGAATGAAAGGACTTGTCACCGATGCAATCGACGCCATCGATCCGGATTATGACTATTTCTACACCTGCGGGCCTGCAGTGATGATGAAGGCTGTTTGCGACAAACTGCAGGGACCGGGAGAAGCCAGTCTCGAAGAGAGGATGGGATGCGGATGCGGCATCTGCTACGGATGCACTTGTCATACGAAATCCGGGGCAAAAAGAGTCTGCGCCGACGGGCCGGTATTCAAGAAGGAGGAAATAATATGGTAACTGAAGTGAATCTCTGCGGCGTAAGCCTCAAGAACCCGGTGGTTCCGGCAAGCGGGACCTTCGGTTTCGGTCTCGAGATGGCCGGCACATATGACCTTAACGTCCTCGGAGGCATTTCCCTCAAGGGAACGACAAGGGAGTCACGATTCGGTAACGAGTGCCCTCGCATAGCTGAGTGTCCGGACGGAATGATCAATTCCGTAGGACTTCAGAATCCGGGTATCGATGTCCTTGTCAAGGAAAAAGTTCCTGCACTCAGGAAAGTGTATGACGGCACAATTATAGCCAACATCAGTGGATTCTCCATCGACGAATATGCGGAATGCTGCGGGAAAGCAGGAAAATGTGACGGGGTAGACATAGTCGAAGTCAATATATCCTGCCCGAACGTACACGGAGGCGGACTTGCGTTCGGCACCTCTGCAAAAGCAGCTGCAGAAGTGACAAAAGCCGTCAAGGAAGTGTGCAGAAAGCCTGTTTTCATCAAGCTCAGCCCTAACGTGACGGACATAGTAGAGATTGCAAAGGCTTGCGAGGATGCAGGCGCCGACGGTCTTACCCTTATCAATACCATTCTTGGAATGAGGATAGACATCCTGAAGCGAAAGCCTGTTGTAGCCAACAAATACGGCGGGTTCAGCGGAAGGGCCGTGCTGCCTGTAGCCTTGAGGATGGTGAACCAGGTAGCCCACGCCTGCAACGTGCCCGTTATGGGATGCGGCGGAGTAAGTTGCGCTGAGGATGTAATCGAGATGATGATGGCAGGAGCAACTGCAGTACAAGTCGGAGCCGAGAATCTCCGCAACCCGATGGTCTGCAAAGAGATCTGCGAGAATCTGCCAAAGATTATGAAAGAATTGAAAATCAACGATTTAAGAGAAATAATAGGTATCGTATGAGAGATGTGATCATTGCCTGCGATTTCAGCAGTGCAGAGGAAGTCCTGGCGTTTCTGGACAAATTCAGCGGATGCGAAAGGAAACCGTTCGTGAAGATAGGTATGGAACTGTTCTATGGAGCAGGACCTTCAATCGTACGCGAGATAAAGAAAAGAGGACATAAGATTTTCCTCGACCTCAAACTTCACGACATCCCGAACACAGTAAAGAAGACTATGAAGGTTCTTTCAGGACTTGATGTAGATATGACAAACGTGCATGCAGCAGGAACGATAGAGATGATGAAAGCAGCGCTGGAAGGTCTCCAGAAGCCGGACGGGACACGTCCTCTGCTCATCGCAGTCACACAACTCACCTCCACGAGCGAGGAGAGGATGCAGAAGGAACTGCTCATCAATGCAGGGATAGCTGAGACCATAGGGCACTATGCCGCAAATGCAAAAGAAGCCGGTCTTGACGGAGTCGTATGCTCCCCTCTCGAGGCATCCATCGTCAAGGAAGCCTGCGGAAAGGAGTTCATCGCCGTCACACCGGGAATCAGGTTCGCCGACGCGGCTGCAGACGACCAGGTCAGAATCACCACACCTGCCCGTGCCCGCGAGATAGGTTCGGATTTCATAGTCGTAGGAAGGCCTATCACGGCATCGGAGGATCCGGTAGCAGCTTACAACAGATGCGTAAAGGAATTCATTGGATAAAACAATTTGATATGGAAAAGAAAATAGCAAAAGAACTTCTAAGCATAAATGCAGTCTTCCTGCGTCCTGACGATCCTTTCACCTGGGCCAGCGGGATCAAGAGTCCTATATACTGCGACAACAGGCTTATTCTTTCTGCGCCTCAGGCGCGTACGGTTGTCGAGCAGGCTATTGCAGACACCGTCAAGAGGGAATACCCGGGCGCCCAGATGCTGATGGGTACAAGCACTGCTGGAATAGCACACGCAGCCATCGCTGCAAGCATCCTCGGTATGCCGATGGGATATGTACGCGGAGACGCTAAGACCCACGGACGCAACAACAAGATTGAGGGCAAATGCGAGCCGGGAACCAAAGTTGTGGTCATAGAAGACCTCATCTCCACTGGCGGAAGCGTCATCGATGTAGTCGAGAGCCTGCGCGAAGTCGGAGCAGAAGTGCTCGGAGTGGTCAGCATCTTCACTTACGGTCTCAAGAAAGGACTTGAAAGGCTTGCTGCTGCAAACGTCAGGAACGTTTCGCTCTCGAACCTCGACGTACTCGTAGATGCAGCCGTAGAGGAGAAATACATCACGGAGGCACAGAAAACAGAAATCCTTAATTTCAGAGATAATTTATAGTTATGAAACATCTCATCGACCCTACTGATCTGACAAGGCAGGAGACAGACTCCATAATAGCCCTTGCAGAAGACATCATCGCACATCGCGAAAAATACAGGGACAGCCTGAAATACCACAAACTTGCAACCCTGTTCTATGAACCATCCACCCGCACCCGTCTCAGTTTCACATCGGCAATGATGGAACTTGGCGGCAACGTACTCGGATTCTCGGATGCCAAGAACACCTCAGTCAGCAAAGGTGAAACAGTTGCTGACACCGTCAGGGTCGTAGAGAATTTCGTGGATGTAGTAGCTATGAGGCATCCTCTCGAAGGTGCTCCGTTCGTTGCTTCACGCGCAGCCCACATTCCTATCATCAATGCCGGTGACGGTTCGCACGCGCATCCGACACAGACCCTAACGGATCTTCTCACAATTAAGAGGGAGCTCGGACATATAAACGACATCACCATCGGCTTCTGCGGAGACCTGAAGTTCGGCCGCACGGTACATTCCCTCATAAAGGCACTTACCAAATTCGACGGAATAAAGATTATCCTCATCGCTCCTCCTGAACTGCGTCTGCCTGACTACATCAAGACAGACGTTTGTGACAAACAGAATATGCCGTACAGGGAGGTATCAACCATCGAGGAAGTCATCGGTGAGCTTGACGTACTCTACATGACAAGAGTCCAGCAGGAAAGATTCCTCGATTTGGAGGAATTCGAAAGAGTCAAGGACAGTTTCGTACTGGACTGTGAAAAAATGAAGGGAGCAAAGAAGAAAATGGCAATCCTCCACCCCCTCCCACGCGTGAATGAAATTCTTCCGGAAGTGGACGAAGATCCGCGAGCAGCATATTTCCGCCAGGTCGCAAACGGAAAGTTTGTCAGGATGGCACTTATCTACAGCCTCCTGAAATGGAAGGACGACCCTGAGCACGCATCGCCTGAGCGTACGGACCTCTATAAGGACAGCTCTCTGCAATGCAAGAATCCAAAGTGCATTTGCAACCACGAGAAGGTGGACCCTCTCTTCCACAAAACGGATGATGGAACCGTCCGCTGTGCTTACTGCGACAGCAAGATAGCATAAAACACTATACAAACTACAAAAGCAGGCTCCCTATGAAGAAGCCTGCTTTTGTATTATCTGCGTATATTATTCAGCACTAACAATATCCTTGAAGGCAAGGCCGAATGTGAGGTAGCCTGTGTTGCCTGCAATCGTACCCTCATTCTGTCCCCAGAGGAACGGCCAGTCATCGAAATTCTCAAAATGGTCAGGTTTGCGGAAGAGAACTCCCGGAGCTACATTTCCAGGAATGAATGAGAAATCGGCCCTGTTGTTACCGTAGAACACTGCTTTCGGACGTGCAGCGCCGACAGCCGCCACGAGGGAGTAGTTGTGGTACGGGTGGCATCCGAACATATAATTAGTCACTTTATAGATATTGTCAGGGTCAATCACATCCGGATAGTACTTGCAAATGAGACACATCGTGGTACCGAACCCAACCACCGTGCCGCTGGCGGCCCAGTTACCCATACCGATAGGAACTCCGTATGGATTGTCATTCTCGAGCTCTGCAATATAATCCTTGTATTTCTCGACATATGGACGCAGTTTCTCGACATAAGCCTCATCCATATATGGGATTGCACTTAGTGCGGTATTCAAACCATAGTCCAGCGCATAATTAAGAATATTCCATATCTGCGCATCAAACTGGTTGAGATACTTTTCATCACCTGTAGAAACATAGAGCTGGAGATATGTGCTCAGATTGCCCCCTCTGCGGCGGACATCCTGATTTTCACCTTTTTCAAGAAGTTCAGTAGCCTCCTGCAGCAACCTCTTTGACTGGACGAGAGCCCTTTGGGCAAGTGCATCATCATATTCCTTGAGCACACGACTTGCAGCTGCAAACATTGCTGCAGCATTGAGGTCGAGTCCCGGATTGCGGCTTGTGAACGCCCACATATCATCAGGTGTTCCACTCTGCTTACCGTCGGCAGACTTCTGGTATGGCTTCAAGGCAGGATTGTAGTGCAGTCCGTCGGTGATTGCGGCAGCATCGCCAAGATGGTGGTAATTGTCCAGCACAGAGTTGGATAGAGTCTGGGCCATATGGCCTATCTGCTCGGCCTGAGCAACAAGATTAAGAGTTCCGTGCTTGATATATTGTATGATATCAGGAATTCCGTCCGGTCTGTGGAGATCCACAAAACGCTGGTCTTCATCCACGAATGTCTCATCACGCATTGGGCGGAAAAGTTCCCATATTGTAACGAGGTTCTGAACCACAGAGATATTCGACCCGGTCTCTATATCAAAGTCGCCAGCATCGAAGAATCCTCCGACATTAAGGCCCGGAATCAGTTCAAGAGCCTTATACTTTGTATCGGTGGTAGGACCTTGCCAGTGGAGGTCAAAGTGGTCAGTGCTAGGCGGAGCCTGTAGATATCCCTCCTTGAAAGGCTCACCGTGCCAGATTCTATATCCTTCATTGACAGTCATATGATTCATATGTATTGGAATCCAGACATCGCTTGTCGCATCCGTGATTCTGTCATATACATTGTCGGCTATTATGAAGTTGTTGGTCTTCACACCGCCATATTCCATGAAATATACGCCCTCCTGCTTTACCTCGGTGAAGTCGAATTTAGCATATTTGTACTTGTAGTAGTCGCCCCAAAGTTTAACAGGAGCCGAATATGCCTTGGTGACAGAACCGTCATTCTCTATTCTATAGATATCGGCTTTCGTCTGTACCTTGTCGTGCTTGTCCAGTTCTATGACGCCTTCCTTAGGCTGTCCCGTCTTGTATCCCACCTGAGAGAAACCGATGTTCGGCTCCCTTACCCAGCCGTCAACACCGTTAGGCTCGACAATCCAGGAAAGGACTTTACCGGTCTTGTCTGCCGGAAGGACGCTGCGGAGAACGAACCAACCGTTCTGGGCAAGAAGACGTCCGTCATAGAGAGAGATTTCCGAATCGGAGCTGACCTTAATCATACGTTCTGGTGCGTCCGGAGCAAGGATGAATTCATGGCCGGTTTCCATCGGTAGTGGATCCACAAAGCGGCCTGTTCCTCTGTCATCATATGTTCTATATCCCTTGAACTGCTTGACCTTCTCGTCATTAGGCCTTGTTACAGTTTCCCCCGCAGAATAGCGTGGGAAGCGGTTTGTACGGCCATCAACGATGTAGGTCTTCTGCCAGTACTGTGACGGAAGGAACTCAATATTGAATCCTGCGTCTCCGACCAATTCTGCAGGCACAGGCTCATCCAGATAGACATCAATCCTTACCGCTTTCCCCTCTCCGGTAACAACAGCCCTGGATGTGAATCCGTAATCCTTATAATTCATCGTCACTTCGATTGAATTGCCAAGAGTATCTACGATACGCTCCGGCGTGTCCGGCACGAGGTCCCACTGTTCCGGAGTATTGCTGAGGCGGACAGCGCCACCCTGGACAGTACGTACCCCATGATGGATAATTTCAATTCCGGAATTCTTCTCATCATTGAAGCCGCCATTGAACAAATTGTTAAATACATAGACATTGACGCCCCTGGCCTCGAAATAGCCAAGTTCATTCAAATTAAGGTCCTTATCCTGCTTTGACGCACAGGACACTGCAGCCAATGCCACGAGAACGGCAATTACTGCGTAAAAAGATCTTTTCATACTCAGTCAGTTTATTAATTATATTGTTAGTTCCTCAAGTCAATCAGCCATTGATCCTGATGTTGAATCCTTCCGCTATCAGATCACTGACCAGCATTTCCATCTGCTGTACGCTGAATTTCTTCAATCCTTCTTCAGGAGTCGGCCTGTCAATAGTATAAACCATTATCTCCCTCGGAGAAAGCGACCTGACTATCGTTTTCCAGGGGCCTATCACCTCAGGGGATGATGAATCAAAATCCTTGCTCTTAAGGAAAATCGTCTGCAACACAAAATTCCCGTCAAATTGCTTCAAAGCTTCCACAACCCGGTCCACATCGTATCCCGGAGCAGGATTATTTATGCGGGAAGCCAGTTCGCAGGTGGGCGCATCAAGTTTCATTATAGGATTATCCACCTTCATCAAAGCCTCGAAAATTTCCGGAACATGGACTCTGGTGGCATTTGAAAGCACCGACACCTTTGCTGTAGGGAAATACTTGTCCCTGAGCGTCAGAGTTTCATCAATTATCTGAGGAAATTCAGGGTTCAAGGTCGGTTCCCCGTCTCCGGAGAATGTTATAGAGTCAAGTGCAGTTCCCTCTTGCAGGAGTTCCTTAAGCTTCTTTTCCAGCATCCGTGAGACTCTTCCGGCATCAGGAAGGACACGGTCTCCCTTGCCATCCTTGTTCCACCCGCACTCACAGTAGATGCAGTCGAAATTGCATATCTTCCCCTTCTCGGGAAGAAGGTTGATTCCCAAGGAATTGCCGAGACGCCGCGAACGTATTGGCCCGAATACTGTCTCTTCCCTGATCATTCTTATTTATTCATAAATTCAAGTTGTGAAGCCTGCTCGAAAATATGACGTGCCCTTTCCTTATTATACGGCTGCTCTCCATAGACATAGTTGAAAAATATCTCAAGTCCAAGTACGCCCTTGTCCTCACAGAGAAGTTTAACAATACAAAGATTCTGAAGCGCAATCGTAGATGATATAATGTCTATGTCCGTAGTGGCAAGTTGGTATGCCGCAAGCTGGTATGCGTAATCAGAATACCGGTTCTTCATTTTCTCAATGTCACCTAACGTATTCATTCCCAGCAATTTAAGCGCAGCCAAATACTGCATGCAAGAAGTCTCGTGAATTTCAGCTTGATTGAGAGCGGCAATTCTCTCATTAAGTTTGTTGAACGGTTTCAGAAGAAGATAGCTTTTGAATGTATCGCCGTCCAAAGAAACCTTGTCGAAGTTACCGTCATGGACCAGGGACTGCACCTTGCGGCGGTAGTTGTTGATGCCGGTTCGAATGAGACTGAACTGCTCGTCCGCAAGTTCAAGCATTCCCGCGAGACGGTTCATATTCCGCAGATACTCATACGGAACTTCAACACCGGTCTTGTAGCCTGTATCGTGGTTCAACGTCGCCCAAACATGCTGAAGTGCGGAACGCATCTGGAGTTCAAAACGAATCTCATTTATCTCGGGATACTTCTCGTTGAAATATAAAGACTTCGGAATGGAGCAAATATAGTGGAGGGAATTGTATCCAAAGCTGTTCAACTCATGCATTTTTCTTTTGTCCACGGAATTTTTCCAGTCGATATCGAACACTTTGTCCACAAGTGCGGCCACTTTGTCTATTTCGTCAATGTAGAATGTGATTATTCTGGCACCGACCAGATCAGTCAGATCGAATAAGGACCGATACTTGTACCCTTTCAGCTCAAGTTTACCGGCAAGACTGTCAACACTCTTCACCCTGGTTTCAAGTCCCGTGAGATATATATTGTTAATCTGCGCCATATCGTGCAGAATGCCCTCCACAGCTTTGCGCATTTCCTCATACATGGGAAGCCGATCTACAAAATCTGACAACAGCATCTCGCAACGCAAATCAAGACCGTATTTTGTGACGTCAATAGCCATAACAATTGGTAATAATTTTCTCGATTCCGCAAAAATAATAAAAAAAAGAAACCGCGCCTCCTTGAGACGCGGTTTTTAGCCTATAATCACAGACAGAATTATTTCTGTCTTGTCTTGTACCTCTGATAGAATTTATCAACACGACCGGCAGTATCGACAATCTTGACTTTGCCAGTGTAGAAAGGATGAGATGTGTTTGAAATCTCGACCTTTACAAGAGGATATTCAACACCTTCGATTGTGATGGTCTCTTTTGTTGTTGCGCAAGAGCGGGTGATGAATACGTCTTCGTTTGACATATCCTTGAAAGCTACAAGACGGTAGGTTTCGGGATGGATTCCTTTTTTCATTTCACTAGTGTTTTGAATCGTGGGCGCAAAGATAAGCCAAATTATCAGTAAAACAAACTTATATTGGGAAATATGGATGATTTATGCTTAATTTGTATGATTGGCATAGAATCAACGACAACTTATGGACAAAACAGGCCAAAAATACCGGATTGGGATTTTTCCGGAAGAAAAAGATGTCTCCCACTTCCGAAGGTACGCGCGCAAGGGATTCAGTTTTGTGGAATACAAACTTAACCTGAGCGATATCGATAGCATAATTGCCAGTCTAAGGGGCAGAAAATCAGGATGTGAAGCCGCGATACTACTGCATTACGGAGAAAGTGGAAGCAATGAAGAGGAAATAATCAAATCCATAAGTAATGTCTATTCCCTATTGTATGACTTTGCAGATCAATTCATTATCGACATCAGCCATCAGAATTTCGATTATGCGGACGACATCATTGACACACTCGTAGGAATCAGGCTTTGTTACGACACCTATAAGCCGCTTCTCGTGCACATTCCTGAAGGAATCAGCGAAGATTATGTGGATGACATCCTGAAATCTTGCCGTATGTCCGGAATAGATGGTGTTATCACTCAGAACTTCAAAATAGCTCTTGAGAAGGTGGGCAGTCGCTATCCCGTATACGCCGAATTACAGTACGCCAATCCGGAAATCGTTTCGAAAGCCTTGATAAACGGGGCGGATGCAGTCCTGGTCCATTCCTATAAACCGGGCTGCCACTTCACAAAAAAATGTCTGAAAGCCTGCGTGGAACTCTCAAAGAAAAAAATATGAACGAAAAGAAAACCGGACCTGCATCATCTGAATTCCAGATAGGAGACCTGCTCAAAGGCAGTGGAAAGACTCTTTGTGCAGCAGAGTCCTGCACAGGAGGAATGATATCCCATCTTATCACCACGGTTCCGGGGTCTTCCGAGTACTATCTCGGGAGCGTAACCTCATACTCCCCCGTCATCAAGGGCAAACTTCTCGGGATCAGCGCCGGAACGATTGACAAATTCGGCATCGTGAGCAGCAAAGTAGCCGGCGGAATGGCGGAGGGCGTACGCTCTCTGATGGGAGCGACATACTCTGTTGCGACCACAGGCTGGGCCGATGCATATGGCGACGAATTCGAGCCAGCCGGAACTGTATGGATTGCTGTCAGCGGGCCGTCAGGCACTAAGACACGACGTTTCAGACACAATGAAGGCCGCTGTCCGAACATCGAAGCATTCGCAGCAGCAGCCTTGGATTTTCTTCTTGAATATATCATGGAGGATAAGGTCTGAGTGCCTATACTCCACTGAATGAACTGAATCCCCCATCCACAGGAAGCACAACTCCTGTAATGAATGACGCCGCATCGCTACAGAGGAACTGAGCAGCGCCGTTGAGTTCCGTAATATCCCCGAAGCGTCTCATCGGAGTCTTGGCAAGCACTTTCTGCGAACGTTCTGTAAGGCTGCCGTCCGGATTCAAGAGCGCAGCCCTGTTCTGTTTCCCGATAAAGAAACCCGGAGCCAGCGCATTCACACGAATTTTCTCACCATATTTGATTGCCATCTCAGACGCAAGCCAGCGGGTGAAATTGGAAACGCCTTCCTTGGCTGCACCATAACCGGCGACACGGCTGAGAGCATCATATGCTGCCATCGACGAAATATTCAGAATGGCGCCGAAGCCCTGTTTCGCAAATACTTCGGTGAACACGTGGCAAGGATATACAGTTCCGTTCAGATTCAAATCAAGCACCTTGTCCCAGTCTTCAAGTTTCATATCCCAAAAATTCTGGTCAGGCATCACGTTGGCTCCCGCCACATTTCCCCCGGCTACGTTAATGAGAACATCCACCTTGCCATATTTCCCGACTACTTCCGCAGCTATTTCCTTAACTGTCCCGACTTCCATCACGTTGCAGGCAAAAGCGCAAGGATTGCCTCCGATGGATTTAAGTTCTTCTTCTACAGGCCCAACCTGCTCCGGGCGATGTACGAGAGCTACGACATCAGCTCCCTGTGATGCAAAATGACGGGCAAGCGAACCGCCAAGGACTCCTGCGGCACCGGTAATCACAGCCACCTTGCCCTTTATTGAATACATTTCATTCATATCTTGTTGTTTTTGATTTCATCATTGACTGCTGCCATCATACCTGTGACCTGTCCGAGAGCCCACATCCTTCCGTAGAAACCGTAGCCCGGATTATAGCCGCCTTCGGAATCTCCGAGTATGTCTTTTCCGTGGTCCACTCTCATAGGAAGATTACGTCCCTCCTTTTCAAATATACGTATCAGTTCCACAAGGTTTGCACGACCTCCCGTATGCGGTGCCTCGATAAAGTTACCTTCAGGCAGCACATTGCAACTGCGCAAGTGTACAAAATGCGTCCTCGGGGCGAATTCCTTCGCCATTGCCACGACATCATTATAGGCTCCGGCGCTGAGCGAACCTGCACAGAACGTCAGTCCGTTGTGGAAATTGTCCACGGCATTGAGCATCCACCTGATATCTTCAGCATCTGTTACAATACGAGAAAGTCCGAACACTTCCCTCATAGGAGGGTCGTCAGGATGGATACACAGATTGATATCATATTTGTCACATACAGGCATCACCGCTGCAAGGAAATAACGGAGGTTCTCACGAAGTTGGTCCCTGGATATTCCTTTGTAGAGATCTAGCAGAGCCTTGAACTTTCTGACAGGCTCCTTGTCCCCTTCGCTGATGTTTCCGTTCACGAAGCCCTGGGTCTTGACGATGATGTTGTCAACCAGCTCGTGTCTGTCCGCGTCGGTCATAGTCTTGTCAAGTTCTCCGACCTTTTCAAGAATGTAGGCAGGGAAATCTTTTTCTGCGCCTTCCCTCTGAAGTATCTTGATGTCGAAATATGCAAAGCGGGCATAGTCGAAATAAAGAGACGTGGTCCCATCTTCCCAGGGATGCTTCAAATCCGTACGCGCCCAGTCAAGCACAGGCATAAAGTTATAGCATACTGTCTTCACCCCGGCTTTTCCGAGATTTTCAAGACTGAGCTTATAATTTTCAATCAGCCGGTCTCTCTGCGTCCCGGCATACTTAATCTCCTCGCTGACAGGAAGGCTCTCCACGACGGACCAGCGCATACCGTAGGATTCAATATAAAATTTCAAGTCGTTGATGTCATCCAGAGTCCAGATTTCCCCGTTAGGGATTTCGTGCAGGGCAGTGACTATGCCTTCCACACCGATTTGCCGCAACATTTCCAATGTAATTCTGTCCTTACGGCCGAACCATCTCCAAGTCTTTTCCATTAAAAATTAATTATAAATGCAAATATAGGTAATATAATTAATACATTTGCCATAGCGGCATACACTATAGTCATTGACTCATTTTTTAAATAAATGACGAAAATTTTAAACAATAATGATATGGCAAAATATAACTTTGAATTGCAAACAAAGTATTAGTTTCAAGATATAGATTGACAATATCAATTTACCATTATTAATTAATTTTTTTCTATGAGAAAACACTATTTAGCAGCAATCGGAATCCTGACGGTTTTGATTGTTGAACTTTTTTGCGCCAATAACGCATTGGCTCAAAATCGCAAAATCAGTGGTGTTGTTATAGACAAGACCGAATATCCGGTTCCGGGTGCTTCAGTCATTGTCACCAACAACAGCAAGATTGGTACAGTTACAGACGCTGACGGTAACTTCTCATTTGAAGTGCCTCAGAACGCCAGTCTGACAGTATCCTGCATAGGATACAAGGACGTCGTTGTTGCAACTGCAGGAAAAGATTTCCTGAATATCGTCCTCGAAGAGGATTCAGAATTCCTTGAGGAGACAGTTGTCGTCGGATACGGTACACAGCGTAAGAAACTCATCACCGGTTCAACTGTCAACGTTACTTCTGAAAAGTTGGCTGCCGTGAACGCCATCGATGCTCTCGGAGCGCTCCAGAGCCAGGCAGCTGGCGTGAACATCGTATCAAATTCAGGACAGCCAGGTGAGAGTTACAAGGTTACCATCCGTGGTATGGGTACCATCGGCGACGCAGAGCCTCTCTACGTTATCGACGGTGTTCCTGGAGGATCAATCACGGCCCTCTCCCCTAACGATATCGAGAGTATCGACGTCCTCAAGGATGCTGCATCAAGCGCCATCTACGGTGCGCGTGCATCCAACGGTGTCATCCTCGTCACCACAAAGCAGGGTAAGGAAGGCAAGGTTCACGTTTCATATGACGGTTATGTAGGTTTCCAGAATCCTAACACCAACGGTGTGACTCCGCTCAACGCAAAGCAGTACATGGAGATCAACACACTCGCTTACGAGATCCAGGGAACAACACCTTATGATTTCCAGTCACTCATCCCTAAGCAGTACGCACAGATCCAGAACGGAACATGGAACGGAACCAACTGGCTTGAGGAGATGACAATCCACAACGCTCCTATCGCAAACCAGTCAATCAACATCACTGGAGGTAGCGACGTATCACGCTTCGCACTCGGTTTCACCTATTTCAACCAGAACGGTACAATCGGTTATCCTGCAAATCCTAAGTATGACCGTTACACCGTACGTATCAACTCCGACTACAGTCTGTGGAAGAAGAACGGCCGCGACATCATCAAGTTCGGCGAGAACGTGACATTCACCACGACCAACAAGACCGGTATCGATATCGGCGGCATCTACGGCAACTCAATCCGTGACCTTCTCACCGCAACTCCTCTGCTTCCTGCATACAACGAGGCAGGCGGGTTCTATGAGTACAAGGATATGGTAGCAGACAACTGGGACTTCAACCAGGACTTCTCAAACCCTCTCGCCGAGACCCAGTACAAGCACGGCAACAAGAACACCAAAGCCTTCAGAATCCAGGCAAACGCGTTCCTTGAGATCAACCCTATCCGGGGACTCAAGTTCAAATCAAATGCCGGCTGGAACTACTACCACAGCGAATACCGCAGCTATGTTCCTGTATATACTCTCAGTGCAAAGACATCAAATCCTACCGATGACGTAAATCAGAACCAGAACTACAGCACAAGATGGACTTGGGAGAACACTCTCAACTACATCAAGAGCTGGGGCGACAACAACTTCGACTTCCTCATCGGACAGTCACTCGAGAAATGGGGATACGGCAGCAGCGTAGGCGTTAAGAACTCCAACTCACTCTTCCCAGATTATTTACACGCATATATCGACAACACCCAGGGTCTTGATGTTGCAAACACATCAATCAGCGGAGCTCCTCACAGCCAGGGTGCACTTTCTTCATTCTTCGGACGTGTAAACTACAACTACAAGGAGAAATACCTGGTATCTGCAGTAATACGTGCCGACGGTTCTTCAAACTTCGCCAGAGGTCACCGCTGGGGTTACTTCCCTTCAGTTTCTGCAGGTTGGGTAATCAGCAACGAACCATGGATGGCAGAGACCAGCAACTGGCTGAGCTTCCTCAAACTCCGTGGAAGCTGGGGACAGAACGGTAACTGCAACATCTCTAACTTCCAGTATCTTGCAACCGTATCGTTCGAGGCTCCTTACTACTTCAATGACAAGGATTTGCCTCAGACCGGTGCATATCCGGACATCCTTCCTAACGAGAACGTCAAGTGGGAGACTTCAGAGCAGCTCGACTTCGGTTTTGATGCAAGATTCTTCCGCAGCCGTCTCGGCTTCTCATTCGACTGGTACAACAAGATGACCAAGGACTGGCTCGTTGTAGCGCCTACCCTTCTTTCATACGGTACCGGAGCTCCTTACGTAAATGGTGGTGACATCCGCAACAGAGGTTATGAAATGCTCCTCAGCTGGAATGACAGCCCGAGCAGGGACTTCTCGTACGGTGCTTCCCTTACATTCTCGCACAACTCCAATGAAGTTGTCCGCCTTGCCAACTCAGAAGGTATCATCCACGGACCAGAGAATGCAATCGCACAGAACACCACCGAGCTCTACCGAGTACAGGTAGGCTACCCTATCGGTTACTTCTGGGGCTATAAGATGGACGGCATCATGCAGAACGAGGCTGACGTAAAGCAGTATCTTGCAGACAACTGCGGCGGTGATGCAGCCAACTCTCTCCAGGGCAGCAGCATCCAGCCAGGTGACGTCAAGTTCGTTGACGTAAACAGGGACGGAAAGATCACAAAGGACGATAAGACAATGATCGGAAGCCCGCACCCTTCATACAATCTCGGAATTTCTTTCAACATCGCTTGGAAGGGATTCGACTTTGCTGTTAACGGCTACGGTGCATTCGGACTCCAGGTTGCAAAGAGCTACCGCCAGTTCTCCGACCATCCGGACAACAACTACTGCACGGACGTTTATACCAAGTACTGGACAGGAGAAGGTTCAACCAACCGCTATCCTCGCTTCACGGACGGTAAGAACGTGAATATGTCAGAACTTTCCAAGGTTTGGGTTGAAGATGCAGACTACTTCAAGGTTCAGAACATCACCCTCGGATATGACTTCAACAAGCTCTTCAAATGGAAGGCTGTCAGCAGATTCCGCGCATATGTATCCGCACAGAATATGCTAACTTTCACAAACTACTCAGGTATGGATCCTGAAGTTGGTTTCGGTAATGGTGCAAGCTGGGCATCAGGAATTGACGTAGGTAACTACCCAAGCTCCAACGCCTGGATCTTCGGACTCAACATCAACTTCTAAAATATGATGAGTATGAAAAAGATATTTTACATTTCAGCAATTATATTGAGTGCCGTTTGTCTTGCAGCTTGCGACAGCTTCCTTGACACAGAGAGCCTCACAAAGAAGAATACCGGAAACTTCCCTAAGAACGAGACAGATGCTAAGCAGATGATCGCCGGTATCTACGCTATTATGAACGACAACATCGCCGATCCTGAGTGCGACCCGTTCTATGTATTCGAAATGGCAGGAGACGACCGCCTCGGTGGTGGAAGCCAGAGTAACATCGGCGCCCAGTCCTGCGACCGTATCATGAACGACATCATTGACAAGTTCAAACCTTTCTGGGAATCACGCTATGCAGGAATCTTCCGTGCAAACAACGCAATCGCAACGATTGACAATGTGACAGAATGGTCAAACACAGCAGTGAAGGACCAGCTTCTCGGAGAGGCTTACATCCTCAGGGCATTCTACTATTTCAACTTCGCTCAGATCTTCGGACAGGTTCCGCTGGTTCTCACAACAGAGGCTCAGAACCTTCCAAAGGCGTCTGTTGACGAAATCTACGCACAGATTGCTTCCGACCTTAAGTTCGCCATCACCACGATGCCTTCGAGCCCTTATCCTAACTTCGGTGAAGGACATGTTTCAAAATGGGTTGCAGAAGCACTCATGGCAAGGGTATGGCTGTTCTACACAGGATTCTACCACAAGAACGAACTTCCTCTCCTCGATGGAGGCGGTATCGTATCGAAGTCCGAAGTTGTCGGCTGGCTCGAGGACTGTATCAAGAACTCCGGTCACAGACTTCTCAGCGACCAGCGTAACCTCTGGCCTTACACCAACCCTTACACAGCCAAGGATTACAACTATGTAAAACAGGTTAAGGAGAATGAAGGAATCGCACTTGACTGGGCAACAGATGAGAACATCGAGAGCATGTTCGCAATCAAGATGTCCAACAAGGCAGGATGGCACAAGCCTGAACTGCGTCACAACAGAATCGTCGAGTACTTCGGCTTCAGAAAGAGCGGAGCAAACTGCTTCCCGTTCATCCCTCAGGGATATTCAAACGGACCTGTATGCTGGACTCTCTGGACAGACTGGGCAGAAGACCCTAACTACGCAGGCGACTACCGCCGCGAGGGCTCTATCTGCAGACGCGCAGTTGAGATTCCAAACTATCATGGAGATGCAGCAAAGGAAGTTGAGAACACCGACCTCATCTCAAAGAAATATATGGGATGCGGCGCTTACGGCGAGGACGGTACCCTTTATCAGTCATATGGATACTTCTACGGAAGTGAGAATGACAAGCAGGTCGGCCTTACACAGGCTGTAATCTGGCTCCGTTTCGCAGACGTGCTCCTCATGCACTCGGAATTGACTGACGGTGCTGTTGTTTATAATGGTATGAGCGGTCTCAACGCTGTTCGCGACAGAGCACATCTTGCTCCTATCGGCTACTCACTCGAGAACCTCAAGAAAGAGCGCCGTTACGAGCTCTGCTTCGAAGCAGTACGCTGGAACGACCTCAGACGCTGGGGCGACGTTGAGCAGATTGTCAAGAACCAGGAAGGCAACCCTATCCTCAACCAGGGCGCTGAGGGTGTATATCAGTGGCAGGCAAACCATCCGTTCATGGAGCGTTACAATGCTACAGGCGGCGGTTTCTTCAAGATTCCTGAGAGCCAGATTACCCTGGCAGAAGGTGTACTCGAGCAGAATCCGGGCTGGGAGAAAGCTGAGTCCGAGTTTGCAAAGGGTGACCTCCCTTACTTCAAGAAATAACTTGAACTTTAATATACTTTGCAGGACGGTCTTATTCGGCCGCCCTGCTTTTTTATTATACTTTATATTTATATTTTTGCCGTAATAATCAATTCACTATGGCAAAAACAGTAACCTTCGGAGAGATTATGCTCAGGCTCTCCACCCCATCATATCAGAGATTCTCACAGGCAAAACAGTTCGATGCCACATTCGGAGGCGGAGAAGCAAACGTGGCCGTGTCCCTCGCCAATTATGGACTTGAAGCGGATTTCGTCACGAGACTGCCTGAAAATGACATTGCAGAAAGCTGCATCAAAGACCTGCGCTCCTATGGCGTAGGTACCGGCAACATCGTACGCGGAGGCAGCAGAACAGGCATATATTTCCTCGAGACCGGAGCCGTGGCTCGCCCGAGCAAGGTCGTCTATGACAGGGCCGGATCCGCAATCGCGGAAATAAAACCGGGGATGATCGACTGGGACAAAGTATTTGATGGAGCTGACTGGTTCCATTGGACCGGCATTACGCCCGCTATCAGCCAGGGCGCGGCAGATGTATGTCTGGAGGCCATAAAGGCCGCCAATAGGCTCGGAATCACCGTTTCCTGCGATATAAACTATAGGAAAAATCTTTGGAAATACGGAAAAACTGCAGGTGAAGTGATGCCTGCACTCGTCGAAGGCAGCGACATCATCCTCGGAAACGAGGAAGACGCAGAGAAAGTGTTCGGAATCAAGCCGGAAGGATTCAATGCGGCAGCGACTGACGGATCGATAGACCAGAAGCGTTTCCAGAGCGTATGCGAGCAACTTATGGCAAAGTTCCCTCGTGCAAAGAAGATTATCATCACCCTGCGCGGTTCCATCAACGCAAATCACAACACCTGGGGCGGAGTTCTTTGGAACGGAAATACACTTTATCAGTCAAGGCGTTACGACATCACCCACATAGTTGACCGTGTGGGAGGAGGAGACAGTTTCATGGGAGGGCTCATATATGGGCTCAAGACCTATGGGGATGACGGCAAGGCCCTTGAATTCGCCGCAGCGGCATCCTGTCTGAAACATACAATCTTCGGTGATTACAATCAGGTCACTGTAGCCGAAGTGGAAAAACTAATGGGCGGAGACGCCTCGGGAAGAGTATCAAGGTAATTATGGCACAATACAGCAAAGAACAGGTCATTGAGACCATGAAGGGAACAGGGATGATCCCTGTATTCTACAATCCGGACATTGAAACAAGCAAGAAGGTATTGAAAGCTTGCTATGACGGCGGAGTACGCGTGTTCGAATTCACCAACCGAGGAGACAAGGCCAAGGAAGTTTTCAAGGAACTGGTTCAATATGCAGCCACCCTGCCGGGCCTTATTCTGGGAGTCGGTTCGATATCGTTCGGAAAAGACGCACGCGAATTCATAAAGCTTGGCGCCAATTTCGTCGTTGGGCCACAGACAGTGCAGGAAGTGTTCCAGGTCTGCAACTGGAAACGTATCCCATATATTCCGGGCTGCGGTACTGTTACTGAAGTAGGATATGCTTCACGACGGTTCAGATGCGAGATTTGCAAGGTTTTCCCGGGAGAGGTTCTCGGACCGGCATTCGTCAAGAGCCTGAAGGCGCCTATACCTTGGGTAAACCTGATGGTGACCGGAGGTGTGGCTCCTACAGAAGAGAGCCTCAGGGAATGGTTCAAGGCCGGTGTGTGCTGCGTCGGAATGGGCAGCAAACTCTTCCCTAAGAAGAGCCTCGAGTCCGGAGACTGGACCGCGATAACAAGCCTTTGCAAGAATTGTCTGGATATTATCAAAACACTAAAATAACAGCCGATGTCAACAACACAGCGCAAACTGATGACCAACTGGAGATGGTGGATATGCTCCCTGCTTTTCGTTGCTACCACCGTCAACTATCTCGACCGCCAGGTCCTTTCCCTCACATACAAAGAATTCATAGCCCCGGAGTTCGGCTGGACTGATGCCGACTACGGCACCATCACTAGTTTCTTCTCCATCTTCTACGCCATCGTAAGCTTGTTCGCAGGCAAATTCGTGGACTGGATGGGTACAAAAAAGGGCTATATCGTAGCTATCGGGGTCTGGTCACTCGGTGCCTGCCTTCACGCTTTCTGCGGGGGCGCAACGGCTGCAATCGTCAGCAACACAGCGCTTGCCGTGTCAACTGTCTCTGTATATCTGTTTCTTCTCTGCCGTGGCATACTGGCTCTCGGCGAAGCAGGAAACTTTCCGGCAGCCATCAAGGTGACGGCCGAATACTTCCCTAAGAAAGACAGGGCTTTCGCCACATCAATATTCAATGCAGGAGCATCTGTTGGAGCACTTGCCGCACCTCTGTGTATCCCGCCGCTCGCAAAGCATCTCGGCTGGGAAATGGCATTCATCGTGATAGGTGCCCTCGGCTTCATCTGGATGTTCCTCTGGGCATTTATGTACGACACTCCCGACAAAAGCAAGCACGTAAATGACGTGGAACTCAACTACATACGCCAGGATGAAGGCGAAACAGAGGTCAAAGTGGATGAAGAAAAGGCCATCCCTTTCCTGAAGTGCTTCAAATACAGACAGACCTGGAGTTTCATCACAGGAAAGTTCTTCACGGACGGAGTATGGTGGTTCTTCCTGTTCTGGGCCCCGGCATACTTTCAGGACCAGTTCAATGCACCTGCTTCATCAGGTCTCGGACAGGCGCTGATCTTCACTCTCTACGCCATAGTAACCGTCGTATCCATCATCGGAGGTTATCTTCCGAAGGTTTTTGTGGAGAGGCGCGGGATGAAGCCATACAACGGCCGTATGCTCGCAATGCTGCTGTTCGCATTCCTTCCGCTGGCATCCCTGTTCGCACAGCCCCTGGGGCTTAATTTCCACAGTGCCTGGTGGCCGGCAATACTCATCGGACTTGCGGCAGCGGGACATCAGGCGTGGTCGGCAAACCTTTTCTCCACAATCGGAGATATGTTCCCGAAGAGCACAATAGCCTCCATCACGGGTATCGGTACGATGGCCGGAGGAATCGGTTCGATGCTGGTACAGAAGATTGCGGGAAACCTTTTCACCCACGCGGAAAAGCTCGGCCCGGCCTTCACCTTCCTCGGATTCGAAGGCAAGCCTGCCGGTTATTTCATGGTATTCTGCTATTGCGGAGTCGCCTATCTTATTGCTTGGTGCATAATGAAGGCGCTTGTCCCTAAATACAAGCCTATCTTACTTTAGGAATACGAAGAATACGGCAAGGATCATCAGTCCGAAGGCGACGAAATGATTCCACTGTATAGGCTGGCTCTTGAATACGAGGGCCACGATAATCGTGAATACAGTCAGTGAGATAACTTCCTGAATAACCTTCAATTGCATCATATTGAAAGGGCCTCCGTTGATATTGGAGCCAATCCTGTTGGCGGGAATCATAGCAAAGTATTCAAACAGGGCGACGCCCCAGGACATCAGGATGATAACGATAAGGGGCCATCCATCGGAAATGTGCATTTCACTGAGTTTAAGCTGCCCGTACCAGGCGAATGTCATGAAGATGTTGGAAATCACCAACAGAATAATAGTCCAGATACCCTGCATATTGAAAATTTCAGGAATGATGAAAAATAAGTCAGTATAGATTGGTCATTATTTATGAATGACCAATCCTGCGAATTTAGCAAAATTTCAGTAAATTTGTGAGATATAAAGATTGTATATGACACTGATAAAATCAATTTCCGGAATACGCGGAACCATCGGAGGCCCCGCTGGAGAGGGTCTCACCCCTATTGACATCGTAAAATTCACTTACGCATACTGCACCAAACTGCGCGAAAGAAAACCACAACCTTTCGGTGAGAAATATAAGATTGTAGTAGGCAAGGACGCGCGCCTGAGCGGCGATATGGTCGAGCAACTGGTATGCGGCACAATAGTATCCTGCGGCATGGACGTAGTCAAGGCAGGATTTGCCAGCACACCTACGACAGAGATGGCTGTGACTATGAGCAATGCCGACGGAGGCATCATTCTCACGGCATCACATAATCCTAAGGAATGGAATGCTCTCAAACTACTAAATGAGAAAGGAGAATTCCTCAACGCAGAGGAAGGAGGTGC
This sequence comes from Bacteroidales bacterium, assembly GCA_024401925.1. Classification (GTDB taxonomy): domain Bacteria; phylum Bacteroidota; class Bacteroidia; order Bacteroidales; family UBA932; genus Cryptobacteroides. The sequence continues at coordinate 2,175 of JAKSKD010000006.1, read as the reverse complement.
CATTCTTGAATGTGCGGAGAAAGGCGAGTTCGATTTCTCCACTGTTGAAGAACTTGGAAGCATCGAAGAAGAAGACTTCACTGACAAGCATATCGATGCAGTACTGGCTCTCGAAGCAGTGGATATCGAAGCAGTGCGGAAGGCAGAATTCAAGGTGGTTCTTGACGCAGTAAACTCAGTCGGCGGCATCATTATGCCGAGGCTTCTGAAGAGGCTCGGTGTGGAATGCATACAACTCAATTGCGAGCCCACAGGAGAATTCGCGCACAATCCCGAGCCCTTGCCAGCCAACCTGAAAGAGCTCAGCGACACTGTTGTAACGCAAAAGGCAGACCTGGGTATAAGCGTGGACCCGGACGTGGACCGTCTTGCCTTCATATGCGAGGACGGTGAGCCGTTCGTAGAGGAATACACTCTCGTGAGCGTTGCGGACTACCTTCTTGAGCGCGAGGAAGCTAAGGGACAGAAGGGAATGGTCACGGTCAGCAACCTTTCCAGCACAAGGGCGCTCAGGGATGTCACCGAGAAGCACGGAGGAATATATTATGCATCTGCCGTAGGTGAAGTGAATGTTACGACCAAAATGCACGAAGCCGGAGCCCTTATCGGCGGAGAAGGCAATGGAGGTGTCATCTACCCTGCCCTTCACAGCGGAAGGGATGCGATGGTCGGTGTTGCCCTGTTCCTCAGTAACTTGGCTCATAAGAAAATGAAAGTCAGCGAACTGAAAAAAACATATCCTCAGTATTTCATCGCGAAGAACAAGATTCAGCTCAACGACGCAGCACTCATCGACAGGATTCTTGGCGAAATGAAGAAGGTATATGCAAGCGAGAATATCAACGACATAGACGGAGTCAAAATCAATTTCGAGGCCGACAGGACCTGGGTACATCTCAGGAAATCCAACACCGAACCTATCATAAGGATATATTCGGAAGCCTCGACCGAAGAAGCCGCTGACAAACTGGCAAAGGATGTAATTGCACTTGCAGAAAAAATCATAAAATAGATGTTTTCATTTAGAACGACACCTGTCGGTGACCAGCTTGACAAAGCGCTGATTGACGGAAAAGTTGGAGTATTCTGCACTCAGAACTGCTGGGATCCGTCCGAAGAAAAATACCTGTACGACATCTTCCGGGAGAGAGGCAATCTCGAGCAGATTTTCTGTCCGGCAGAGGCGGAACTCGGGCCGGAGGAGAGCCATATTGACTTCGATCCGGACAAGCTGAAAGGCCTTAACGCAGTGGTCGTGGAGATCCAGGATGCAGGTTCGAGATACTTCAATTTCACCACTGACGTCCTGAGACTGATGAACGCGTTGAACTCAATGGGTGAGGACTCCCCTTCCCTATACATAGTCGATCATCCTAATCCTGCAGGAAGAACTGTTGAAGGGACGATGCCGGCTGTAGATAGGGATATCTGGACACCTATGGTGGCGCACAGGCACGGACTTACGCTCGGCGAACTCTGTCATCTGTATTATAACGAGATAGACGCGAAATATCCCCTTCACATCATTTCAGCCACAGTCTCATCGGCCGGGCGCACAGTGATGCCTTGGGCAATTGCGCCATCATCCGACCTTCCGGGGCTCTTCTCCTGTAATCTCTACAGCGGCGGAGCATTATGGAAGGATACGACCATCACCCCGGGAATAGGCACCGCGAGACCATATGAGTACATAGGTGCGCCTTTCATCAAACCCGGCAAGGCAGAAGGCATTCCCGCGCCTGAGGGGGTGCTGATGAGGCCTTGTACCTTCGTCCCGGCATTCGGCCTCTACGAAGGTGAAAAATGCTTCGGCTATCAGATAATCCTCCTCCCCGGTGCAGAATACCATTCCCTGCTCCACACCATCCAGTTGATGAAATACTTTTCGGAGAGGTATTCCCAATTCATCTTTTCCGACGCTTTCTTTGCGAGGGTGGCAGACCCTGTAATAGAGGCCTGTTTGAAAGGAGAAATAACCTTCGATATCGTTCAGGAGCACATAAAGGCGGAAGAGCAGAAATGGATACGCAAGGCGAAAAGGTTCGTTCTTTACGATAACGCCCCGTACAGAATAAAGTAGCTGATAGGAAATATTTGGATGATAAAGATTTTTGTGTATCTTCCTGTCTTTGACACTTTGATTTTGTTAGGTATAGGATAATTCAAGTCCCCAGA
>JAKSKD010000059.1 GCA_024401925.1 Bacteroidales bacterium | reverse complement strand
CAAAGAACCGGTGCGGCGCCATCACCTCCTGTACTTCTTCCTGATATCTGTTTTCATCCATAGGGTCTGTAATTATGAGAATACGACAGCCCGCATTATGAAGCGGTTTCCGGGTATTGCCTGGTATATCGTGACGTCCTGCGTCATACCATTCGCATTCCATTTGTCGGGTAGGCGGAATACCCTGCAGTTGTTGTTCCGGTACGGGGCCTTGTCGAAACTCTGGTATATCGTTGAGGTCGCACTCTCGCCGTTGCTGCCAACCTTAAACCCCAGTGCCTCAACGGCAGCTTTCGCCGCCTGGAAATACTTCCCGTGCTCACGCCAATGCTTTGCTTCAACTGGAATCATTACATCCAATCCGGTACCGAAGGTATTAAGACCGGCATAGAACACGAATTCCAGGGTAGAAAGCAACTGCTTCGCTCCTTCAGCATCCTGAACATCCTCAACGTCCAGAACAACAATGGGGTTGTAGTTTATGATTCGCCGTTCTTCACTGATACCGCGAATCCTGCTGGTAATTATGGCGCTAAAGCAGATTTCAGGGAGGAGGCTGCGTCGCATCAGAGCAGCCTCGGATTTGTCCTTGGTCTTTCGGATGCGGTTGACTATTTCACATTGATCTTCGCTCGGTACCAGGCATTCATCAAGAGACATGTCATCCGAGTCATTCAGCATCTGTCCGTACACATCTGTCCTTTTCTGCAACTCGTCCGTTCTCACCACTGATGTTTCCAGAGCGGGGAAGACGCTGACAGGAGTGCTTCCGAGATTCCGAATCCACTCCACAGTTTGATTCCTGCTTCTCATATGGCGCGGTATTTTTTAGTTTGGTATCGCAAAACTAACTGTATTTCCTGACAGGATTTGACGATAAATGCTATTTTCGTCATCTCCGCTTCCTCCAGTGTTTTCCCTTCTTGAGTTCTCCGTTAGCCACGGCCTCATCGATGATGTCTGCATCCACAACTACGTTCCTGCCATCGCGCATTCTTTCGATGCCGCCCTTGTTGGCCCAGTTGTGAAATGTTGCCTCGCAGATTCCCATCACCTCGCACGCCTGCTTGATGGTGTACTTGCGTTCTTTTTTCTTGACGAGATGCTTCGGCACTTCCTCCGCCACGGCATCCTGCACGATTGGCTTGAGGATGCCGGTAAAGAATCTCGTCAACTCTTCCTGAATCTCCATAATGATCAAGATTAATGTTAACGAAAAAGGAAGTGGCCACTGTCCTGTCGGAGTATCTCCCCGACGATGCAAAGGTATGCAAGCATTGAGTCAGACTCCAAACCGGGCATTTATCCCCAAAGGTGGTTGAAGGTAGCCGACGCATCAAAAAACGGCAGCCGAGCAGCCACCGTCAAGGATTCAGTATGTAGCCGGACGGCTACTTTATGCCGGGTGATTTCTTTTTAGGAAAGTCTTTAATTGCTTTGTATATATCATCGTTCAGGCCAACCCCGTCAGCGTCATTGTGCTTATAATGGAGTTTCACCTCACGCCCTTTCTCATCATAGAAGATGAAGGCACCGTTCATATATTTGCAGTCAAGGCCGAACCATTGGCCAAAGTATGTTGCATCACACTTGCGTCCAGTCCAGGTGCCTTTGAATAGCGGCAGTTCATGCCGTTCTATCAAGCATTCATAATCCTGGTCGTTAAGACCCATTGCATGAGGCCGCAGCCTTTTCTCAATTCCTTCGTATTTGGATTTCGGCCTTGGACTTGGCTCGGTAACTTCAGCAAGATATTTAACAATGAAGCCCAGCCTTTCAAGGGTCTTCCCGACAAGAAACACATACTCCATCGAAGTATTGTACTCGCCGAACACATCAAACGCCCTGCGTTTGTCCTCAAGGCAACAGTCATCCAGAATAAGCGCCTCCGTCCGCAGTACCCGGAAAGACTCCAGAAATGCCTCAACCTCGCTCAGCCTGGCCCTGTTGTTTTCAATCCGCGCCCATTCTCCGTTCAGATACTCGCAACATTGCGCCAGCACACCCTCAATCCTCTCATACTCAGCAGTCAGTTCCTCGACTTTGGCAGAGACACCCTTCGGCAATTCTCCCGGAGCCCACCTCCCGTCAAACGCCTCGCTCACCCTCCTCAACTTTCGCGCAATCCTCCCGCACTCCTCACTCCCTTCCGCCAGTATGTTCCTGTCCAAAATCGGCTCCATAAAGATTGAAATCAGCGACTTATACCTTCACTTGCCTGAATAGTTCCTGAATTGCTTTTAGCTTCTCCAGCAATTCTTCAAAACTTAACGGGTCTTTCTCATAGATGAAGCTCCCGCACATGCTCACATAATCAGTCTTGAATGATTCCGCAAGTTCGCCTGTAGGGACAAAAGCGATAGCATCAGGGAGATCCTTATTATAGTCAACATATCCCGGATGATAGAATTTCTCTCTGTGATTCACGATTTCCTTATAGAGCTTGCCGTCAGAGAGAGCCTGAGCTCCGTAAGCAGTCTTGGAAAGCTTCTCCAAATCATATAGATGTCTTGACATCCTTCCAGTTCTCGGATGGTCCTTCTGGAATTCCTCATTCAGAAGAAACGCCTTCTCAAGGAATGTCCTTGCAGGAGAGACAGTCTTTATGGTCAGCTGATAGTCATTGTCAATGTCCTCACCGTATTTCACGGAGTTGACCTGCTGCACAAGAGACGAAATTGTTTTCATCTCAAAAGGCTCGGCCATTGAAAGACAGCTGATTTCGATTTTAACCACAGGCTTGGCATAACTCCTGTCAGACCCATACAACGAAGGATATATCACGAACAGAGCAGAAGGATCCTTGTCATGGTCAACGGTGCCGGACAAACCTTGCTCAAGCCTCATCTCATTCTCGTTGAGCACCCTCACCATCCCAAGTCCAAGTTTGCCGAGCATTTCAATCAGCTCATTCTTGAACTCGCCGAATAGAAAGTCCTGACTCTTTTCCCGGAGATTATGTATCTGAGTGTTGCTGGAACAATCTGCACAACTCCATTTCTTCTCTTTCCGATAATATTCCCTGTCAAGGGCTATATCAACATCCTCACTGAACCTGCTGATGATGTTCCATCCCTTGCTCAGGCTTGTGCCTCCTTTGAAAAGCGCATAAGGGCCTATGCTTGACTTGAACAAGGCATACAGCACTGCCGTAACCCACCAATCTTTTTCAGCCGCCGCCTGATCAATATTCTTGTCAGCTGCGACATTGTCAACCAACGCCCTGCGCTCATCGACAGGATAATCAATC
>JAKSKD010000058.1 GCA_024401925.1 Bacteroidales bacterium | reverse complement strand
ACAGGATATCAATACTATGGAGAAGAAGCAATTTGAAATACCGGAAGTAAAAGTGGTGGAAACCAGGCCGAGATCCATTATTGCTCAAAGTCCGTGCTCTGAGGACGGGTGCTCTTCAGACGATTGCACTACGTTCTCTGGGTGCACTTATGTCACGTGTCTTTATTATGAAGTAGCAGAATGACCCTGGAGATTATCCAACATCCTGATTCCACTTTTCAGGAGCTTATGGATTTCAAAAGAGATATGAGGGATGAGAATTATCATCCCTCGTCTTTTGTCATCTCTAAGGAGGTCCCGGAGGGGCTGCTGCTCTTCCACACTCTGACCTGTGAGATGGTGCTCGCCCGCAAGGGACAGAAGGATATGTCCAAGGATGAATATTTGCGGGAACATCTGTTTGTCGTTCCGGAGAGCTTGGATGAGAAGAAGCTGGCAGAGCAATACCGGGCACTAAGGAAGATGGTTGATGCGGGAGATGAGGAGGATATAACATCTTCATATACCATCATGACCACTACTGACTGCAATGCTCGCTGCTTCTATTGCTACGAGAAAGGGCGCAGCCGTATTCCTATGTCGGAGAAGACTGCAATGAAGGTGGCCTCCCTGATTCAGCGGAATTATTCCAAACAGCCAAAGAAAGATGTGAGCCTCCGCTGGTTCGGTGGGGAACCGCTGTACAACGGCAAGGTGATAGACCTGATATGCAATCAGTTGGAGAAAAGCGGTGTGCCTTTCAAGTCAAGTATGACAAGCAACAGCTATCTCTTTGATGAAGCTACCGTGCAAAAGGCTGTCAATCTCTGGAAACTGCAGAAGGTCCAGATCACTCTTGACGGAACGGAAGCCATATACAACCGCTCCAAGGCCTTCATCTACGACGGCTCCGCCAGCCCGTACCGGCGCGTTGTCAGAAACATCGGACTGCTTCTGGATGCCGGTATCAGGGTGATTGTCAGACTGAACATCGGGCTTCATAATGCCGATGATCTCGTTGCTCTGGTACGCCAACTTTCGAATATGTACGGCAAGCGCAAGGGTTTCTGTTGTTATGCCCACGTCCTGTTTGAGGAATCCGCGGGCAGCGGCAACGTAAGGCAGACCGATGAGAGCAGGCGGCTGGTTTATGAGAAATTGGAACAGTTGGAAAGTTTGATGGCGGATCTGGGCATCAGGGGAAAAGACGCGACCCTTCCGAAGGAAGTCAGGCAGAACTGGTGTATGGCTGATAACGGGAAGAGCCTGATGATTGCCCCGACCGGAGACATCGGCCTGTGCGAGCACTATTCGGAAGACCATTTCATATCTCACGTCGATTCTCCCGATGTCGTTGACAAGGCGATGGTTGCAAAGTTCCGGCAGCGGCGTGAGAGAATCGAACTGTGTGACAACTGTCCGATATACCCCCAATGCATCCGCCTGAAGATGTGCGAGGAATCGGCGACATGCACTCCCGAAAAGGTTGAAAATCAGGTTAATCAGATAAAGTTTGCAATGATGCGGACTTACGAAAAATACAGACGCGGAAAATGAAACTGAAATATGACTTTGAGATAACGGACTTCATGTCAGGAGTATGTGCGGTGTCAAAGCAACTGGGCGAAAACGGGAAGAAAGTGATTGTGCGCCTCGGCAACGACACGGCAGTACGGATGTTTACCCTGATTCAGGAAGGCAATGAAATTCCTGACATCGTCAGTGCAATGCTGAAGGAATACGATGTGGAAGAGGATGTCCTCCGTGACGAGGTGGAAAAGTTCGTAGCACTCCTTCATAAAGACAATATTGTATAATATCCCTGTTGTCCTAATGCCGGGACTGTTCAAATCAGATATGGATATTGGAATGTTATGAATTACGTTTTCGTCGCCTGCATATCACATTTTGATGAGACTTTTAAGTATATTTGCAGAAATAAAAATATCAGGAAATGAAAAAAATCATTTACGCATTCGCCGTGTGTGCAGTGGCTCTGTCCATCGGCTCTTGCAGCAAAGACGAACCTGAGAGGTTCACCGCCGAGGAAATAGAGGAGTATAACTTCCAGCAGATCAAACTGAAGAAGATCAACGATTACCTCTTTGAGGTGACCAACAACGATTTCTATACCAGGTATTATTATAACCCGTATACCTATGGAGACGAATTTATGGGTCTCAAGGAGTGGCACGGTGCGTGTGCCGGTGTCCGCAACGGCGACTTTGTAGGTCGTAACTTCGACTGGGAATGTTCAGAAATGCCCGAGTTCATAGTGCGCATTCCTGCCGACAAGAACCATCACGCTTCCATCGGCATCTGCAATTCGAATATGGTGAAGAGTGCCCCTACGGGAGACTGGCTGTCCCAAATGCTTGTCAATGACATCTCGAACAACTGCTTCGACGGCATCAACGACTGCGGTGTATGCGCTATCTCGCTGGTGGTGCATTACGCAGACGACACCGAGAAAACGATCAAAGGCACGAAACCCGGAGCGCCCTTTGCACTGCACGGCGCAAATGTAGTGCGCTATATTCTGGACAAGGCCACGTCGGCCGAAAATGCCGTACAACTTCTTCAGGAGCCCAACATTTACGGCTCATTGGGAGAGTACTCCTTCCATTGGATTATTTGCGACGATAAAGATAATTATCTGGTGGAGCTCATCGACTGCAAACTGGTTGCGACAAAGGCCGAGGACAATCCCGTGGAAAGGTTCAGAAAACCCATCATCACCAATTTCTACTTATTGAAGGATCTCAGCGTGCAGAAGGTTCCGTGCGGAGTGGAGCGCTATGACATCCTTGAAGCCAACTATGACAATGCCGGTAGCGCCAAGGGAATGTTCGAAACTATGGAGAAGGCAAGGTACTCACGAAAATATGACGGCAAGGACCCGTCGACTCTCGCCGGCGCTCCGGACCTCAACTGGTATTCGGAATATCTCGCGCATATGCCGAACTACAAGGACATCTTCGGACCTCCTCTCTATAATGAATTTCCGAAGACCGATGAAGACAGATTGCGTATCTGGAGGGACCTTATGAGTCTGGACGCCGAAATCAATGCCATCTCCAAATTTGAAAATCCACGCAAGAACCCGATGTCCGCGTGGACTTGCCATACGACAGTCTATAATATCAAAGAGAAGTCGCTGCAGATTGTCATAGGCGAGAAATACGACGACATCATCCCTTCAGCCACGACATCATTCAAAATCGACGCCGTCAAGTAGCTTGACGGCGTCCATCCTCTGGACGCTGGTCCTGATTTACTGAAAGTCCCGATTGAAGTCTATCTTGTAAATCTGCGACATGTCGTTGCGCATATTGAAGAGTATTGTCTTCTGCGCCGGATTATAGACGCAGGACC
>JAKSKD010000057.1 GCA_024401925.1 Bacteroidales bacterium | reverse complement strand
TCACTTGCACTCCTGCCTCAGGGACGTCCCGAGGCAAAGCGCAGGGCAAAGGCTATGGTAGCGAAAATGGACGAACTCGGTTTCGGCAACTGTACCAACACCAGGGCCTGTGAGATGGAATGCCCCAAGGGCATTTCCGTAGCTCACATCGCCAGGCTTAACAGAGAATTCCTCAAGGCGAAATTCTCCGACTAAGGAATTATTCTATATCCTTCCTGTAAGGAATGGACTCTTGCGCTCCCATCTTCTGAACGGTGAGAGCGCTTGCTTTTGTAGCGAACTCAACCGCTTCCCTCTTGCTTTTGCCTTCGCTCAGGGCAACGCACAAGGCTCCGCAGAATGTATCGCCTGCTGCTGTGGTATCCACTGCATTGACCTTTCTGGCAGGAATTATCTCCGCTTTTTCACCATCCCAGATTGCAGATCCCCTGCTTCCCAGAGTGAGGATAATGTCTTTCACTCCCATTTCGTTCAATTTCTTCATAGCCGCTTCCACATCACCTTCAATGCCCGTCATCAGAGCTATTTCCGTCTGATTAGGAGTGGCAAGAGACACATATTTGAAGAGTTCCGCGGGAAGTTTGCAGGCGGGAGCGGGATTCAATATCACATACGCGCCGGATTCGTGGGCAATCCTTGCCGCAGCCACGACGCTTTCCACAGGAATCTCCAGTTGTAGTACAAGATAATCGGCATCCTTGATGACTCCGGACAGACTTTCAATGTCTTTTACCGTTATGTCGCCATTTGCTCCGGGAGCTACCGAGATACAGTTTTCTCCTTTATCGTCAACCATAATCAGCGCTGTACCCGATGCCTTGTCGGAATAAAGGATATTGGAAGTGTCTATGCCTTCCTTTATATAGCCGTCAACGGATTTTTCTCCGAATACATCCCTGCCCACTTTGCATATGAAACTGACGTTTCCGCCCAGTCTTGCCGCTGCAACCGCCTGATTTGCGCCTTTTCCGCCCGGACCCATCTTGAATTCTCCGCCAAGAATTGTTTCTCCCGGCTGGGGAATCCGTGGAGCCTTGATTGTCATGTCGGTGTTGCTGCTACCGATTACCAGAATTTTACTTCCCATATCTTTTACCATAAAAAATTGTTGAAAGGATAACGGCCGGCGTGTATTTCCGCCACCATTTTGTATATGTCGTTCTTGAGTTTCGGGATATTTGTCTTTTCCTTTGCGGAAATAAAAATGCAGGGGCTCTTCTCTTCAGCAATCCAGCTGTTCATAAGTTCGTCCAGACTGCGGTTTTCTTTTGATTTCGGCTCAAGGGAGAACTCGTCGTACTCCTCGAAAGTGTAGGAATCGATTTTATTGAAAACAACGAAGACAGGCTTTTTTGAAGCACCTATTTCCTGCAGTGTTTTCTCCACCACTTCCATCTGTTCCTCGAAATCAGGGTGAGAAATATCCACTACGTGTACTAGAATATCCGCTTCTCTCACCTCATCCAGCGTGCTTTTGAATGCCTCTATGAGTTGTGTAGGCAGTTTTCTGATGAATCCTACTGTGTCGCTCAGCAGGAACGGCACGTTCTCTATCACCACTTTCCTTACTGTAGTGTCCAAAGTGGCGAAGAGCTTGTTTTCTGCGAAGACGTCCGACTTCGCCAGCAGGTTCATCAGGGTACTCTTCCCGACGTTCGTGTATCCCACAAGTGCGAGCCGTACCATTTGACCTCTGTTTCCCCTTTGTGTTGACATCTGTCTGTCAACCTTTTTAAGCTGCTCCCTGAGTCTCGTGATTCTTTCCTTTACGATACGTCTGTCAACCTCTATCTGGGTTTCACCCATACCGCCTCTGGTGCCGTGGCCTCCCCTTTGTCTTTCAAGGTGGGTCCACATACCTGCCAGGCGGGGAAGCATATAGTTGTATCTTGCAAGTTCAACCTGCATCTTTGCGTATGAAGTTTTGGCTCTCTGCGCAAAAATTTCAAGAATCAGGCTGGTCCTGTCTATAATGGCTGCGGTTTTGATGATTCTCTCTATATTGCGTTGCTGCATTCCCGTGAGTTCGTCGTCGAATATCACATAACTTATGCAGTTGTCTTCGCAGTATTGAGCTATTTCTTCCAGTTTACCGCTTCTTATATAGGTCGCTTTTTCCGGTTTGTCCACTCTCTGCACGAACTTCCTGTCTCCCACAGCTCCTGCCGTTTCTGCGAGAAACTCCAGTTCGTCGAGATACTCCATCACCTTCCTTTCGTCATCATTCTGCCTGATGATGCCGACGAATACAGCTTTTTCCGATACCTTTTCTGCCATTATTTACTGACCTAAAAAAGGCCATCCCTGAGGACGGCCTCTTATTTTTACGCATTGTAATTATCGAAGTTGGAAAATTACAGGGAAAGTATATGTTACCTTGACTGCGCGGTCACGCTGCTTGCCCGGTTTCCACTTGGGAGAGCTTGACACCACACGCACGGCCTCTTTGTCGAGAGAAGCATCTACACCACGGAGAACTTTCACGTTGGAAACGGAGCCGTCCGGATTGACCTGGAACTGAAGCATAACACGACCCTGCACGCCGTTCTCCTTCGCGATTTCGGGATAAACAAGACGCTGGTTCACCCATTTTGAGAATTCGTTGGCATCACCGCCGTTGAACTTGGGTTTCTCTTCCACGAGCTGGAAAGGAATGGCTTCCTCTTCCACAACCTCTTCCACAACTTCCTCGTGGTAGTCCATGATTTCCACTCCCAGATTTGCATCATCTTCGGAGCTGAAGTCAATGTCATCAACTTTGATGTCATCGTCCACGATGTCGATGTTGTCTGAAAGAACGGGAATCTGGTTGAGTTCCGGGGGAGGTGGAGGGGTTTCCTGTGTGATGGGAATCATCTCCTCCTCAATGATTTCCTGATTACCGGCATCAAGAACGGCGGTCTTCTTTTCCTTTGAACTCCATTCAAAAGCAAGAAGAACCACTCCGAGTGCCAGAACCATACCAATCTCCACAAAGAGCAATCTCTTGTTCTGCAGGCTGGCTTTTTCTGATTTCTTTACTTCCATATCAAAATATTTTTATAATAATCTTCTTTGTAGGGCTCAAAGTTAAAAACATTTCAAATAATTTCCAAGAATTAATTTAATAGATGTAAATTTGCGAAACTTTAAATGCTATGATAAGATACTTTACAGAGGATATAAAGTTCGAGTTCAAAGGAAAACTCTCCAATAACAAATGGTTGCGGCTGGTAGCGTCCAGCGAAATCAGGAAGGTTGGCGATATCAACATAATATTCTGTTCGGACAACTACATCCTTGACGTGAATATGAAATACCTCCAGCACGACTATTTCACAGATATAATCACCTTCGATTACTGTGAAGGCGAAGTGTTGAGCGGAGATCTTTTCATCAGCATAGATTCCGTGAGGGAGAATGCCGAATTCTACAAGACCGGATTCCAGGATGAACTTAATCGCGTTATCGTTCACGGCATTCTTCATCTCATAGGTT
>JAKSKD010000056.1 GCA_024401925.1 Bacteroidales bacterium | reverse complement strand
TGTCAACCTCGGCCTTAGTGCCCACACAAACGAACTTTCCGTCTTTGACTGCCATTGCTTCGGCCATGACGTATCGTTCACTGCTGTCCTTGCCTTTGGATTCATCCACCCTGGCGGTATATATATTACCGTAAACGATAAGATTATCATACTCTTTAGGCTGCAGAACATCATTTTTCGCACAACCAGTAATCGCAAGGGCGGCAACAGCCGCAAGTGCCATTTTTCTAATCATATTTAACAACTCTTTGCAAATTTATCATGCCTGTAATGCAGAATTTTATTTAAATGGATATACCGTCTGACCGTCAACAATGGTCTCAAGAATTCTGGAGGCCAGAATCTTTTCCACGTCATCCTTAAGAAAATCGGCATCGCAGATCACCGCATTGGCCACCTTACCGACCTCCAGCGAGCCGAGCCTGTCATCCTGCCCCCATTGATGTGCGACATTGATTGTAACGGCCTGAAGTGCGGGATACCGCTCGGTCAATTCTTTTTCGTTGCGGTTGCATAACACTTCTCCATTAAGTTCTAATCTGCCGCTTACGGCGGCACAGAAGTTTTGCTGTACGCTCAGGGGAACCGAAACGGGATAATCGCTGTGGAGGTTTATCAAAGCTCCGGCTTCAACGAACGATTTGACAGGAAACATTGTTTTAGCCCTGTCGGAGCCGATATATCCTTCTGTAATGCTGTATTCGTCCTGGTCCAGAAAAGCCCATTGAGGAGCAAGGACTGCTATGATATGTTTGCCGGCCATCTTTTGGATATCCTCAGGGCTGACCAGCTGAAGATGGGCTATCGTGTTCCGCCCGTCTTTCACACTGGCGGCGTTCTGGCCATTGACTATCCCTTCGACTGCGAGGGCTGTCGCGCCATCGCCTATGCAGTGGAAGTGCACGTTCATCCCATTCCTGTTCGCAAATTCCACAATCTTAGCAACTCTGACCGGGTCGGAACAACGTTTTAACCCGTAGTAGCCCGGCTCGTCACTATATTCCTGCTTCAACCAGGCCGTGTGCGCTTCCACTACTCCGTCAACGAAGACCTTGACGCCGGTCACCTGAAAATATTCACCGCTATTCTCCCTATGCAGCTGCAGAACTTTGGACAATGCCGAATCCAATTGGGCATCGGAAACACTCTCGCTGATGGTTTCGACGGCATATGTACGGAGCTTCCACGAAGGGGATGCGGCAAGATCCACATAAGCCGTACTGGCACTGCCGGAGCCTAAACTCGTGGCGGCTTCGGTAGTGGCAGTGATACCTCTGCTGAAGGCATAATCCTGCCATTTCAGAAGCCCGTCGATACATTCCTCCTTGCTTATGGCAGTAGCTTTGATAAGGACAAAGGCAGGAGCCTCGGAGATATATCCGGTAATCTTTCCGTCAGCATCCTTTCTGACACAGTCAGCCCCGTATTTCTCAACCCAAGACTCGTCTATATGAAATTTTTCTATTGCCGCTGTATTGATCCACATAGAATGACCGTCTCCGGAATTAAGAAGCATCGGCACCTTTGGGCAGATGGCATCAAGCATCGCGGCAGTGGGCAGTACACCTTTCTTTATCGACCAGCCGGAACCCTTGTACATATCCCTTCCCGGGTTCGAGTCCATATAGTTTTTCATAGCGGTCACAAAATCGGACATTTGTGCCCCGGGAGTATAGTTTATCCCGGACAGGTCGGCTTCCATATATCTCTGGGCAGCGACATAGCCGTGAGTATGGCCGTCCATAAATCCGGGATAGATGCTTGCAGTACCATAGTTTGCCACGTCGGTATGCTTTCCACGATATTTCTGAGCATCTTCCTTCGAGCCGACGAAGAGGACCTTCCCGTCTTTGAATGCAACGGCCTGAGCGACAGTACTATCCTTATCCATCGTGATGACATTACCTATCAGAATCCTGTCCGCTGCACCATCATCCGTCCCGGTGCTCTTCTGACACGATGAGACGGTCACCAATGCTGTCAATCCAAACAATAATAACCTTTTCATTTTTCGCCATATACTTCTCGCGCACGACACTCGTGCACAAGAGTGTTCAATAACCTATAAATTTAATACATTTTTCTGAAATACGACTTCCATTTCTTCTTATATCAAACACATACGGTTCGAAGTGCGTCAGAATCATTGATATGTACGGATGAAACGTACTCAGGTATGCGTAAACGAACTGTGTTTGATCTTCAGGTCTACGTTTGATATCAATCTTTCCGTGAAGGATTCTCATCGTTTTGACAACTGCAATGTGACGAAATCATCCGGAACCGGGGTGTGGTCTGTTCCGTAATAGTTATGGTAGGCACTATCCAGGAAATCATACAGCATCGCTTTGGCATCATCCAATCCCTTCCCGAGAAGCATAGTCACCATAAAGTTCACGGATTCCGTTGCTCCTTCCACAGCTTCCTCATAACTCAATTCTTCATCTTCTTCCATCCATTTCCTGGCTATCCCGTCTATGACATAGTCCAGAACGCCGTCAATTGCCTCCTTTGCCTCTTTGGAATTCTTATCAGGATCGAACAGATGTTCGTTTCCGTTGCTTGTGTAATATGTGAAATTATAGAATGGAATCTTGGCTCTTTCGCTGAGAAATTTCTCCACTTCCTCACGGCTTTGCAGGCCAAGCATTTCGGAGACCAGTATCTTTGCAATATCATTTTCCCAGCATACCCTTGAGGCTTCATACATATAATATCCCGAGAGATTGAGCCAGTATCGCTTGCCTTCCTCTATGAGGTTGACGCCGTTGGATGGCATCACGTCCTGCACATAGCCGGAACGCGCAGTCATAAGTCCGTCTTTTGAAATCTTACCTGTGCGATAAGCCAATGGAAGATTCACGAGGGAGCTCGTGACAACGCTGAAGATTTCCCGCCCGCCCCGTTTCTCGGATGTAATGGAATGCATATGGGAATGTCCGCTGAACACAACGTCAATCCCGGCATTGCACAAGTCTGTCACCAGTTGTTCGTTGGTGTAGTCTTCATATCTTGCATTCGCAATGTTCTCTCCTCTTATCAACGATGCATTGTTGTAAAAATCGAGGAGATTGTGGTGCATTCCCATAATGACATACCGGTTGTCAGCGTGAGCTTTTTTAACCATTTCGGACACCCAGGAAGTCTGATCTTTTGTGAGGCCTCCCTGAACCCCTAACTTATCCGGAGTGTTCTGCTCATTTGAATCAAGTCCGATAAAGGCGATGCCGTCTGCGGGATAACTCATATAGTCAAGTTTCCGCGGGCCGCGGGCCTCGGCATCACCATAGCCGCACTGGGCGTATATCTGCTCGAAATCAGCTTCCGAAGCACTCGGTTCCGGCGTTGAAACAGCTCCGTCATACTTGAATGAATGAGGGTTGGTCAGATCGTGATTTCCGGGAATAACGAGAATCTTGGCTCCGGTCCGTTTCGAGAAATCATTGAGTCTATCAGCGACATATTTGTGAGAAATGATTTCTCCGTCCTTGGTCATATCGCCGCAGACAA
>JAKSKD010000055.1 GCA_024401925.1 Bacteroidales bacterium | reverse complement strand
CTTTCATTGATGTGATGACTTATACATTCACAAAGTAACGGAAAAATCATCGTATTAAAAATACAAACAGATATGTATAGGCGGCTTAGTCATATCTGTCTTGAGATGGTAAGGGCAGGCAAAACGTAGTTCATTTACGCCGTCAAAAGAGCTGAAGACATAATTCATAACATCCATTCCGGCCAAGAAGACTCAGAAGTCAACCTTTATCCCCAACTCAACGGTAAACGGTCGGATGAATTTTCCCGACATCAGGAAATCGTGATATTCGGACGTGTCGGTCACCAGATCGGCCGAACCGATGTTCCCACTGGCGCCTTTCTGGTTCAAGATATTGACTACATTCAAGTTAAGGCGGCAATTCCCGGACAGTTTGTAATTTATGCCACCAAATGTTTCCCAGCGGCCGTTGAAATACAAAGTGTTCGTCGTGTTGATAAACTGCTTGCCGATATATCGGGCCGTAAGCCAGAATTTCCATGAGCGGAATGAATACGACGGTTCTATGGTGAATTCCACTTTGTGCAAGGCTGTGACGTTGTTTCCGTTGAAATCGTATTCTTCGGTTATACCGTCACTGAACGTAGGCCTGAAAACGAACTCCGTGTATTTTGGTTCCCTTATCAGAAAATTCAGATGAAGTTCTAATCCACGGGCTATATCCAGGTTAGCATCCGTTGTCCATCCTAGAGATTCAATGCCATAATTCAGGGCAATCGATTTCGTTTCTATATACCCTTCAGGAAGGTCCCCGACCGGTTTCTGCAACTTATGCTGAAAGTTTTCGCTTGTATTGTAGTTCGACTGTGAGATATAGATTATCTGAGAAACTACGTTCATCCATTTGTTCACATATGACAGGCCTGCCTGGATAAAGCGGGTGTCCGTAGGTTTGGTAGAGGGGTAATAGTATCCTTCATAGTTGCTTATGTTCGGATGTATCCTTGTGGCTATGGCTTCGGCCCTGAATGAAAGTCCTCCGATGATTTTCGCATTGAACTCAAGGCCCGCAGCGCCATTTAGGAAGCTTTCCCTGAATTGCGTGATCCTACCTTTGGTAAGGTTGAATCCGGGATATCGGGTGTTGATGGTCTCATCGCCGATATTGTTCGCGGCATCTCCGTGGATATTCAGGAGTTCCCCTCTTACAAAACCAGAGATGTTTATTCGTTTGCTGACCATCCACTCATCCTTTGCATAGATTGCAGTCTTGTGCTCGATTCCGTCATAATAGCCTCCTGAAGAATTGAAATCATATGTGAGGTCACCTTTCCGGTATAGTACCTGCGGATGGTTGCATACCTGATGTGCAAACAAGGCTGAGGATACAATGGATGCTCCGTGGTTGAAGTGATAATCCGCACCTGCTCTAACGCTATGGTGCCCAGCTTTGAACTGCATCTCTGCGTTGTTCATCCATGATGTTTCGAGGGCATCGTGCCGCATTATCACCCGCTTTTGGATCTGGCCTTGGAAAGGGCTCCCGTCAGGACGCGCATAGCCGATATCCGCCGATACGGTTTCTATTCCGGCCAGTTTTCCCTGTCCGCGGTCGGAGGTCCCTGTCTTGAAACGGCTTTTGAAGTTGAAGTGGATATTGTCTGTAAGCTGGCGGTCAAGAAGGAAGGTGAAGTGACAGGTCTTGTCGACACTCTTATAAGGCCGTTCCTTCATCTCGCCGGTCTTCATGTCCATATAGCTGAACGATGTTAGGTCGGGGATATAGCAGTCGGTACCAAGGGAAAATCCGTTGTATGGACGTACAGAGCCGTCTCCTACAAATATGAAAGGTCCGTAAGTGTCATTTATTGTGGTGTAGTCCACATACTGACAGACAAGTGCCATGTGACCGCTCCCATCAATGAATTTCTTGTTGATCACTGCTTTGTAGAACTGATGTCTGTCCCGAAGCGTCGGCAACATCCTGGCATTTGAGCCGGGGTCGAAGTTCTGGAAAGTGCTGATGGAATACTGCCAGCCACGTGCAATGGGTCCGGAAATATTGATATCGAACTTGTTCTGACCATATGAGCCGAGGGTATATGATACCGAACCTCCGAAACTGTCCTGACCGAGTTTATTGTAGCTGTCTACATATGTCCCGATTTCGCAGTATCTCATAGCCGTTTCCATCGGTGTCATCGAGCCGTTGCTGCTGGCGCTGGCACCTCCGTGCCAGGACTTATAAGGATACAGGTCGTTTATGTAATAGGATACAGGCATTCCATCTTCGAATATCTGTCCAGTGGTAATCGGCAGGCCCAGTGATATGTCTCTTGGCTTGCTGTCTGATTCTGCGTTCAGATAAAGGGCACTGTCCTGTCTGTCGACTTTGACAGTATCCTTTTCTGCTGGTTCCGCCGCGGAAAGTTGGCAAGTGAAAGATATCAATATGGATAATGCGATGGAGGTTTTCTCCAAAAGTGTAAGTGTCATGGTTGCAAATATAACATTATTATTCCCACTTCGACATATTCCTTTGCGTTGAAACTGATTCGTCATTTATTCTCTGTATCTTGCAGTAGTTTATCAGTAAGTCTTTATGAAAGAAATAGTAATTGCAGTTCTCGAATACTTCGGGGTGCGTTACACCCGGGCATTCGTCACGAGAATGTGTATTAACAATATCCAGGGCAACAACCTTGAGAATCAAACTCCCGAATGGGGAGGCGTATGAAGAAACTTTGTACACAACTCCTCAGCAGGAAGCCGTCAAGCCGCTTATCGAAGCCCTAACGCATAGCGCGCACGCGTAGAGTGAATCATTGTAAAAGTCAGAAAAAAGGGGAAAGCCATTGCGTTGGTCTTCCCCTTTTCTCGATATTATATTGTCTGTGAATTACTTCACAATCAGGTAGTGCCTTCCGAAACGCTCGAAAGCGGCTCTTTCGAGGGCCTCGCGATCGTCCGGATGTGCGATGGATGTCAGCAGGCGGGCGCGCTCCTGATAGCTCTTTCCGTAAAGATTAACGGCACCCCATTCTGTTACAACCCAATGCACGTGGAACCTTGAAGTAACGACGCCTGCGCCTTCCTTCAATACAGGTGAAATCTTGGATACGCCCTTCTTTGTTCGGGAGGACATTGCTATGATAGGCACGCCTTCCTCAGCAAGGGATGCTCCATAAATGAAGTCGATCTGTCCACCGACACCGCTGAAGTGCTTTGTACCGATTGAGTCTGCACAAACCTGTCCGGTAATGTCCATCTCAACAGCTGAGTTGATGGCGGTCATACGAGGGTTCTTGCTGATTACAAAAGGGTCGTTGGTGTAGCCTACGTCCATCATCAATACATCAGGGTTGTTGTCGATGAAGTCATATACTTTCTGTGAACCCATAAGGAAGGTAGATACTATCTTACCCTTGTCTGTAACCTTGTTGGAACCATTTATGACACCCTTCTCAACCAGGTCGAGTACGCCGTCTGCGAACATTTCAGTGTGGATACCAAGGTTTTTGTGGTTTCCAAGTTTAGCCAGAATTGCGTTAGGAAGAGCACCGATTCCAAGCTGGAGACAAGCTCCGTCCTTGATGAGAGGCAGACAGTTCTCTC
>JAKSKD010000054.1 GCA_024401925.1 Bacteroidales bacterium | reverse complement strand
AATTTGAGGTGATGAATGGTATGATAGACATAAATGAGGGCGCACTTTCAGAAGAGTTTGTAGCAGCCGAGCTGTCCAAAAAGGGGATAAACCTTCACTACTATGACAAGAAGAGCAAGCATGAGCTGGATTTCCTTATCGCAACATCTTCCGGGATAGAGGTTATCGAAGTCAAGTCAGGAGATGATTACAAGACTCATGCATCACTTGACTATGCGCTGGAAAACGAGGGATGGCGCATTGCGAAATCAATTGTCTTATGCAAGTCAAACACCTTTGTCGAGGATGAAATAACCTACATGCCTTTGTATATGGCTATGTTCTTATGATTTCATTAACAAATCTTCATAATTTGCGTCTTATTTATGTACAAGCCAAAAAGTAAGTGATGAAGAAAATTCTGTTGTTTGGGATATTCCTGTGTGTGACGGCAATGTCCACTGTGGATGCACGCAACGGCATCAAGGAAGCCGGACTGAAAAAAGCAATCAGCGAGTTTGACAGTAAAGAAGGGGTTTATGTCATCAACCTGGGCCCCTTGGGTATCTCTTTGGCCCGGACAATAGCCAAGGCTGCCGTAAAAACAACAGAAGACAAGCAGGCTGAGGCTGCACTGAACTCAATAAAGAATCTTAAAAAGGCGACTGTTGTAGTCTTTGAGGACAGTGAGCAGGCAGTAAAGGACAATTTCAGGAAAAAGTTTGACAGGGTTCTTCCTGAGGACTCATTGCTGATGGAGGTCAGAGACGAAGAAGATACGGTCCACATATATGGTACTGTGGATGAAGATGCGTCCGTAGTGAAGAATCTGATATTGTATGTGCCGGGGGATTGTGTACTTCTGTATCTGGAAGGGAAATTGTCCATTGATTCATTGGCTCAAATCGCGTTTTAAGAAGCTTCTTGAAATGACGGGACCAGATTTCATAGAGCAGTACCTGCCTCTCAAAGATGCCCTCTACCGTCTTGCTTTCTGCTTGTTGGAAAACGGAGAAGACGCTTCGGATGTTGTGCAGGAGCTGTATGTAAAGCTTTGGGATTCAAGGGATACTCTGGATTCTGTGCACAACCCGAAGGCCTATTCCATTACGCTGATGCGCAATATGTGCATCGATCTCATAAGGAAGAGAAAGCATATGGAAAAGGAGGCGCTGGACGAAAAGTCAGAACCCCTCGGCAACCCTCCGGACAGCGTGATGGAAGCAAGGGAGAATATGGCTGCGCTTTCCAAGGCAATGGCCGCCCTTTCTTCAACACAAAGGGAAATCCTTCAGATGCGCTTCTTTGAAGATCTGTCTTACGATGAAATATCCCAGAGAACAGGTAAAAACAATTTGAATATCAGGGTGTTGATAAGCCAGGCCCGGAAAAAGCTGGAAAGAGTTTATGAAAAGAATAGAAGATATTGAAAATCTGAGTTTTGACGCTCTTGAAAAGATGGCGGATAGCTGTGAAGTATCCGTGCCTGCCGGACTTGAAGAAGGAATACGGTCCGCAATCATCGTAAAGGGAGAATGCAGGAAGAGGTCCGTAAAAGCCTTGCTGTTTCCGGCGCTGACAACCCTTGCAACTGCAATTGCCTGTCTGATTTTTTTCCTGTCCCTGCCCTCGGAGCCGGAAGACACCTTCAATGACCCATATCAGGCATACGCACAATTGGAGAAAACGTTTTCATATATATCATCAACAGTTGACAAATCATTAAAATTAACAAAATGAAAAAGTTAGTAGTTTTAGCAATAGCATTATCGCTTACGGTTTCCTCTTTCGCGGACAGCCTCGGCAGGAAAATATACAACAGGTATTCAGACGAGAAAGATGTTAGCGCCGTTTACATTTCCCCGTCAATGTTCAAAATGATAAACAGGCTTCCCGAAATGGATATGGGAGGTCAGAACGTGGAACTTACCGGTCTCATCAAATCTCTGGACGGATTCTATCTTATCGACAGCCGGAACAGTTCGGTGAACGCCAGCCTTAAGAGTGAGATGGACAATATCCTCAGCGACGGCAGTATGGAACTGATGCTGGAGGCCAAGGAAGAAGGTGAGACCGTAAGGATTTATACAAAAAGCCAGGGGGAGACAATGACACATTTTGTCCTTGTCGCCTCGGAAAAGGAAGAATGTACGGTAGTCTATCTTGAGGGACAACTGTCCCGTGAACAACTAAACGCCATCATCGGGGATATGAATCACCAATGATATCAGCCTTGGTTTCGTGCTTTTGCGGGTGGTGTGCTTTTGCGAGTGGTGCTCGGTTACAGAAGGCTCTTTCTGACCTGTTCCACAGCGGCGATGACCTTGTCGCACCAGCTATCGAATTCAGGATCTTCGACCTGCAGTCCGGGGTGGGCGAGCATATGTGAAACAGCCATTCTGATGCCTTGGTCGAAACGTATTTCCGATTTGAATCCGGGAACTGTCCTTTTCAGTTTGGTGTTGTCAAAGATCACGGTGTGAGCTTTGTCGCCCAACAGGTTCTGTGACATTTCGTAACGGCTGCCGACAGCTGCCAGGAAATCGGATGAGACGTGGAAGGCTTTCAACTCCACTCCGAGAGCATCGGCGATTGCCTGCGGATTGCCCATAAGACCTACGAAAGCTCTGGCGAAATCACTATTGTACGTAATTGTCTATAGGCTGATGCCGAGCTGATGTAGATGTACTGGCGCGTACGTCCCTTGAACAGGCGTATGTCGCGTTCCACCTGCGCAGGGACAAAACCGATGAAATCACATACCACATCGAATTGCAACTCTTCCGAGCAGACGGATACCATCACCGTGGCCACTCCTTCATTTTCGAAGGGGAGTGGGTACACCCCAACACAGCATATCAGAAGGAGGAAACCGAAGAATCTCCTTTTATTCAGATAGCGGCCATTTCGCGGCCGAGCTGGCGTATTGTACTGATAATTTGATCCGTGCGCTGCTGCGATGGCTTCTTTATACCGTATATGTATCTTGAGAGAAGACTTTTGTTGATGCCTATCGTGCGGGCAACTTCAGATACATTCAACTGTGGGAATCTGTGGAATATATCGGCAATCGGGTTATTCATATCCGGTTCAGCGGTATCGAAGAAACTGCTGATATGGATATCCTCGTCTATCTCATCCCAATGTATATCATCGCCATCAAGTCCTATCTCATACTTGGCACGCTGCTCATCAGTTGCATCCAGAAGAAGCGGAAATGCCTCAAGAGGACGACTATATGTGTTGCCCTGATCCGTCAGAATATAAATCCGACCCTCATTAAACCAAACTTTAACAATTGCTCCCATATTGTTAATCCTCATCAAAATACTCGTTCCAGGCCTTGATGAACTCATCCTTGTACTGCTTCACGGCATCAACAGCCTTCTTCAGATCTGCCGGTTTCAGCCCATTGTTCTCTACAACTTCTGCTG
The DNA here is from genome assembly GCA_024401925.1 of Bacteroidales bacterium. GTDB lineage: Bacteria > Bacteroidota > Bacteroidia > Bacteroidales > UBA932 > Cryptobacteroides. The sequence goes on along the minus strand of JAKSKD010000054.1, from coordinate 325 downwards.
TTTCAATATTGATTTTGGCTTTGCCATCCCCATTTTTGACGTGAACGTGCATAGGGAGGTGCTCATCTGAGTAGAAGAAAAATCGGAGCCCAAAAAGGAAGAGTATTGTCGGCATAATTTCATTAATTGTTAATCATCGCAAATATAGGTATAATTTTTTATACCTCCGTGTGCAATATTTACATACGCGAGCCATTCGCGCATATGCAATGATACGAATTTTATTCTTATCTTCGCGCTATGATTTTGAGCGGAAAGGAATTATCTGATAAATTGAAGGCCCTTATGGCCACGGAAGTTGCAAGCTTCCCCGAAAAATACGGAA
>JAKSKD010000053.1 GCA_024401925.1 Bacteroidales bacterium | reverse complement strand
ATCTCAAGGGCTCTGATGACCTGAACAGAAAATATGACAATGTATTCCCGACACTTTCCTATGCCAATGCCTTCGGCCCGGTCCAGATGCAATTGAGCTATAGCGCTAAGACGCACAGACCGGATTTCGAATCACTCAGCAGTGCAGTGCGTTATCACAGCCGCTACATATATCAGAGTGGAAACGCAAAACTCCAGCCGCAGATCAATCACGACCTTGGCTTGAACGTCAATTGGAAATGGCTCACTATGGTGGCTCAGTACTCCCGCATAAACGACGCGGTCTCACAATGGTCGGAACTGTACAATGACAAAGGCGTGGTATTGGTTCACCCGATAAATCTGGACAGACCGGTAAGGACTCTTGCCTGGTTCGTGAATGCCGCACCTACTGTCGGTATCTGGACAATGAATTATACAGCCGGAGTACAACAGCAATGGCTCACGCTCAGTATGCCGGATCCTCGTGAGATTACCAGCCGTCGCGAAGTCTCCTTCAGCGACAAACCGATGTTCATCGCGCAGCTTTTCAATACTTTCAGGTTCAAGAATGACTGGCAGATAGAGTTGGGCGGGGAATTCCACAGCAAGGCTTATTCCCAGAACGCAATGCTTACAAACAACTATCTTGACATCTCCGCCGCCGTTCAGAAGTCCTTTCTGGACAATACTCTAGTCCTCAGGCTGGAAGGGTCCGACCTTGCCGGTCTTGGCAGGTATGACGTAATGACCGACTGCGGAAGCCATATCATAGCCCAGACCAACCGTATGGACAATCAGAGAATAAAATTTTCCATCAGATACAACTTCAACACCGCTCAGAGTAAATACAAAGGAACCGGTGCCGGAACTGACGTGAAGAACAGAATGAAATAATAGAATGACGATGAAAACAATTTTCAACATTGTTAGAAACATCTTTGCAGTAATAGGCCTGATTCTGACTATTGTTCTGGTCTTTGTCCTGTGCAGCGACGGGTATGCCGCAATCAGGGCCAGAGGCAATCAGAAACCAGCCAGTCACATTGAGACTCTGAAACTATCCGGGCAGTTCTGGGCGAAGTCGGGCCTGCCGACGGCTCTTCTTCTCGAGGATTTCGATTATTTCTTTCAGGCTTTCGAGCAGACACATCCCGACCCATATTCCGTTTTTGGTGGGGAAAGGCGTTTCCACAAGGATGTGAAGAAACTACGTCGTTCGCTGAGCCGTGCTGAGGGGTTGGATGCAGCTCGTCTGCAGGCGGAAATCTGCCGTTTCCTCGTGCCTCTGCACGATGGTCATACATATTGCGGACAGAGGAATTCTTTCTACGATTCCGAAGTCCGCTCCCTTCCACTGAACCTGCGGACAATGACAGACGGCTTCTTCGTGTGGAGCGCGCCTGAAGATTTCAAAGGACTGCTGGGTGCTAAACTGTTGAGCATTGGAGGCCAACCACTGGACAAACTAATGGACAGGCTGGCGGAATATGTACCTTCCGAGAATGTCTATGGCCTGTACGGCACCGTTAGCGGCTGGAAGATGAACAGCACGGCACTTTCGCTGATGCTCGATGATTTTGACGGTAAAAAAGTAGAAATGGGATTCAGGACCGCCTCAGACATTGACACAACAGCGGATCTGCCGTTGCTTACAGATGAAGAGATGCAGAGTGCCACCTTCAGTTCGATGCCGACAGACCCGCGTTTCCCTTCATCGAATTTCGAATACAAGTGGGCTGACAAGGACCTCGGCGTAATGACTTTCAAATGCAGCCACATTGTTTCTCGCGACTGCCTGCAGTATATTCTCGATCACGGGATGGGTGAATACGAAGCAATCAAGAACTGGGCGTTCCCGGATACTCCCTTTGAAGAAATTCCTTCCATAACGGAGCGTTTCGGAAGTATGCTCTCGGAGATGAAGGAGGCGGGCGCACAGCATCTCATCATTGACCTTCGCGGCAACGGAGGAGGATGGAGCCCGATAGTATATCCGGTTCTGTACCAGCTCTATGGCGACGAGTATCTTACCACAGACCTGGGCTGCCGCTATGAAACGAGGCTCTCCGAACTGTATCTGCAAAAGAACAATGTGACTTTGGAAGGCTACAATGAGTGGCGGGGGACTTCATATAACATCGGAGACCTGATGTCCGGTGACTATGAGAAAGTGCCTGAGACTGTCGGCGACAGCCTCAGAAACGCCATAATCGACAACTATATGTGTCTGGACAAGGATATGCTCCGTGCTCAGAACGGCAAGCCGCTTTACAGGCCCGGACACGTGTATGCGGTGACTAACGAAGCTACTTTCAGCGCAGCTTTCCATTTTACGTATATGCTTTGGAAGATGGGTGCCACGATTGTCGGAGTCCCGAGTTCCCAGGCTCCCAATACATTTATGGAATCCACTCCTTTCACCTTGCCGAACACAGGCGTCCAGTGCTCCGTATCCAATGCAATTCAGCGGTTCTTCCCTTCCGACGACCCCCGCGCGAAGGTCTTCCGACCGGACTGGACACCGACTTGGGAAGATTACAAGCGCCTTGGCTTCGACTCCCGCGCCGACCTGCTGTATATCCTTGAGAAGATTCCTGGAATGAGACAGGTATTGTGACCTTAGGCTATTACTACCGTGGTGTGCTGAAATTCACTTTGACACCGTTTTCTTCGACCATATTGGGAAGACTATGATTGGAACCTTTGACAGGTATCTTGGTGCCATCCAGAACACCTTCGCATATTGCACGGATGTCGCTGACGCGCTGCGGAGTCTCTACGTCATTGCCATGATAATGGCCGGAATAGAAGAAATGGATGTCGTATTCACGGATGAAGCGTTCCATTCTGGAGCAGGTGGCGGACTGGGTGCTGAGATTGGTGGATACCAGAAGGTTGGTGGAGCCAAATGCATCGCCGCTGAATCCATAATGGGCATCGCGGTCAACGAAAGTGGTGGAACCGGGTGTGTGTCCCGGAGTGAAAATTACTTCGATTTTGCGCCCGCCGAGGTCAAAGACCTGACCATCTGTCAAATAGTGCTTTGTGCCTTTGTAGTCGCGCATACTCTGTCTGGTGTTGACTTCATCGGCAGCATTTATCCAGATTTCGTCCCACTCATTGACGGCAGAGCCGGTATGGTCTGGATGGACGTGAGTGGCAACAAGAGTGACTGGCATTCCGGCGATATCCTCCACGATTTTCTTCAGACCGGGGATACGTGTTCCGGCATCAATGAGAATGGCCGCACTGTCTCCGGCTACGAGGTAGATGGATTCATTAAAGACCAAATGACCGTTGCCGTGCCAGGTGCGTTCATCTATCTGGCGAATTTCAACATCGCTGTTCTTGAACACAGTCTTTTCCTTGTAGGAATCCTGTGCATAGGCCGCTGCAGCACACATAGCAGCCAGAATAAGAATCGTAATTTTTTTCATGTCCCAAAAATACGTAATGTCTACTTCGGGTAGACTTGTTTTCCTTCAAACCAGGTGCATGAGACCTTTGTGTTGAAGATATCCTTTTTGTCTGTTTTCTCCTGTTCCAGAACATCCTTGTCTAATACCACGAAATCGGCATACTTCCCAACCTCGATGGATCCGCGCTCATTTTCAAGACCAAGGCTTGCAGCTCCGTTTATAGTGAGACACTTGAGCGTCTGGGCGACCGTGAGCAGTTCTTTAGGGTTGAGCGGGTTCACATCGGGAAACTCGGGGCACACTCCGTTCACCGCCACTCCAATAATGTTTGGGACGGTACCCGGAGTTGTTCCGG
>JAKSKD010000052.1 GCA_024401925.1 Bacteroidales bacterium | reverse complement strand
ACAGCACAGTAGGCAAAGACGAATTCCGCAATACCATCGTACATCTCCGTAATGTCAGTCCGGATGATTATGAGGTGATTAAAGAGCACGACATCGCGGTTACCGCAAATATGAACTGGCATTGCATGACAGAAGGACTTGCCAAGCATTATGAAACAATAATCCCTTACAAATATGCCCACGAGGCTTATCCGATAAAGTCATTCTTTGACCACGACATTCTGGTCAGCCAGTGTACGGACACTCCGGCGGATGACGGCATCAATTATCCGTTCCTTTGCATGCAGGTTGCCGTCACTGGTGCTTACGAACCTGGTATGAAAGCCTGGCAGCCGGAGGAACTGATCGACCGTTGTCAGTTCTTGCAGGCTATGACCTACAATGGAGCCTGGCAACTGCATCTGGAGAAGGAGCGTGGCAGCATAGAGGCCGGTAAGTATGCGGATTTCGTCATCCTCGATGAGAATGTGCTGACCTGTGATGAGCAATCCATCAAGGATGTCCAGGTACTCAAAACGTTCTTTGAGGGACAGGAAGTGTATAGCAGATAATGACGATGATTAAGAATTTCTGCATAATCACTTCGGCAGTGTTTTTGCTGGCAGGATGCGAAAAAAACGTCAGTCCGCAGGACAACAGTCCTGTCGCAATGTGCCAGAACGGCAAGTTCGTGGGATATGTTGAAAGCAATGGAGTGTTTGTGTTCAAAGGCATACCCTATGCAAAGGCTCCAGTCGGAAAACTGCGTTGGAAAACTCCTCAGGAGGTCGAGGCCTCTGATGAAACCTTTGAGGCAAAGAAATTCAAGCCGGCGGCTATTCAGAGTTATGATGAAGGCGAAATATCCAGCCATGGAGAGATGTCCGAGGATTGCCTTAACCTGAATGTGTGGACGGCAGATATGACATATAGGGAAGGCCGGCCGGTAATGGTCTGGATTCACGGCGGTTCATACGGTTGGGGCGGTGTTATGGACCCTCTTTATGACGGGAAATATCTTCCGGGAACATACAGGGACGTTGTATTGGTAACCATTGCATATCGAGTGAATGCATTGGGCTTCATCGACTTCAAGAATGTCCCCGGCGGTGAGGATTTCCCTGACACGCCATATCTCGGCATTCTGGATCAAATTCAGGCATTGAAATGGATACAGAAGAATATCAAAGCATTCGGCGGTGACCCTGGCAATGTCACGATTTTCGGCGAATCCGCAGGAGGTGGGAGCGTCAGCGCGCTTCTTGCAGCCACGGGATGCTCCACTATGGACCAGCTGATGGCTCTCTCGGAAAAAGAGATACTGGATGCCCTTAATTCCGACATAGGAGAGGTCAGTATTGAAGGTATCAGCTCTAGAGTCGGAGATTTCTGCAATTATCCGTTACGCGATGACATTTATAGCATTCTGCCCCTTGACGGCTTTGAGGCACTTCGTGACGGAGCTTCTGCGGATGTTGATCTGATGGTAGGCACTGTGGCTGATGAATTGCGTTATCACGCTCATCTCCAGTTCAATCCGGAAGACCGGGAGGAAGGTCCACTCGGCAATTATTACGAATGGATACAAGCGAGGATGGAGAAGGCCAAGTCGATTTTGACTGTGACAGGTTGTCCGGAAGGTGCAGATGCCATCGATGAGTGCTTCGAAGGATTGGACTGCAATTATGACCGGATTGACAAAGAGTGGGACGAGTTGTACCCAGACATATGGAACTATACTGAAATATCCAATGAATACACGTTCCGTATGCCTGCCATTACAATGGCTCAGAACCACACGGAGGCTGGCGGCAAATCATATATGTATTATTTTGCCAAGGGTCTTGATGCAGATGCGGAACCCGGGCAGAACTTCCTCAAAGCCTGCCATGCATGTGAGGTTACCTATGCCTTCAACAATTCTGTCACAGCAGAATGGGGACATCACGACCCGGACCTTACATTGAAATTCAGTAATGCGTTTGTCAATTTCGCACGTACAGGAAACCCGAGCATTCCTGGTGCCGTCTGCCCTCAATATGATGCCAAAAATCGGAGCACACTATACATGGACAGAGACGGCAATGTCAGTGTGGTGAACAATCCTTTGGGCAGACAGACAGAGTTGCTGCTCCCGACGTACAAGCAATATTTTCTCAACAGACATATAGACTGAAGATATTTTTGAATGATGACAATTAAAAAAACGATATATGAGCGGCATTTCCCGAAACACGTTGAAGATGTTTGTAATTGCGACAACCTTGCTTGCTGCCGCACCGTGGTTTTCATCCTGCAACAAGCAGGATAGCAGTATGCCTGACGGACATTCCGAGATAAAGAAAGTCTCGGATATGCTCTACGAAGTGATTTATTCCGATTACAGCGATGTAGCTCCGAACGGCGCATATGATGAAATATCCGGAGATCTGGCGTGCTCAAGCGTAAGGAACGGGGATTTCCACGGAAGGAACTTCGATTATTTCGCGAATCAGTGTCCTGCGATAGTCGTCCGCACCACAGCAAAAGAAGGCCGCTATGCCACCATCGGAGTGGCTCGTCTGGCAAAGACAAGCGAAGCGATGATAGATTCCGGCCTGCCAAAGGAAAAAATGGACCTGCTCCCTTGGGCGTTGTTCGACGGTATGAACGAGAAAGGACTTGTCGTAAATGCCAATGTGGTATCGAAAGAAGATTGGGGTGAGCCAGCTCATACAGGCACCAACAAAACTGCTCCGGAGCTCAATGTCATAGTGGCGATCAGACCCCTGCTGGACTATTGCGCTACTGCCGAAGATGCTTTGAAATATTTGAACGCACACAATATCACTCCGATGGCATCGAAGAAAATGAATTTGCATTTTATGATATCGGACCCGAAAGAGACATATGTGGTGGAGTTCATCAACAATAAAATTGTGGCAAAGCCCTGGAATATTATGACAAACTATCATTTGCTCAAGGAGGATGTGGAAATTCCGGAATATGCCATAGGCGTGGAGCGATATGGCATACTCGAGAAGAATTACGCACAGGGAGGGCAAAGTATGCAGGGGATGTTCGAATTGATGCAGATGGTCAGATATACAAACATGTACAAATCGGAGAATAAGTGGTACTCCGAATTCGTGAGCCCCGGTGAAGTATCATACGCTGAGATAAAAAACAATCCTGAAACCAAGCCTTTGCTGGATAAACAACTTGCAGAAACTGAGGAAGCATGGGCCAAAGAACTGAAATATATTGAAGAGAATGGATTCAGGGCCGAAACCGGCTGGTGGGATACCACCCATAATTCAACATATGACATCCGCAGCAAGAAACTCTGGGTGGCAGTGCACGAGTGGTATGACAAGGTCAAGGAGTTCAGCTTGTGATGTGTTCTGAATACCGGTATGTCGGGTCAGTAATCAACAAATAATGAACTGTTATGATATAAACGTTGCTGGAATGATAAAGCAGACTTTATTTTTGATGGCCATATCGGCCATAATATTTGCAGGATGTCAAAAAGAAGAACTTGCATCCATAGTCATCGAAGGAACCAAGATCACGGAACTCCGTTCCTATACCGAGAAGTCGCCGAATCCGATTGCTTACGGCAACTACAAGCTTGACAAATCCAAGGAAACTCTGGAGTCCCTCACCCACGTATCAAAGAACCGCCTGTTCTATATGGACTATCTGGCGGATTTTCCGATGGAGAAACTCTGGAAAACCGGACCTGACAGATACGATTATGAAGATGATTTGGGCGGTGAGACCGAGTATCTTTCTGATTTTGTGGGTTTGTTGTATAATAATCCGCCCAAGCCCAAGCCTATGGACGACCCTCTGACCCATTGCTCGGCATTCGTGTGCCATAATGAGAAGAAGGACCTTCTTTTCTGTCACAATATGGATGGAGCGGGCGGTAGCATAATTGCGGTTTACCAGCGTCCGATGCACGGTTTGTACGGTTTTGTAGCCCTGTCCAATACCATATACAACACTCTGCGCTTCGCTCCGGAATATGCGGAAGAAGGCCGTCTGATGGACGGGAAGTCGGACCTGTCCATCCTTCTTACCCAGCATATGGCCCATTTGGGAGGAATGAATGACCAGGGCCTGTGTTATTGCATGCTGCAGCTGCCTCCGCTGCAACCCCTCACAGATTATGACCCTTCGGGTACTATGCCGCACATTACCCTGCAAGACAAAAATGGTGACAAATCGCTGCCGCAATTGGTCAATTCCTCTATGTACTATATGCTGCTCACCCGCTGCGCTACTGTGAAGGATGTGGAAAAGGCATTGCAGGAGGATTACGACTTCACCCAGCTCAATCACATAATGAACGGGCATTTCCTCATCGCGGACGCTACCGGAGACTACGCCGTCTTCGAATATAGGAATGATAAACTCTATGTTCTCCGGGGCGATGACCGTCGGAATGCATTGTACGGCACTCCCCGGGTTATCCCCTTCGAATATAACAGTATGGAAAACTATTACTGCAATCCGGAAGCTACAGCTACATATATTAAGGACGCATGGCAGTACGGATTCAGTTCCAAACAGCGTGTCGGACGGATGATGACATTCTACGAGCCGGTAATGAGCGAGTTCCAGGCTCTCCAATGTTTGCAGAAAGGGACGTATGAAATCGAATATCCCAACAGTCTGACCAACTATTCCGCCGTTTACAATCCTGTTGAACTTTCTGTGCTCTTCAATGTGCATAACGATATGTCAGAGGCCTTTACAATTGACCTTAAAAAAGATTTGCAAGAAAACTAAAAAATTATTCAACAAATGAATCGTATAGTATTTACTGCACTGTTTTTCGCATCTGCCCTTGTTCTTAATGTAGGATGCGAAAAAATCGACAACCCCGAACCGGAAAAACCGGAGGACCGTGTCATTACCGATATCA
>JAKSKD010000051.1 GCA_024401925.1 Bacteroidales bacterium | reverse complement strand
ACCTAACTTTCAATATTTTCAAAGAGCTTTTATGAATTTTTAGTGGACACTAATGATACTTGTTGATTAATGCGTGATGTGTCTCATTCTGTGACAAGACATTTGGCTTGAACCGTGACGCATCCTGTCCGGAGGCGTTGATTATTGATTCTTTGAACTTGTCGAAAGCTTGTTCCTGCAGGCGGTAGATAGCGGAATCCTTAAGGCGGAAACTGTCACGCTTGGCCTGATACTCCATATTGGTCTTCTTTATGTTGTCGTCCACGACCTTTCCGAATGCCTGGGCCTGCTCCTGCGAAACGCTATGGTCCGTAAACTCGAAATACCAGTCATAGCGACTTTCGTTCAGGTTTGCATAGCCGGTGAAATAATTGAGGGCCAGACCGGTGGACTTGACCGCGTCAGTCACCGCATTGATGAACTGCCCTTCGTACAGTTTTTCGCCTGTGATGGTGACGATTCCGTTTACTTTCTGGACCATATGGACTCTTGGGGTATTTACGAAAGGTGAAGCGGCCTGAAGTATGTCGTTCATATTGTACCTATACAGCCCGGAGAAAGTGGTGACGAAAGGACAGTATTTTTCACCTTCCTTCAACTCGTGGAGCTGATAGAAAGGAGCTTCGGAATCATCGAATTCTTCCGCTTTCTTGAACTCGTAGTAATGCATATGCGGGAAGAGGCAAGTTTCTATGCTGTCATCCAGTACAAGCCCGGCACGGCACTCGGAGGAGAAGTAGGCGAACTCCTGATGCAGCATGGAATCGGGATAGCAGCCTTTGAGTTTGTCGAGGTAAATCTGCGTATTGCCGCATTTCCAGGTAGTTAGCAGTTGGAGGTTGGGCCAGAAGTGCTTGGGCAGGACCTGACCGTATTTTTTCTTCAATTCGCGAAGTTCGGCAGCACGCTCGGGATTCGGTTTGAAATAGGGGGCGCAAGCCTTGCGTATATCGTCTGGAATGCTGACCTTGTCGGACAAAGTACCGTTTTCGATATCCTTGATGTACTCATCCCACCACACATCCACGTTGTGCTGCATCTCAACCATTGTTGACGGATTTGCAGCCACTACGAGAGTGACGTTCCTCTCTATACCCATACGCATTATTGCATAATTTCGGGCTGTGTAATCGTCAATGTTAAATATGTCAGAAGGGGATGCGTACAAATTCCTCACGAAACCGGGGCAACGGGCCTGGGTAAATCCGGAGACAGAACCGTAAATGGTGCCGTCCGGTGTATAGCCCTCTATCTGCTTACCCACGACCGACACAATATATCCCTTGTAAACCTTCGGGCGGTTCTTGATGAAATTGAAGAGCCATACCTTGTTCATTTTTCCGTACACCTTGTCCAGGTATGCTGCTGAGATAGGAATCCATTTGGGTTCGCCGGTAGCACCGGATGTAGTTGCATATAGCAAAGGACGTCCCTGGAAAAGAATATCTGATTTCCCTTCTTTCATCTGGTTTACATAAGGACGGAAATCCTCATATTCCGATGGTTTGACGCACTCCTGATAACGCCGGTACAATTCTATATCATCCTTGGCTTTAAGAATATATGCAAACTTGTGCTCTTTTCCGAAAAGCGTGTCTTTTCCGTATTTCAGAATGGCACGAAGTGTCTTTTCCTGAGATTTGCGTGGGTCGCGTGAAGCGGATTTCAGCTTCAAATATTGGATTCCTCCAGCAATTCCCAAAAGGAGATTGGGAGTGAATGACGAATGTGTGTCCTTGTTTACAAGCATATTGTGATGTTTTTATTGTCAATATTATCTATTTGCGTATTACCTGAGATCCTCGACGGGAAGACGCACACTGCTATATTTTGTGCTCATATTCCGTTTATATTGGAATTTACTGATATACAACATAGTGAGATAGGTAATGTTGAACGGGGCTCCGACGATATAGAAGGATTTTCCCTCGTCATCGTTGCTGAAGTTATATTCATTGCGTGAAATGTCTGTTTTGAGGAAATCGGACAGGTGTCCTGACTCTGAGATATTCTTGTAGTATGAATATGCGAATTTGAAAAGGTTGCCGTCAAATTTTTCTTTCAAATCTGACTCTGAAATTATATCCATAATGTATGGCTCCCGGCAGATCTTTCCGTCGTGCAGGATATCGAAATCAATGTATGTAGGCTTGGTGTAGCAGTACATCCTTCCGTCATAATCGCGCAGCATATATTCCAGCCGCATCTTGCTCATTGTATATTGGACCTCGGTTGTCCTGAACTTTTCCTTGAATATTTCTCCATTCACCCTGAAAGTGGAGTCATTGATGCATGTGATACAAAATGCAAGAGCATAATAATCTGTTTCAGGGGCCAGGTTCACAGCAAGATGATTGGTGGCGCCATAATTCAGTTGTGAATTTCTGAAAGATGCGATATAAGCCTGATCACCGTAATATTCCCTCCAATCACTTGCATAATTGTCATACATCTCCTTAAGGGTCGCATTGATTTTTGCTTCCTCGCTGCCGTAATTTCTGATGCCTTCATCATATTCATCAAAAGATATTACGTCATATGTATAATAAACCCTGTCATCTTCGGGAGTTATGGTAATGTAGGCCTGTGTCCCTTTTATACTGTTAGGGTCTATCTTTATTTCAATGCGGGTGGAGTGCGTGATTGTCGGAGATTCGTAACTGCAGGAAACGGCTATGGCGAAGACAGCGAACAGCAGTAGGAGTCTTTTAATTATTGTATCCATATTACAATACTCTGTCAATGTCTTTGTTTGAATATAGAAGATTCATAGAACTGTACAAGAAACGCAAGCAACTGGCTACGTGGTTGCCATAATGTCCTACATTGCAAGTGTAGTTGGCCATTTCATTGTAGAATTTTTCATCAACGGACTGGAAGTTCTCATAGGGAACCACATTATCATCCATCGAGTGGAAGAAATATACGGGACAACTGTGTACCACAATTCCGTTCGATACTGAATTGTCCACCATCGCTCTGTACAGTTCTGTCATATTGTCCGTAGCCTTGTTCATCGCCTCTTCTGACATTATCGAACTTACCTTCTTGGAGCCTATCAGGGATGTGATTTCAGCCATAGTATAGTTCTTGGAATTTATCCATGAATCCGACGATGGAGAGCAATATGGTCCTGAACCGAACATCTTTTCCTGTATTCCTTTCTGGAAGAACTTGGAGTAATCAAGATCCAGATGGTAGCCGTTGTCAAGTCCCTGAATTATCATAGGAATGGCGCAGGGATAATCAGTCAGGTCATTCTCAATCAGTTTATCATAGGTAGCACAGATATCATACGGCCCGCTGCCGCACAAAAGCAGCCTTATCTTGACGTCCGGTCTTTTCTCCTCCAGATATTGGGCAACGCCGAGTGCGACCGCTCCGCCCTGCGAAAATCCGTATACAAAGATGTCGTCATTCTCTGGTTTGCACCCTACTACGGGGAGAAAATTCATAGCAGCGTCATACATATCCACGACATTCTTGGATGTTATTTCAGAACAAAGGTACGGGTGGATAAGGTGCCTGGTGATGCCGTAGCCTATGTAGTCCGGCTCTATGACAGCTATCCCGCGGGCAGCGAAAACAGCCTCTAAAGGAACTTCGTTGCTTGGCGCCTCCGAATCAGCACCGATGGTGAAATGACTGACAACCATCACTCTGGACACTTTGTGGTCTGTGGGAACTACTATGCGTCCGGACAGCTGTATGGGCTCTCCGTTGACGTCTATGCTCCAATAACTGCCGGCATATGATTCAATCTTACCACTGTGCCAAGATGAAATCACACCCTTGAAAAGGGCTGTACCATTCGTGGATGTGGTCTTGGTTCCTACTTCGTTCACAACTTCATTCACTGTCCTGCCGTCAGGCATTCCGCAGGAAAGTATTGCGTCACAGTCCATTTCCGACTGCTCGGCATAGAATGGAATGAAGCAGGTGGCGGGATTCAGGCCTTCGGCATTGAAGTCAATTTTCTTCGGAGAATTGAAATCCTCCCAGTCGTGGGTTTCGGAAAGAGTGCATCCTGCAAATGAAAGCACTGCAAGGACTGATGCTGTTATTTTGAAAAAATTACTCATATCCGTTCCTCCTAAAATCCATAACTAAAGCCTGCGCGTACTATTTCACTGAACAGCAGAAACATTGCATCCTTGCTTTTGAGTGCACTTAGACCGCCCAGTTCCACATAACCCCAATAATGATTTGCTCCGAATCTGACACCTATCAGTCTGATGTCCAATGCTGCTCCAACTACAGTATTCTGCCCGAAACCGTTTTTCTCGGTACCTCCGTTTATGTCGAGACCGACAGCAATCGCGGAATATAGGCCAACGTGCTCGCGCCGGAAATAGTTGAAGCGTATAGTGGGCATTATGCAGAGGTTGTAGAAATTTTCCTTGGCAGATTCCATTATCCTGTCACTGGCGGAATTGAAATATTCCGTTCTCCAGTATGTCTGTTGAAAGTCGATTGTGCCTCCAATGCTCATCCAGGGCAGCAGGTGGTAGGAATATTCTCCTGATATGTGAGGAAGAAACTTGTAGCCCCTTTTTTCCGGATACAGGATTCCGGCCGGTGAGCCGGCATAGCTTTTATGCACTTGATTATGCCATATCATAGTTTCGAAGAGCATATCTCCCACGCCGAACCTGACTTCGTGACGGGAGAAATCCGGTGCCGCTTCCTTTGTCTGTGCATTCAACTGGACAGACAAAAAGACAAGGCATAAGATTGTGATATAATTACAAACTTTACGCATCTCAATATTTTTCGTTGTAAAGATACTTTAATTTGTAAAAAAATGCATTATAATAATGGTTCAGGTGTTTACTTTATTCTATTTTTGTTTACATTCCTGTCTTTGACACTTTGATTTTGTTAGGTATAGGATAATTCAAGTCCCCAG
>JAKSKD010000050.1 GCA_024401925.1 Bacteroidales bacterium | reverse complement strand
TCTAAAGCCAACATTTTTATTGAGTCACAGGGCTTCCACCTGATGACAAGAAAGGGTGACTCATTGGGGGATGGTGAAATAATGTTATAAGATGTTTTCTGAATGAATATGACTCTATTATCAAGTTTGTGTCTATGGAAACTTTCACAACAGCATTTGGTCTTATCTGCCTGATATCTTTCCTCATATCGGCGCTCGGCTTCATTTACTTCGTATATTTCTTCTCTATCGGGTATGCATTCTCCATCACCGGGATGGCGTTGGCGACAATGATTCTGTTCTGGGGAAATATGGAAATATGGGGAAAAGCATTCTGTGTACTTCTTGGGATATACGGACTCAGGCTCGGCATTTATTTGCTCGTCAGGGAATCAAGGAGCGCGTCATACAGGAAGATACTTCGTCCCGAAACCGACGCTAATGCAAACAAACGCAGCCCGGGCTTCAAGGTGATTCTGTGGATAATGGTTTCGACCCTATTCATCGGACAGTTCGCCCCCGTCTTCTTCCGTATCCAGAACGGTTCGTCGCCTGACACCTGTGCCGTCGTCGGGTTTTTCATAGCCCTTGCCGGGGTTATACTTGAGATATGGGCAGATGCACAAAAGTCGATTCTAAAGCGCAGGAATCCCCACGAATTCTGCCGTACAGGGATTTACAGAATAGTGCGCTGCCCGAATTATCTGGGTGAAATCCTTTTGTGGACGGGTGTGTTCCTGTCCGGCTTCACCGCACTTGACGGCTTATGGCAGTGGATTTTTGCAATCTGGGGATATGTCCTGATTCTGTGGGTGATGTTCAGTGGCGCCCGCCGTCTTGAACTGCGTCAGAACAAAAACTATGGTAACCGTCCGGAATATCAGGAGTACATTGCCAAAGTCCCCATCATTCTGCCACTGGTTCCGCTCTACAGTGTCGCCAGACATAAATGGCTGATAGCGTAATGTCGATTGCGAAACTTTAATGGATAATTGGTCGCGGCCATTTGCGATTCGGCGAAGAAGAAATTTTTAAACACATCTCATCGCATATAATCAATCTTAAGAAAGAAAAACTACATTACAACTGATGCACTTCTAAAAACTTTTAGTATTTTTGCATCAGAAAGAATGTAATTATGGCAACCACTTTAATAGCTAAAAAGCTGAAACAGCTCCGTAAGGAGAACGGAATGACCCAAGTTGACCTGGCGATGAAGTCCGGCGTTGGTCTGAACTTCATCAGGGAACTGGAACAAGGAAAGGCAACTGTCCGAATGGACAAGGTGACCCAAGTGTTCGCGCTATTCGACTATGAATTGGTGCCACAAAAGAAGGTTAACGAGTGATGAAAACTGCATTGGTAAAGTTTAAGGACATGAGAGCCGGCCTGCTGATGGAGACAGACGAAGGTTATGAATTCCAATATGATGCAGAATATCTGGTTTCTGATTCCCCGGAAGCCGTCAGCCTGACCTTGCCGCTCACCGAAAAGCCGTACAAATCTCCTGTCCTCTTCCCTTTCTTTGATGGACTTATTCCGGAAGGATGGCTTCTGGATGTGGCCCTCAGGAACACGGATATCAGTGAGTTGGACCGCTATGCTCTCCTCCTGCTTTGCTGCAAGGACTGTATCGGAGCAGTAAGTGTTGAACCGCTAAATGATAAATCAAATGAGTAAGTGCCTGTATTGCTATAAGGAACTGGCCCCTGGAGACGTCGATTTTCACAGGGAGTGCGCGAAGAAGTTCTTCGGGACTTCTAAGGCACCGGCTTTGGACTACTCAAGGGATGAAATGGATACACTTGCAGGGCAGATCATTCAGTCTCAGACAACTTTGACCGGTGTCCAACCGAAGTTGTCACTTCATCTTGACAAGCACCGTAACAGTCAGAAATTCACTATCGTCGGTCTCTGGGGGGATTTCATCTTCAAGCCGCAAACCGAAAGATTCAGTATGCTTCCGGAAAACGAGGACCTGACAATGCACCTTGCACAGCTTGCAAAAATCAGGATTGTCCCCCATTCACTGATAAGGATGAAGGACGGTTCGCTCGGATATATCACCAGAAGAATTGACCGCACGAAAAACGGAGACAAGATTGCGATGGAGGATATGTGCCAACTCACGGAGCGCCAGACCGAGCACAAATACAAGAGTTCATACGAGCAGATTGCAAAGGCAGTAAGGAAGTATTCCACCAACCCCCAGATGGACGTGACGGACTTTCTCGAGATGGTGTATTTCTCCTGGCTGACCGGCAATAACGACATGCACCTTAAGAATTTCTCCCTATATCAAGCAAACGGAGATGTGCGACTGACACCGGCATACGATATGTTGAATGTAGCCATAGCTAATCCTACGGATGATGAGGAACTGGCACTGACTTTGAACGGGAAGAAAAAGAAACTCAAGGATTCCGATTTCGAGAAAGCTTTCGAGACTTGTGGAATCCCGGCAAAGGTGTTCTCCAACTTAAAGAAGAAATACATCAGGCTCTACCCTGCGTTTTGCGGCTTCATTGATTCATCCTTCCTGAGCGAGCAGCTGAAGGAGAGTTACAAAACTCTGCTGGCAAAGAGACTTGGAGTATAGAACAATTTGAACCTTACCTGATTCATTCGCTTGTACGGGTGATTTTCGTACAAACGCGAATCATTCGCGTTTGTACCAATTCATCTGTATGTACAATTGTAATTAACGTGACCATAAATTATGTTGGCCAAATCCGGCACAAACAATTCAAGTACTATCACTTTAAGGTGAAATTTTATTCTGTTTTTTCATTTTAATGTTATATTTGCATTATGAAGAAAATAGAAACACGAGAACACGTTCAGGCTTTTCTGAATTCATTCCTCCCGAAATTTGATATCTGGGGGATATTCTTCATTGACAGAAAGAAGAATGATGAGGCAATCGCCGCATTGGGGATAACTCCGGCACAGAGGGAGAATGTAATCAGAAAAATAGAACCGGATGACTATATTGAAACTATCGTCGATAAATAGCTTTGGGAGATATGTGGGTGTTCGGCAAGGATTTCTCCGGGGAGGAATTGTACATAAAGATTTCATTGGGGCGTCCTAACAGCAATACAATATGTATTTCTTTCCACAAATCCGAATTTCCTAACAGATATGCATTCAAGGAGGAAAACAAATGACAAAAAAATACGTAAATATTGAGAGCCCTTTTACCGGCGGTAAGGTGTATGAGGTCTACGATGTTGAGGAAAAGACATTTCGCGGAGAGAAATATACTGTGAATGTCCGTTACTACCAGTGCGAAGACACCGGTGAACAGTTTACAACAACTGAGCAGGATAATCTATGGACAGGTGAACTCTACGATCAGTACAGAAAGAAGCATGGCATTCCTTCAGCACAAGAAATAAAGGCTCTCCGGGAAAATTATGGCCTTAACCGCACGCAGTTGTCCCGTATGCTGGGCTTCGGCATCAATCAGCTCAAGAACTATGAAGACGGACAAGTCCCATCTGAATCCAATGGTAAGATGCTGCGGATTATATCAAATCCTATTACGATGATGGCTCTTCTTGAGATCAGTCGAAATGAATTCCAGGCATCAGAGTATGATCGCGTAAAAGGGAAAATAGCCCTGAATTACTTCGAGCAGAACAGGAAACTCGGCATAATTTGATGTGTAAAGCATCCGCTTCTGATTCATCCGTCTGAATGAATCCAGATTATTTTTCCAGAAGGCGGAGTAACGGCAGAATTTTCTTCTCCCGGTATGGATGTTCTCTCAAAGACAGATTAAGGCGTGTACTGCCTTTCAGGGCAGTTGATGCGTGGGTGAATTCTCTAAAGCCCCATTCTCCGTGATAGGCACCCATCCCGGAATGGCCTACACCCCCGAAAGGCACCCCTTTCACCATCATATGAACGCACACTTCGTTGATGCAGCCGCCACCGTACTGAACTGATCGCATCACACGCTCGGCCCATCTGATATTTTTCGTGAAAAGATACATTGCCAGCGGATGTTCCCTGTTTTCAATGACATCGAGAATAGCATCTACTTCACCGTCCTTGAACGGAACAACCGGAAGCAGCGGGCAGAAGAGTTCACTACAGACAATATCTTCATCGGCGCCGACCGGATAGATTATTGTCGGGGTATATCGCTGTTCGGCGGCATTGCCCCGACCCCCGAAAACGATGCGGTCGCGGTATGCGTCGGCAAGTGATGAGCATTTCTGGTACGCCTGCGGCGTGATGAGTTTCGGATATTCCGCATTATCCTGCGCATTCTCCCCGATTTGCCGTACGAACTCGCTCTTGAGTGCATCGAGGAACTCGGGGGCAATTTCCTCCGCCACTGCCACCTGATTGATGTTGATGCATATCTGTCCCGCATTGCAAAGTTTGAAAAAAGCAATCTTGCGCGCTGCGTCGCGGATGTCGGCATCCTTGCGGACAATGCACCAGTTGCCCGTCTCTCCTCCAAGTTCGAGAGCCACGGGCGTCAGATTCTCCGCTGCCTTTGCCAGGACGTGCTTGCCAACCTTCGGTGAACCGGTATAGAAAATCTTGTCCCACCTCTGCTCCAGACACATATCGGCAACATCGTGTCCGCCGTCAATCAGCGTTACAAATTCCGGAGGGAATACTTCCGCTATGAACTTCTTCATTGTCGCCGTACAATTAGCGGACTTGGCACTTGATTTTATCACAACGGTGTTTCCCCCGCAGATGCTGGCTGCAACCACTCCTAAAGTCAGAAGAATCGGGAAATTGAAAGGGCTTATCACCAGCGTAACTCCGTAGGGCATCTTGTAGACCTTAGTGGTAATACTCGGAAAACACATCAAACCGCTAAAATGTCTCTCGGGCTTGGACCACTTGCGAAGGCCACGAAGCATCTCATTAATTTCCACCACGATGGGGCCGATGTCACAAAGGTAGGACATACATACGAGCGATGAGCAAAAAATCAGTTGACACTATCCGAATAGTTGGTTATCGTATCTGTGACGGCGAAGTCGTATTCCGGATATCGGAAAATTGATGCGCGAGGTTCGGTTTCTGAAGATGTATATTCCCATATCGATGAATACTCGTCGGAATTCTCTCCAATCATGTCAAGTTGCCGCAGATACGAAGCCACGGACTTATTTTCAAGAATATACACCCTGCCTATCCTTTCTATGATCGGGCTGTGTTTTCTTGTGCCGTCGTGGTCAAAGCACAGGACACGGCGGCCATCGGGTATGATTCCGGCCAGTTGGAAGGTCATGCTCTTTC
>JAKSKD010000005.1 GCA_024401925.1 Bacteroidales bacterium | reverse complement strand
TCAACGAATACACCGTAGTTGGTGATATTCTTGACAGTGCCTTCGAGAACCTGTCCCTTTTCGAGCTTGCCGATAAGTTCTGATCTCTTCTGCTCCTGCTCTGCCTCGAGAAGTGCCTTGTGGGATACTACGACATTGCGGAACTCCTGATTGATCTTGACGATCTTGAAGTCAATTGTCTGGTTTACGAATACATCGTAGTCCCTGATTGGTTTGATATCGATCTGTGAACCAGGAAGGAATGCCTCGATGCCGAATACATCGACAATCATACCGCCCTTTGTACGGGTCTTGACGAAGCCCTTTACGATTTCACCTGACTCGTAAGCCTCGTTCACTCTGTCCCAAGACTTGAGTGCGCGTGCCTTCTTGTGTGAAATTACGAGCTGACCCTTCTTGTCCTCTGCGGACTCAACGAATACTTCTACTTTGTCACCTACCTTGAGGTCCGGGTTGTAACGGAATTCAGGAGCTGAGATGACACCCTCGCTCTTACCTCCGATGGTAACGATGACTTCACGCTTGTTGATTGCTGTTACTTCTCCCTCAACTACCTCGTTTTCAACGACTTTTGAAAGAGTTTTGTTGTAAGCTTCCTCGATGGAGCCCTTGTCGGTTCCACCATAGACGTCTCCACCCTCAAATGCTTCCCAATCGAAATTCTCAGGAGCAATTGAGGCATTCAGGACTGTTTTGTTAGTTTCTTCTGCCATAATTGTGTAATAAAAACAAACTAGGGGTTTAACATTATGTTTTGTTTCCTCGACGGGCAAAAAAATGCACGCTCCGGAAAAAGCGTGCAAATATAGGGAAAATTATTGATTTACAACATTTTTTTACGCCTAAAAATAAGCCAGATTCCACCGATGAGAACCACCATCAGCACAAGTATGGCAATCCAGGCCCACCAACGTCCGTCGAAAGGCAGGGAAACGTTCATTCCGTAGAAACTTGCAACAAGGGTCGCAGGCATCAGGACAAGGGATATGAAGGTAAATATCTTCATAATCCTGTTCTGTTCGAGATTGATGAGTCCGACAACTGTATCTTGCAGATATTCAAGACGTTCAAACGTAAAGTTGATATGATTTATCAGGGACGCGATATCCTGGATGAGGACCGTAAGTTTCTTGTCCATAATGTCAGGGCAATGGTCGCTCTTTAAGATATTTGATATGAGGCGCTGCTTGTCCACAATATTCTCGCGGATCATCATCACGTTCTCCTGCAGCTGGTTGATATCGAGGAGAAACTCCTCATTTATGTCTTCCTGCTGGTTGATTCGCTTGCTGAACTGCGCCGTATCCTGGCTCACGAGCTCGACTATGTCGGCATCGAGGTCCACCCTCTTGTCCATAATCTCCACGAACACTGTGAATCCATCCTTGTACAATGCCGGGCGGGCCTGCATCTTTCTCTGCAACAGATCGAAAGAACGGAGTGGTATCTCCCTGAGCGTACACAATATTCCCCCGGTTATTATGAAAGAAACCGGATCCATAGACATTTCATCACCGGTAGGAGACAGAAAATTCGTGTTTGCGAATATGGAACTGGCGTCCTCGGAGAAGCGTGAGGAACTTTCAATCTCCTCCGCCTGCCCGCGGCTCTGCAATTCTGTATCAAGAAATGATTCTACGCCTCTTTTTTCCTCGCCACTTGGGTCCACGAGGTCTATCCAGAGAACATTTTCTTTGCCGATAGTGGCAAACTCCGTTAAGGACTGGCTGAGAACTATCTCAGAACCGAGCCTGTAGAAAACATTGATCATTGCGCCTTCCTGTTATCCCGGCACTTTCGTCGGAAGGGTTAAACTTACGGGGTAGCTGACAGCACGGAGAAGTCAGCGCGCAAAGGTAATAATTTATATCAAAAATCCAATACCTATTCCAACCAGCGCACAACCTCCGATAATTTCCGCAACTGGTCCGACACTCGGGCCGAACTTGCTGCCTCCCCACATGCCAAGTACAACTGAAAGGACTGTACAGATAAAGACAGCAACAGCCATAGGAGCAAGGCCATTCAAATCCACAGAAGCCATACTCAGGGAAGCACCGGCGGCAAGAGCGTCAATACTTGTCGCCACTCCGCCGAGAATGACATTTCCCAAACCATCCAGATTCCTGACTTCCGAATCCCCTTTGAGTCCACTCCAGAACATAGAGCCTCCGACATAAAGCAGAAGCAGGAAACCTATCCATTTTGCTATTCTCTCCACGAGTCCGAGAATAAGATATCCGAAGCCCCATCCAAACAGAAGCAGGCCTGTCTGGATGACTGCAAAGCAACCGCTGACAAGCATTATCTTCCTGACTGTCACCCTCTTAAGCGTAACGCTCGAGCAAAGGCTGACAGCGAAACAATCCGCACATAAGGACAGGGCAAAAAGAATTGCCGACAATATTGTTGCAATTATCACGGTTTGAAGATTTGTCTGTTTAGAATTGATCTGCCCAGAGTCAGGGAATCGGCATATTCAAGGTCGTCCCCGAAGCCCAGGCCCCTTGCAAGTGCAGAAACTTTCACCCCCGACGGGGCAATCTGACGGTAGATATAAAATGAGGTAGTTTCCCCTTCCACATCACCGCTCAGAGCCAGTATGACCTCCGAAATTGTCCCACCTTGAAGGCGTTCAACGAGCTGACGGATTGTCAAGTCCGAGGGAGCGATTCCGTTAATAGGGGAAATGATGCCGCCAAGTACGTGATAGGTCCCACGATACTGTCCGGTGGCTTCTATACTCATCACGTCACAGACATTCTCGACAACGCAGATTACCGAATGGTCCCTGGTCCTGTCCGAGCAGATGGAGCATACGTCATCATCTGAAATCATCATACACTCGCGGCAATACCTGACCTCGTCGGCAAGACTGTTGATGGCAGAAGTGAAATGGTGAACATTCTCCTTCGGCTGTCTGAGCAGATGGAGGGCCAGGCGCAGTGCACTGCGCGAACCGACTCCAGGAAGGGAACCAATTGCCTCCACGGCATTTTCCAGAAGCTTTGAAGGATATTTATCAGTCATTAGAATGATATTTGATAAGTCCGTCCATCGGGGTCTCTATAATCTCCGAGAAACGTATGCCATACGGCTGGGCTACCTTTGTAAGGATTCTCCTGTAGGCGAAACCGAACCCTCCGACCACTCCTACCGGATATTTATCAATTTCATATTTGCAGAGTGCCCTCTCTATGAACTGGCGGAAATTACCTTCAACTATGCTGTTGATGTATTCATCCTTGTCATACCATCCGATGATCCACGGAGCGAACGAGCCGAGGTACCGCGAAGGGGCCCCGTCCTTGTACACGCTCTTCACGATGGAAAAATAATCGGCCTTGTACTGCTCCGAAAAGGCGGCAGCAATCTCCGTAGGAACTGCATCCTTCAGGAAGTCCGAAAGGAACATGATTCCCAGATGGGCGGCGCTGCCTTCGTCGCCAAGGATATATCCGCCGGAACGGATGTTCTTCACCACCTTTTCCCCGTCATAGAAACAGCTGTTGGAACCAGTGCCGAGTATTGCAACAATTCCCGGCTCCCTCATGCACACGGAGCGCGCGGCGCCCACCAGGTCGGAGACATACTCAACATTTCCCGTACGTCTCGGTTCGATGAGGCCGGAGACATAGAAATGCATGTCCGTAATGTACTCCTTATCCGGATTCAGTAAAGTCACTGCCTTCTGTATCGTCGAATCCAGGTCCTCCGCCGGCATCACGGCGACATTCACGCCGTCGGTACGGAGAGTCTTGGTCTCCCCGTTGTCCCTGATGGCGCACCAGTCAGTCTTTGTGGCACCGCTTTCTACGATAATCTTCATACAATATATTTTTTGAGGCTTCTATACGTAAACCCCGTTCTTTTTCCAGTTGATATACCCGATTATGCAGGACAATATATAGACACAGTATAAAATCCCCATTCCATTGAGTCCCTGGGAGAAATACAACACCACCCCGAAGGAATCTGCAATGAACCATACGAGCCACTGCCAGATGTAGGAGCGTGTAAGCCAGTACGAGCCGACCATACTCAGGACAAACGTGATGCTGTCCAGGAACGGATATGGGTCGCTGACAGCGGGGCGTGTAAGTATGAAATACATCAGAGACCCTCCGAGGAAGATGATGCTGAAACTGATAGGCAGTGCCTTGCGGCTGAGGCGGGCGATGTGTATCTTGTCCGGCTCGCTCCTCTCCTCCATCCTCTTCCATCTGTAAATTCCGAGGAAAGCCATCACCGTAAAGAACAGATTCAGCGCCGCGGAGCCCCACAGATGGTTGAAAGACGCTACAATGATAGCCGATATTGCCGTGGCGAGCTGCAAATACCACATCCATTTGTGCTGGAATATCTGCATTATGATGAAGATGACCCCAGTTACAAGAGAGAATATCTCGATATAATCCAACATTTATTACAGTACCTCAATGAGTTCAACCTTGAATTTCAATGCAGCGCAAGGAGGGATGCTTCCGCCGGCTCCGGCCTCGCCGTATGCAAGTTGATACGGGATATAGAGCTCCCATTCGGCGCCTTCGCCCATCATCTGAAGAGCCTCGGTCCATCCTGCAATCACCTGATTTACACCGAATACCGCAGGTTCGTTCCTATCATAGGAACTGTCGAATTTCCGACCGTCAGTGAATGTACCCTCATAATGGCACCTGACCTTGCTTGTCGGACCGGGTTTCTTTCCGGTACCCTTCCTTATAATCTTGTACTGAAGTCCGCTTGCAAGAGTCACCACTCCTTCCTTCTTCGAATTCATCTTGAGCCAGGCCTCTCCCTCCTCCTTGAATTTCGAAGCGGCCTCGGCCTTGACAGCAGCCTGCTCGGCCTCGATTTCAGAGAAAAATTCGTCCAGTACTTTTCCGGCTTCATCATACGAAATAGCAGGATTCTCGCCAAGGAATGTGGCTTTCAAGCCTGCCATGAAATCATCGAAAGCAATAGTGTTAACACCTGAATGCATCATATTGTGGGCAATGCTCATACCCAGCGCGTAACTGTTTTTGTCCATATCTTTTTCCTTAGTTCAATCCTCAAAGGTACAAAAAAAGTTGCGCACCTGTGCCGACAATCCGTACAAGTGTGCAACTTTTATTTTGTGTACTGATTATGCAGCCTTCCCGTCTGAACCGAGAACGTTGACAATCTTATGGATGTACATTTTCTTCATATTTTCACGTGCCGGTGTCAGATACTGGCGAGGATCGAAATGGCTAGGATTTTCGGCAAGGTGCTTGCGTACTGCGGCAGTCATTGCAAGACGTGAGTCAGAGTCGATGTTGATCTTGCATACAGCGCTCTTCGAAGCCTCACGGAGCTGCTCCTCAGGAATACCTACTGCATCAGGAAGTTTTCCGCCGAATGCGTTGATGGTGTCAACCTCGTCCTGAGGCACTGATGATGAGCCGTGAAGAACAATTGGGAAACCAGGAAGTTTCTTCTCAACCTCGTGAAGCACGTTGAATGCCAGTGGCGGAGGTACGAGCTTGCCTGTCTTAGGGTCACGGGTACACTGTTCAGGAGTGAACTTGTAAGCTCCGTGAGAAGTTCCGATTGATATTGCGAGGGAGTCACAGCCTGTGCGTGTAGCGAAATCGATGACCTCCTCAGGCTTTGTGTAATGCGAAACTGCTGAAGAAACCTCATCCTCAACGCCTGCGAGAACACCGAGTTCAGCCTCGACTGTAACATCAAACTGGTGTGCATATTCAACTACTTTCTTTGTGAGAGCGATGTTCTCCTCGTAAGGAAGAGATGAAGCATCGATCATAACTGATGAGAATCCGCAGTCTACACAGTCCTTGCAAGTCTCGAAGCTGTCACCGTGATCAAGGTGAAGCACGATTTCAGGCTTCTCCCAGCCGAGTTCCTTAGCATATTCCACTGCACCCTCAGCCATAAAGCGGAGAAGGGTTGCGTTCGCATATTTGCGTGCTCCCTTGCTGACCTGAAGGATTACAGGAGACTTGGTCTCGGCAGCTGCCATTATGATAGCCTGGAGCTGCTCCATATTGTTGAAGTTGAATGCTGGGATGGCATAGCCACCTGAAACGGCCTTTGCAAACATTTCTTTTGTGTTCACAAGACCCAATTCTTTGTAAGAAACCATAATAATTATTGAGTTAAATTCAAGTTCTTCTGAAAAAGCCACGCAAAAATACTAACTTTGTCGAAATAATCATAGAAAAATGGCGAACAAAGTACTCATATTTTCAGCCCCTTCAGGCTCCGGCAAAAGCACCATCGTACACCATCTGATGGAGCGCCGCAGCGACCTGGAATTCTCCGTTTCAGCCACATCCAGAGCCCCGCGAGGAGAGGAAAAGGACGGAGTGGACTACTACTTCATCTCCGAAGACGAATTCAGGCAGAAAATAGCACAGGGCGATTTTGTGGAGCACGAAGAAGTCTATCCGGGACGTTTCTACGGAACACTCAGGGAGGAAGTGGAGAGGATATGGGCAAAAGGCAACGCCATTATATTCGATGTAGACGTGAAGGGAGGCATTAATCTGAAGAAATATTTCAAGGATGATGCCCTGTCGGTATTCATACAGGCCCCAAGCATTGAAGAGCTGGAAAGGCGGCTGGTTGCACGCGCCACTGACTCCCCGGAAGCAATCAGAGAAAGGGTAGCAAAGGCAGCGGAGGAGATGGGTTATTCGGGAGAATTCGACAGGATACTCATCAATGATGACCTTCAGACAGCATTCGACGAAGCGGATAAGGCCGTTGATGACTTTTTGAAATGAAGATAGCGGTATATTCAGGTTCATTCGATCCTCTCCATATCGGTCACCAGGCCATTATGGAGTACCTGACTAATGTGAAGGAATTCGATTGGGTCTATCTCG
The DNA here is from genome assembly GCA_024401925.1 of Bacteroidales bacterium. Lineage (GTDB taxonomy): Bacteria > Bacteroidota > Bacteroidia > Bacteroidales > UBA932 > Cryptobacteroides. The sequence goes on along the minus strand of JAKSKD010000005.1, from coordinate 79,166 downwards.
TCGTATCCCCGCAGAACCCGATGAAGGACGCATCAATGAACCTTTCCGCGAAAGCCAGGTATGACGCAGCAGTCGAGGCCGTCAGGAGGCATCCGGAGTTGCACGTATGGGTGGATGACATAGAACTCAAAATGGAACCGCCATACTATTCCGTGCGCACACTTGATGCCCTGAAGAAAAGAGAACCGGAAAATGACTTCACCCTCATCATCGGAGCTGACAACCTCTACAACATCCACAAGTGGAGGGATTTCCCGAGAATCCTTTCCGAATATGGCGTCGCTGTCTATCCGAGGAAAGGTTTCGACATCAAAAGGATAAGGGAGGAACTCATACGCGAATGTGAGCATTTTCCCACCCCTTCATATGTACTGGACAATGCCCAGACCCATATCATGAAAGGAACGATATCCCTTGAGGAAGATTTCGTCAATCTTTACAACATACAGATAATCGACGCCCCAGTAGTGGACATTTCCTCCACTGAAATCAGGGAAGCTGTCGCAAAGGGCATCGATATATCCGAATTCTTAATGTAGCCGGAAGCCTATTTTCCAACCGGTGTAATCACGAACTTGAAGGTATAATCCTTTGCCGGAAGACGGTATTCCGGAAGAGGAAGTGCTCCCCAGGAATTTATGCATCCAAGGCCCATCTGAACGAGGTCCACATTCACGTGAGTCCTTCCGTCAGGCTTTAATTCAAGAGAATGCTTGATTCCGCTGCGCGCGGAGAAAAGCTGATCACGGCCAAACGGGAGGGCAGAAGCGCTGAAACGTTCAGGTGCCGAAATTTCATAGCCAGCACCTGTCGTATCCGTAATGCGGAACCACTTCAAACCTGTGTGGGTACCGGATTCCTGAGGTTTCACGTAACCATAATGATACTGGTCCGCAACTTTCTGGTAATAACGTCCTACCGATGATGACGAATATCTGTCGGCATAGTTCTCCCAAGGACCGCGGCCATAGAATTCGATGTCGGAATAAGAATCAGGCAGGTCAAACTCAACGCCGAAACGGAACATATCCGGAGTGCCTTCCGCAACATCAAAAAGCGACTCTGTCACCTCTACGGAACCGTCCGGGCAGAACACATAATCCATACGGAGCGAGGCGACATCGGCGACACGATAGACCACAGTCACCCTTTCATCATCTTCTGAGCGGGAAATTTCATTCAGGGACGGATCGATCCATACTCCCATACGTCTTTGCAGGTGTGCACCAAGGTCATTCTCCACAGGAGCCCGTCCGAAGCAAGGTTTCAATCCCGCTACGAGAGCCCTTATGCCGTCTTTGTCCCCCGTTCCTGTAGTCCTGTGAGCCACAGCAGGTGTCTCATTTACTACTATCTGGTCATAGGCGACCTCCGTTCCGGCTTTCAACAGCCCGTCATCCTCCTTGAGAGTGTAGCTGACATTAAGGAAAGTCTCCCCGTCAGGAAGTTCTGGGCCGTACCCGAGTTTGATCGCCCTGGTCTGCTGAGGAGCTATGTATAGATCATCGATGTGGCCCGCCGCCACCGTCCTTCCCTCATTCACAAGTTTCCAATCCATCGCGTAGCGGTCCAAGTCAATGAAGAAATTCTCATTCGTGACGTTGATGGTTCCGCCGCGCGCCTCCTCAAGGCTTGCAGAAGTAAGGATCGAGCGATACTGGTAGCGAACTTCATAGCTATGAGGATGATACGTCCTGTCTGCGGCTATGATGCCGTTGCAGTTGAAGGAACCGTCCGATGGATCATAATCGTTGAAATCACCTCCATATGCGAAAATATAACCGTCGCGGGCATTTTCGGACGGCCATTTCAGAGCCTGGTCCACAAAATCCCATATGAAACCGCCCTGATAGTGCGGGTATTTCCTGATTATGTCCCAATATTCCTTCAATCCTCCCTGAGAATTTCCCATCGAATGGGCATATTCGCATTGGATAAGCGGTCTGCTCGGATTTGATTCAGCATATCTGATGCAGCCGTCATAGCCCATATACATCGGGCAGAAAATGTCGGAGTACCATTCCGCCTCAGCCCTCTCATACTGTACGGGCCGTGTCGGGTCTATTTCTTTGGCCTTGAGATAGGCCTGTTCAAAGTTCAGACCGCCTCCGGACTCATTTCCCAAACTCCAAATGATGACAGAAGGGTGATTCACGTCCCTTCTCACAGCCCGCTCGACTCTTTCGACAATCATATCCTTGAAATATGGATTCTTTGACAAAGACTCTGGGCCGTAACCCATTCCGTGGGACTCGTTATTCGCCTCCGCAACCACATAGAGTCCATATTTGTCACACAGGTCATACCAGCGCGGGTCATCAGGATAGTGGCTGGTCCTTACGGCATTGATGTTAAGTTCCTTCATTATCCTTATGTCCTCGACCATATCCTCGAAGGTCACGTTATATCCTGCATTCATATTCATCTCGTGCCTGTCCGCGCCCTTTATCAGAACAGGTTTTCCATTTACGAGAAGGAATCCGTCCTTGACGCAGACATCCCTGAAGCCGAAATCAAGTTCTATAGTTTCGTCATCACCATTCGGTCCGACCGCTGTTGCTGCAAGATGATACAGTTCCGGAGTCTCTGCGCTCCACAGAGCAGGATTGTCCACTTTCGCGTGGAGGCTTCCGTCCTTTGAGACAGCGACGACATCCGGTTCTCCCTCACGCGAAACCTTGAATATGACAGACTTGACCTTACCTTCGAGTTCTGAGGTTATGTCAAGTGTTCCGTCCATGGAAGCCTTGACCCTGATGTCCCTTATCCGGTTCTTCGGGCGGGCTGTCAGGTATGTCTCACGCGCCAGTCCGCTCAAGCGCCAGAAATCCTGACATTCCATATATGTTCCCTCGCACCAGCGGAAAACCTCAAGAGCAATGAGGTTCTTGCCCTCGTGGATGAACTTTGTGAGATCGAACTCAGCCTCAAGCTTGCTATCCTCACTGTAGCCGACATACTTGCCGTTCACCCATACACGCACATTGGATGTGGCGGAGCCAATGTGCAGTATTATCTGTTTCCCTATCCACGACCTGTCAATCCTGACTGTACGGCGATACTGTCCTACGTAATTGTGCTCATCCGGCACAATTGGAGGATTATTGACATAATGTCCCCGCCAAGCGTAGTCAGCATTCACATACAGCGGATCCTGATAGCCGTAGAACTCCCAAAGTCCCGGAACAGGAATCTCATCCCAGGCAGAATCGTCAGTCTTCAGAGAATAGAAATCCGCAGATCTCAGGTCTGGGGAAGCGTACCACTTGAATTTCCAAATGCCATCAAGGCTTTGTACCGGGCTGTCAGTAGTGTATGTTGAATGGATTGGCAGACGGCCCTCGGAAGGGGCTGCAAGGCAATTGATGCTGATGGTCATAAGAACCGTCAGAGCATAAAGGAACAGATTCTTCATAATGTTGTGTTTCATTTTGGTAAATATAGTAATAATACGCCAAAAAATAAGACTGACAAAATGGCAGAAAATATATGGATGGCACATCTTTCGTTAATGGAGATGGTGTTGATTTTTGAAAAAATAAGTAAAACAGAATATTATGGGAAAAATTATCGGAATCGATCTCGGAACCACAAACTCTTGTGTATCCGTGATGGAAGGAAACCAGCCTACCGTCATCATCAATGAGGAAGGCACACGTACAACTCCTTCAGTAGTCGCTTTCACAGAAGGCGGCGAAAGGAAGGTCGGCAATGCTGCAAAGCGCCAGGCCATCACCAATCCTAACAACACCGTATTCTCAATCAAGAGATTTATGGGTGAAAACTTCGACCAGGTCGGCAAGGAAGTTTCCAGAATGCCGTACAAGGTAGTGAAGGGCGACAACAACACCCCTCGCGTTGACATCAACGGCAGACTCTACTCTCCTCAGGAGATTTCCGCAATCATCCTTCAGAAGATGAAGAAAATTGCTGAGGATTATCTCCGTCAAGATGTGACAGAGGCTGTCATCACAGTGCCTGCATATTTCTCCGACTCGCAGAGACAGGCCACCAAGGAAGCCGGCAAGATTGCAGGTCTTGACGTGAAGAGAATTATCAACGAACCTACTGCAGCTGCTCTCGCATATGGTCTCGACAAGAAGAATAAGAACATTAAGGTCGCTGTATATGACCTCGGCGGCGGTACTTTCGATATCTCCATTCTCGAACTCGGAGACGGAGTATTTGAGGTTAAATCCACCAACGGAGACACCCACCTCGGAGGTGACGACTTCGACCAGGTCATCATCGACTGGCTCGCAGGCGAATTCGCATCAGAGAATGGAGGCATCGACCTCAAAAAGGACCCTATGGCCCTCCAGAGGCTCAAGGAAGCAGCCGAAAAGGCGAAGATCGAACTCTCCAACCAGACATCGGCAGAAATCAACCTGCCATACATTATGCCTGTTGACGGAATCCCGAAGCATCTCGTGAAGACCCTCACCAGGGCACGTTTCGAGCAGCTCTGCGATGACCTCTTCCAGAGAAGCATCGAGCCTTGCCGCAAGGCACTCGCCGACGCACATCTCTCAGCTTCAGACATTGACGAGGTCCTCCTCGTGGGTGGTTCTACACGAATCCCTAAGATTCAGGAACTCGTAAAGAGCTTCTTCGGCAAGGAGCCCAACAAGAGCGTCAACCCAGACGAAGTTGTAGCCATCGGAGCATCAATCCAGGGCGGTGTGCTCGCAGGAGATGTCAAGGACGTGCTTCTTCTCGATGTGACCCCTCTCAGTCTCGGTATCGAGACTCTCGGAGGAGTGATGACCAAACTTATCGAAAGCAACACCACCATTCCTGTTCATAAGGACCAGGTATTCTCAACTGCAGCTGACAACCAGCCTTCAGTCGAAATCAGGGTTCTCCAGGGAGAAAGACCTATGGCGAAGGACAACAAGCAAATCGGCATATTCCACCTCGACGGCATAGCTCCGGCACCGCGTGGAATACCTCAGATTGAAGTTTCCTTCGATATCGACACCAACGGTATCCTGAGCGTATCCGCAAAGGACAAGTCCACAGGCAAGGAACAGCACATCCGCATCGAAGCTTCTTCAGGTCTCAGCGATGAGGAAATCCAGAGGATGCGCGATGAAGCCAAGGCAAACGAGGAAGCCGACAAGGCCGAGAAGGAAAGGGTTGACAAGATTAACAATGCAGATGCACTCTGCTTCCAGACCGAGAAGAACCTCAAGGACTACGGTGACAAGATTCCTGCAGACAAGAAACAGGCTATCGAGGATTCTCACAAGAACCTTCAGGAAGCTGTCAAGGCTCAGAACATCGCCGATATCGACAAGTACACAGAGGAACTCACCAAAGCCTGGAACGCAGCATCAGAGGATATGGCAAAAGCCGCTCAGGCAGGTCCTCAACCAGGTCCTGGTGCAAACCCTCAGGGGCCGGACAACCAGGGTCCTGACGAGCAATAAATGGAATACAGAGAACTCAGCCTGCAGGAAAGGCAGGATATTGAAAATCGCATACTGTACGAAGACAACCATCTTCTCATCATAAACAAGAAGGTCGGAGAAATAGTACAGGGAGACAAGACCGGCGATGAATGTCTGGCGGAAACGCTCAAGGCCTTCATCGCCGGCCGCGATTCCAAGCCGGGAAAAGTCTTTATGGGCATCCCTCACAGGCTCGACAGGCCGGTGAGCGGCATCTGCATCTTTGCAAAGACATCAAAGGCCCTTGAGCGGCTATCGGAAATGTTCCGTGAAGGAGATGTCCACAAGACCTACTGGGCGCTGTGCTGCGCAAAACCGGAACCCGAATCGGGACATCTCGAAAACTGGATGGTCCGCAATGAGAAAAAGAACAAATCCTTCATCACTTCCGGCCAGGGAAAGGATGATTCGGCGAAATTTGCAAAACTCAATTACAAGTATCTAAAGAGCACAGACAGATACCACCTTGTCGAAGTTGAGCTGCTTACAGGACGCCACCACCAGATTCGCTGCCAGCTCAGCAACATAGGTTGTGTGATAAAAGGAGATTTGAAATACGGGGCTCCGCGCTCCAATCCGGACGGGGGCATTTGTCTGCACGCACGGAGAATCAATTTCAATCACCCGGTGAAAAAAGAACCGATGGAAGTGACAGCACCTTTTCCTGACACTTGGAAAGGAATCTCAGAGTGACCTTTTATACTGTCTCATCCACTCGGAAGGCGTTTCATCCATAAAAAGTTTGAAAGACATATTATAGGAAACCACCGTATGGAATCCTGACATAAGGGCCACCTCCTCTATTTTGAGAAGGGGGTCCTTTTTCATAAGCTCTATGGAGTACCTTACACGGAAATAATTGGTGAATTGTCGGAAATTCCTGCCTGAAAAGGCATTGATCGTACGCGACAGATAGACTTTGTTCGTATAGAGCGTCCGAGCGAAGTCTTCAAGGTTGAAAGTGTCGTCAAGGTATGGTTTCTTTTCGGACATATTGTCAAGCGCTTTCTTGTACAGCATATTCATTCTGCGGTTGTTTTCAGATTCCTCGAAGTCCTGAGGATCCCTAAGATTGCTGTTTGCTATGGACTTGATCAGTTTCTCCTTCTTTTTCCCTATGAAATATGACTTTGACGCCGACTTTCTGCGGAACATTATCCAGTAAAGTACTGACAGAAGAATAATGAGAACAAACAACACGACGATGGAAAGAGTACCCTCTAATGTCGAGGCCATAAAGACAAGGAAGGTAAGAAGGAAGAACAGGAGTTCCATCATAAGGTGAGAATAGTCCTCTACATTGTTCCAGACCTCATTACTGCGGAACAGATTACGGACTTTTGAAAATTTCCGCCTCGACCTCAGGACACAGTCAGACGCACAGACTACCAGTACGGCGAGCGGCACGCCTCCGGCAAATTTGAGCATCATACAAAGCAGTGACACAGCAAGAAGTCCGGAAGCGAACGCCAGATAGTACCTGGAGTTCTCGTGGTCCAGCGGGCATAGCATCATACAGGCCACGGGGAACAAAAGGCTGCATACTATGGTGTACAGACTTACCTCGCCTTCCGCTAGAAGTCCAACAAATAAAAGAACAACAAATCCGATAAAAGAAAGAATTACATAAAATTTAAGTTTCATATCAAAATAGTTACATTAATTGTTTTTCTGCCGAAAAATAAAAAAGGCCCCCGTGTTCACGGGAGTCTTTTCTGTAGTTTATTGGGAAAGAAATGAAATTTTATGCTGAAATTATATTTTTCTTTTCTTTGACTTTGATTGCATCGAATCCCTGGCCGTAAACACCGGTGACAGTTGCTACGGACAAGAAGGCATTGGAGTCGATATTCTTAATCATCTTAAGAAGCAGATTGAGGTCCGACTTACGGGTAAGTACCATCACTACATAAGTCTCCTGCTTTGTGTACCAGCCCTGACCATTAAGGACAGTGCACCCTCTGTGGAGGTCGTGGGTAATCATATCTGCAATCTCCGCATACTTCTTTGACAGGATGAAAACCTGTACCGACTGCTTGGAGCCTGCGATGTACAAGTCCAGGACCGTACTGCAGACCGTAGTCAGAATAAGACCGTAAACGACAGTGACAATCTTCTCAGTGAAAGGGAGAAGCTCTCCGTCCGGAGTGTATGAAGGGACAATAATTGAAGATCCGATGATGACGACATCAATTGCCAGAATCATCCTTCCCGGGGAAACGTTACGGTACTTGTTCACTACCAGGGCAATGATGTCAGTACCTCCGGTGCTTCCGCCCTGGCTCATTGTCATACCTATTCCGACTCCCGCCGTGATGCCTCCAATAATGGTGCTCAGCAGTTTTCCGTTCTTGACAGCAAGGTTGTAACAAATGTCGGCGGGAATGATATCCTGAAGGACATTGAGGCCAACTGATGCAAGAATAATGGCGAAGACAGTCTTAATTCCGAATGCCTTTCCCAAGGTGAAAAGGGCTATGATCAAAAGCATCAAGTTGATGGCAAAATACGTATAGCCCATACGGATTGCACCTCCTGTCGCATACTGCAGGATTGAAGATATACCGGTCACTCCTCCTCCAACAAGGTTGTTCGGTACAAGAAAGATCGTCCACCCGGTAACATAAATCAAAATTCCAAAGGCAATAAGAATATACTCCTTGATTGTCTTTAAGACCTCATTGATTTTCATTTTTCTTCTTCATTATAAGTTTAACACCACTTTTTATTTCCTCGAAACCCTCACCGTACACGTTGTTCGCCTGCGAAACTGACATAAAAGCGCGAGGGTCGATTTCTTTTATCACTTTTGAAAGATTAGGGAACTCTTTGCGGCTAATGATGATAAGAAGCACATTCTTATCGTTCTTGGTGTACCATCCTTGAGCGCGGAGCACTGTCACTCCCCTTTCCATATCATTGATGATGTAATCCGCTATCTGATTGAACCTCTCGGAGAACACCATAATCTGGTATGATGATTTCTGTCCCCCGACGACCGTATCCACCATCAGCGTAAAAGTAATGATTTCCTCGAAACCGTAAATCATGTCGGCAAATGTCTTGTCCGGGAGAAAGAGGATGAGGAATATCACCATCATATCTGTCACGAGGAAGACTTTGCTGAGGGATATCGGCCAATACTTGTTTATCATCACTGCAAGGATATCGGTTCCTCCCGTACTTCCGCCGAACCGGAGGATCAGTCCGAGTCCCACAGCCTCGAAAGCACCGGCAACGATAGGAATCAGGACCGTTTCTTTTATGTAGAAAATGCCTCCCGGGATAGCATGCAATGCATCAAGACCGCCTACGACCTCCATTGCCAAAGAGGAAAGTACTATACAATAGATAGTTCTGAAGCCAAAGGCCAGACCCATTGCAAGAACGGCTATTATGATAAGCACAGCATTGATGCCCATATACATCCAGGATGCCTGGAGCACGCCATGAGTTGCAAACTGGATTACCGTACAGAGACCCATCAATCCGCCTGCCGACATACCGTTTGGAATCATAAACACTTCCCAAGCAAAAGCGAATATGACCGCCGCCACTGTCAAAGCCAGATATTCAAAGACAATTTTCTTAACCTTTCCGAAGTTCATCACGTTTTATTTTACTACGATATTCACAATCTTGCCCGGAACAACAATTACCTTGACTATATTCTGTCCCCCGACATACTTGTCCGTCTGTTCCAGAGCCCTGACGTGTGACTCAACCTCCGGTCCCTTCATATCAACAGGAAGGTCTACGGTAAATCTTGTCTTTCCGTTGAATGAGACAGCGTATGTACAATTGCTCTCAACAGTCAAAGAAGCATCATATTCAGGAAACTTCGCATCTGAGACAGTGCCCTCATGCCCGAGCACGTGCCACAGTTCCTCTGCGATATGAGGCGCGAACGGGGACAGAAGTACCACCATCGGTTCAAGGATTGCCTTCTTGTTGCATCCAAGAGCCGAAAGTTCATTCACGGCAATCATAAAGGCACTGACCGTAGTATTAAACGAGAAATTCTCAATATCATCCTGTTCCTTGCCAATGAGGTTGTGCAATGCCTTCAGTTCATCCTTCGTAGGTTGAGCATCATTCAGGCCCTCGAACATTCTCCAGAATTTCTTAAGGAAGCGGTGCACACCGTCAATGCCCTTGGTATCCCAAGGCTTGCTCTGCTCGAGAGGTCCGAGGAACATTTCATAAAGTCTGAGCGTATCAGCGCCATATTGTTCACAGATGTCGTCAGGATTCACGACGTTGAACATACTCTTGCTCATCTTCTCCACAGCCCACCCGCAGACATATTCTCCGTTTTCAAGCACGAATTCAGCATCAGCGAATTCCGGCCTCCACGCCTTGAAAGCCTCGAGATCAAGCCTGTCGCCACGGACAATGTTCACGTCAACGTGAATCTCAGTAGTCTTATACTGGTCCTTCAGACCGAACGACACGAATGTATTGGTACCGACAATCCTATACACAAAATTGGAGCGGCCCTGTATCATTCCCTGATTAATCAGTTTCCTGAACGGCTCATCCTCGCATACATATCCGAGGTCAAAAAGGAACTTGTTCCAGAAACGGGAATAGATAAGGTGTCCGGTTGCATGCTCGGTACCGCCTATGTAGAGGTCCACATTTCTCCAGTATCCGTCGGCCTCAGGGCTAACGAGGGCATCCGGATTCTTCGGATCCATATATCTCAAGTAATAAGCGCTTGATCCTGCGAATCCCGGCATCGTGCTGGTCTCAAGAGGATACCCCTCATAGGTCCAGTCTTTGGCACGTGCAAGCGGCGGTTCCCCGGCGGATGTCGGCTTGAATTCGCTGATTTCCGGCAATTCCACAGGGAGCTTGTCGAAAGGCACAGGTGTAGGGATACCGTCCTTGTAATATATCGGGAACGGCTCACCCCAGTATCTCTGACGGGAGAAAATGGCGTCGCGGAGACGGTAGTTGGTCTTCCTTCGTCCAAGTCCTTTCTCCTCGACATAATCCTTTGCCGCTTCGATTGCCTTCTTGACATCCATACCGTTCAGGAAGCCAGAATTACACATACGTCCTTCCTTGGCATCAAAACTCTGTTCGCTCACGTCACAGCCCTCGATGATAGGGACAACAGGCAGATTAAACTTGCGGGCGAACGCATAATCCCTGCTGTCGTGGGCAGGCACTGCCATAATGGCTCCGGTGCCATATCCGGCAAGTACATATTCGGAAATCCAAATAGGGACTTTCTCGCCGGTAACAGGATTTGTCCCATACGATCCGGTGAATACGCCGGTCACAGCCCTGGTCTCGGCGATTCTTTCCCTCTCAGTCTTTTTCTTCACGTACTGGAGATATTCGTCCACCTCCGCACGATGCTGAGGTGTCGTCAATTTGTCCACGAGCTCACTTTCAGGTGCAAGTACCATAAAGGTGACTCCATATATCGTATCCACACGTGTTGTGAAAATGGTCACAGGGAATGCCGGTTCACCGCACTGGAATACGACTTCGGTACCCTCCGACTTGCCTATCCAGTTTCTCTGCATCTCTTTGAGCGAATCCGTCCAGTCCAGACTCTCGAGAGAATCCAGAAGCCTTCCCGCATACGCTGACACGCGAAGCTGCCACTGGGTCATTTTCTTCTGCTCCACAGGGAAACCACCACGCACTGAAAGCCCGTCCTTCACTTCATCATTGGCAAGCACGGTCCCAAGTTCCGGGCACCAGTTTACCGCAGTTTCTCCCTGATACGCAATACGATAATTCATCAGCATATCTGATTTTTCCTTCTCCGTGGCACCAGCCCACTTCTCCGGAGTAATATCTTCATAGCCATCTTTCTCAATCCTAGCTATGAGTTCGGATATAGGACGGGCCTTATGGAGCGAAGGATCGAACCAGCTGTCGAACATCTTGAGGAACGCCCATTGAGTCCACTTGTAAAATGCAGGATCGCAAGTACGCACTTCCCTGCTCCAATCGTATGAGAATCCGATACGGTCCAGCTGTTCACGGTACCTCGCAATATTCTTCTGAGTAGTAATCTCAGGATGCTGACCTGTCTGGATGGCATATTGCTCTGCCGGGAGCCCGAAAGAGTCATATCCCATAGGATGAAGCACATTGAATCCCTTGAGCCTCTTGTACCGGGAATAAATATCACTCGCGATGTATCCCAAAGGATGTCCTACGTGAAGGCCAGCCCCTGAAGGATACGGGAACATATCAAGCACATAGAACTTAGGTCTGGAAGAGTCCTCCACAGCCTTGAAAACCTGCTTTTCAGCCCAATAGGACTGCCATTTGCGTTCAATACTTCTGAAATCGTAATCCATATTATCTATTTTCTTTTCTTCAATCTGAATTCAACATATAGCGACAGTTCAGCCTTCACCTTCTGACCTCTGACAAGTCCCGGTTTCCAATCCGGAGATGCTTTGATCACCCTCAGGGCCTCGTCATCGAGGAGCGGATCCACACCCTTGAGCACCTGAACGTTGGTCACCTTGCCCTTCTCATCCACAACGAAGTTGACAAGAACCTTACCCTGTATTCCTTCCCTGACGGCCTGTTCCGGGTATTTGAGATATTTGTAAACCCACTTCTCCAGGAATGCCTTCGGATCCGTACTTCCGAGGAAAATCGGCGGTCTGTCGCAATCATAATAAGGCACAACATTGTTCTCCGGTCCACGCTTCCTCAGTTCCTCCCGGACATTGAAAATCGGCTTCGGACCATTGATGAGGGAAACTGAATAGTTGTAGATATATTCCAGTTCCCTCTCCATAAAATCATACTGTATGATGTCCGCTACATCTTTTTCGGTGTTATGTTCCGGGTAGAATCCAGTCGTGAACATTATCGAAGGTATGGAGGCATCATAAAAAGCCATATTGTCAGACGGGTACGGCATCTGGGCCGTAAGTTCGGGATGTATCGGCTGAAGACTCTGTGCAAGGGAATTGACAATCGCATTCATATCGGGATTGGAAGCCGTGTAGGCATAAAAGCCGGCGCTTCCCTTCCCCAGCATATCAAGATCTATCATCGCATCAATCTTGTCTGCATCCTTGAACGAACGGTTAAGAAGATACCAGGCTCCGGCGAATGTCTCAGTGGAACTGCCGAATCCCACAAGGAGAACTGATCTGCGGAGCAGGTTCGAGTTCGTCTCCAGCATCCTTGCCAGTTCAAGAAGCATAGCCATGCCCGAAGCATTCCCGTTTGCACCGTAAAACACAGTTTCGCGAACCTCTCCGTTTACGGTGAGTTTCCTTTTCCGTATGTTATCCATCCTCGCCCCTATCACGATATATCGGTCCTTGAGATTCTTGTCGTAACCGGGAATACAGGCAATTACATTTCTGGAACAAAGGGTGTCGCCACTTTCCTGTTTCATTCCGAAAATTTCCCCCTCGTCTCCGGAAATGACGTCGGCTCCATAGGCGGCAAGACCCTGTGTCAGATATATGGCGGCTTCGGTTTCTCCGTCAGTTCCCGCGCCACGCCCTTCCAGGGCCGCCGAAGAAAGAAATTCAACGTGCCGGCGAAGAGACTTGACCGTTTCGCTGTCATCAAGATTTGAGTAAGGCACTGTCCTGAACTGCGCATACGCGACAGAACAAAACATCAGAGCCGAGATAACAAGGATTCTTTTCATACCCTTCTATTCATTAACAAGAATCCAGGCATCGGCCGGTATTATTTTTTCTCCGACCAACCTGTCATATGAGCCATACAGCTCCACAATATCATCCGTAGGTGTGACGCCGACTGCCCTTATTCCGCTTCTATATACAAGAATTTCCGAATTGAAACCCTTCTCTACTAGATTAGACTGGAGTTTTTCAGCGTTTGATGGAGTCCCGAAAGCGCCGGCTATTATGTAATAACGGAGTTCAGGCGCAGAAACGATTGTGGCCGGGAGCTCGGAACGCAACTTCATCTGAATTCCTTTGTCGGCAAAAGAATTCAACGCAGCAAGAGAGTCTCTGCTATATTTTTCTGCAGCTTCAGCCTTCGCTTTCTCCTCTGCCGCCACCCGGTTCTCTTCCAGAATCACCTGCCTTTTGGCCTCTATTTCGGCCGAAGTCGGTCGCCCGAGAGCCGAACGCACGAAATCGCAACCGGTCAGCAATGCGGAACACACGAGCAACAAGCTAATTATCAAACACTTACACTTCATCGCCTTTTAATAGCTTAAAATGCAAATTTAATCATTAATCCTTGACAAAAAAATACATATCTTTGCCGATATGAGAAAAACCATAAAGCTTGAATCAATCGACCCAGTGGAGATTTTCGGGGTCGGAAACAAAATCCTTGAAGAATTCTGCACCTATTTCCCGGGGTTGAAAGTTGTAGCCCGCGGCACCGACATCATCCTGGATGGCAAGGATGTGGAGATTGAAGAATTCGAGACCAAACTTTCGGAACTTGTTGAAGTCAGGCATCACAAGATGAACCTGACTGTCTATGACGTTGAAGACATATTCGACGGGGAGACCTCCGCAGATAAATTCAAGCTTTCAGGCGATGCCATCATAGTACACACAACGGACGGCAAGGCAATACGGGCACGAAACAAAACCCAGCAGGATATGGTAAAAGCCTATTTTGACAACGACCTTATCTTTGCTACAGGTCCTGCCGGTACCGGAAAGACTTACATTGCCATAGCACTTGCTGTCAGAGCCCTGAAAAACAGGGAAATCAAGAGGATAATACTCACCCGCCCAGCTGTCGAGGCCGGAGAAAGACTCGGTTTCCTTCCGGGAGACCTTAAAGACAAACTCGACCCATATCTGCAGCCTTTATATGATGCTCTGGGAGATATGATTCCTGCGAAGAAACTTCAGGATTTTATGGCTGACGGCACCATTCAGATAGCACCTCTGGCCTATATGCGCGGACGCACCCTCGACCGTGCCTGCGTCATTCTCGACGAAGCCCAGAACACGAACCTGGGACAAATCAAAATGTTTCTCACACGTATGGGATGCAACGCCAAGTTCATAGTCACAGGCGACGCCTCCCAGGTGGACCTTCCGAGAAAGGAGGATTCCGGCCTCCTGAAGACCATCAGTATGGTGAAAAACATAAAGGGCATCTGCACTGTCACCTTCACTTCCGAAGACATCGTGCGACACCCTTTGGTCACTAAAATAGTCAAGGCCTTCGAGAAGGAAGGCCTCGATCAATAATTTCTACTTTTCTCCCTGTACGTAAGCGTTGTACTTATCGTACGCAGCCTGGAACTTAGGATCCTTTGCACGGAGACGGAATGTCGCATTCCTGAGGTACTCTGCGGCGCTCGTCTTCACATCAGCCTCTTCAGCAATCTCGAATGCCTTCTCGAATGGAGCAATTGACTTCTCAAGCACTTCCTCGAATTCAGCAACGAGTGCCATATATTTTGCATCATCAAGTTCTGCAGCTGCAGCATCCTGAATGTCAACTGCCCTGTCATAGAAGTGAACTCCCTCGCCATAGAAACCGAGAGCGTATTTAGGATTAACCTCTGAGCACTTCTCCCAAGCAGCGATAGCGGCTTCCTCGTTTCCGAGCTGGGCATTGATATTGCCTTCTACATAATAGAGGGAAGCATTGTTAGGCTCATTCTGCTTTGCCTTATTGAGCAGAGAGAAGAGTTCATCTGTGTCAGACTTGCTTGTGATGTAGTAATTGATGAGGTCAACAAGTATAGCCTGGCTCTGCGGGAAAGCGGCAAAACCTTCCTTAAGAATAGCAAGTGACTTCTCTGCATCACCGTCTTTCTCAGCAAGTTTTGACAGATAAGAAAATACGATACCGTCATTGTAATAGTATCCGTATGACGCACACTTTTCGAACAGTTCCTTTGCCTTTGCGAAGTTCTCTGACTGGAATGCTGTGTATGCGGCATTATAAATTGAATTTGTATCAAGAACTGCGTATGGTTCAGCGAGAGATACTTCTGACACGCGTTCAAAAAACTTGCTGGCAGCCGCGAAATTACCGAAGCTGTACTGGTTATATGCCTGCTCGCTGAATGCATCTGCGATAGTCTTGATAGCAGCACTGATATCCTTTTTCTTGCTTCCCTTGACGTCAAGTTCCTGAGCTTTCTGGAAAGCCTCGAAAGCCTTGTTCAAAGCATCCGGGACAACAGGTTCTGTGACGTCCGTCATAACAAGCGTACCGTTCTCATTGAAATAGAAATCACATCCGCCGTAATCTTCCTTTGAAAGCTGTACTCCGTCGAGAACAACTGTCTCTGAAGAAATAGGATTCAGATTTCCGCCCATAAGCAGAGAAAGTTCAGTCTTTGTTGCTCCGAGATATGCGTTTGCAGTAGGAGCAGCATTTGCATCAAGATATGCCTTACCGAGATTAAGCCAGGTAGCAAGTTTTGCAGCTTTCTTAGCGTTGGCGGCATCAGCTTCAGCAGACTCAACAGCTGCCTTTGCCGCATTGCGTTTCTGGGCTACAACCTTGTTTGCGCCAGTCTGTGCATAAGCGAACTGGAAAGAGGCAACAAGTGCCAGTGTCATCAAAATTTTTTTCATAACTTCTATTTTTAGTTTATTGTTAACTATTGGTTAGTCTGTTGTTCTTCATCTTCGTCGGAGGCGGCCACCGGAGACACTGCTGCAATCGAGTCATTCTCTTTGATATTAATCAGACGCACTCCCTGCGTCGCTCTTCCAGCCTCGCGTATATCCTTGATACTCATCCTAATAGCTATACCAGAATGGTTGATTATCATCAAGTCGTTATACTCCGTCACACTCTTTATTGCAACAAGCGAGCCAGTCTTTTCAGTAATGTTAATTGTCTTGACTCCCTTGGCTCCCCTGCTGGTGATTCTATACTCGGAAGGATCGGTACGTTTTCCATATCCGTTCTCACTGACTACCAGCACGGTATGATCCTTTGCATCCTCCGCCGACGGGTCGAATGAAATAGCTCCGACAACTTCATCGCCATCCGCGAGGTCAATGCCCCTTACGCCCTGAGAACCACGGCTTAGAGATCTTGCCTGGGATTCCACGAACCTCACGCACCTTCCCCCCTTGGCAGCTATCATAATTTCGTGATTTCCGTTGGTCAGGAGAGCATCAAGGAGTTCATCTCCCTCACGTACGGTGATGGCGATGATTCCCTTGTTACGGCTGCGCTTGTTGGAGTACTCCGCAAGTGTGGTCTTTTTGATGATACCCTGCTTGGTAATGAGTACGACATAGTTATTGTTGATATATTCAGGGTCCTCGATGGACTTCGCATTGAGATAGGTCTTGATGCAGTCGTCAGGTTCGATAGACATAAGATTCTGGATAGCACGCCCTTTGGAGGTCTTGTTACCTTCAGGAAGTTCATACACCTTCATCCTGTAGCACAATCCCTTCTGTGTGAAGAACAGCATAGTAGAATGCATATTGGCCACATAGATATGTTCGATGAAGTCTTCATCCCTCGTAGCGCTGCCTTTCATTCCGACACCTCCCCTGTTCTGGGTCCTGTACTCGGCAAGAGCCGTACGCTTGATATATCCAAGGTGGGAGATGGTAATCACCACATCCTCATCCGCATAGAAATCCTCAGGATTGAATTCGTCGGCTGACATCACAATCTCTGAGCGGCGGGCATCGGCATACTTAGCCTTCATAGCCTCCGTTTCCTCCTTGACTACCTTCAACTGTTCCTCTTCGCTTCCAAGAATCTCCTGGCAGCGGGCAATGAATTTCTCGAGTTCATCATACTCAGCCTTGAGCTTGGTCTTCTCGAGTCCCGTCAATTGACGGAGACGCATCTCTATGATGGCTGATGCCTGAAGCTCAGAGAAACCGAATGTCTCCATAAGTTCAGTTCTTGCTTCATCGACGCTCTTGGACTTCTTAATGATGGCGACAATCTCGTCAATCACATCAATGGCCTTGAGGAGACCTTCGAGGATATGCGCCCTCTTCTGAGCCTTGTCGAGATCGAATTTTGTCCTTCTCACTACAACCTCGTGGCGGAAATCGATGAATGTCGCAAGCATCTGCTTCAACGACAGGGTCTGCGGTCTTCCTTTCACGAGTGCGACATTGTTGATAGGGAAACTGCTCTGGAGGGCAGTGTACTTGAACAATGTATTGAGAACCACGTTGGAATTGGCACCCATCTTCAATCTGAAGACAACGCGGACTCCTTCGCGGGATGTTTCATCATTTATATAGGATATTCCATCAATTCTCTTGCCCTCAACCATCTGGCCGATCTTCTCGATCATATCCTTCTTGTTGACCATATACGGAATTTCCGTAACGACTATAGTCTCCCTTCCGTTGTCAGCGACTTCTATTTCGGTCTTTGCCCTGACAACAACCTTTCCACGACCTGTCTCATATGCATCGATGATGCCCTGACGTCCCTGTATTATTCCTCCGGTAGGAAAATCCGGGCCCTTGATGTGTTCCATCAATTCTTCGGTCGAAATATCGGGATTATCGATATATGCACAAATGGCATCGCAGACTTCACCCAAGTTGTGCGGAGCCATATTCGTCGCCATTCCCACAGCAATTCCGGAAGAACCGTTGAGAAGGAGGAGAGGCAGTTTGGTAGGCAGCACGGTCGGTTCCTCGAGCGAGTCGTCGAAGTTCAGCTGCATATCAACGGTATCCTTTTCTATGTCATGAAGGACATCCTCAGCCATCCTGGCAAGCTTTGCCTCGGTATAACGCATGGCGGCAACAGGATCTCCGTCCATAGAACCGAAGTTACCCTGACCGAACACCAGAGGGTATCTCTGGTTCCAGTTCTGAGCCAGACGGGCCATTGCATCATATACGCTGGAATCGCCGTGCGGATGGAACTTACCAAGCACTTCTCCTACAATCCTCGCCGACTTCTTGGTCTGTCCACCATAGCTTAACCCAAGCCCGTCCATACCGAAAAGCACTCGCCTCTGAACCGGTTTCAAACCATCCCTGGCATCAGGGAGGGCACGCGAAACGATGACTGACATAGAGTAGTCTATGTAGGCCGTACGCATTTCATGGTCGATCTCGACCGGCTCTATGATTCCATGTAACTGTTCGGTGTTTAAAACCTCATTATCCATATCTATTTCCTCAATTCTTTCCTTTTATTATAAACACGCAAATTTAGAAAAAAAATGGTACATTTGCAACCTGATGGAGATGTATATTTCAGATATCCTGACCAAGATCCTGCAGTATTCCAAAGACGAGGCGATGAGGACAGGAACGTATCAGATCGGTCCCGGACATCTTTTTCTCGGGCTGCTCCGGCACGGGGACAACGAAGCCTGCCGGATGCTGTCAGAATGCGGCGCCGACATAGCTGCATGCAAAGGATTCCTTGATTCAAGACTTTTCAAATCCGTCGGCATACCATACTGCGACGAAGACAAAATCACCTTGTCCCGCAGCGCGGAAAACGTTCTCAGTATGACTATGCTGGAGGCGTCCATGGCAGGAGACGGAGAGGTTGGTGCCGATCATCTGCTTATGGCACTTTCAAAGTCGGTTTGCACAGAATGTGAGAGTCTTTTCAGTATGTTGGGTGTAAGCTACAGGACACTGTCCGAACTGCACAACAGGGGCAAGGAAAATTCACCGGAAAACGGGCACAGCACCGAAGAAGCAGTTGAGGCCATAAAAGAAGAACTTATCAGCGTCGTTGAAATGCTCGGCGACGGAAGTAAAATATTCAGTTAAATGAGAAAATCCATAATTACCACCCTGGCTCTGGCTGCATGCATTTTCTTTGCAGGAAATGCATCGGCAAAAGACACAATAAAGCCGGACGGCACATACAGGTTCGCAACAAAGGACAGCTGCGACCTCCTACTTGACCTATACCTTCCCGCTGACGGAAGCGAGACATCCATTGACGGGAAGACCAAACCTACAATCGTATTCATCTTCGGAGGAGGTTTCAAGAGCGGGAAACGCGACGAAGTTACATATCTGGAATGGTTCAAAGAAATGACAAACCGCGGTTACGGCATCATTTCTATAGACTACAGGCTTGGTCTCAAGCACGCGGAGATGAAAGGGCTCAGAGTCATCAAACTTCTGCAAGGTGCAATAAACCTTGCCGTCGAAGACCTGTTCAGCGCTGTCTCCTTCATTATTGAAAATGGTGAGGCGCTGGGTGTGGATCCGGGCAATCTCGTTCTAGCAGGCTCTTCCGCAGGAGCCATCACCGCGCTCCAGGCCGATTACGAGCTTTGCAACCATACCGGGCTGGCTTCCGAACTTCCGGAAGACTTCCGCTTCGCCGGAATAATGTCTTTCTCAGGAGCGGTGTTCACCGACAACGGAGCTCCCGGATATGCCAGAGAGCCGGCTCCTACACTGATGCTCCACGGCACGAAGGACAAGATTGTCGAGTACAGACAAATTTGGTTCTTCAACTACCGCTTCGCCGGAGCCGATGTCCTGACATCAGTGTTCAAGAAAAATTCCTACAACTATAACACTTTGAGATACAAAGAAAGAGGACACGAAATATGCATCTCAATGATGTACAACCTGAAAGAGCAGGAAGCCTTTCTCGAGCACAATGTCATGGGAGGCGAAAAAAGGATCATCGACAGTTTCATCGATGACCCTTCCATCCCTACTCCCGAGTGGACCCGAATGAAGGGCACTCAGATATACGACTAGTCCTCCTCCGTCAACTTTTCCAGAATTGTTTTCACATACTGCCTGATCACAGGCTGGTAGTCCGCATTGCTGCTCTTCAGATAGCGGTTGGCTATGATGCAGCAGACAGTACCGGCATTATGGCCGAGATGCCTGGCTAGTCCGGCAATGGCAGAACTCTCCATCTCGAAATTCGTGATGCGATAGTCTCCGAACCTGAACGATTCAAACTTTTCGAGCATATCAGGCATAGCAAGAGGTATCCTCACCACACGTCCCTGAGGGCCATAGAAGCCCGAAGCCGAAACCGTGACACCCAAAATCGCACAATCCTTGAATTTCTCAATAAGACTCTCGCTCGCCCTTACAAAATAAGGATCCGGCAAATGCTTGTTCCAGTGAGTATGTGCTTTGAATGCCTCCTCCATCTCCAGGTTAGAGCATTTGTCTCTGTCTGCATACCAGTTAACAAGACCGTCACAGCCGAGAGAGTACTCAGCGAATACAAAAGACCCGAGAGGAATATCCGGCTGGATAGACCCGCTGGTACCAAAACGCAATATATTCAACGACCTGTGTTCCGGTTTCACCTCACGCTTTTTGAAATCAATATTTGCCAGAGCATCAAGTTCGGTCATCACGATATCGATGTTGTCAGTACCGATTCCCGTAGAAAGCACGGTAACCCGTTTCCCATCAAACTTGCCCGTGACCGAATGGAATTCGCGTGATCTGCGGTCAAACTCCTTATCTGAAAGCATTTCGCCGAAGAGATCCACTCTTCCCGGATCGCCGACAAGCACTATATTGTCCGCGATCTCTTCCGGACGAAGATGCAGGTGAAAAACTGATCCGTCCGAGTTGATTATTAATTCTGATTCCGGTATTCTCATAATACACAAAAATAGGATTTTATTACGGTTTTTCCTACTTTTGCACGCTTACAAAAAAAAACTTTCAGAACAATGTGGCAAAGAATTCAGACACTATATCTGGCAATTTCGACAGCGCTGATAGGCGTGATGTTCTTCATAAACAAGGCCGTCACAATAGGCTCCGGGGGTGAAATCGACAATGAGGTCACGTACATAGTATACATCCCCTACCTTATACTCATGATTCTCATTACGCTGCTTAACATTCTTGCACTTACCACCTACAAAGTCAGAGTGTTCCAGATGAGGACAGCAATCCTGTCCGCACTGCTGACACTGGCATTTCAGGGATGGATCGCAGTGGACTATTTCATCGCGGACAGCAGCCTTATCTTCAAGGCAAGTGCCATATTCCCGCTCCTGGCAGTCATCTGCAACTGTCTGGCAGCGAAGAACATCTATTCAGACGAACTTATGGTGCAGAGTTTCAATAGCTTGCGCACCAGAAAAAAACGCGAGCGAAGAAAATCGAGGAAAGCCTAACGGGAATTGAAGCGGCTCAAGACATTCTCCTCATAAGTCTTTGAGATAGGAATAGGCTCGGACGCAACCCCGTCCAGTTCTATCACATATCCGTCCTTCTCCTTTGTGAGCATCTTGATATGATTCATGTTCACGATATATTTCCGGTGGCAGCGTACGAGTTCACTTTCCTTGAAACTATCCTCTATTGTCTTGAGACGGCATCGCAACATATATTGCTTGAGAATGCCACCGGAATCGGTGTACCAGACTTTGATGAAATTATCATTTGACTCAATGTAATAGAGGTTCGATGATTTAATGGACAGCTTCAATACACCGTTATTGTCAAAAATCGTGATTTTCTTCTCATCCTGCGCCGAATAAGTTTCATCGGTAACCACGTTCCCGTAGTTCATCAGTCGGATTGTATTATCCTTCTCATTGATGGCAAAATACATTCCGGCAATGATATACGGCACACCAAGAGAGATGACGCAATATGTGATGGAGTTGAAGAATATCTTATCAGGGTCTGTTTCGGTCAACGTGATGACCCCCTGTTCACTGGCATAATACGTAAGATAGGTATAAGAGCCGCAGACCGCAACTATCTCGATTATGTTCCACAGGACATATTCACCGAATTTCCAGTTGTGAGAGTATCTCAGCATATACATCAGTCTTTTGCTTATGCAGACCATCAGTAGGGCTATCATAAAAAAACGGATTGTGTAGCTGAAGGCCCGGGTCGTGTCGAGTTTGAACCAGGCATTGTCCGAGAACGGAATGCTCACCATCAGGAACACCAGAGAGAATAACGCAGCAAAGGTCACAGTGGAAATCAACTGGTGCTTTCCAAACAAATAATCCGGCACTTTGTCGTTCAAAGAAATCATCTCCCCCCTATTAAGTTAGGTACAAAGATAAAAAATTTTTACTTTTGCAGTCACGTTCCACCGGAAGGAATTGTGATTACCAAATTTTACAGATTCGGATAATGGACAGACGGGTAGTTGTTACAGGACTCGGGGTGCTTTCCCCGATTGGAAATGATGTGAATACTTTCTGGAAAAACCTCCAGGAAGGGGTTTGCGGCATCAGTTTGATAGAAGAATTCCCTACTGAAGGGTTTGCTGTCAAGATTGCCGGGAAAATACGCAACTTCAACCCTGAGGAATACGGAATGGACAAGCCGTTCATCCGCAAGCAGGATCCGTTCGCAATTTACGCAATGGCCTCCGCCTGGCAGGCTATGAACGATTCCGGGCTCATAGCCGAAGGTGAAGCAGCAAACATAGACCCTTTCAGGCTTGGCGTATATGTCAGTTCCGGAGTCGGTGGATTCGAGACTATCTGCAGGGAAGTCAGAAAACTTGACGAGGATCCGTCCGGGAAGTGGGTGTCCCCTCATTTCATTCCGTCAATGATTTCCAATATGGCCGGAGGAAACATTGCTATGAAATTCGGCGCAAAGGGATCCTGCATCACCATTTCCACAGCCTGCGCCACATCAACACATTCGATAGGTGAGGCCTACAGGGCAATCAAGGACGGTTATCTTGATGCAATCATCGCAGGAGGCACCGAGTGCGGTACAATTCCGCTGGGACTCGCCGGATTCGCAAATGCAAGGGCGCTGACAAGGGAAGAGAATCCGCTGCACGCCTGCCTTCCATTCAACGCAGACAGGGGAGGATTCGTAATGTCCGACGGCTCTGCAGTTCTGATTCTAGAAGAATATCAGCATGCTGTGGACCGCGGAGCAAAGATTTATGCTGAAATCGTAGGGTACGCATCCACCTGCGATGCCTACCACGCCACTGCCCCGAGACCTGATGGAGAGACCCAGGCGGCCTGCATCAGGATGGCGGCGAAAGAAGCCGCCCTGGACAAAGAGAAAGACTCAGTCTACATCAACGCACACGGCACAGGTACCCTTTTGAACGATAAGATTGAAACAGCGGCATACAAGCAGGCTTTCGGAGATTTTGCATACAAGTGCCACATCTCATCCACCAAATCTATGCACGGACATATGTTCGGAGCGACAGGCGCTGCAGAAGCAATAGCCACAATCCTTGCACTAAGGGACGGAGTAATTCCTCCGACCATCAATCTGGACAATCCTGATCCGGAATGTGATCTGGACTACACGCCGAACAGAGCCGTAAAAGCGGAACTCACTCTCAGCATGTCCGATTCATTCGGCTTTGGAGGCCATAACGCCTGCATAGCCTTCCGTAAAGTAAAATAGCTAATCCCCCGCTTCTTTCAGACGCTCTGCATTTTCAGCAATCTGTAGCTGGTCTATGCATTCCTGAATGTCGCCGTTCATAAACACCGGAAGATTATACATACTCCAGTTGATACGATGGTCGGTGACCCTTCCCTGAGGGTAATTGTAGGTTCTAATCTTTGCAGAACGGTCACCAGTGGACACCATAGTCTTTCTTTTGGAGGCAATCTCGTCAAGATATTTCTGGTGCTCAAGGTTATAAAGACGAGTCCTGAGCTCTTCGAAAGCCCTTTCCTTGTTTTTGAGCTGGGATCTCTCTTCCTGGCACTGAACGACCAGTCCTGATGGAATATGGGTAAGGCGGACAGCAGAGTATGTGGTATTCACGCCCTGACCACCGGGTCCTGATGAGCAGAAAAGGTCAAGTCTGATATCATCCCATTTCAGATCCACATCGAACTCGCCTGCTTCAGGGAATACTGCAACCGATGCGGCAGAAGTCTGAATCCTGCCCTGTGTCTCAGTCTGTGGAACCCTCTGAACACGATGAACACCGGATTCATATTTCATTACGCCATACACTCCTTCCGTCCCTGAAGAAAGTTTGAACACAATCTGCTTGAATCCTCCGGAAGTACCCGGAGTCTGGTCACTGACTTCAAGCTTCCATCCGCGCGCTTCGGCGAAATGCTGGTACATACGGAACAGGTCTCCTGCAAAGATGGCTGCCTCGTCACCACCTGTACCTCCTCTGATTTCCACCATAGCGTTCTTGGCATCATCAGGATCTGCAGGGATAAGAAGCAGTTTGATGTCAGCCTCCATCTTTGGCAGCTGATCCTGTATCTCATTGATCTCTTCCCTTGCCATTTCCTTGAGTTCCTCATCCTTTTCATTCATAAACACATCCTTTGCGGAAGCAAGGTTGTCAATCATTTTCTTGTATTCCAAACCGGCCTTGATGATAGGCTCAAGCTGCTTGTAGTCCTTGTTCAGCTGGACATATTTCTTCATGTCGCCCATTACTTCGGGGCTTGCGAGTTGGTCCTGAAGGGATTGGAATTTGTCCTGCAGAGAGAGGACTTTTTCAAGCAATGTGTTTTCTGCCATATTCTATTCAATAGATTTTATGTAGCATCTGCGCCGCATAAAAAGTTCATGTTCATAACTGTTCCAGATGTTGACAGCGCTGTTGGTCTCAATCTGGGGATTGGTAATGGCCCACTTGACGCCGCTCTTCGCCGCCTTGTCCGCCATCACATCATAATACACGGCTGATATCCCTTTATTCTGCCATTCCGGTGTAGCGCCATTGATCATGAGGTCTACCGTACTGTAGTCAGAAAGAGCCCTCAGGAAATGAATCCATCCGAATGGGAACATCTTTCCACGTGCTTTCTGCAAGGCCAGCGATATGGTAGGGAAAGATATGCCGAATGCGGCCACATTATCATCCGCGTCAAACAGCACACAGCTGGCTTTGTCTGAAATGAAAGGCATACTCGCCTTTGCCTCTTCCTCAATCTCCTCATCCGTGAATGGAATGAAGTTATAGACTGATGATGCGAAACTGTCATTATAGACCTTGAAGAAATTTCTGACCTTCTCAGGATCCTTCTTTAACTTGTCCAAACGTCCAATCTTGAGATTATATTTCTCCAGTACCATCTTCGCAACCCTTCTGGTCTTCTCAGGCACTCCCTGCTGCGCTTCAAGTCTGTACTGAACCCAGTCGCACTCCTTTATAAAGCCCAATTTCTCAATCAACTCCTTGTAATAAGGAAAATTGTAGATACAGTTGAACGGAGGAACGTTTTCAAATCCCTCGACCAGCATTCCCTGCTTGCCGAGCGTGTTGTAGTACAGAGGACCGTGTATTTCGTCCATCCCCTGCTCCTTCGCCCAGGCTTCAGCCGTTTCGATGAGCAGGCGGGCAACATTTATGTCATTTATCGTATCAAACCACCCGAAACGCGCCCTGCGTGTATTGTACCGTTCATTATATCTCGGGTTGATGATTCCGCATATCCTCCCGGCCACATTTTCTCCGTCCACTACCATCCACATCCTGCGCGAACAATAACTTAATGTGGATACCTTTGTCAAGGAATTGATCTGGTCCGAATGCAATGCCGGAACATACTGCGGGCAGTTTCGGTACAACTCGTCAGGAAACTTGATAAACCTCATCAAGTCCCTTTTAGTATGCACTTCCACAAGCTGATACGACATCTTCCATTCAATTATATATCTCGCGAAGATACTAAAGATTTTCTACTCCTGCAATCCGGGTAATAACCGCCTGAGCACACACACAACCGAAAACAGCCGGAAGATAAGATACAGTTCCGGTCTGGGACTTCTTGTTCCGGCTTTCTTCAAGGACCATAGATTCCCTATGAGGAGGCTCCTCGGAATATACGGCAAGAAAGCCGCTTCTGATGCCCAGTTTATGGAGCCGTTTACGCAGCATATGGGCAAGCGGACACATATTTGTTTCTGAGATATCGGCTATCCGGACCTTTGTGGCATCGACCTTGGCTCCAGAGCCCATCGAAGACACCAGCCTGATTCCACCGGCAAGACAATACTGAATCAACGCAATCTTCGGGCTCAGGGTGTCTATCGCATCCACAACAAAATCGATGCCCGGGGGAATCAGGTCTTTGATATTGTTTTCAGCGAGATAGTCATCCAACACTTCCATGTCAAGTTCCGGGTTAATATCCCTCAGTCTGGCGGCAAGGACCACGCATTTTTTCATACCTACAGTAGAAATAAGGGCAGGGAGCTGCCTGTTCCTGTTGCTGTCCGATATGAGGTCATTATCCAAAAGGATAAGATGTCCCACGCCGGCACGTGCCAGCATTTCAGCGGCAAACGCACCTACGCCTCCACATCCGACCACAAGGACTTTTGAAGCCCGTAGTCTTGCCAATCCGTCCGCGCCAAGCAGAAGTGCCGTCCTCTCCGTCCATTTCATTACAATCCCTTCGCTTTCCCCTCATCCCAGATGGCATCCATTTGGGCAAGAGTCATATCTTTCATACTGATACCCTTCTTGAGAGTATTCTCTTCAAGATAGGTAAACCGCCGCCTGAACTTGGAGCAGGATCCGCCAAGGGCAACCTCGGGATCGATTCCGTAAAGTCTGGCAGCATTGATGACGGCGAACAGCAAGTCCCCGAACTCTTCTTCCATATGGGCCTTGTCTTCCTCTTCACAAGCCTCGGTCACCTCACCGAGCTCTTCTCTCACCTTATCCCATACGTCTTCTTTCTTCTCCCAGTCAAATCCGCACCCACGAGCCTTTTCCTGCATTGAAACAGCCCTGAGGATGGCGGGCATACAATCCGGGATTCCGGACAACACCGTCTTATTGCCATCTTTCTCCTTCGCCTTCACAAGTTCCCAGGTGTCAGCAATCTCTTTGGCCGTAAGCTGGCGCTTGTCATCTCCGAAAACATGCGGGTGTCTGAACTCCATTTTATCGCAGATTTTCTGCAGGGAATCGGCTATGTCGAACGATTCATCTTCCTGACCTATCCTGGCATAGAACACCATATGATACAGAATATCGCCGACTTCCTTTGCAACTGCCTGCCGGTCTCTGCGGATGACGGCATCACTCAATTCATACACTTCTTCCTCCGTCATCGGGCGGATGGATTCCATAGTCTGTTCTGCATTCCACGGGCACTTTTCCCTGAGAGCGTCCATAATATCAAGCAGCCTCGAGAACTGTTCAAGCTTTTCTTCCTTTGTATGCATTTGAATTATTCGAAAAAAGAGAAATGGACACGCCCGTACACTTTTTCTTTAATAAAACGGGGATGTCCGGAAAAAGAATATTCGTCACCGTGTTCAAGCACCAGATAACGTTCAGGATACAAGATATCCTTTGATAAAATCTTGTCGGGAAGCAGGTCAAGACCTTCCAGCGCATACGGAGGGTCAGCAAAGATGATGTCGAATTTTTCTCTGCAGACATCAAGGAAATCAAAGACATTGTCCCTGACCATAGTAACATTACCAAGGCCCAGTCTGGCCGCCTCCGTTTTGATGAACGAGGCATTCTCCCTGAGCATTTCTACGCAATAGACGCGGGATGCCCCACGGGAAGCGAATTCAAACGATATTGCACCGGTGCCGCCGAACAAATCAAGCACCTTCAAATCCTCGAAATCGTATTCATTGTTAAGGACATTGAACAGACCTTCTCTGGCGAAATCGGTAGTAGGCCTTGCCTTATAGCCGGCCGGAGGAAGAATGTTCTTCCCTTTCAGACTGCCGCCGATTATTCGCATATGTACTCAACTGATTTGAAATAACGATATAGAGACAACTCATTATCCTCCCCGAGCCTTTCCATAAAGCATACGGTGGAGATTTCAGGATTGAGCTGAAGTGATTTCATCGCATTGAAAATGTGATATTCCGCCGTAATGAAATCCTTTGCCGGGAACACATTGGCAAGGAGCAAGTTCCGGCCCTGAGCTATTGCCAGAGACAAAGTACCCGCCTTCCAGCCGGCGAGGATTTTGTTGTACTCCGCACAACCGTCCAGGTTGTCAATCACTCTTGACAAGGCTGGAAGCCCCGCCTCTGTCTTTTCATAGACTAACACGGCGTCATATTGCGGGACATCCTTATGTTCCACCTCAGCGCCCTCTTCAAGCTCGAATATTTCAGAAAGAAAGCACCTCGGCGCAGTCTCATCAAAAAAGCGAGCCGGCACCAAGGTGCATTTAGGTATTTGATTCATTATATTATTCCCAGTTGCCTGCGTTGTTGTTAGGAGCGGTAACGCTACCAACCTGCAGACCTTCATACTTGTTCTGATCCCTTCTTTCAGCATCGAGATTGATACGAAGCTGATTGTCAAGGCCCTTAAGCAAGAACCTGTAAGGAATCTTGGCCTCAAAGAGAGGTACCGGCACACCGGAAACAGTCTTCACGACAGCGTCTGTAATAATTTCCTCACCGTCAGAGAACGGGATGTACTTGAGATTTGAAAGATCCAGATTCTCCCGGTCGGTAAATACGCTTTCCTTTACCGGAACCTTACTTGCTATAGAGAACACCAGATTCTTGTCGCCAGCCTTATACATTTCATAGAGATCAGCTGTCGTGATCTTCTTGTTGGCTTTCTTGACCTGCTCGGTATGAGCAACTGCTGCAGAGTCATCCTTTGAACCTATCTGCATGATGACCTCCATCTCACCGTTGTTGTAAAAATCAACGAGAGAATCGATAGAAGCAGTAAAACGATTGTTGACACTCTTGAAAGCAACTTCAAGTGTGCGGATGTCCTTAAGCTGCTGGATAGCCAACTCGCTGCGGTAGTCTTTTTCCTTGTTGAACTTGACAGGCTCCATAATGCTGAGAACATTCACGATTACCAAGCCGATGATAACCAATGGAAGCACGAAAAATGTCAAAACTTTTTTAAGAATTCCGTTCATTATTGTGTGTTTTTATTATTATCCGTATTGACGGACAAAGTTAAAAAATTGATTTATGAAATGCAATATTCTTTGTAAATTTGCATCCGAAAATTAAGGAACCGATGAAGAATATTAACCCCGGAATGATTTCAAGGCTTGAAGATATCATTTCAAAAGCTTCGAATATCGCAATTGCCACTCATATCCATCCAGACGGAGATGCAATGGGGAGCAGCATCGGCTTGAAACATTTTCTGGAAAAAAGCGGCAGTAAAACGGTCCGCATCTTTCTCTCCGACAGATGGCCGGACACCCTCTCCTTCATGATGGATGAGAACGAGTCGAAAAATATCCTAATCTGTGACGAGGATGAAGAACGGACGGCCGTCTGTCTGCGATCCTGCGACACGCTTTTTTGTCTGGATTTCAACACTCCTTCGAGAAGCGGATCCCTGCAGAAACACATAGAAGATTTCACCGGAGAAAAAATCCTCATAGACCACCACATCGGACCTGACACGGGCTGTTTCGACCTGTGTTTTTCCGAAACAGAGATTTCGTCGGCAAGCGAATACCTGTATCACATTCTCAAGCGGCTCGAATATCCGTCCGGATTACCGGCGGCGAGTCTTGACGCCATCCTGACCGGAATCACAACTGACACAAACAACTTTGCAAATTCTGTGTTCCCGTCAACCCTTGAGGCCTGTTCCGAGCTTCTGGCCGCCGGAGTGGACAGGGACAGGATACTGGGACACATCTATAACGATTACCGAGAGAACAGGATGAGGCTGATGGGACATCTGCTGAAAGACGTTATGGTCACCACCTCCGCAGGTCTGGCATATATTATCCTCAGCAAGGAAGCTGTCGCAGAATATGGCATCACCGACGGAGAGACAGAGGGATTCGTGAATCTTCCTCTTGCAATCAAGGAAATAAGGATGAGCGTTTTCCTACGCGAGGAAGACGGTTATTTCAGGGTTTCCATACGCAGCAAACGCGGAGTTTCCGCCAACAGATGCGCCAGAGAGCATTTCAACGGCGGCGGTCACGAGCAAGCTGCGGGAGGCAGGCTGTATTGGCCGGAAAACATCCGGAAGCCGGAAGATGCCGCCACATATATCGAAAACGTAACAAAACCATTCTTGAATGAAAGCTAAAACTATATTATATTTGTTCTTTGCCGCTTTGCTGACACTTTCCTGTACCGGAGAGAGCGTAAAGTTGACGTATTCGACCCAGGCTACAAAGATTGACGACTACGTCAAAAAACAGTTAACGGATAACCCGGAAAGGAGATCGGTGATTACCGACGGCATAGTGAGGCTTGTGGAAGTCGAGGGCGAAGGCGACGAGTTGCAGGAAGACGGAACCGTAAGTTTCCTGTATGCGGGCTACGATTTCAGTTCCTACTCGATAACCAGCAGCAGGCTTTTTGCGACCAACAGTCCCGACGTAGCACAGGAGGCGAGATGGGAGGTATCAGACAGTACCCTGTTAGGTGAAAAGATTGTGAGTCTCAAGGACAACATCCTTCTTGACGGCTTACAGAAAGGGCTTGTAGGAGTGAAAGAAGGAGAAGAATGTTATATAATATTTCCGGGGAATCGCGCATTCGGGGAGAACACCCTCGGCACGATTCCTGCTTATGCCCCCCTCGCCTACCATTTTTGGATAATTAAAATCGAGAATTTTTAGATATGAAACATAAATCGGCCATCGTTTTCATTGCAGCAGCAATGGTACTGGTGTCTTCCTGCGTCAAGGATCAAACCATCACTAAGAACTTTGCCACAAAGAGATATTTCGACAGCTGGGTCAAAACCAACTATCCTAAGGCCGAAATGACGGGGCTGGGAGCATATATTCTTGACGACACACCCGGAAGCGGAGCCCTCGTGGGCACGTCTGATGACAATTCCTTCATATTCCTCAACTACAAGACAACGGATCTAGACGGAAGCATCACTGCCTACACGGATTCTGCAACCGCAAAGCAGATGCACGAGTTCGACAGGACGGCATATTATGGCCCGGCAATATCATTCAGAGGCGCCAATGCGTTGCAGGCAGGTCTTGAGGACGTTATCAAGGATATGAGGGTCGGAGGAAAGAGAAAAGCTGCCATTCCGGGATGGCTGATGGTCACAGACAGATATGCAACCGCCGAGGAGTATCTCAACAACTGCACGGGGACTGATACCGTGTATGAATTGGAAGTGACCGGAGTAACATCGGATATCTTCCAGTTTCAGGTGGACTCTATTGAAAGGTATATTTCCCACAATCTCCACAAGGTTGATTCCCTTGCCGCAGGGTTCTATTACATCCAGACCTGTCCTCCTTCAGACACCGCATCATTCAAACAGGGCGACGCGGTTCGGATCAATTACACGGGAAGCCTTCTCAACGGACTTGTTTTTGACACCAGCATAAGGGACACGGCAAAAGTTCACGGACTTGATCTGTCCCGTTCTTTCGGTTCATGCAGTGTCACCATCGGAGAAGACTATACCAAATACGCGCTGAATGGCGGCAGCGAAGGAAATCTGATAACAGGTTTTGCTTACTGTCTGTCCCTGATGAAGTCAGGGGAGAAAGGTATCGCAGTCTTTACCAGCGACTGGGGCTATAAGAACAGCGCCACAGCAAGCATCCCGGGATATTCGCCTTTGAGATTCGAAATAGAAATGATTGGTAACTAGAAGGAGAAGATGTCTCAAAGCATAGCAGCGCCGACAGAATTAGGAACTCTCAAGGTAAGCAAGTTATTGAAGATGTACGCAATCCCGGGAATCATCGCCCAGACTGCGGCTTCTTTGTACAATATGGTCGACAGCATATATATCGGCCACATCAAGGATGTCGGTTCATACGCCATATCCGGACTGGCAATCTCCTTCCCGCTTATGAACCTTTCGACAGCACTCGGAACTCTTGTCGGAGTCGGAGCTATGAATATGATCTCTGTGCTTCTGGGACAGAAAAACTACGAAAAGGCGGACAAGGTGCTCGCCAACATAGTGTCCCTCAACACCATCATAGGAATCCTGTTTACAGTCATAACATTATCATTCCTTGAGCCCATCCTGACATTTTTCGGGGCAAGTCCGAACACACTCCCCTTTGCGAAGGACTATATGACCATCATCCTTCTGGGAAACGTAGTCACGCACTTGTATTTCGGTCTTAATGGTGTAATAAGGGTGTCGGGAAATCCCAAAACAGCAATGGGGCTGACCCTGTTCACCGTCATTTCCAATGCCATCCTCGATCCTGTTTTCATTTTCGTATTCGACCTCGGAATCAAAGGAGCCGCGATTGCTACAATTCTCTGCCAGATGATGGCCCTGACATATTCCTTCCGCTTTTTCTTCAATAAGGAGCGTATTCCGCACCTGCCAAGGCCTTTGCTCCAAGTCAACTGGAGAATCGCGAAATCATCCATGGCGATAGGCCTGGGGCCATTTCTGATGAACAGCGCATCCTGCATTGTAGCAATCTTCATCAATAACCAGCTTGGAAAATATGGTGGAGACCTCGCAATCGGAGCATACGGTATCATCAACAGGCTCTCTTTCTTCTTCGTTATGATCGTAATGGGATTCAATCAGGGAATGCAGCCTATTGCCGGATATAACTACGGAGCGAGACAATACAAAAGAGTCAGAGAAGTATTCATCCTAACTTGCAAATGCGCCGTACTGGTCACAACACTTTGTTTCCTTATGGCAGAATTTCTGTCGGTTCCCGCCGTCAGTCTGTTCACAAACGACAGCGAACTTCAGCAGCTGGCCGCAAGAGGCCTCAGAATCATGAATTCAGCATTTGCGCTGGTGGGATTCATTATGGTCACCGCAAATTTTTTCCAGTGTCTCGGGATGGTCAAGACTGCCATTTTCCTATCCTTGAGCCGTCAGTTAATCTTCCTTGTCCCACTTGTGTACGCGCTGCCGTTTGCACTGAATGAAGAAGGGGTATGGCTCAGTTTCCCTATCTCCGACGTGCTTGCCTTCATCGTGTCTTTAATTTTCGTAATAAGACTATTCAGAAAATTCAACAAACTTGAGGATGGAGGAAGCGCCGATATCCTCGGAAGCAAACTATAGCCATGTCTGAAAAAATCATCATCAACGTAGGGCGGCAGTATGGAAGCGGCGGCAGAAGGGTCGCTGAAGCCCTCGGAAAGAAACTCGGGATTCCGGTGTACAATAATGAGCTCATCGTCGAGGCCGCAAGGAAAAGCGGATACAGCGCCGAGATCTTTGCTAAGAAAGACGAGAAGAAACATTTCTTCAATCTATTCTCCGACAAGTACAACAATGATGACGAAGTCTTCAAAATCCAAAGCGAAGTTATACGCGAAATTGCAGAAAAGGGGTCTGCAATTTTTGTGGGACGTGCTTCAGACTATGTCCTGCGCGACTTGGACTGCTGTGTGAATGTTTTCATCAGTTGTCCTCTCCAAATCAGGAAACAATTCATAGCACGCAGAAGAGGAGTTTCTGTCGAAGAGGCAGAGATCATTTGTCAAAAGGAAGACAAATGGCGTGAGAAATATTATAACTATTTCACATTCAGCAACTGGGGTGTCGCTTCCAACTACCATCTCTGTCTTGACAGTTCCCTGATTGGTGTTGAAGGATGCGCCGATTTCATCATAGATTTTGCCCGGAAATGCGGAAAACTGAAGTAATAAGAATGCCTGTCATACTATTTCTCATCTCCTGCATCTTATCCTGCGGAAGCCGTCCCGGCGTTTCCGAGCCAGTCAAGATTCCGGTCATACTGAACGAAACCATCACAAACGAATACTCTGATACCTCAGACTTGCATAGCTTGGACAAGGATGTCAGCGAGTATATGAAGCAATGGGGAGTGAAAGGCGCAGCGCTATGCATTATGAAAAACGATTCCCTGGTCTACTCAAAGGGCTATGGAATCTCCGACGAAGACAAGCCGACAGAGGCAAGCACCCTGTTCAGGCTGGCATCAGTTTCAAAACTTGTCACCGCGGCAGGAATAATGAAAATGCAGGAAGACAGCCTCCTGTCCTTGTCGGACAAGGTTTTCGGTCCCGGAGGAATCTTTGATGGCGAAGATTTCACAAAAGAGCTCAAGCACCCGTGGTTCTTCAAGATCACAGTGGAAAATCTGCTCAGGCATCAGGCCGGATTCACTGTCTATGCCGGAGATCCGATGTTCAACATCAAGGACATCATGATACAGAACCATCTTGACACAGTCCCGGATTCAAGGACCCTCGCAAAAATATACCTCAGAAGAAAGCTCGGTCCCGAGCCGGGGACCGACCCGCTTTATTCCAATTTCGGGTATCTGCTCCTCTCTATGATAATTGAGAAACTCAGCGGAGAAAGCTATGAGGACTGGATACAGGAGAATATTCTCCATCCGGCAGGATGCTATGATTTCCACATCGCCAACAATTATTATGAACAGCGTTGGCCGGGAGAAACCAGATATTTCCCTCACGACGCTTCACTTGTGCCGGAATGCAACAACAGCGGCAAGATGGTCGAAAGGGCATATGGCGGCAGCGACATACACGGACTGTCCGGAGGAGGAGCCTGGGTAGCTTCCGCCCCGGAGCTTATGAGATTCGTGGCCTCAATCGACGGAAGAGATGAAGTAAAGGACGTACTCAGCAAGGAGAGTATAGCAGAAATGACAAAATTCATCAGTCCTGAATCATATGGGATCGGCTGGAACGATATCACCGAGGACGGCACCTGGACAAGGACCGGCACTCTTGCCGAGACAAATGCGCTGATAAAGTACTACCCTGACGGAGAGTGCTGGATATATCTGACAAATACGGGCACATTCCGCGGAGCAAGGCACGCTTCATATACCAACGCCTTCTTTAACCGCGAACGCGAGAACAGTTCAAGACTGCTCCCGCGCCGCGATATGTTCCATATTTACGAATAAACTTATTTTGCATCCATAGCCTGGCAGGCTGTGATAGCTACCATCTTGTAGATATCATCTACGGAACAGCCACGGCTCAGGTCATTTACAGGACGGGCAATACCCTGAAGGATAGGGCCGATTGCATCTGCGTTGCCAAGCCTCTGTACCAACTTGTAGCAGATATTTCCAGCCTCGAGATTAGGTAGTACAAGTACATTGGCCTTTCCGGCGATATCACTGCCAGGAGCCTTCTTTGCACCGACTGATGGAACGAGGGCCGCATCAGCCTGGAGTTCGCCGTCGATCTTGAGCTCAGGGTCGAGTTCCCTTGCCAGTTTTGTGGCTTCAACCACCTTGTCAACAACCTCGTGCTTGGCACTGCCCTTGGTGGAGAATGAAAGCATTGCAACCCTCGGGTCCGCGAAGCCTGCCACGCTTCTTGCAGTGCGGGCGGTACATACAGCTATCTGGGCAAGCTGATTTGCATCAGGTGCAGGTGTCACTGCAATATCACCCATTACAAGAACACCATCCTCACCATACTGAGGTGTCTTGGTAACCATCAGCATTGCTCCGCTGACGCAGGAGATGCCGGGAGAGCATTTGATGATCTGGAGGGCAGGACGGAGGGTCTCTCCGGTAGTCGAGAGCGCACCGCTTATCTGACCGTCGGCATCGCCATTCTTGATGATGAGGCAGCCGAAATAAAGAGGATTCTGAGTAAGCTTTGCAGCCTCTTCCGGAGTCATTCCCTTTGATTTGCGGAGTTCATATAGGAGGTTTGCATATTCCGCAGTCTTCGGGCTTGTGACCGGATCGATGATGGTTGCCTTATCAATATTCCTGAGACCAAGCTCCCTGGCATAGCCGAGGATCTTTTCTTCATTTCCAATGAGAATGATTTCAGCAAGTCCGTCGGCGATTGCCCTGTCGGCTGCTGTGATTGTACGCTCTTCCAGGGATTCCGGAAGGATGATGCGCTGTTTATTGGACTGAGCGCGCTTGATGATGTTTTCTATCAGTGCCATATGGTCAGTTTTGTTATTCTTCACTTCCTAGTACGAGGTGCATCGTATCTCTTGCGATGACGAGTTCCTCATTCGTCGAGATAACTGCAACCTTTACCTTTGAATCCGGAGCTGAAATGATTCTGTCATCGTGTCCTGTGGCATTGGCATCAAAATCGAATTTCAAACCCATATAATTGAAATTCTCACAGACTCTTCTGCGCAGACGTGCATTGTTTTCACCGATGCCTGCCGTGAACACGATAAGATCCACACCATCCAGTTCTGCAATATAGGAGCCTATGAGTTTGATGATGTCGTGAGTCAGAATCTTGAAAACAAGTCTCGCCCGCTCGTTTCCCTGGTCCACTGCAGCATTAAGTTCACGCACATCGGAAGAAACGCCTGAGACCCCGAGGAATCCGCTCTTCTTGTTCATCAGAGTGGTCATTTCATCAGGAGACAGGTTATCCTTCTTCATTATGTATGTAACGATATTAGGGTCTATGCTGCCGCAGCGGGTTCCCATAATCATTCCGGCGAGCGGTGTGAAACCCATTGATGTATCAAGGCACTTTCCATCCTTGACAGCAGTAATAGAACTGCCGTTCCCCAGATGGCATGTAATAATCTTCGAATGGTTTATGTCGATTCCGGCAAGTTTTGCAGCCTGCCCGGCGACATACTGATGGCTGGTGCCGTGGGCTCCGTACTTGCGAACTTTATAGTCTTCAAGATATTTGTACGGGAGGCCGTATGTGTAATTGTATGCAGGCATTGTCTGATGAAAGGCCGTATCGAATACCGCCACCTGAGGCACGGACGGGAGCACATGCCGCATCGCCCTGATACCAAGAATGTGGGCAGGA
The DNA here is from genome assembly GCA_024401925.1 of Bacteroidales bacterium. Classification (GTDB taxonomy): domain Bacteria; phylum Bacteroidota; class Bacteroidia; order Bacteroidales; family UBA932; genus Cryptobacteroides. The sequence continues at coordinate 42,184 of JAKSKD010000005.1, read as the reverse complement.
TTGTGCAACGGTGCGAAATCACTGCAGACACCAATTTTCTCAATCACATCCTCGTCGATGATTGCACTTCCCGAAAAGTAATCTGCTCCCTGAACGATTCTGTGACCCACAGCTTCTATGTCGTCAAAGGACTTCAGGACTCCGTGCTGAGGATGGACGAGCTGGTCCAGGAGAAGCTGCATACCCTCTTTATGATCTGTGATAGGCTCCTCGATAATAACCTTCGGCTTGTCTCCAGGAGTATGGGTGAGGCTTCCCATAGGAAGACCTATCTTCTCCACAATACCCTTCGCCATAAGTACATACACATCATCACTCTTCATATCAAGCAACTGGTACTTGATTGAGGAACTTCCGCAATTGATAACAAGAATAATCATTACTAATGCTTTAGAATAAACGTTTATATCGTGCAAAGATAGTAAAATAATCAGTATTATTGCCGAAAAGCGGAAGGATATGAGGGGACGGAAAATGCTTGCGGAAATAATTGTTCCGGCTTCGGCGGGAGTGCTTTGCTTCATTGCCTTGAGCCTCGTGAAAGCCCTCCCCGCCATATCGGCGGCATCAGGTGCCGCCGACGCACTCAATATGGCAATCTTCCGACTCGGATTCAGGGACAGAACCACCCCAGCGCTGATGGGGGCCCTCCTTACCGGGAATAAAAGCCACCTTGATTACGACACAATCGAGATATTCCGAAAAAGCGGAGCCTCTCACCTCCTTGCCCTCTCGGGGCTCCACCTCGGTTTTATATACAGTCTGATAAGAAAAATACTGCAGCCGCTGGGGAACAGCCCGGTCATAAAAGCTGTAAGGGTCGGAACAGTAATAGGATTCTGTTCTTTCTACACCATAATGACAGGAGCCGGTCCGTCCATTACCAGAGCCCTTCTTTTCATAGTCATAAACGAGGCTTGTTCCTTAAACCCGGAAAGAAAAAAAAGCGGAACAGGCGTTCTTTCAATGGCATTCGTCATACAAGTAACTGCAATGCCGGGAGTGGTCCGGTCCGTCGGCTTCCAACTATCTTATCTTGCAATGGCAGGCATATTTCTGTTAGGAATCCCCATGCAGAAATGGTTTCCCCAGGGGCGTAGGACGGGAATACTGAAGAAAATATGGGATGCATCCGCCATCAGCATTTCTTGCCAGGCTTTCACGGCACCCCTCTCTTGGTATTATTTCCACAGTTTTCCCCGGCATTTCCTTCTGGCGAACATACTGGCGCTTCCCGTCACGGAAGTCGCCATTCTACTGTCAATTATTACAATAACGGCAGAGGGCTGCAACATAAGCTGCAACCCTCTGGTAAAAGCCTGCGATTACATATTCAAACTGTTGGTCAGAATATTGGAGACTATCAGCGAAATGTAACGGCCGTATGCGATTAATAGTTCTCCGCGTTGACCTCGAAATAACTCTGAGGATGAGCGCAGGTAGGGCATACCTCAGGAGCAGCCTCGCCTACAACGATATGTCCGCAATTGCGGCACTCCCATACCTTCACTGTAGATTTCTTGAAGACCTCGGCTGTCTCGACGTTCTTCAAAAGTGCGCGGTAACGCTCTTCGTGATGCTTTTCAATAGCTGCAACCAGACGGAACCTTGCTGCGAGCGCTGTGAAGCCTTCCTCCTCGGCGGTCTTTGCAAATCCCTCATACATGTCTGTCCATTCAAAATTCTCACCGGCAGCGGCAGCAGCAAGATTCTCTGCTGTATCCCCTATCCCGTTAAGCTCCTTGAACCAGAGTTTTGCATGCTCCTTCTCATTCTCTGCTGTCTTAAGGAAAAGTGCAGCTATCTGCTCATAACCCTCCTTCTTAGCCTTCGATGCAAAGTATGTGTATTTGTTGCGAGCCTGTGACTCACCTGCAAATGCAGCTTCCAGGTTTTTCTCGGTCTGGGTGCCGGCGTACTTGTTTGCCATATTTTATTTTCTTTTTAGAGTTAATTTCCTTTTGTCTTACAAATGTAGTTCTTTTTTTAGAATTATTCAAAATAAATTATTCCGTTTTCAGCTCAAAGCCCGCAGAATGCCATTCCGACATCCTTCCTCCGTCATCATATATCAAATATCCCTCCAGGTCATCCCTGCTTTCAATGAATTTCCGGGCCCCGTCAAGGCCTATCACCATACAGTATGTCGCATATGCGTCAGCGTCGGTTGACGTCGGAGCGATAATGGTTGCACTCAGAAGATTATGCGAAACAGGATAGCCTGTCCTCGGGTCGATGGTATGAGCGTATTTCTTTCCGTCTTTGACATAAAACTTCCGATAATTTCCCGACGTGACTATCCCGCACCCGATTTCCGGTGCAAAAACAATATCCTGAAGCGACTGTCCGGGATTCTCATTCCCGTCAAAGGGGGAATCCACACCGATAGTCCACGGATTTCCGGAAGCATTAACACCACAACAATATATTTCGCCGATATCTACAAGCATATCTTCCACCCCCTTTCCCCGAAGATATGACGCAACCAGATCACAACTATACCCCTGCGCTATTGCATTGAAATTGAACGACTTTTCCAAAGCCGCAAGAGACTTTGCCTCAAAAACAGTGCTGCTGTCTGGGAACGAATCACCTTCGAAGCCGAAGCCCCAGATGTCGAACAGCGGACCTGCAGCACAGTCCAGCGCACCTCCGGTCTCAACCTTGTACTTATGGGCCAGGCTCATCATCTCATCGAAGACATCATCGGTCTGAGGATTCTCCCCGGCATTATACCGGCTGAGAATGGAAGACTTGTTATATCCGGAAAGGGAACTGTCAATCGCAGCAAGTATTGAATCCACGCCGGCCTGCAGTTCATTCTGCGGCACAGTAACTCCATCGCAATTATAGATGACAGAATAGAGTCCTCCTTGGGCATATCCCGTGAGTCTGGCATATTCCGTCCTCTGTCCGCATGATTGAAGAACCGCAACCGGCAGAAGGATACGGCAAAGTATTTGTATGAAGATTGTGGCTTTTTGCATTTTAAATACGATATTTGCAAAATTAAGAAGAAAGATGATGGATTTCAAGAAAATACTGTTTGTACTTGCTGCCGGAACCATATGTCTGGGCATTTCCTCCTGCAAAAAAGAAGAGGAGTCAACACACAAATCCTTTGTGGGCAGCATCAGTTTTGACCTGCCGCCATTCGTGAGAGTAGGAGAGGACGTGACAGTGACTCCGAAAGGACTATATGCATATGATGATGACACCTTCGGATATTCCTGGAGAGTATCCCCTACTATGTCCAAGTCTGACACAACCAAGAAAGAAAGCGACCCGGCAACGGTCAGCGGAGCTTTCACCTACCACATCCCGGATACGCTTTGTAATCTTGAATTTTCCTGTACCGCATTTGCAACAGGATATTACCAGTCCTCAACATCCCACAAGACATCCATCATCGACAAGGAAAAGAGCCTGAGCGGACAGGATTTCAAATACGCGACAGACACATTTACAGACGAACGCGACCACAAGACATATAATATTGTCCGCATAGGAAGCACTGAGTGGTTCTGCTCAAATCTTGCATACGAAGAATACGGAGTGCCTTATATGAAAAGCGCCGTCACAAGCGACGTTTTCGGGCAGTTCTACAACTGGGACGAGGCTATCCTTGCTTGTCCGGACGGATGGAGACTTCCTGTGGAGCAGGATTGGATCGATCTGGCAAAAGAGTTCGAACCAGCGGGCAGTTTCGCAGAAGGAAGAACCCTGCCGGAAATTGCCGGGCATATGCTCAGTCAGGCTATCCTCAATGGGGAAAAAGACTCCCTCTGGGAATTCTGGCCCAAGATCAAGGTGACCAACGAAAAGAGTCTGAACGTAATTCCATCCGGATATACATATCAGGATGGTAACAATTTCAGATTCAAGGATTTCGGAGAAAAAGCCGTATTCTGGACAGGAACCCCTTACGGAGAAGACCAGGCATACTACCGCTATTTCGTTGAAGGGAATCCGGACATTCTGGTCGCATCGGGCGACAAAAAATCTTTCTGCGCAACCATACGCCCGGTCAGGGACGTAAAATAAATCAATCCCTCAAGTCAGTCACGATGTAATTGTCCGGCAAAGTTGAGACGTCAATGGAAAACTTTGTCGAAGACGGTATGGATTCCGTAAAACCGGATACTGTAATAGATACTTCCGATCCGTCCGTCAGTTTGATGAGCGCACCGGAAATTTTGTTTCCATCATACCGCAGATCATAGCCAGCCACCATTTCCATCCAATTCTCCGCTGTTTCCACGGTTACCTCCTCCGCAGCAGTATCCACCATCCACCTCGTGTTTCCATCACAGAATATTTCAAATCCACCTGTCCTGACATAATATCGAGTATCCTGCACTAATGCCGTCCCAGAACCATTGAAAGGGTAATTACCCTTCACTGAGGCGATGAAGTCAAATGATGCAGTAACCTGCGAGAAAGCCTGCACAGACAGGATGACAGTCAATGCAGATAAAAGTAACTTTTTCATATTATTTGACGTATGCACGGATAATCTCATTCAGGGAATCCAAATCCGGAACCAGCACCTGACGCGGCTTCGACCCCTCTTGAGGTCCCACGATTCCGGCTGCCTCCAGCTGGTCCATTACCCTTCCTGCTTTTGCATATCCCATACCAAGTCGTCTCTGAAGATCGGAAGTCGAGCCTTTCTGGGTCAGAACGACCATTCTTGCTGCCTCTTCGAACTTCTCGTCAAGGTCGTTCATATCTATCATGGCGCCACCGGCTTCTCCCTCTGCAGGAGCAGGGGCAGGCAGGTAATATGGAGTGTTGTAGCACTTGTGGTATCCGGTCTGGGAACCTACATATCCGGTAATGGCATTGATCTCGTCATTGCTTACAAACGCGCACTGGATACGTTCGGTCTCGACCCCGGCGTAGAACAGCATATCGCCCTTACCGATAAGCTTCTCAGCGCCAGGGGAATCCAGAATGGTCTGAGAGTCGATTCTCGACGCGACCCTGAATGCAATCCTGGTAGGGAAATTCGTCTTGATGACACCGGAAATGACATCCACTGAAGGACGTTGGGTGGCAAGAATCACGTGAATGCCCGCAGCTCGACCCTTCTGAGCGAGTCGGATGATGGAGGTCTGTATGCTCTTTGCCGCAGCCTTGCTTTCGACAGACCCGCCAACAGACATTGTGAGGTCTGCATACTCATCAATGACCACAACAAGGTATGGAAGGAAATGATGCCCCTCCGTAGGAAGGAGATGTCTGTCCCTGTACTTGTCGTTGTAGAGCTTGATATTGTTCACATAAGCCTTACTGAGAAGCTCGTATCTGTCATCCATCTCTATGCAGAGAGAACGGAGAATCCTCTCGGCATCCTTGGCCTTCTTCACAATCGCATTATTCCTTTCGTCATTCTCATCGGCAGCATCAGGAAGAACTGCAAGATAATGTTTGAGGAGATGCGCATAAGACGAGAATTCCACCATCTTCGGGTCGATGAACACCATCTTAAGCTCGGACGGATGCTTCGAATAGAGAAGGGATGAGACGATAACGTTCAATCCGACGGATTTACCCTGCTTCGTAGCTCCGGCGATGAGGAGATGAGGAGTATCGGCAAGATCGAACACCTTCACTTTCTGTGTGATAGTATACCCAATTGCCACCGGGAGGTCGGCCTTGCTTTCGCGGAACGCATTGTCATTGAGCATCGCCCTGAGCGGTACGATGGAAGCGTTGTCATTGGCCACCTCGATTCCGACGCAATCCTCAAGGGATACTACACGTACACCGCGGGCATTCAACGACATAGCTATATCGTCCTGAAGCTTCTTAATTTCGGCGATACGCACACCGGGTGCCGGATAAATCTTATATAGAGTAACTGTAGGGCCTACGACAGCCTTTACGTCTGTTATCTGTATCTTGTAGTTGGCCAGAGCTGCGCGAATCTTGTTGTTGTTCCTTTGGAGCTCTTCCCTTGAGACTTCCTTCTTTGCGGTAGAATGGTCGTCGAGGATATCGAGAGGCGGCATCTTATAGTTTGGGACCTCCTCCTCCCTCATATCAATCCTTTTGAGCGGTTTTTTGATGTCCGTAGAGAGCTGATCCCCATTTATCACTTCGAAGCCGCCCTCCTCCTCAGGCTGCGGGGCCGGTGCAGAAGCAGCAACAGGTGTAGGAACGGGAGCGGAAACAGGTTCCGGTACGGGTATGGGCTCCGGTTCCGCTGCAGTCTCAACCTCAGTATCCAGCTCACTTTCAGGCTCCGGTCCCGCAAGGGCTTCCTCCTTTTTCTGACCGAATGTCAGGGAGCCCACCCATTCGGAGAACTTACGGTTGGTAAAAACAAGCCAGCAGACAATCAGCAGGAATATGAGTACCGGGGTAAAGTAACCGACCAGATTGTCAGACCAGTCCACAACATATGCTCCGAAACGTCCGCCAAGGCCTCCGCCAAAGCAGTTCGTAAGTCTGAACAGTTTGGAGATCCAGGCCAGGAGGAGTGACGCAATAAATGTACCGGAAAGCACTACTACGACTGTCTTTAGAACAGAATAACGGCTCTTCCCACGAAGCAGCCAATCCGCCACCACGACGAGTATTACAAGCAGCGCGAAACTTCCAATTCCGAACCAGTCGCAGACAAGAAGTTTTCCGAGCATATACCCGAGTTTGGCTGTAAGGTTGTCTGCCTTCACTCCTGTTTCCATCATTGATTCCCCGGTCTGAAGGCTCATATCTGCCTTCCAGGTGAAAAGATATGACGCCGAAGAAAGAAGCGTAAAAAGCGCCAGGGCTGCGACGAACAGTCCTGTAATCCTTCTGGCCGTTATCTTCTGCTGATCTGTCAGATTCATTGTTTCTTCTTATTGTTTCTTCTTCCCTGTCTCTGATGGTTCTTCTTTGTTCCGGACTGACCGACATTAGGGTTGAAGCCAGGTCTTGAGAAATTCACGTCAGCGGACAGCTTTGTCAGACTGAGTCCCTCCGGGACCTTGATGCTGAAGCCGGACAATTTCTCGATATCCTTGAATATCGTTTCATCAGCAACGCTGTCTTTGTTCCAGATCAGATACTGCTGACGCATATAGATAGCAAGTGAGCGTATCATTGACGTCTTCACCTCGCCATCCTCCTCTCCGGAAATCAAATCAATGATGCTCTCAATATTCCTGCCATAGTGCGTAGCCTTGATGGGGCGTTTCTTCAAAGGTATTGGAAGAGGCTTTGCCTCTATTATTTCCGGTTTCGGAGCCGGGAAAGGGCTCTCAATATCAAGATCCAGTCCGGCAATCAGGTACAGATGATCCCACAGTTTCTGCTCGAAATTTTCCTGCTGATGAACCTGAGGATTCAGAATCTCCATCACCTTCACAATAGCTCTGGCCTGTTCGCTCCTTTTCTCCCTGTCAGGAATATCCTTCATCTGCTCCACCATTTTCAGAACATTACGGCCGTATTCCGGCATCCTGAGTTTCTCCACTTGGGTATTATAAAGTAATTCTTCCATAAACCGGTTGTTTTATCATACAAATATAATACTTTTTGACGTATTATCTGACGCGTATGACAGAGTCTTCATAAACATACCACAAATAGCCCTGGACATCAGTGTATCCCATTTCCTTAAACAAGTCCACATAGCCGTTCACCTGGCTTATGTATGAGTCCTTCGGACTTCCGAACTTATAATCAACCACCGTCACGGAGCCGTTCTCTATAATAACCTTGTCCGGACGCAGACTGTTTCCCATCCTCGTAAATATTGTCGCTTCGTTATAGACCCGCCCCCCAGTGCTGAACCATTCAGGATGGTCAGACACCCTTTTTCGGAGCATATCATACTCCCGTGTGCCCGAAAAGCTGTCGAGATCCGACATTCCATACACTCTGGAAAGTATGGCGTGTAATTCTATGCCGGCAAGACGGTCAGACGCCTCAGCTCCGACAGCACCTTCTTCGCCGAAAAACTCAGCCGCATCGGTAGATGGCTCAAGCCTGTTTCCCAGAGGCACCGAAGGATAGCCGGGGAAAATATCCGGAAGAGTTTCAGTCTCCCTGCCTGGACATTTTCTGAAATCATATTCCTCACCTGCCGACCAGGTCAGAGCTCCACAAAGGTACCAGTACATCATTTCCATCGGACTCTTGAATTCATATTGCATCTTTGCAACAAAAGCATCGATACAAGATTTGGAAGGAAGTGCCGAGATGATATGAAGAGTGTTCTTCGCTCTGGTGAGGGCCACATAGAACACATTGATGGAATCTATTACGGCAAGTCCGGACTCCCTGTCATACGCAGATTCGAAAAGGCTGTCCGGGGTCTCCGACTTGGTGAAAGACACCGGATAGACTGCTGTCCTCATAGCCTCCACCTGTCCAAAGTGATCTTCGTCCGGCCGGCACCAGGACCAATAGGATTTTCCCGGTGCAGGGTCGAAACTGATCTTGTCCGCAAACGGGAGAATGACGTGTCCGAATTCCAGGCCCTTGGCCTTATGGACGGTCATAACAGTCACAGCATCAGTCCCTTCCGGAGAGCTTGCCACGGCATCATTATTCTCCCAGAACTCCATAAAGGCAGGGAGACTGTCCGAATAGGTCGAGCTCCATTCCTGAAGTATGTCCATAAACCCGTTAACAAACAAGATTTCCGCATTGAAGATCTCAGGAAAACAGCGCTGCAGTTCCCTAAGGTAATGTTCCGCCAGGTCCATCAGAGTGTTAGACGAATCCGGCTCAGCCAGGTCGCAGTCCTCAAGGAAATATGCAGCAAGGGGATCATTCTCATCAAGCATCTGCTTGAACCTGGCGACGAGAAGGTTTACGATGCGTGATGACTTTATCGACAACGAATCATCTGATATCACATCAATGCCATTAGCCTTCAAATAGTTAGCCACCTCTCCCCCTTCCCGGTTCGTACGGACTATCACGGCAATGTCATTCAATGATGCTCCATTCTCCAGTGCGTTGTTCACGGACTCCAGTATCTTTCCGCATTCCACATCTCCGGCCGTCAGGCTTCCGTCGGCGGACGGCTGGCAGAAATCAACTCTGACCATACCCTGCTGAGGATCAGTGTGTCGCACTTCCTGACAGACATCCTTATATATCCTGCCCGCATCCGTACCCTCGATGTTCCCGAACTGTTCCTTCATCTTGTCTGCGGCAAAACGGAAATACTTGTTATTGAAATCGACTACGGTGGCACAACTCCTGAAATTCCTGTTCAGGGAAACACATTTGCAACTTTTCGAGAAAGTTTCCGGAACCTCCCCGTCAAGCAACTTCCAGTCGGAATTTCTCCAACGGTAGATGCTCTGCTTCACATCACCTACTATGAGGTTCTGTCCTCCTCTTGCTTCAGATTCCTTTAGAAGCGGGCACAGGTTTTCCCACTGGACACGGGAAGTATCCTGGAATTCATCTAGCAGGAAGTCAGTGTATCTCACTCCCATCTTCTCATATATGAACGGAGTGTCACTGCCGTCGATGATACGCTTGAGTATGCTGTTGGAGTCTTCAAGGCTCATTACATTCTTCTCCTTCATCAATTCTGCCATCTGCTCCTCATATTCTCGGGCGAATCCAAGAGAATAAGTCAGTTTGCGCACCTGCCAGGCAGTGTTGTATATTTTGTATTTCTCCGTCATCAAGAAATTGAAATGGCTGCCGGGGGCGGCTTTACGCAGAGTCGCCTTAAGCGGTTCAATCCTTTCATCGCTCTTGAAAGGATAAAGATATTTCTCCAACTGTTTCAATTCCGATGTCTTTGTCAGAATATTCTTCAGTTCCTCTGCCGCCTTGTTGACTTCGGACGAGAACGTCCTTATGATGTTATTACATTCATCATCGATTTTCCGCAGATTGGTCTTGGAAAAAGATGACGCAGGATTGATTCCAGTTTCCTCCAAGGCATTCTGGTATTTTCCGGAGCCCATACTTTTCGCAGTTTCAAGCATTTTCTCATCGATCTTGAAACCCGAGCCACGCTCAATCCTGTCCTTCATACAGGACATGATCCATTCATAAAGTTCCTTGTTCTCCTCGGACACCGAATCCAGTATCCTATCGACAGCTTCCTTGAGCAGCGAATCCCGGTCCAGTTCCACCTGATAAGCAGCGAAACAGCCTATCTCACGGGTGAAAGATCTGAGAGCCTGCTGGAAGAACTTGTCTATCGTACTGATAGCGAAAGAACTGTAATCGTGCAGGATATTTTTCAAATAAAGTTCCGAGCGGCTCCTGATCTCATCCCGGTCAATACCCAGTTCTTTAACAAGATCTTCAAGGTACTTCGACTTGTCAGGGTCTGAAGCCAGAACATATAGTTCGCTGAGAATCCTGCCCTTCATCTCGGCAGTCGCCTTGTTCGTGAAAGTCACGGCAAGGATATGCCTGTACTTGTCTCCTCCGGTATCGGAAATCAACAGACTTATATATTTCTTGGCCAGCTGGTAGGTCTTGCCTGAGCCGGCAGATGCAGTCAGAATCTCTATCATTTTCCACAAAGGGTTTTGAAATCACAGTATTTACAAGCTTGTATCTTCCTTACGAAAGGCACCTCCGGGTCTGCAAGTTCGGCAAGGTCAGCTTCCAATTTCTGCCCCACTGAATTTTTGAAACATTCATCCGCCGGCTTATCCTCAACTTCGGACACAAAAAGTCCGGACGGAGAATATATGCTATTGACTACCTGTGCCCCGCAATAATCCCGGTCTTTGTCCAGGAAACGGTCATAGATGTACATCTGAAGATCAATGCCGGGCAAGGTGTCCTTATTCACCATACCGGTCTTATAGTCCACAATCCGGACTTCACCGTCAGAGACACTGTCCATCCTGTCTATGACACCGTGGAAGGTAAACCCGTCAATGGAAGCCTCCCCCCATTCCTCGAGCTTAAGAATGCGAAAATGCCCGGCTCCCCGCTTCCCAAGGTATTCGATGTCGCGCTGCAGACATTTCCTGACATATTCGAGAACGAGTTCCCGGTACATAATGTCCCTTCCCTGCACCTCTATGGTCTTAAGTTCCTTCCTGATTGTGTCATCTATCAAGCACGACAGCGCCTGCGTGTCCCCCCACTTCGAACGGAGGTAGTCAGCTCCGACAATATGGTCCGGAACGGAATACAGCTGCTGCATGACAGAATGGAAAACAGTTCCCAATGTACGGGCATCAAGGCTGTCGGAAAGTTCATCATCTATCCGTATGCCTTTGACCACCCTGTAATAGAACTTCACAGGGCAGGAACGGTAATCCTTCATGGCAGAGGGCGATATCTTTACGGATTTTATCTTCCGAATGTCCTCTTCTGTCTTCTGGATATCCCCTGGAGGAGCAACATATTTCCAATCTGATTTGGAGGTAAACCTTCTTATTTTCACCCTGTTCCCATACAGCATTTCAAGCTGCTTGATATAGCGGGACTCTTCTCCCGCACGCAGATTCTTCATCCTGGAATCATAGAGCATCCACACTTTCCCGCTGCGCTGCAGCAGACGGTAGAAATAATATGCATTCATCGCATCGTGATACTCATAGTCCGGCAGCCCGAAGGCGTGACGCAGTTCTCCCGGAATGAATGATGTCGATGCCGGATGCCTTGGAAAGATACCTTCATTGCACGAAAGTATGATCACCCGGTCAAAATCAACGGCTCTTGTCTCAAGAGGGCCCATTATCTGCAGTCCGCGCAGAGGTTCACCACGGAAAGGAACCGTATCCAGGGATACGAGCTGGTTCAGAAGCCGGAAATATGTGGCCGGAAGTATTTCCGGAAGATTATTCTCCATAAGGCGCGTGACAGCCTGATAGTAATGTTTAGCGAAATCAAGCTCCAGCGCCATGCCTCCGGTCTGTTTGAGTCTGACGGCCAGATTGTAGATTACCTCCTGCAAGTATGTCCCGTAGTCCTCCGGGACACGGAAAACAAGTTCCAAAAGCGGGTGTCCTGTCAGTTCGGACTCAGGGATGTAATATTTCCTCTCCTTCCTGATTTCCTTCATCCTTTCACGCAGAGAATCATCCGCAGCACACTCGAAGATACTGTTGGAGAAAATCGAGAACACCTGTTTGTGATAGAAGAACCATTTATCCTGTTTCTTTCGCAGGTGCAGCTGCAAAGCGGCTATCCCGTTCATCAGGGCAAATACGGAACTTCCACGGATGGAATATCCCATCGAGACATTGATATTCTTTATATCTTCAGGAATGCTGTTCAGCACGGGAATCAACATATTTTCATCCGGGAGTACAATCGCAGTTCTCTCATCCCTGAATTCAGCAGGAAGTTCGGACAGGATGGAATACATCTGCTTGCTCTGTGCCACCCCGGAAGCAACTCCAATAACATCAACGTTTTTCTCAGGAAGTCCGTCAGCGTCCGGTTCGAATGCCTGTGGGAAGCGACGGATATTTGAACCAAGGAAAAGCGACGCCTTATTCATAGGATCCTTGAGGATGTCCCAGGAATAGTCCCAACAGAATTCAGCACGTCCACTGTCCCTCAGTTTCGAGAGTATGGTCTTCTCGCACTCGTCCAATGCATTGAGACCCACAAACACAAACTTCGAGCACTCCGGAAGTCTGTCCATCTGCTCCGCGGCCTTTCTGTACACCATTCCGTCATAAGCCAGCCCTTGTGCGTCCAAACGTTCACGGAACTTATAGTACAAAGGCAGGAGGATATCCCAAATCTTCAGGAAATTGGCCTCCATTTCCTTATCAGGAGTAATTCTGGAAAGGAAAAGAGTCATAGCCTCCTTCTGCTGCGGAGTCAGATATGTAAAATCATCGCTGAGTTTTTTATAATCGGCAACATTCTTGAAAATATGGTCAGGATCAACAAGATACCTGTCCACATCCGAGAAATCCTTCAGTATTATGTCCCCCCAGAAGATAAATTCGTCAAGGCTTTCAGGTTTTCTCCTGTTTTTCTCCTCATACAGTTCCGAATAGCAGGAATACAGTTCCAGGAGCAGTTTGACCTTATCCGATTTTCCGGCTCCGGCTATATAATAGACAAATTCATCTATTGTGCAGCATTGCGGGGCCAGAACAGGCTTTTCCGCACCCTTCAGGTCTTCCGAAAGATATTTCAGGAAGAAAACCTGGGCTCTCCTGCTCGGAAAAATAAAATATAAATCCGGGATATCCGCATAATGTCTCGCAACTTGTTTCAGAAATGGAGTCATAATCAAAAAAAGCGTATCTTTGTAAAAATAGCAATAAACTAATAATTCAATACCATGAAATTAACTAAAATTTTCGCACTGACCGCAGCACTGCTCGGAACAGTAACCCTGAGTGCACAGCACAAATCCACTGTGACAATCAACGGAGCACAGGCAAACGGGACTATTATCCCTAAGGAAATCTACGGACAGTTCTCCGAGCACCTCGGAAGTTGTATCTATGGAGGTCTCTGGGTAGGAAAGGATTCTGAAATTCCTAATGAAGACGGATACCGTCTCGATGTATTGAATGCCCTCAAGAACCTCCAAGTACCCGTAATGCGCTGGCCTGGCGGTTGTTTCGCAGATGACTATCACTGGAGAGACGGAATCGGTCCGCAGTCTGAGCGGCCGTACATTTCAAACAACAACTGGGGCGGAACCCTTGAGGACAACAGCTTCGGCACACACGAATTCCTCAACCTCTGTGAGAAACTCGGATGCGAGCCATACATCAGCGGCAACGTAGGAAGCGGCACCGTGGAGGAACTTTCAAAATGGGTTGAGTATATGACTTCTGACGCCCACAGCACAATGGCTGACCTCCGCCGCAAGAACGGACGCGAAGAGCCTTGGAAAGTCAAATACCTTGGAATCGGAAATGAATGCTGGGGATGCGGCGGGCAGATGCGTCCTGAACACTATGTTGACGTGTACAGGCAGTTCGCGGGCTATTGCCGCAATTATGGAGAGAACCGTCTCTATAAGATTGCCAGCGGTCCTTCAGATTATGACTACAACTGGTCAGAAACTCTCATCAAGGGTATCGGCAGCAATATGGACGGAATGTCACTCCACTATTACTCAGTACGTGACTGGAACAAGAGCAAAGGTTCAGCAACAGTCTTCGGAGAAGAGGACTACTACTTGACTCTCGCAAAGGCTCTCGACATCGAGACCCCTATCAAGGCCCATATCGCCATCCTCGACAGATACAATCCGGAAGGGAATGTTGACCTTCTCGTTGACGAATGGGGCACCTGGTGGGATGTCGAACCGGGCACAAATCCGGGACACCTCTTCCAGCAGTCTACAATGCGTGACGCTATCGTAGCTTCCCTTTCCCTCGACATCTTCCACAAGTACACACGACGCGTCAAGATGGCCAACATCGCACAGGTTGTCAATGTACTTCAGGCAATGGTACTTACAAAGGGCGACCAGATGATCCTCACTCCTACATATCACGTATTCGAAATGTATAAGGTACATCAGGATGCAGAATTCCTTCCTGTATCATACAACACGGATGCAAATGCAGTGGGAGTCGGAGAGTCGGTTCCTTGCCTCAGTGTTACAGCTTCACGCAAGGATGGTGTTGTAAATGTGGACTTCACCAATACAGACCTCAAGAACAGCAACGAAATCACTTTGACTTGGACAAATCTCGGAATCGATCCTAAAAATGCAAATGTAGAGGCAAGAATCCTCACCGCAGACAAAGTGACAGATTATAATGAGTTCGGCAAACCTGCCAAAGTAGCTCCAAAGGAATTCAAGAAAATCAAGACCTCAAAAGACGGTATCACCTTCACACTTCCTGCAATGTCAATAGTTGCAGTAAGCATCAAGTAATCCATCAGTCTTCAAATTCAGACCATAGAGCGTCGAGTTCCCGGCGCTCTTTTTTTGTAGGTCTTCCGGTCCCGCGATCCCTCTTCACAAAGAAAGTCTCACGCGGAGCATGGGCCTTGTCCAGTTCGGACTGGGGTGTCAGATTCTCGGCAAAATCCGGGACAAGCTGCGCCCCCATACGGTTCTCAGTCAACTGAAGCACCTTATATGTGTACTGAATAATGCCTTTACGAACGGCTATGATATCCCCGATGCGCACTTCCTTGGAAGGCTTCACCGGAGCCCCGTTAATCTGGACCTTATTGCCCTTGCAGGCCTCCGTAGCTTCGCTCCGGGTCTTGAAACAGCGTATGGCCCAGACGTATTTATCGATTCTGACTGTATCCATTATGAAAAGTGTTCGTGGTTATGTCCGCATCCGCAACCGTCTTCGCAATCATCGTCACAATCATCTTCTCCGCAGCAGCATCCGTCATCAGCGGACGGATCTATATACGGGTCCGTTTCCTGCCTTTTTTCTACGACCGTTTCAAGCAGAACAGTATCCTTCCCTGTAGGGACAAGGAAGAAATCCGGTATTTCCGCAGGGACAAGAACGGTCTCTCCTTCCGGAATATCATAACTTGCCTGACCTTCAGAGTCACGCACCTGAAGAGAAGCGGAGCCTGAAACGCAAGTATAGACAGCAAAACTGTCAAGCTGTTCGCTGTAGATATGCATAGGGTCGCCGAGACGTATCTCCGACACAGAGAACTCATCGCAATCAGTCAAACGCCTTGCAGGTTTTTCTTCAGCATCATGCTCATGGCAATGGCATCCGTGATCCTCCGTATGTCCGTCATGGCAGTGGCATTCGTGGCCTTCTTCATCACAATGATGATGTCCGCAGCGGCAATATTTCTTATAGTCGATGAAGTCAAAAGCCTCTTCCAGATTGAGAGAGGCATCGAATTCGTCTCCGGCAATCTCCCTGCCCCAGTTGAAAAGCTTGAAATCAAGAGGAGACGATTCCGCAATCTCTATGATGGAAACACCTTCGCAGGCCGCGTGCACGAGTCCTGGATAGATAAAAAAACAGTCACCGACCTTCGGCTTCACCGGATTGAGCAATGACTCGACATCTCCGTGACGGCAGGCCATATAGAATTCCTCCGCCTCCACATCACGCTTGAATCCGAGATATATCACAGAATCCTCCCGCGAGTCCTTCACATACCACAATTTTGCCTTGCCGAGGAAATCAAAGCGCTGCTGCGCGGTCTCGTCATCCGGATGGACGGCCAGCGGAGTACGTGTCTCCCCCGTAATGGTCTTGACCATAATAGGGAACTGACGTCCGTAATACTCAAAAACGTGCTCTCCCACTACCCTGTCCACATACATATCCATAATTTCAGATATGCTGTTTGCCGCCAGCCATCCGTTCCTCACCTGTGAATCCTGATATCCGAGATCGGCAATATGAACCGTCTCACCGAGAGTCTCATCGATGTGGACGAATTTGAACGGATATAGTTTTTTCTCTTCTTCCATAGGTACAAAATTACACAAAAAATGGCTATATTGGTCTGTTATGAAAAAAGCATACATATTTTTAGCCGAGGGCTTCGAGGATGTGGAAGCTCTGGGCACGGTTGATGTCCTAAGACGCGGAGGTGTCGATGTTGAACTTGTTTCCATCACCGAAGACCCTTTGGTACTTTCATCCCACGGAGTCACTTTCGGAGTGGATACCACCCTCGAAATGGGAATAGACATCGATAAGGATGACATAATGGTATTTCCGGGCGGGCTCAAGGGTGCGAAAAATCTTGCCGCCTGCACACCTCTTGTTGAGGAAATGAAGGCGCATAATGAAGAAGGCGGCCCGATTGCAGCCATCTGCGCCGCGCCAGGGCTGGTACTCGGTCAGTTGGACAGCCTGAAAGGTGTTAAATTCACCTGCTATGACGGTTTTGAAAATGTCCCTGTGTCAAAAGGCGGGGAATTCGTCAAAAAGCCGGCTGTAACAAGCGGCAACATAATCACAGGAAGAGGCCCGGGCTATGCCATTGATTTTGGCCTTGAACTCCTCAAGTTCATCAAAGGGGAAACTGTCGCAGAAGAAGTACGCAGCGGAATGTTTATTCCGTGCGAATAATCATCCTTTCAATCCTTCGCGGGACTGAAGTAAGGATTTCATACGGTATGGTGTCAAGGATACCGGCAAGTTCGCAGACTGTCGGATCCTTGCCGAATATAGTGACGGTGTCGCCTACCTCCGCCTGGATACCGGTAACATCCAGCATACACATATCCATACAGATATTTCCAATCGTCGGAACCCTGTGGCCGTTAAGGCTGAACGAAGCCTTTCCGCGCCCGAGATGCCTGTCGATACCGTCCGCGTAGCCCACAGGTATTGTGGCTATCCTGATCCCTTCTTTCAGCACCTTCCCGTGCCCGCCATAGCCTATGGTGCCGTCGGATGGCGACAGAGTCTTGATTTGAAGGATCTTAGCCTTCAGAGAAGCAACAGGTTTCAAGGACTTTCCCATACACGAGCCTTCTACAGGATCGATTCCATATATGCCTATTCCGAGACGGACCATATCGAACTGATATTCAGGAAAACGTTCAATACCGGCAGTGTTGAGCATATGCCACATAGGTTTGTATCCGATAGCATCGCCAATCTTTCCGGCATTCTCAATGAAAAGTTTTATCTGTCCGAGTGAATATTCATCATTTCCCGGCTCCGGCTCATCCGCAACGGACAGATGTGAATAAACGGATTTGACCTTTACGTAAGGACAGTCCTGCAAGTATTCGGACAATTCTTCCAGCTCATCCGACATAAACCCCAGTCTGTGCATCCCTGTATCAAGTTTCAGATGTATCGGATAGTCGTGAATACCACGGTCCTGAAGTACACGGACAAAGGCTTGCAGTGTGAAAAGGTTCGGGATTCCGGGCTCAAGATGATAGCTTAGGATTTCCTCGAAGAAATCAGTTCCGGAAGTAAGGACCAATATAGGGAGACTGATACCGGCCTGGCGGAGTTCCACCCCTTCGACAGGGAGAGCAACTGCAAGATAATCAGCGCCTGCCTGCTGCATCATTGACGCAAATTCAACCGCACCGTGGCCGTAAGCATTTGCCTTGACCAGAATAAGAAGCTTTGTGGACGGTTTCAGCCGCGACCTGAAAAAGCGGTAATTGTTTAAACAATTGGGAAAGCTGAGTTCCAGCCTTGAAAAGTCATCTCTTCTATTCATCTCATCAAAATAACGTAGGATGGTTTTCGTCCAATTCGGAAAGAATATGTTCCATTATTGCCTGCCTGTACAGGGCCGACTTGGAAGATATCTTGAACCGCCGGCAATATTCATCTATCGCCGACATCTCCTTCTCATTGAAATAAAGCACCTGCCTGTTCTTCCGGACAAGCGAGGCCTTGTGCCTTTCCATAAAATCGGGATCTACATTCGGTATGTTTTTCTTCCTTTTCACTTCAGTTCAGATAAGCCATTAAAAGTTGCGCCAGAGCTTCCGTATTCAGTCCGCGTCCCACTATCCTTCCGTCCGGAGCGACAAGGAAAAGCCTTGGGGTCTGGATAAGTCCGTATGCGCGGAGAAAATCCGTCTCTTGCTGTGGATCCCAAATATGAGTCACACGCACCTCAGGGCAGTCCATCGTCCATTTTTCATCAATGAATTCGTCCCAGGACTCCCTGTCGTCGCTGATATATACCGCATAGAAATCCAACTTAAAAAGACCTTTTTCCAAAAAGGCATTCAACAATTCAGACTCTGCCTGACAAGTCTTGCAATCAGTATCGTAAAAGAACAGGACAGAATAAGTCCCTTCCCCAGGAATTCTGATTTTCTCTCCATGGCGTTCCGTCATCTCCATAACCGGAGCAAGACACCCTATCAGGGTCTGTCTGTTGAATTCCGCGAAAATGCCGGCATTCAGTTCATCTATCTCACTGTACATCCTGACCTTCTTAGTAGCGAACCATTCATCGAATAGATGGATTGCAACGGCATCATCCCCCATAAGGTCTGACGAAAAAAAATGCTCGTAAAGTCTCACGGCAGCATACTGTCTGATAAGGGAGTCCGTACAGGCTGAAATCATAAAATCACATTCTTCCGTCTTCGTTCTATAAGACTCCGTTTCTATGGCAGCAAGATATCTTGTCAGCAAAGAATCCACTGCACGGACCTTTGCAGAATCAAGTTGCTGTCCTTCAGCCGGCAGCAACGCTGTCAGAAGACAGGCTATTGCCAACAAAAACTTTTTCATACTTTTGGAAGAATCACACCTTCCGACAGGAACAGACTAGTGTCTCCATTGTGCTTCAGGATATCCCTGACAGCGGATGACGAAATGTGCGCGAACTCCTGCGCAGTAGGGATAATAATTGTTTCGATTTCAGGTGCCAGGCGGCGGTTGGCATCAGCCACAGAACGTTCAGTCTCAAAATCAAGCATATTCCGGACACCTCTGACAATATGCTTCACGCCGGCATCCCTGCACACATCGACTGTCAAGCCGTCATATTTGATAACGGAAACGTTGTCCATCCCCTTCGTCGCCTGCCGGATAATGTCCATCCTCTGGTCCATCGTAAAGAACCCCCGTTTATCCTGATTCACACCAACAGCGATGATAACCTCATCGAACATTGTCAGAGCTCTGTTCAGGATATTCAGATGCCCGGCAGTGAACGGATCGAATGATCCAGGAAATAATGCCTTCTTAATCATATCCTGCAAATTTAGACAAAATTTGTATCTTTGACGACATATGGAGGTCAAAATTGAAGAAAGCTGGAAAGCTGTACTACAAGAAGAATTCGACAAGCCCTATTTTGCCGGGCTGGTCCGTAAACTGCACGAAGAAAAAGCTGCCGGAAATGTGATATTTCCTCCCGGCGGCCAGATATTCAAGGCTTTTGAACTCTGTCCATTCGACAAGGTCAAAGCAGTAATACTCGGCCAGGACCCGTACCACGGATATGGGCAGGCCATGGGGCTCTCATTCTCAGTCCCTGATGGGGTTCCAGCCCCTCCGTCGCTTAAGAACATCTACACCGAAATAGAGAACGACCTCGGAATTAAGATGTCCGGCAGAACGAACCTTGAAGCCTGGGCGAAGCAAGGTGTACTCCTTCTGAATGCCGTTCTGACAGTCAGGTCCGGCGAGGCTGCATCCCACAGCGCCTTAGGCTGGCAACAATTTACGGATGCTGTCATACAGACCATCTCCGACAGGAAGGAAGGCGTAGTGTTCCTGCTATGGGGCAACTTCGCCAGAAGCAAGGCAGCACTGGTGGATATACAAAAGCACCACGTACTCGAGGCCGCTCATCCGTCGCCTCTCGCCCGTGGTGCATTTTTCGGTTGCCGTCATTTCTCGAAGACCAACGCCATACTGGTATCCGAAGGTCTTGAACCTATTGACTGGTGTCTCTAAAATATGAATTTCAGTACATCATCAATTGTCTTCACATAATGGAACTCGAGTCCCTTTATGTAGATTTCTTTGATATCTTCTATATCTTTCCTGTTATCCTCGGAAATCACGATTGTATTCACTCCGGCACGTTTTGCGGCAAGAATTTTCTCCTTGATGCCTCCGACAGGAAGGACACGTCCGCGGAGGGTCATCTCTCCAGTCATGGCGATGTGCTTCCTGACCGACTGTCCCCTCAGGGCGGATACCATTGATGAAACCATAGTGATACCGGCAGACGGACCGTCTTTAGGAGTTGCTCCCTCCGGAACGTGAACGTGAAGGTCCTTTGCCGCAAATTCTTCTGCTGTCATTCCGGCAAGCTCAGGATGTGCCTTGATATACTGGTAGGCAATGGTTGCGGACTCTTTCATCACGTCACCAAGATTTCCCGTCATAGTCATAATTCCCTTTCCTCCGGAAACAGAACTTTCCACAAAGAGGATCTCGCCGCCCATTGAAGTCCAGGCAAGACCCGTGACTACGCCAGGAGCCTCATTCCCTTTCTGTATATCGTGGAAATTTGTCGGCAGTCCGAGATATTCCTTGAGATGTTCCTTCTTGATGACTGACGGATACTCCTCCTCGAGGGCAATCTTCTTGGCTGTCACTCTGGCAAGCTTGGCAATCTGTTTCTCGAGCCCGCGCACTCCACTTTCGTGGGTGTACTGGTCGATGATGGCCTTGAGTGCCGTTGCATCAATTTTCAATGCTTTCCTATCAATTCCGTGTTCCTGCAACTGTTTCGGCACGAGGAAATTCCGTGCAATCTGCGCCTTCTCCTCCGCAAGATATCCGCTGACATTTATCACCTCCATACGGTCAAGCAGGGCCGGCTGGATGGTTGATGTTGTATTGGCAGTAGTAATGAAAAGGACATTCGACAAGTCGTAGTCCAAGTCCAAATAATTGTCGTGGAAAGTGGTATTCTGCTCAGGGTCAAGAGCTTCCAACAATGCCGAAGAAGGGTCGCCCTTAAAGTCGGAGCTCAATTTGTCAATCTCATCAAGGACAATGACAGGATTTGACTTCCCGGCTCTTGCAAGACCGTTCAGGATACGTCCAGGCAATGCGCCGACATATGTTTTTCTATGACCGCGAATCTCCGCTTCATCGTGCATACCACCCAGGGAAATACGTACATATTCCCTTCCCAGTGCCTTTGCAATGGACTTGCCGAGGGAAGTCTTTCCAACACCCGGAGGTCCGTAGAGACAAAGGATAGGAGATTTCATATTTCCTTTCAACTTCAACACGGCAAGATACTCGATGATTCTGTCCTTGACAGTGTCAAGTCCGAAATGGTCATCGTCCAGTACTTTCTGGGCATGCTTAAGGTCGAGATTGTCCTCTGACATTTCGCCCCAAGGCAAATCCAGCATAAACTGGATATAGTTGTACTGAACCGAATAATCAGGAGATGACGGATTATATTTCTCCAATTTGGCGATTTCCTTGTCAAATGCCGCATTGACGGATTCAGGCCACTTTTTCTCAGCAGCCTTCTTCCTGAAGGAGTCAAATTCTTCGGAATCATCTATTCCAAGCTCTTCCTGAATGGTTTTCAACTGATTGTTGAGGAAGTACTCTCTCTGCTGCTGGTCAATCTCTCCCCGCACTTTCTGGTTAATTTCCTGCTTAAGTTTCATAAACTGCAGCTGGATGTCCATCACGGTGAGAAGTTTCATTGCCCTCATCTTGATATCATCATACTGAAGCAGGTTAATCTTGTCAGTGAAGTTCTCCACCTCGATAGTAGTGGCGATGAAATTGACGAGGAATTTGAAATCTTCTATGGAGCGGAGCGCAGAAATGGCCTCTTTTGAAGCGATGTTGGTGGAGCGGATGATCTGCCCGGCTTTCTCCTTCAAAGAGTCGGCTATCAACTTGATATCCATACTGCCATCACTTATCATCATATCATCAAGATAGTGCACCCTCGCCGTGATGTACGGGTCATAACGGAGAACCGCATCAAGGGATATCCTCTTGAATGCCTGAAGTATGGCCGTGATAGTACCGTCTGGCATCTCGAGAGTCTTGACTATTTTTACGACCGTCCCATAGTTAAAGAGATCCTGCTCTTTAGGGTCTTCTATTGTGAGATCCTTCTGTGGAACTGCTCCTATACAATAATTATTTTGCTCTGCCTCTTTGATAAGCCGGATTGACTTTTCTCTTCCAATCGTAATAGGAAAAATCGCTCCCGGAAAAATGACAGCATTCCTCAATGCCAGGATAGGGAGGATGTCAGGAAGTTCCGATTCATCCACTTTGATAGGACTATCGCCCTGCATCACCGGGATGATATTCACCTCTGTACCAACAGGAAACAACGAATGTTTTTCTTGATATTTAGTACTCATATGTTCTGTATTATCATTTAGGCAATCCTTGACAGTCTGCCAATTTGGCAGATACTTATGTGGATTATTCCAGACTGCTAATATAGTCAATCATTGTGCCAATTTTTTATCGGCTATGTTTTGATTATTAAAAAAATAAACCTACTTTTGTAACCCAATATAGGAAAACAACTTAAAAGAATTATACTATGACAAAAGCAGAGATTGTTAACGAGGTGGCAAAAGCTACAGGTATCGAGAAGGTCACAGTTCAGACCGTTGTGGAATCATTTATGGAGAGCGTCAAAGGCTCTTTGATTAAGGGCAACCCTGTTTATCTTCGCGGATTTGGAAGCTTCATCATCAAGCATAGAGCTGAAAAAGCAGCACGCAATATCACTAAGAAGACCACAATGACTATCCCGGAGCACGATATTCCGGCATTCAAACCTTCAAAGGCATTTGTCGCTGAGGTAAAGGAAAAATAATTTTAAACTTATCATATTATGCCAAGCGGTAAAAAAAGAAAAAGACATAAGATGTCAACGCACAAACGTAAAAAGCGTTTGCGCAAGAACAGACACAAGAAGAAATAATCAGTCGATTGAGGTTGGGACAGGATATCTGGCCGACCTCTTTTTTTATCATTACGTTCTTTAACATAACTATCCTTACTTATGGAATCCGAAAATTCTGTAAAAGATTTGATTGTGGACGTACGTCCCGCTGAAGTTCAGATTGCACTTCTTCAAGAAGGCAGATTGATCGAGTTCAGCAAAGAATCCAGTCAGGGCCAGAATTTCTCGGTGGGAGATGTATTTTTAGGAAGGGTCAAAAAAATCCTTCCGGCTCTCAACGCGGCATTCGTGGACATCGGTGACAAGAAGGAGGCATTTATCCACTATCTGGACCTCGGACTATACTTCCACCCGTTCGACCAGTTCGTCAGACGTTCCAACAGAAATTCAAACCTGAAAGACCTGTTTGAGAACATCGAACTCGGGAAGCCTCTTCCCAAAGACGGAAAAATAGCCGACGTGCTCCAACCTGGACAAATGATCATATCCCAGATTGTCAAAGAGCCGATTTCCACAAAAGGCTCAAGGCTGACAGCAGAGATTTCATTGGCAGGACGAAACATTGTATTACTTCCATTTGCCCAAAAAGTAAGTGTATCCCAGAAAATCGAGTCGAAAGAAGAAAAAAGAAGACTTGAAAACCTGGTGACCAGCATTCTCCCTAAAAATTACGGAGCAATCATCCGGACGGCAGCAGAAGGCAAGAAAGCCTCAGTACTGGTCGGAGAATTGAAATCCCTTATTGAGAAATGGGAAACTTCCTGGCGAAAAATTGCATTCAACAAAGGCATTGAGCTGCTCTTCACAGAGTACTCCAAAACCACCGTAATCCTCAGGGATCTCTTGAACGAATCGTTCTCCAACGTTTATGTGAACGACGAAAAGATTTACGAGGAGACAAAGAAGTATATCTCCTTGATCTCGCCTGATCAGGAGAAAATTGTCAAGCTCTACGACGGGAAAGAAGATATCTTCGACCACTTCGAGGTCACCCGCCAGATCAAGAGCGCTTTCGGGAAGGTGGTCCCCATCAAGCAGGGTGCTTATCTCGTTATCGAAACCACGGAAGCATTGAATGTCATTGACGTCAACAGCGGCATCAGAGCAAAAACCTCAGACCAGGAAGAGAACACTTATGAAGTCAATCGTCTGGCCGCCGAAGAAATAGCAAGGCAGCTTAGGCTGAGGGATATGGGTGGCATTGTGATTGTCGATTTCATTGATATGGACAGTCCGGAGCACCGCAATGAGCTCTACAAATATATGCAGGAGCTTATGGCGGCTGACAGAGCCAAGCACAACGTTCTCCCTCTTACAAAGTTCGGCCTCATGCAACTGACAAGACAGAGAATCAGGCCTGTCACAAAAATTGACACTCAGGAAACCTGCCCGGTGTGTCACGGAAGCGGCAAGATTTCATCCAGCGCGGCGATAGACCAGGAGATAGAGAGTCACCTGTCCTACTTCACCAAGGACATGGGATGCAGAAGGCTGACACTGAAAGTCAGTCCTATCCTTGGAGCATACCTTTCACGCGGATGGCACTCCTTCCAAAAACAGTGGAAAAAGAAATACAATTGCAAGATAGACCTCATTGAGGAAACTTCATTTTCGGTCCTGCAATATGAATTCTACAATGAAAAAAAAGAGAAGCTCGAAAACTAGAGCTTCTCTTTTTTTATTTCTTTACCGGAATGAATGCTTTGATGATAAGTATCAGAAGAAGCATAAGAAACAGGGCCGTGGACACGAGACCGGCAATATCACCATATTTCACAAAGAAGGTCTCACGGGACGAAAGATTGATGCTTCCTTCCAAAGTTTCACGCATCCACCAGTTTGTCTTGTCCACGATATCACCCCTCTGGTTAATAAAGGCTGAAATCCCGGTATTTGCACAGCGTGCAATGTCTCTCCTAGTCTCGATGGCACGCAGGGAAGAATAAGAAAGATGCTGAAGAAATCCCGGAGTATTTCCCCACCAAGCATCATTGGTAATGACGGCCAGAGCTCTGGCTCCCTTCTTTACATACCCCGTACAATATTCCCCGAAGACGGATTCATAGCATACTGCACATCCGATAGGGGTACCGTCCTGAAGGTGAAGAAGCGAGATTTCATCCTGTCCGGAGCAATGCGCCATGACGCCACCGAGCAGCTCATCAAGCTTGTTGAAAACCCTTGGATAAGGAGTCAGTTCTGTGCCGACCACAAGTTTGGACTTATGAAAAATCTCATGACGTCCGGTATAATCTGTCATCAGAGCTGAATTATGCGTCTCGACCCAAAGGCCTTTACGTATATTTCTGGCAGTGAGTGACGGTGCCTCAACAGACGAAACATATTCGTATGAGCTGGCCCCAAAGAGGAAATCCGCATTCGGGTATGAAGAGAGGAACTTCTGGAAATGTCCGAAAGAAGTACTCCCCGCAATATCATTGACGACAATATCATTTGTGAAAGTTTCTGGCGCCACGAGCAGAATTTTTCTGTCACTTGAATCACCAAGTTCAGTCTTGAACTGATTCAGCAGCAAATCAGACTGTTCCGTCTGCGACATTGAATGGAATTTCTGATATGGGTCTATATTCGGCTGGCCGAGCAGGACATTCACCTTTCCCTCCGATACTTCTTCATATCCGGTATAAATTACCCTTGACAAAATTATCGGAGAGCCAACCACTACCACGCACAACAGGAACAGACCGATCTTGATAGAAGCCTTCATTTCCTTGAGGGAGTCCCCGAGAAGGAACATAATGAAGTAGAAAATCGAAATGTTAGACATCCATATCCATAGCGAGCCTCCAAGCACACCGGTATATTCATACCACTGAACATCCTGTACACTGCGGGCAAAAGCGTTGCCCAATGTGAGCCAAGGCCAGGAAATATCCGAGAAATAATAGAATCTTTCCCAAGCTATCCACATAAGGGCAAGGAAAACATAGGAGAGTAGATTGCCGAATCTCTTCCTGCTCAACCTGAAGACTCCGAATATGGCCGCCATCTGCAATGAATTAAGTACAATAGCGGCTATTCCCCCACCGATCGTAGCATTGCACACCCAGAAAGTCGTGGCGGCATTCCACATCAGAAAAGCGATAAAATACCACACAAAGATACATTTCTTGCGTCGCAGTTCGGCTATGGTATCCATCAGAAGCAGGGGAATAAAACCGAACAGCGCCATAAATCCCAGATGCGGAACCAGGAACGGCAGGCTCATAAAAATCGCGAACAGCAGTGCAAGAATAAAGAATAACATCGTATGTTGATCAGTTAATTTTATCAAGAAAATCTATTACTTCATTGTACAGTGCCGTCTTTGCGGCAATATGCTCTCTGACGGTATTCACGAAAGGGTCGTCAGCCATCCTGGAATCCGAATCCGGGGCAGAATGTCCGATAGAGCCGGCAAGACCAAGTTCTTTCTCTGCATCTGCATAGAGCATTTCATCCAAAGAAAGTACTGACTTTTTCCATTTTGTAATAATGCCTTTTAGCGCTTCGATTCCTGCATCGGAAAGGTCCACTCCGTAATAATCCCTAATTGCTGAATATGCCCAAGTCCACTCGTAAGAATAATAGTCTGCATGCATAGCCTCAAATCTTGCGCTGACTTCCTCCACTGTAGTCAATACACCGGTCTCAATATCGAGGATTAATTTTTCGACTTCTGAAGCAGGAGCGAGGAGGCCGGAGAGATCTTCCCAAGCCCCGCACCCGGCTTCAATGTCCGGTCTGAGGGCGGAATGCAGGGATGCAAGACTGTCGGCTCCTGATTTCTGTATACGGGAAATAAGGGAATTACCAAGAAACTTGTCGGCCATCATCTCATAAAGTCTGATTCCTTTCTGCAATGATGAAGACTTTATACAAGCATTCTTGTATGTGTAAATCTCAGCCTCAGGATTTGCAGCCTTCAGGGCTTTCAAGATACCAAGGCCCGAAAAGGCTTCGGCCATGGTATATGGGCTCAGCAAATTGAAATTGATGAAATCCAATTTCTTTCCCACCCTTTTGTCTCTCTTCGGCCATTTCTTGACATCCCTTATCGTCCCGACACTTTTCAGGTTAGCTCCCGGGAATATGAAGGAAATTCCCTGTCTCTCAATCAAATAAGAGAACGGGAAGGGAGATGAGTCAAGGTGCTGGACGTGCCTTCCCATAACGAGTGTGAACGCACCGGTCCTGGCAGGCCACAATATGTATGAATCCGATGTAGTCTTGGAGCCGCGTTCAAGTACTCCGCAGTGCATAGGGCCCAGTTTGTAGAGGTGGTTGCTCTGGTTAGACCCGGAACCTGCATTCATAAAGGAGAACATTCCGGCTATCAGAAGTGTAGACTTGTGGTGGGTGACAGTGAACGGTCCGGCAAATATGGCGCAAGCCTCACCATTTCCGCCAAAGCAATTTGCAAAGAAAACAGAGTCGGAGGCAAAATATGTCTCTGTGAGTTCACAGGCCTGGCCTACGAAGCAACGTTCGACAGCAGCATTTATCCTGAGTTTACTCCCGCTGCATATGATGAAATCGTCAGCAACAACCCCGGTACCGATGTAAACAGGTGCTTCCCTTGTGCTGTTAACTGAACCATTCCTCAAACGTGACGCTCCTTCTATGACAGAATATGGACCGAATTTCACACCATCAACTAGAGTCGTGTTGATAATCGATGAGCATTCCCCTATAAATCCCATCTCGGACGAGATGTTTTCCACATAGGACCCTATCATTCCCCTCAGCTTTTCAATCATACGCGGATGGTTGCGGTACATCGCCATAAGGCAGGCCTGATGGGCGGACAAGTTGTCATACATCATAATCTCCCTTCCTCCAAGCTCATTCAGAACACTTACCTCAACTCCGTTACCGAAAGAAGAACGACCATCGACATAAATCGCCCCAACGTTGAAAATGAGGCAATTCCTACTGATTATATAATTGGAAATGTGGCCGTTCACATTGCATATGAAGCAGTCATCCTCGATTTCAACATTATGGAGGCACGCATTATACACTCCGGAATGTCGAACAGAACCGCCAGGTATAGTGAAAGTCCTGCGGAACGATCCCAGTCTGACATTCCCGGAGAAACAAACATTTCTGACATATGAGCAGTCAAAATCCTCACTTACCAGAACAGTTTCCCAGTTTTTGGACATACAGCCCTGAAGGGTCAAGGCATCAATCTCTTCATTATTCAGATGTCTATACATAATTCTCATTCTGTCCCGGCGCATAATTACGCCATTTTTCCAATAATTTCGTCATATCCTCCGGTATGGAAGACTCAAACTGCACCCACTTTCTTGTGGTCGGATGGATAAAGCCCAATGTGCGTGCATGCAAGGCCTGCCTTGGACAAATATCAAAACAGTTCTGGATAAACTGCCTGTACTTGGCATATATGGTTCCCTTCCTGATTTCCGATCCTCCATACCTCTCATCATTGAATAGAGGATGTCCCAGTGAGGACATATGCACCCTGATCTGATGAGTCCTTCCTGTCTCAAGCCTACATTCAACCAAGGTCACATATCCGAAGCGTTCCAAGACCTTGTAGTGAGTAACGGCATGCTTTCCTTTTTCCGAATCGTCAGTCACCTTGTAGCGGAGCCTGTCGTTCGGGTCCCGCATAATGTTGGTATCCACAGTACCCTCATCTTCCTTAATGTTGCCCCAAACAATCGCAGTATATCTGCGGTCTATTGAATGCTCATAAAACTGGGATGCCAGGTTAAGCTGCGCTTCATCATTCTTTGCGACCACAAGTAGCCCTGAAGTATCCTTATCAATTCTATGGACAAGTATACCCATACGTTCGTCTTCAGCCTCCGGCCCCTGCGAAATGCCAAGATGGTAAGCGAGCGCATTGACCAGCGTACCGGAAAAATGTCCGTGCCCCGGATGGACTACCATCCCCGCAGTCTTGTTGACGATAAGGAAATCATCATCCTCATAGACAATGTCGAGGGGAATATCCTCCGGAAGAATCTCAAGCCCGCGTCTCCTGTACGGCATCACAAAACGGATGATGTCTCC
The DNA here is from genome assembly GCA_024401925.1 of Bacteroidales bacterium. Lineage (GTDB taxonomy): Bacteria > Bacteroidota > Bacteroidia > Bacteroidales > UBA932 > Cryptobacteroides. The sequence continues at coordinate 12,907 of JAKSKD010000005.1, read as the reverse complement.
GGGGCGCACTATGAGATTGGCCTTTGCAGTTTTCTCTCCGACAAGAACATAGCCTTCCTTGATTGCAAGCTGGATACGGTGTCTGGAAGTATCCTCAAGGTGGGAGGACATAAATTTGTCCACCCTCAGAGGAGCCTGCCCGGGATCAACAGTGAGTCTGAAATGCTCAAAAATACCCTGTTCCTCGAGCTCTTCGTCTTCCCAAAACTTTTTCTCCATCTACATCTATGGCTTATTTTAGGAGTTTTTCATCACTAAGTGTCAGGTAGAGTGTAACGTCCGCTCCCATATCAACGGCAGTTCCAGCCGATTCGGGGCTAAGCCGATATACTACGGCATTGATTGAATCAGCATAGTCCTTGACGCTGTCGTCAAACACAAGACGTTTCACATTCAGCGAATTGTCATGAACAGCATCCACTGCTCGACCACACTTCATACCGACAACATTCGGTATGTATGTAGTTCTGTCTTCACTATTTAGTCCAACGACAAGGTCAATACTTGATCCGCTTTCCACCGGAGTACCGGGTTTTATTTCGGAATTATGATACAACTGCTTAAGCACATTGTTGGTAGCCATATCGTCGACATATATGAGAGTACCCAGAGCCAGACCTCTGGACGTCAGTTCCGCTTTTGCCTGGCGCATCGAATAACCGATAAGGTTGGGCATAGTTACCTTTTTAGGGATAACCGTATTGATAGTAAGACGGACCATTCTGTTTTTCTTGACTTTTGCTCCAGCCTTTGGATTCTGACTAAAAACAGCACCCTTGGCCATACGTCTGACATATACGGAATCTATAATTTCTGCGCGTAAACCATTTTCCTCTGCAATTGAAATAGCTTCCTCCGACGGCAAATCGGTCAGATCCGGGACACCTATCTCCTGACCGTGCTCGGTGAAAAAATTTAGCGCCACGGTAATTACAAGAGCCAGGCCAATCACCAAGGCAAGGGCTCTCAGCAAATTCTTTACAATCCAGTTATTCAATATTCCGTTCGCCATATCAAAAAGTGAATTACATTCATATCTTTATCAGTCCGTCCACTATCAGCACTATTCCAAAAATAACGATAGCCACGGATGTCAATTTGCTGAACAATGACAACGTCTTGCAGCTGACAGACTTGCACACCTTGGAAAAGAACCAGGAAAACAATGCCCAATATGATAGTTCCCCAGCAAAAACCATACACAAGCACGCAATGTTCCAATATCCGTTGGCATCAATCCCGAGTATTGTGGACAGCCCGAACATAACGAACAATGCAGCCGGATTCGCAAGAGCCATCAAAAAGGTCTGTACTGCGTAACTTGCCGAATACTTGTCTTTTTTCGCAACCGTATTATTCTTTTTGCTAACGGAACCTTTGAAAAAAGACACTACACCGACAACTAGGATAATGATTCCCCCAATAAACGCAATCAGCACTTCGTGGCTGTCAATGAAGTTCTCGGCTATGGCAAGTATGAAAAAACTGATTGCCGCATAGACAGTGTCCATACAGGCACTGCCAAGTCCGGATACAAGTCCGGCTTTTCTTCCATAATTCAATGTCTTCTGCAATACGAACAGCATAACTGGTCCGACCGGTACAGCCGCACATATTCCCAAAAGAAAAGATTTCAACAAACTGAAAATCATAACTTGCAAAGTTACGAATTTACAAGTTATGATTCAATCACATAAAAAATATTTGTTGATTATTCCCTAGAAACGTGGGCCTCCCATTCCGGGACCTCCCATCGGTGGCATTCCGCCGCCCATTCCCCGCATTCCACCGCCCATTCCTCGCATTCCACCGCCCATTCCTCTTCCACCGCCCATTCTTCCACGTCCGAAGGTACCGAAACGGAATGTAAGCGAAACGATGACATAGCGTCCGAGAGTGATTGCCCTACTCTCATTGTGATAGTTGGCAGTATCGGACACTGAAAGGCTTTTAGTCTGATTCAGCAGGTCATATCCGCGCAAGGCAAGCGTCGCATTATTGTTGAACAACTGCTTGCTCAGTTCGCAATTGAGAATGAAGTTGTTCTCAGGATTTGTTGAATAACCGTTATACCAGTTATAGTCTCCATTCATATTGATTCCGAAGCCCGAATCACCGATAGTCCAAATGAATGATGCCGATGCCGTGTTGGTCCAGGTAGTATTCTGCTGCTGGTTTGTATCAACCGTGTACCAAGGCTTCTGAACACGTGTTCTTGCTCCTACAGTTGCCTCAATGTAATCTGTACGATAAGTAAGGCGGAGGTTCTCCATCACATTGAGACTCTGGGTCTTATTATCCAGGAAGTTCTTGTTGAAATCCTTTACGGCATGGTCGGAGAAATAATCCTCATGGAACTTTTCATAGTTGAATTCCTTCTTATCGTTGAAGTAATCTGACATATCGAGATTGGTAGCACCTACGTAGCTGTGTGATGCATTGTAGTTGACATTGGTATTGTTGGAAATCCTGAAGTTGGAATCACCCAATGGAGTATTCAACATAAAGGATACACCTGCAGTAACTGTCGGCTTACCGTTGATAGGGAATGAGTACTGAACATTGCTCTGGTCATACCAGATTGCATTCACGATAGGATTCTGATTCACTGATCCGTTGAAGCCGAATCTCATAGAAAAGAAATTCTGACGGTTTGTGTAGCCATAATCACCTCTCAGCGAGTGGTTGAAGTATGAAGTCAGATAAGGGTTACCCAAAGACATTCTCAATGGATTTGAATTGTCCATAACCGGCATCAACTGACTGGTTGAAGGCTGTGATGAACGTCCGCTGTAAAACAATCTCAAATTGGACGTTTCGCTGAAATCCGCAAAAATTGATGCGTTAGGAGCCCAGTTTACGGCCTTTTCCTCGTAAACCTTTCCGTTGGTCTCGTTATATGTGTACCTTGGCATAGCGGAGAAACCGATCTGTGCACGCATATTATCGCTCTGGTACATCATATTAACTCCAGCCTGCTGGTTGATATAGCGATTGTAAATATTGTTTGAATATACATCATCGTGGGTTTCACCTTTCTTGTAATAAATCAGGTTATCAAGGGTGAAACTGCCGATATCGAACGCGCCGCTATTGTAAGTGTCCTTTGCTGACCGGTTCTGGCTCCAGTCGTATGAGTAGTTGGCTGACAGGTAGAAATTGTTACCCATTGGCTCAGTAAATTCCAAACGTGCTCCCAAAGATGAGTTGGTAGACAACTGTTCGTTCCTCTGATTTACGATTGACGGGGTAACAAGGCGGTCAAGGCCTCCATTCCCGCCAAAATAATTGTTAGTACGGGACTGGTTGAATGACTCGGTCTTGTTGTCGGAATACCTCCAGTTCAAATTCACGGTCAACGTCCTTCCCGGCAATCCAAGCCTCTGACGGAAGAGAAAACGCCCGTTTGTAGCCCAGTTCTTGTTAGCGCCGTTTGAACTTGACCAACCGTCATTAGTCAGGCCGCTAAGGCTGCTGTTCGTGGTGAAGTTTGATGTATTGTTGAACGAGCCGTCGCCGAAATTAATCTGAGGTTCAAAGAGAATTGAAGTATTATCCGAGAACTTATGCTCAAGACGGATTCCGAAACGGTGACCGCCGGAAGTTGAAAGGCCGTTGCTCAAGGTCTTCTGGAGAAGACTTGAACCGTCTGTCATATATGTAGTCTGCGATTCATCGGAGCCGGTGATGGTATTGCTTCCATTGTAAAGATAGTTCCCGCTGAGTTCCATCCTGTCATCAAGAAGGTCGAGAGCGCCATTGACTCCACCCATCCAGGAGGTAGTGAGGCCTCTTCCCATACCCATTCCGCCCATTCCGGCCATTCCTCCCATACCGCCTTGCATACCACGCATCATACCTCCTGAGATGTCATTGAATCCCATTGAATTCGCGTTGTTGGCATTGAGAATGATACTGATCTGGCTGTCCTTCTTGAAGTTACCAATCATTGCGTTTGACTGGAACCTCCATCCGTCATTCTGCTTGAAAGGGTCATCCGAAATGTCTCCCTTGAAATCATGTCCACCTCCGGCCATGACATTTGCAAAAAGTCCGTCCATCATTGACGGCTGCACAGAAAGGTCAATGACTGTTTCTTCCTGTCCGTCATCTATACCGGAGAACTCGGCCTGTTCGGATTTCTTCTTCAGGACCTTGACCTTTTCCACCATCTTGGCAGGAATATTCTGCGTTGCAAGCTGCGGGTCGTCCATAAAGAACGTCTTTCCATCAATATAAATCTTGGTAATATTCTCACCGTTCGCAGTGATTGTACCGTTCTCATCCACTTCCACACCTGGAAGTTTCTTAAGGAGAGCAAGGAGCATATCGTTATCCGTAGTCTTGAACGATGATGCATTATACTCGATAGTATCTTTCTTTATGACGATGGCATTTCCCACGGCAGAAACACTGGCGGCATCCAGCAACTCCTGGTCCACTTGCATATTGATTTCTCCGAGATCAATGTCCTCATCCTTGATTACGACATCACTGGAATATGGCACGTAACCCAACAACTCTGCCTTAACCACATATGTGCCGGACTTAATTTTTTCAAGAGTTGCAACTCCATTTTCATCACTGAGGATATACTTGGGGCTGGCTGACGATTCCTTCTTGGATATCGAAACAGTCGCAAATGACACAGGATCTCCCGTTGTAGCATCCTTCAGAGTAACTTTGACTTTGTGATTGGACTGTGCAGACATAGACGCACTTAACAACAGTGACACAACCAACAACAACGCAATGCTCAAAAATCTCTTCATACTAACTATTCAATCTTGGTGAAACATCTTTTTAGACAGACATAACCACACAAAGTTTAATCTATGTAATATTATTTTTTAGGAATGACTTATCCTGTCCGGATTGGCTGCTATGAATTTTTCCCAGGACGTGGCAGCTACTGTACTAGTCATAGGATTGGTAAGTTGATAATAATGGCACATCGCTATGGCGAGGGCGTCGGTTGCATCAAGATATTTTGCCTCGACATCTATTCCCAATGTCTTTTCTACCATCATAGCCACCTGCTCCTTGGAAGCGGCGCCATTGCCGCAAATGGCAATCTTAGCCTTTCTCGGAGCATATTCATATACCGACACTCCCCTTTGTTTGGCTGCAATGATCGCGGAGCCCTGAGCACGGCCCAACTTGAAGATGACCTGGGCATTCTTTCCATAAAACGGAGACTCCACGGCGAGGTCAGTCACCGAATATTCCTCACACAATTCTCCAACTTTACGGCTTATCACAGCCAGTTTCTCGTATGGGTCCGACTCCTTTCTGAGGTCCAACACACCCATCCCGAGATATTCCGGTTTCCCGGAATGGTCATCTAGACGAATGACCCCGAAACCAAGTATGTTGGTTCCGGGATCAATTCCCAATATTGTTCTAATCTTAGCCAATCTTATCAAACCCTGTGTATGGTCTTAATGCTTCAGGAATAATAATGCCGTCGGCGGTCTGGTTGTCCTCAAGCAGAGCGGCCACGACTCTAGGAAGAGCGAGCGAACTTCCGTTGAGCGTGTGACAGAGTTGAGTCTTGCCATCATCATCACGATATCTGAGATGTAATCTGTTTGCCTGATAGCTCTCAAAATTGGAAACAGATGATATCTCAAGCCAGCGACCCTGGGCTGCGCTCCAAAGTTCAAAGTCATATGTAATAGCGGAAGTGAAGGACATATCCCCACCACAGAGACGGAGTATCCTGTACCTGAGTCCGAGCTTATTTACGATACTCTCTACGTGTGCAACCATCTCATCGAGTGCGGCATAGCTGTTCTCCGGCTTCTCAACGCGGACAATTTCGACCTTGTCGAACTGATGGAGCCTGTTAAGGCCTCTTACATCCTTGCCGTATGAGCCCGCCTCCCTGCGGAAGCAAGGGGTGTATGCCGTCATCTTCTGAGGGCATTCGTCGTTAGCGAGAATCACATCCCTGAAAATATTGGTAACGGGCACCTCAGCCGTAGGAACCATATAGAAATCATCCACGGTGGCGTGGTACATCTGTCCCTCTTTGTCAGGAAGCTGTCCTGTACCGAAACCAGAAGCCTGATTGACCATTACTGGAGGTTCCACTTCCTGATACCCGGCAGCAGTGTTGCAGTCGAGGAAGAAATTGATAAGGGCTCTCTGGAGTCTGGCTCCCTTTCCTTTATATACAGGAAAACCTGCCCCGGTTATCTTTACTCCAAGATCAAAATCGATGATATCATATTTCTTTGCTAGTTCCCAGTGAGGAAGGGCATTCTCCGGAAGCTTGACTTCAGGACCACCCATCTTGACAACCAGGTTGTCTTCGGCAGTCTTTCCTTCAGGAACGAGGTCGCAAGGAATGTTCGGCATAAGCACGATGAGTGAGTTCATCTCAGCCTCCGCAGCATCGAACTTGGCGAGGAGCTCGCTCGAGCGGGCCTTGAGCCCGGCAACCTCAGCCTTGGCCTTTTCAGCCGCCTCCTTGAGTCCCTGCTTCATATATCCGCCAATCTCGGCAGCCTTCTGTTTCTGCTGTGCAACGATGGCGTCACTCTCTGTCTGGAAGCTACGGCGCTGGGCGTCCAGTTCCAATACCTTTGCTATTATCTCCCTGGCATCGAAATTCTTTTTCGCCAGTTTCTTGATGACCAGCTCCGGATCATCCCTAAGCATTTTTAGTGTCAGCATATATTTTCAAAAATAAAAAAGGACTTACACCTAACTCGAAGTGCAAGTCCTTTATTGTTCATAAACAAACCCTCCGAATTAGTTCTCAAAAGGAATAACCGAAACGTAGGATTTATTCTCTCTTTTCTTGGTGAACTTAACCGTACCGTCAACAAGTGCGTAAAGTGTATGGTCTTTGCCGATACCTACGTTCTTGTCAGGATTATGGACTGTTCCTCTCTGACGTACGATGATATTTCCAGCCTTAACGACTTCGCCACCGAATTTCTTGAGACCCAAGCGCTTGCTTTGTGACTCACGACCGTTCTTTGAACTTGATTGACCTTTCTTGTGTGCCATAGTTTGATACTTTTATGCGATTTCGTTAATCTGAATCTTTGTAAGTTTCTGACGATGTCCATTGAGTTTCTGGAAGCCCTTGCGACGGATCTTCTTGAAAACAAGAACCTTATCAGCCTTTACATCATCATCGAGAACAGTAGCCTTTACCACTGCACCCTTTACATAAGGAGCACCGACTTTCACCTTTCCGGCGTCGTCTACCAGGAGAACCTTTTCGAACTCCACAGCTTCGCCCTTTGCTTGTGAAAGTCTCTGGACGAAAATCTCATTTCCAGCTTCTACTTTGAACTGCTGGCCTGCAATATCTACGATTGCGTACATAAATAAAACTTTTTTTAAAGTTTCAACCGTAAGCGTCCATTCTCAAAATGGCTCTTTATCAATAGCTTAGCGGTCATACAATATTTTTGGGACTGCAAATTTAGCACAAATTATCTTACCACCAAAATATTTTCCTCTTTTTAGAACCTGTTTTGAAATGGTTTTTAATATGCAACATTTTTGTTATATTTGTGACTATGGATAACAGTTTCATTTATAACAAGCCCGTCACGGGAAAGGATTTTATCGGGAAACGCGAAGACAGCAACATTGTCACAAATATGCTCAGACAGGGTGAAAATCTCGCAGTGTACGGCGCGCCGAAGTCGGGAAAGACCTCTCTAATACGCCAAGCCATATTAAATCTGAAGCTTGAAGGCAAAGATGTCGTTGTCGCTGAAGTCGACCTGCAGAACATCAGGACCATCACTGCTTTTTCCTGCAATCTCGGCAATGCCGTTGCGCGCGCCTTCGCCACTACCCCCGGAGAATACCAGCAGATGATTCAAACAAATCTTGGAGGTACGCACTTCGTATTCGACAGCCATCGCTACTCTGACCATGACGAAATAATTTCACTCAACTGGGATATTGACGACGAAGACATCAAGGCGATACTCCGGTTTCCCTACAACGTTGCACGAAGTGCAGGCAAGAGGCTCTACCTTGTTTTCAATGAATTCCAAAACATCGAGCTATGCGATGATTCGGACAAAATTATGAAAACGATGGAGGGTGTGATAGCCGAAAACCGCAGGAACCTCGAGGAGTGCCCGTGCACTATCATCTTCGAAGGCTCACGCGCCAATGCGATGAAATCAATATTCGGATGTCACAGATATTTCTACCGCCTGGTTGAGAACTTTGAGACAACAACGGTGGACAGGAATGAGATTGTCCAATACGTCAACAGGACACTTATGTCCAGAGGAAAGGTCATAGATATCGAACTCGCAGCGAGTGCCTGCGAAATATTCCAAGACAATATTTGGTACATCATCCACTATATGTCCATCTGCGATCATCTGTCAAAAGGCTTCATCACAGAGGCCGTACTTATGGACGCACTCGATATGATTATTTCCCTGCACGAGCCGCATTTCAGATCCATCACCGATGAATTGACCACATTCCAAATCAACCTGCTGCGTGCAGTCGCTGAGGGACAGAACAAATTCAGCAGTGCCGAAACCATCAGGAAATACAATCTGAACTCCTCCGCCAACGTCAAGAGACTGCGCGAAGCACTGATGAAAAAAGAAGTCCTTTACTTCACAGAAAAGGACGAACCGAAGATACTGGACCCTCTTTTCGAGTATTGGTTCAAAAATTTCTATCTCAAATAGAGGTTTTTCAAAAAATCTTGATACCTTTGCAGTCCTAAAAGAAAAAGGGGGTGATAAAAGAATGATTATAGTACCAATCAAAGAAGGCGAAAATATCGAGAGAGCTCTTAAGAAATTCAAGAGAAAATTCGAAAAGACAGGTGCGGTCCGCGAACTTCGCGCACGCAAGAACTTCGAGAAGCCTTCAGAGAAGAAGAGAGTGGCTATGCAGAAAGCCATCTACGTACAGCACCTCCGTCTTCAGGACGAGCAGTAATTTTTATTTGAACTCTATAAAGTCCGGAATTTCCGGACTTTTTTGTTTATCTCCACTCACAGGCTCAACCCGTGACGTGCGACATAATCAGATGAGCACGTAGTGTTCTCGACCAATGCGCGGCAAAAGAATTCCATAATTATTTCAGGTATTTGACGAAAGAGAAACGCTTGTCCCCGGCAGGTTCTTCCTGCTTCTTCTTTTTGCGTGGTTTGCTGATGGGAAGATCGTCATAGATTTCCTGTGCTATTTCGCACAGGCGGTACGGACTGATGCCGTCATCTATGACGAACATAAGTTTGGATCCAGGGAAAAGTTCACGGCGTTCAGCCTCCGGAAGCAGCCGTTCTATGGTAGGTCCGGGTTCCAGCATCAACTGTTCATCCCCTATGAACCCCAATACTTTACCGGCCATATGGATGACATACTCCCCCATCATTGGCCTGATGGTGACCACGTCGTCCAGCCTGGAGAACTTCTCCCGTATAAATTCAGCGTATTCCTTACTTGTAGCCATAATACACAATGCTTTACCCGGTCACAATCCCGTAATAAATCTGCAACTGAGAGGTTTCCCTACAGGATCTCAGAGAAGTAATTATCTCTGATGCGCTTGCGTACCGGGTTACCTGTCAGGGTAATCTCTGTCTGCAGGCGTATGTCCTCAGATGAAGCGCCCACCTTCAGCATGTATCTGCCGGGCGCTATGTTCCAACTACGTTCTCCATCATTCGTGTAATACCCGAACTGATCGGTGTAGAGTTTGATTCTGACAGTCTTGCTCTCACCCGCTTCGAGGCTCACACGGGCAAAGCCCTGGAGCTGCCTTGGACGGATATTCTGGCCGGATGATGTCGGGGACAGATAGATTTGGACGATCTCGTCCGCCGCTACTGAACCCGTGTTGCAAACTGTGAATGACAACTCAACGGACTCCGCTGCAGTCGGGACTTCCGCTACAGCATTTAAGTCAGAATACTTGAAACTGGTATAGCTCAGGCCATAGCCGAAAGGCCACTTGATGCGTGGATCTTTTTCTGCAGTATAGTTGTAGCATATCGGTTCATCAAGTTCCACTGAAGGATAGCTTAGGCTGAGTTTGCCGGAAGGTGAAATCTTCCCATAAAGAATGTCCGCTACGGCATTGCCACCTTCTTCTCCCGGGTACCAGGCCTGGATGACCGCAGCGCAACGGTCAGCAATGTCGGAGATAACCTGGGCACGGCCGCCGAAGACGATGAGTATCACCGGCTTCCCAATAGCAAGGAGTTCCTCTACATATTGTTCCTGCTTTCCAGGAAGCTTCAGACCGGAACGGGTGCGGCTCTCTCCGCATAGGAGTACGTTTTCGCCCATTGCCGCAACTATGACGTCGCTCTGCCGCGCCATACGGAGTGCTTCACTCTTGTCCGCTTTCTCTCCGGAATCCACCCTGCGCTCCTGCACGCTACGGTCCGCACGTGCATCACCTCCGTCCGTATATCTGTTCTCCACTTCCTCGGTCCAGTCGCACCCACGGGAATAACTGATGCTTATGCCCTCAGGTTTGCCCGCCTGCATAGCTTCGAGCAGTTTGACAATGTGAGGGTTCTCCGAGCCGACGTCAATCTTGTGCCAGAAATAGCTCATAGCAGGGAAAGAATAATCTCCGCACATAGCCCACATCGAATTGGCGTTCGGACCTGTCAGGAAGACTTTCTGTTCACCCTTGAGAGGCAGGATGCCATTGTTCTCAAGAAGTACAACAGACTGGGATGCGATGTCATAAGCGGTTTGACGCTCTTCTGCGGTGTCGAATATTATTTCTCCATCAGAATAGAGATATGGATTTTCATCGAAGAGTCCAGTACGGTACTTGTAGCGCAAGACGTCCTTGACGGCACGTTCCAGAGTCTCAAGAGATACCAGCCCATTCTCAATAGCCTCGGGCAGATATCGGAAATTGTCTCCTCCCGGAAAATCGACGTCATTTCCGGCATTGATGGATGCCGCCGCCTTCTCAGCCGAAGAGTCCAAACCCGGAATCTGGCTGACTGCACCGTAGTCGCTGACCATCATTCCGTCAAAGCCAACATAGCCGCGGAGTATGTCTTCTATAATCTCGCTGTTGGCAACGCAGTTGATGCCGTGGACGGCGTGGTAGCCAGTCATCACGGACTTGCTGCCGGCAATGCGTATCATAGCTTCGTGTGGCAGCAGAATCTCTTCCATAAGTTCCTTTTCATCGGCATCCCCGCCTCCGCCATAGCCAAGATAGTGCTTGGACGTGGTGCCGACACCCTTGCGCAGGTCGTTCTGCTGGAGTCCGCGGACGAATGCTGTGCCGAAAACCGCAGAAAGATATGCATCCTCCCCATAGGACTCTTCGAGCCTGTTGAAACTCGGTGTGCGGCAAACGTCAACCATTGGGGAAAGAGCGAGGATGCCTCCGATTTTCCGCATCGCCGTACCGGTCTGGAGGGTCTTGAGCTCGGCGAGCTCCGTGTTGAATGAGCAGGCCTGGCCAATCTGCTGCGGGTAAATAGTGGAATTGAGCGCGTTGACGCCGGAGAGCACCTCCTCGTGAAAGAGGGCCGGAATGCCGTTAGGCGTGTTGTTCATCAGCCAGTCCTGGAGCTGCGCCACCTTGTCCCTAAGAACATTCTGGTCAAGAGGTTGCTGGAAAGCATACTGGGAGAAATGACCCATCCCATCGGGGATGAGTTCCTCGCATTTGGACGGAATAAGCCGGTTGTCCTCGTCGAAGAGGACGTCCATATACATACTCCGCAACTGGGCGACTTTCTCGCCCATGGTCATGTTTTCGTATAGATTGTCGACAAACTTGTTCATTTCGGAATCGTTATTGGTGGCGCAGGAGCTCATTACAGAAACCGCAAGGACAATTGCGGCAGACAGTTCAAGTGCTTTTTTCATTACTGATCAATAGATTAATTGTGATGATGCAGTCCGCATTGTATTACTTGTGCGAATGTAACACTTTCTTGTGACAAAACCCTCTCAAAACGAGAAAAGCCGATCGCTTCAAACCTATGGACCCCGACTTCGGCCAGGAAGATTACAGGGTGGATAAGAATTTGGAGGTGCTACCTACAGCCAAGAATCAATACAGTCGTTATGGGTTGAGAGGCAGAAAGTTTCTCCTCTATGCTTTCTACTGTCAGCGGAAAGTTCAGCCTGATCATTTATCTTGAAGATAACATTGCTTTCCTGATTCTGACACTCTCCAAATATGAGGCCAGTACTGAGAGGAGGCAGTATATTCCGGTCTGTATGAGCAGCCCGTTCAGCAGATTCCCGACCTGCGTCAGTTCACATCCAGCCGTATTCAGATTGATGAACGCAGGGCAGGCGAACGATGTAGGGAATATGTATGAAAACAATCGCCATACTTTCGGGAATGCCGTTACCGGCCAGGAGAACCCGGTCAGGAACATCGCAATCGGCGAAATGAACAGCAGGGCGACGAGAACGGTCTCGCGCTTGCGGAAGAACGAGCTCCATGCTGTTGCAAAAAAGACACAATCCGTGACATAGACAAGCAGAAGCACCAGTATGTCCGCGAAACTGCCCCTTTGCGGCAATCCGAACATCGCAGGCACAAGGCAGGCGATATATACTCCGATGACCATAAAGATCATCCAATATGCCGCGGCCCTTCCGGCAACGACACTGCCGACAGCCGGGCCGCGAGTACGGCTGCAGAGACGCAGATAGCTGCTTCCTTCCTCTCGTACTGTACCTGCCAGCAGACAGACTCCGTAGAACATAACCTGCTGTATGATGAGCAGCAGGGCTGCGGACAGGAAGAAGATGGAGTATGAGAAAGTCTTGTTATAAGGGTTGTTCTCGTCATAAGGGATAGCTTCTATCAGCTGGGCTATCTCCTGGTCGGACATGCCCCCGGCACTGTACCGTTCGATTTTTATCTTCTCCATCTCATCCAGCATCACGAAGTTCG
>JAKSKD010000049.1 GCA_024401925.1 Bacteroidales bacterium | reverse complement strand
AATCCACATACAGCACATTCTGGAACTGAGCAATCTCATCGGCCATCTGCACGGCATAGATGCTTTTGCCCAGATTGGAGTCGGCAAACAGACAGCATACCTCACCCTCATACCACAGTTCGTGATATAAATCTACGGGGTCAGGGCGCATCTTCGCTTCCTGAAGAGTCCGGTTGGCGGTCCGCAAAGTCAGCATTCCGAAATCCCGACTGCCGCTCTTCGACTCGATTTCTCCCTTGATAATATCTACAGGGTTCTCGTCCATAATAGTGCCTCTCCTTCTTCGTTGTTAATCATCGTTCTTGTCTGCGGCAATCCGCACGAGAATCTGGCTTATGTGTTCAGGCTTGCTCATCTCCGACCCTCCCTTTTCGAATTGACAAAACGGATGCTCTCTTCGTACATCTCCTCCTCGGTCTTGTGATAGGCGCTTTTGAGCCAGTTGTCGATTTCAGACTTGAGGAAACGGAGTCTCTTGCCATCCTTGTGATATGGCACTTTCCGGAGCGTCACCCAATCGTACACGGTCTTTTTGGCCGGTTTGTCAGGATGATATTCCATCAGCTCCTCAATGTTCATCCAACGGTCGGGTTCCTCGGTCGCGGGTTTCTCCAGAGTGGCAAGGCTGGTCTCGATTTTCTCAACCTTGTCCAGAATCAATGACACTGCGCTAGGCAGCGTTTCGAAAGTAATGCTTTCCATTATTGAGTCCCTGCGCGGAATAACCTTGCTACACGGTGGTCCCCGCAGGGTTCAAGCTGCCAAAGGCGGTGCAGCAATCCCAATCACCTCTGCATCTTGACGGTACAAAGGTGATATAATACGGAACTTGAACCGGTGCTGTGACCGGTTACAACTTATCGGTTTGATACGGAAAGACCTTCTTCAATACCCAGAGAGGCGAGTACTGCACCAGCTTTGTCGGCTTCAGCCTTGTGTCTGTAAGAAAGGGGAGAACTGTCGGAAAGCCTCTGCCGGATCTTGTCTTTGGAGTATCCGGTGAGAAGTGATATAAGCTCGGCCATCTTGGTATTGTCTGCATAAGCGGAGATTCCCGCCTTTCTCAGAAGAATCAGCATCGTGTCAGTGGCAACATTGAGACAGACGATTTTCTTTGACTGCGATTCCTCCGAAGTCATACCCATAAGGGCTATTCTGCTTTCCTCAGCTTTGATGTACTCCAGCCAGTCGTTGTCACCTGATGCAATCAGTTTGCGCAGGAGAGACATCATTCCGACCTGTACGTGATGTGGATAATTCTTCGTTTCTGCAAAGATTGCGCTGATTTCGAGACTTTTTTTTCTTGAATATTCCCATAGCTCAGCCCTCCTTTCCATTGTTGAGTTTGAGCCTTGAAACGGCCTCCCGTTTGCTGCTGTCCACGATATCCGCATAGATCTGCGTTGTGCTCACACTCGCGTGACTGAGCATATGCTGCACTGTGTAGATGTCCGTTCCGGAAGCCACCTGCAAAGTGGCGAACGTATGGCGGAAGCAGTGGAACGTGATATGCTTCGATGTGATGCCGGCAGTCTTGAGCCAGGTCTGAAGCTTGTGTTGTGTCATCTGGCGGGTGAGACCCTTGAACACAATGCCGGTACCGGGTTCCCCACAGAGAGAATAAGCCTCATCGCTTATAGGAAGAGTACTTTCGGCTTCGGTCTTCTCGGAGAGGAAACGGATACACCAGCCACCGTCCGGAGACTTCTCTATATTCTCCCAACGCAGAGCGAGTATATCGCTGATTCGCAATCCCGTAAGGCAGCTGAACAAAGATGCTGCTTTAAGTACCGGCTCGCTGCAAGGAGTGTCGGCCAGAGCCTGAAGTTCATCGAAGTTGAGGAACTGCCTGCGGCTCTCGATGGTCTCGATTTTCTCCAAATCCTCGTTAAGGTTTTCGGACAGATACTTGTCCTTGTACGCAATCTTCAGCAGCGCGCGGAACGTGCTCCAATATCCGGCAGCGGAATTGCGGGTCAGCTGCTTGTCTTCGTTGCGCAGTTGAGTTGTATTCATCAGATAATTCCGGAACCCGTCGCAAAACTGGACCGTAATTTCTCCCATCGTGCAGTGTCCCTTGCAGTACAGGAGGAAATGATCATACACCCTCATCCACTTCTGGTCGTGGTCGGGGAGGAGGTTGCGGAAGTATTCAAGGAAATCCATCTTCCTCACACCTTTGTCCAGGAATCCGTACTGGCCTTTCATCAAAGCCACCTCACGTTCCGCGCGGATGGCCTCGGCCTGCAGGAGTTTTTCTTTGTTTGAACGTTTCTCGAAGCCCGGTCTCGGATTCTTGACAAGGTAGATGCCCAGATAATCGTGGCGCACGTACTCCCTTGTCTTCGGGTCCCGGACAGGCGGATAGTAATCCAGATACAGAGTGATCTTGCCACTCTTCAGCTCTCGCTGTCTCAGTGTAACTTTTGTTGCCATATTATTTTGGTTTATGATGAATTGCCACTGAATATCCTTTACTTATGTTTGCCGAACACCCTGTCAAGATCTTCGCGTCTGTACCACATATGCCCGTAGGCTTTCATTTTCTCGACCTTGAAGGCCTTGGTGTCAGCACTGAACCGCTTCTGGCCCACATGATACACCGACAGTGCATCCTTTGCGCTGACATAATCCCTTGTGATCTCCTTCGGAATCTTCGGAACATCCTCACCGAACAGTTTCTCGAGATCCGCTTTGCGGAAATAGACAAACACCCCGTCCCTGTGCCGCTCTACACCGGCGGCATTCACCGCCTCATAGAAATGTTCCTGGCCGATGTGATAGTGTTTCTTTGCCTGGTCAACAGTGAAGAAGTCCTCCTCAAGCTGCCCCTTGGTGAAACGGTTGAGGTTCCAGTCCCGACGGTTGATAAGAACATTCTGGCCGACACGGAGTTTCTTCAGATTGTGTTTGCGCGCGAAATCCCTCACATACTTTGCAGTCATACCGGTTGAGGCTGCAAGTTCCTCCACGGTGTACCATTCATCAGGATTGTATTTGAGAGGAGCGGGGAAGAGACGGTCAAGATCCTTCTTGGGGAAGTAGTCCACTTTGCGAATATGCTTAGGGCGAATACCGGCCTTTCTCACAGCATTGAAGAACTTCGTGCGTGAGACCTGATAAAGTTCCAAGGCGGCTTCGAGTTTGATGGGAATGGAAAAATCACCGGAATTCGGCACCTGCTCGATTTCGCAGTCCCGCAGCAATTCCTCCACTGCAATGCGTATGGTCTTGGTGGAAACCTTGAACGGATGAAGTTCACCGGCTTCGATTCTGCGATATATGGTAGGACGGCTCACACCAAGCAGCGCAGCTGCATCCTTGATGGAAACGAACTTCGTCTCTGACGGCAGGGAAGATATCAGTTCAGACTGGGATTGAACGGAAGCAAGACTCTCCAGACGGCGCTTTGCCCTCCGAACATCATTATCCGCTTTGTTCCGGCAATCCTCACTGCAGAACACCTGCCTTCCGAACTTCCGCTCGAACACCTTTCCGCAGCACCTGCAAACCGACATCCCCAAAGACGCCATACGAACCACATTCACGCCACGCAAAAAACCGATTCCCACCGGAAATGCCAATCAGAAGACCTCCACGCAGCACTCTAAGCCACTGATTATGCCAAAATGTGTAAATCTACGTAAACCTATGTAAACCCGTACACAATGGCGGAACATTCCGGACACTTGAACCACCGTGGTTCAAATGTGGTTCAAATATAAGCGAAAAATCCCGAAACAAGCAAAAACAACCCAAAAAGTTGTTAACACCCACTCGCTTGTATTACAGCATTTTGTGCGGTGTCAACTGAACTTAAGGATAGTTGTTTTGGGGCTATTACTTCCCGATGCAAAAATTCCTAAAGATATTTCCAAGGACTTCGTCGGTGGTGATTTCTCCTACGATGGTGCCGAGGTGGTAGAGGGCTTCGCGGATGTCCTGTGCTATCAGGTCGGTAGGGGTGGTGGTGTCGAGGCCTTCGCGGACTCTGAGGAGCGATTCCTGTGCCGCCTTGAGAGCTTCGAGATGGCGCACGTTCGATACAAGAGATGTCTCAGATGAAGCGTTGAGTGTGCGGTATGCCGAAGAAATATGGTCGATGAATTCCCTGATTCCAATCTTTTCTTTCGCCGAGATGCAAAAGATTTGGCAAGGCGATCCGGTGCAGGATCCGGAATTGTCACGCAGCTGTAATCCACGGCAGTCTCTCAGGAGCGATTCCAGGCTCCTTACAGCTTCACATTTCTGTTCTTCCGAGGCAATATCCGACTTGTTCAGAAGGAATACCACCTTTTTGTCACCTGCTCCGCCGCCCGGTGAATCACCGTCTATCCTTCCAACTATATCCCTTGCGCTGGAAATGATATCTTCGAGCGGGGAGGTGAGGTCGCATACGGCAAGTACAAGCAACGCTTCGTCAATCTTCGAATAGGCTCTCTCAATGCCGATACGCTCGATGACATCGTCGCTGTTGCGAAGTCCTGCGGTGTCTATGAAGCGGAACAATACTCCGTCGATGTTGAATGTCTCTTCGATGGTATCGCGCGTTGTGCCGGCTATGTCGGAGACAATCGCCCTGTTCTCCCCGAGTATTGCATTGAGAAGTGTGCTTTTGCCTGAATTCGTGGCGCCTGCGATGGCCACCGGAACACCGTTCTTGATGGCATTTCCAAGCGAAAAGCTGGAGATGAGCCTGCCGATGTGATTCGTCACCTTGTCAAGCAGTTCGCGCAGTTCTCTTCTGTCGGCGAATTCAACCTCTTCTTCGCTGAAATCCAGCTCAAGCTCCATCAGCGATACGATATGAAGAAGCTCCTGCCTCATTTCGGAGAGTTCGTCGCTGAATCCGCCTTTAAGCTGATTC
The DNA here is from genome assembly GCA_024401925.1 of Bacteroidales bacterium. GTDB lineage: Bacteria > Bacteroidota > Bacteroidia > Bacteroidales > UBA932 > Cryptobacteroides. The sequence continues at coordinate 412 of JAKSKD010000049.1, read as the reverse complement.
ATCGCAATTCTATGCACTGCTTCAGTCTGGGATGCAATCAGGTCCGCCACCGCCTCCGCTTGTGAAAGATCCATCTTGCCATTGACAAAGGCCCTCTGGGTGAACTCACCCGGAGCTGCCATCTTCGCTCCACCTTGTATCAGCAGATCGAGGATTTCCTGTACTATATAGGAAGATCCGTGACAGGATATCTCAACGCTGTTTTCACCTGTGTAAGAGGCAGGTGCGCGAAATACCGAAACTATCACTTCATCTATCTGACGTCTCTCTTCACCATCTCCCGCATATATCGATCCGAAGTGCATCGAGTAGCCTTTAGCCTCCATCAGGCTGACAGGCCGCATCCCGGTATGTTCCGGAGCCACCGCCGGAGAGAATATCCCGCCGACAATCTCACTGGCCTTGTCGCCGC
>JAKSKD010000048.1 GCA_024401925.1 Bacteroidales bacterium | reverse complement strand
AAAAGATATTTCCCTGGATAGCCGCACTCTTTACGGTGATAGTGTGGTCGGAGACATTCATCTCCACCAAGATACTCCTTCAGCATTCGCTCAGCCCTGCGGAGATATTCCTTGCTCGCTTCACGCTCGCTTATGTGGGAATGTTGTTGCTGTATCACAAAAAGCTGTTCTCCGACAGCTTCAGAGACGAACTCAGGCTGTTCGCGATGGGAGTGATCGGCGGGTCGTTGTATTTTCTGGCTGAGAACACGGCCCTGAAGTATTCCACGGCATCGAACGTGGCCATCCTGGTGGGGACTGCTCCCCTTTCGACGGCGTTCATTCTTGGGGCGGTGTATAAAGAGGAAAAGGCTTCGCCCAGGCAGGTGTTGGGTTCCGTCATTACCTTCCTCGGGATGGCCATAGTGGTGTTCAATGGTCAGTTTGTACTGCATCTTAATCCCAAAGGAGACATGCTCGCCATAGGAGCGTCGGTGTGCTGGGGACTGTATGCACTGATTCTGAAGAACATATCGGCAAAATACGATATACTTTTCATTACTAGAAAGATCTTTGTGTACGGGATTATCTCTATGGGCGTGTTCCTCCTGCTGACAAATCCATCTTCTGTATCCTTTAGTGTGCTCTTGCGGCCGCAGGTGTGGGGCAACCTGCTATACCTTTCGCTCATAGCTTCTCTGTTGTGCTTCATTGCCTGGAACTGGTCGATAACCCAAATCGGCATCGTACGCGCAACAAACCTCATCTACGGACAATGTTTCTTCACCATGGCATTCTCCGCGGTGATTCTCGGCGAACGCATCACCCCTATGGCCATCATAGGCACGGTGGTTCTGATATTCGGAATGATTCTCGCCCTATATGTTTCCGACGCTCACCGCACAGAAACTCATTGACGGATGAACAAAACCTACATGCGTATTGGAATGTAATAGCGTAAGTCTTCTAATGAATTTTCCTGTTATTTTGGAGATTCCTACGCAAAGTGACCCCCTGTGTCCGATTTAAAGTTTCGTTCAGAGAAATAGAAAAGCCCCTAGACCGCTTTAGAATTGCGATTTAGGGGCTTGATTGAGTGCCCCAAGCCGGGGTCGAACCGGCACGTCTTTAAGGGACACTGGATTTTGAGTCCAGCGCGTCTACCAATTCCGCCATCAGGGCATTATAGCTAATTGCGTAGAGATTGCAAAGGTATTGAAAATTATATAATAATCAAATAACTTTGTCCTTATGGGACAAGTGATATTCAATAAAAGTCTTTCAGGACTGAAACGCCTCTTGAAGGACTACCAGTCAGTATTTCTGGTGTATGACATCAATGTCGAAGAGTATGCCGACAAGATTGCCGGCGACGCAGACATCCAATGCTCCATGTCCATAGAGACCGGAGAGGAAAACAAAACCATTGAAACCGTCCTGGACATCGAGCGTTTCCTTCTCGCTCTCGGTGCGGACAGGGATTCCCTGGTACTTGCCGTCGGAGGAGGCGTTACCACTGATCTGGTCGGATTCGCCGCCTCAATCTATAAGAGGGGCATCCGCTTCGGACTTGTTCCCACTTCCCTGCTCTCACAAGTTGATGCCGCCATCGGTGGGAAGACTGCCGCCAATCTTGATTCCTACAAGAATATGATAGGTACATTTGCGGAGGCAGAGTTCACATACATCTGCAGCGAATGCCTTAGGACCTTGCTGGAAAGGGAGTTCCGCAGCGGTGCGGCAGAGATGCTAAAAAGTTTCATCATCTCCGGAGGGCCTGATTACGAAAAGGCCGTGGATTTCCTGAAAAGATGGAACCTTCACAGGAAATGGACAGTGAAGGAACTGGGAGAGCTTGTGGAGGCCGCAGCAAAGGTCAAGATGGAGATAGTCGCGAAGGACCCGTTTGAAAAAGGCATACGCAGGAAACTGAACCTCGGGCACACTTTCGCCCACGCGATAGAATGGTATGAGCAGACAAATGGTGTTACTGAGCCTCTGACCCACGGAGAAGCCGTAGCAGTTGGCATTGTTCAGGCAGCCAGACTCACCGATGATACACTTGCAGACAAATTTGCAGAGGATTTCGCAGCCTGCGGACTTCCTGTAGAACTTCCATACGGCATAGACGTCCTCATGCCGGCAATGGAAAAAGATAAGAAAAACCGTAATGGCGGAATTAAATTCGTGTTAGTTTATAAAATAGGAGATGTTCGCTAATGATTTGCGCATCAATACAGAATAAAAGCCTCGATGAAATTTTCGGAATACTTCCAGAAATTGAGATGGCGGAAATAAGGCTGGACAGATGCCCTCTGTCGGATGAGGATATTGAAGAACTGTTCTCCTGCTGCGACGTGCCGCTCATAGCCACCTGCAGAATCAATGAGGTAGGAGCAAAAGAAGCCCAAAGAAAACTCCTTCTTGCCATAGAAGCCGGAGCAAAGTTCGTTGACCTTGAAATTGAAGCGGACGCCCCTATCGGCAAAAAAATCCGCCACGCCTGCGTGGAATGCGGCAGCATACTTATCCGCTCCTTCCACGACTTCAACGGGACACCTCCGGTAGAAGTACTTTCAGAGATCCTTTCAAAATGCATCCGCTTCGGAGGTGAAATGGTCAAAATCGTCACCACAGCCAAGTCTGACAAGGATTGGGAAACCGTCAGAAGGCTCTATGGAGAAGACCTGGAGGGCCGTCTGATTGCATTCTGCATGGGGGACAAAGGTCGCGACAGCAGGATTGAATGTCTGGCTCTCGGTGCTCCCTTCACTTATGCATCACTCAGTGACAGGGAACAAACCGCAGAGGGGCAACTTACCAAAGACGAACTCGAAAGAATACTATACTCTAATCATCCGCACTATCACAATGGCGGTCTGACTATGCCAGCATCGAAAAGTTTCGCGCAGCGGGCCATCATTGCGGCAGCTCTCGCTGACGGCACTTCAAATCTGAGCGGATACACGCCAAGCGATGACAGCGAGGCCGCAATAAAGGCCGCAGAGGCATTTGGAGCGAAGATTTCCCGTAAGGAAGACATACTTACAATAAAGGCAAATCCCAAAAAACCGGAGCTGAAAGAACTTCACACGGGAGAATCCGGGCTGCTTACACGTCTGATGATCCCTCTGCTCTCGCTAGGCAACAAGGATTCCGTAAGGATTGATGGCGAAGGAACGCTCCTGCACCGTCCGCTCACCGACGCAAATGAAATAATGGCGGCATTCGGGGTCGTTCTTGAAAACTGCGGGAACAAGAAGGGCAAGGAAATCTATGTCCCTGTACAGCTGAGCGGTGAACTTCTTCCGGGAAGGGCTGATATCTCCGGCAAGGGTGGATCCCAACTCATTTCAGGGCTACTGATGGCGCTGCCTCTCGCAGACGGAAACTCCACACTCTTCGTACACGAACCAAAGAGCATCCCTTATATGTTCATCACCACAGATGTGCTGAAAAAATTCGGTATCGCCATAAGCAGCGAGATGGAGGGCGACGATGAATTCCTTGAGAGCCAGGACTGGTCACATTGCTCAGATGTAAACTTCAAGATAAAGGGCGGGCAGAAATACAGCAGCGCAGATTTCCACATCGAAGGCGACTGGAGTAGCGCAGCCAATTATATGGTAGCCGGAGCTGTCTTCGGAAGTGTGGAAATAGGAGGTCTTGACACATCATCCCTGCAGGCGGATTTGTCAATAATGGACATACTCGTAGAGGCAGGAGCAAGCATCTCGCAGGACGAAAACGGCAATATCAATGTATTCAAGGCGCCACTCAATTCATTCAACGTGGATTTGAGCAACTCCCCTGATTTATTCCCTATTGTTTCCATCCTTGCAGCATTCTGTCCGGGACGCTCGCATCTTTCCGGAGCAGGACGGCTTGCCGGAAAAGAAAGCAACCGTGCCGAAGCAATTATGGAAATGCTCGGAAAAATGGGTGTTAAAGCGGAATATATTGGAGATGAAATCATCATCGAAGGACATTCCCTCAGTTCTCGCCTGCTCGGAGGCAATCTCCTTCGGGGCGGAGACTATGCATCACACGATGACCACAGGATTGTTATGGCTCTGAAAGTAGCGGAATTAGGAGCAGACAGTCCCCTCACAATATCCAATCCGGACTGTGTAAGCAAATCTTATCCTGAATTCTTCAAGGATTTTTAGTTCTTTTTCTGAGCTGAACCGCCTGGAACGAGAGTAGGCTTGAGGACTATAGTCTCCGGGCCCCTCTTGCCTTCAATCATATCGTGGATAAGTTCCACGGTGGTCTCTCCCAACTCGGACAAAGGCTGGATGATATGCGCGACTGTCGTTGCAAAAAGTTTGTAGATGTTGCTCTTGTCAAATCCTACGATAGCAAAATCCTCAGGAGTGCCGAGTCCCAGATCTTTCATTACGGACATAACCTGTGCCGAAAGGGAGTATGTTGGGAGGAAGAATGCATCGGTACCCCTTTTGCGAGCTTCTGCAATGATACTCTTGACATCCTCCTCAACGGACTCGTATGTCGTATAATTGATCTTGATATTGTTGGCAAGTCCGTTATCTATCATCTTCTGTTTATAGCCCCTTTCCCGCTCAAGGAGAGATGAGATTTCCAAATTGTAGGAAATCATCTCAATCTTCCTGCAACCGCTCTTCAGCAGTTCTTCAGTGGCAATGGAACCGGCCTGGAAATCATCCAGGAGCACTTTTCCAACACCATCCACACCACGAAGATCTCTGTCCAGAAGCACTACAGGAATATTAGCTTCCACGAGTTTCCTTACAGAATCCTCACAATTCTTTACCGGTGCGAGAATCACGCCGTCAATATTGTAGGCCATAACGGTATTCAGGACGGAGTCAAGCTTGTTGACGTCTTCATCAGAGCTGCCGAACAAAACCGTATAGCCATACTCGTATGCCTTATCCTCTATTTTCCTGGATATTTCAGCGAAAAACTTATTGGAAATATCGGTAGGAATTACCGCAATCGAATGAGAACGTCCACTACGAAGAGAAGCAGCAGCGACATTCTTTCTGTAACCCATTTTGTTTGCAACATCAAGAACCCTCTTTGCCGTATTCTGATTGACCGGGCAGTCAAGTCTGCCGTCCTTGCCAACCTTAGCATTAAGAACAAAAGAAACCAGGGTCACTGAAACCCCAGCGGCATTTGCCACATCTTTTATTGTCACTCTCTTCATAGGCTAACGCGTTTTCAACGAAAGTTAAAAATAAAAAAGGACAATCCGTAAAGAATTGCCCTTTTTTTACTATTGTACAGCAAATATTACTCTGCTTTCTCTTCAGCAGGTGCTTCTGTTACAGGAGCCTCAGCTGCTTTTTTTGCACCACTACGACGGGTGGTCTTCTTAGCTGGCTTAGCTGCTGATGCAAGAGCTGCCTCATTGAAATCAACAAGTTCGATAAGAGCCATTTCTGCTGCATCTCCCTGTCTGAATCCAATGTGAAGTACTCTTGTGTATCCGCCCGGACGGTCTGCAATCTTAGGAGCTATTGTGCGGAACAGCTCAGAAACTGCCTCCTTGTCCTTAAGATAGCTGAAAACGACACGGCGTGAATGAGTAGTATCCTCCTTTGATTTTGTGATAAGAGGTTCTACATAGCTCTTCAAAGCCTTAGCCTTTGCTACTGTTGTGGTGATTCTTTTCTTAAGGATAAGAGAAGAAGCCATGTTTGAAAGCAGCGCCTTGCGGTGTCCGCTCTTGCGGCCAAGGTGATTGACTGATTTATTGTGCCTCATTTTTTATACAATCTTTTTCTTAGGTTCAATATTATACTTGGTAACATCCATTCCGAATGAAAGCTTCATCTTCTC
>JAKSKD010000047.1 GCA_024401925.1 Bacteroidales bacterium | reverse complement strand
TTTTTCAAGAGAAGATACAAAGCCATTGAGCGGTATCATAGCAGTACGGAATTCATCCAGAAAAACGTACTGAAATATCTGATACGCAAAGCGTCCGGCACGCAATGGGGCAAAGAACACGACTATACGGCAATCAACAGCTATGAACAGTTTGCCGGGAAAGTCCCTGTAAGTTCGTACGATGACCTGAAAGGGTACATCCAACGTATGATGAACGGGGAAAAGGACGTGCTATGGCCGGGACGCATACGCAACTTCGCAAAGTCCTCCGGAACGACCGGCGACAAGTCGAAGTTCATTCCGCTAAGCCGCGAGGGCCTGCAAAACCAGTTTTCCGGAGGCTACGACTGCGTGGCTTGTTATCTGCACGCCAATCCTGAAAGCCGGATGTTCTCCAATGGCGGCAAAAGCCTGATTCTTGGAGGAAGCCATTCGGTCATTTCAGGTACACAAAACGCCATAGCAGGAGACTTGAGCGCTATTCTGATAGACAATGTACCCGCACTTGTCAACCTGTCCCGGGTCCCCGACAAGGGAACAGCGCTGCTTGCAGATTTCGAACAGAAGCGCGACAGGATTGCCCACGCTGCCAAATCCTATAACGTCACAAATATCAGCGGTGTGCCGTCATGGATGCTGAGCGTATTGAAGCACGTACTTGAAGTCAACGGAGTTGACAGGATAGACAGAATATGGCCGAACCTTGAGGTGTTTTTTCACGGAGGTGTGGCTTTCACTCCATACAGGGAACAGTTCCGCGACATAATTACCCTGAGTGGAATGCACTATATGGAGACATACAATGCCAGTGAGGGTTTCTTCGGCATACAGACAGACCTCGAAGACCCTGCGATGACATTGATGATTGACTACAAGGTGTTCTACGAATTCTGCCCTGCGGACAATATATCCAAAGCGGGGGAAGTCCTGGACGGGAGCCTTGTCGTGCCGCTCTGGGAGGTTGACACTGACAGGGACTATGCCATAATCATATCCACGACCTGTGGCCTGTGGCGGTATATGATTGGGGACACGGTCAGATTCACACGCCGGGACCCGTATAAATTCATCATTACCGGACGCATCAAATGCTTCATCAACGCTTTTGGGGAAGAACTGATTGTGGATAATGCCGAAAAAGGTCTCCAGGTGGCCTGTGTCTCCACCGGGGCGCAGGTCAAGGACTATACCGCCGCGCCTGTATTTATGGATGATGATTCCAGTGCCCGCCATCAATGGCTGATAGAATTCAGCAGACGCCCCGATTCCACCGAAGAGTTCTCCACGATTCTTGACAATGCGCTGCAGGAACTTAACTCCGACTATGAAGCAAAGCGCAGTAAGGACATAATCCTCAAGCCTTTGGAAGTCATCGAGGCAAGACCGGGCCTGTTCGATGACTGGCTGAAGGCCGGAGGCAGACTCGGAGGACAGCATAAGGTTCCTCGCCTATGCAATTCCAGACAGATAATGGATGAATTAATTGCATTGAATTGAATATATGTTGAATTTGAATAAACTTTCCAAGATGAACAGAATCCTGCTTTTTTTGTCAATTGTTACAATTCTCCTATCCGGAACGGCGTGCTCCCGGCCCGAATCTTCTGTGCAGGGTATTTTTGAGACCACGATTGTGAATATCAGTTCTGAAAGCAGCGGAAAGATACTTGGGTTTTATGTGAATGAGGGTGACACTGTAGCTGCCGGTCAGGAACTTGCCCTGATAGACACCTTGTCTTATGAGGTTCAAATCAACACTCTGCTTGCACAAAAGGATGCGGCCGGGAAAGTGACGTCTGACGTTTCAGTCCAGACGAAGGCACTCAGTGAGCAGCTCGCGCGCCTTGAAAGTGACAGGGACAGAATCAGCAGGCTTATCGAGGTCGGTGCGGCACCTCGCAACCAGTTGGACCAGATAGAAAGCAGCATAGCTGTCGTGCGTGGTCAGATAGAGGCTGCATCCGCCACAATCCGGACTGCCAATGAAACTGCGTCCGGCAATGTGGTTTCAATACAGACGCAGATACAGGGGATAAGAGAAATGAAGGAAAAATGTCATATCAGGTCCATTGCAGATGGCGTTGTCATAGGGAAGTATGCTCATACCGGTGAAATCACTGCTGTCGGACGCCCCCTTCTCAAAATAGCCGATATGGACAATGTCTTTCTTAAGGCATATTTCAAGTCCAGCCAGCTTCAGAATATCAGACTTGGGCAGAAGGTGAAAGTGATTGCCAATTTCGGCAAAGATGCCGTCCGGGAATATGATGGCGTAGTGACGTGGATAGCACAAGATAGCCAATTCTCGCCAAAGTCAATCCCCACAGACGAGGAACGTTCCAATCTCGTGTATCCCGTTAAGGTAGCGGTCAGAAATGACGGCTATATCAAGTTGGGGCTTGCAGGAGAAGTTGTTCTGCCAGATGAGTAAAATATTTCTCATATTGCGCAGGGAATTCACCCATATCATACGTGATACGGGCTTTTTCATCCTTGCCGTCATAATCCCGTTTTTCTTGATAACCTTGTTCAGTTTTATCTTGTCCACGGATGTGAGGAGTATCAAGGTAGCGGCTGTGGTGCAATCTCCGTCACCCTTGACGGAATCATTTCTCGCCCCATTGAGACATAATCCCGTATTCGTGTTCAAAGGGGAAGTATCCTCCGTTGAAGAAGGAGAAAGGATGATGAGGTCGAATGGAATCAATGCAATGGTGGTGCTCCATCCGGATTTCGACAGGATAATGTCACTGTATTCCGTAGATCCGACATTGCCGGTCCCGGTGCAGATTATTACAGATGCATCCAACTGCGTGACAGCCTCTGCAGCCTCCTTGTATCTGCAGTCAGCTCTTGGAATTGATACGGGAAAACAGGATTTTGCTTCTATGAATATGTTACATAATCCAAGGCTCCTGAGCGCTTATTTCTTCTGCCCTGGGATGATTGCGCTGGCGATTGTCCTGCTGTGTGTCATATATTCCAGTATGGCCTTGGCAGAGGAGAAGGAAAAAGGGACGATTGAAAATCTGATATTGTCACCTATCGGCATCCGGGAATATTTGATAGGAAAACTGCTTCCATATCTTTGTCTTGGCATGCTTGCCCTCTGCACGGGATTGTTATCTTCATATTTTCTTGTTGGAGTGCCAATTAACGGGTCGATAGCGCTGATATTGGTCATCACGCTGTTATATGTCATTACTTCATTGATGCTTGGTCTCATTGTATCGGTATTTTGTCACGGCAGGGTGGATGCATTCGTGTTGAGTACGGCTGTAATCATGCTTCCGGTCCTGTACTTCGGAGGCGTTGAAGTACCTGTCAGCAATCTGCCATCGTGGGCGCAGAAAGTCAGTGAATTGATATATGTGAGGTGGTACGCCGATGCCATGCGCAAGATTATGATAGGCGGAGTGTCCGCCGCACACGTTCTCAAGGAGACCATAATGATATCACTTTCAACAATAGTGTTTCTTGCGGGTTCCCTTTATCTCTTGAAGAAAGACAGATGGTTGCTTGGAAACAGATAACGTCTTTATTTTCCAAAGATGTGATACAGTTGGTGCGCAACAGGAAAATCCTATTTCTCTTGTTGCTCTATCCTGTTTTTTCAGCACTGGTTGTACCCCATATCATCAACTACAATGGCGATATTGACAATGTGGCATATGTAGACAACGACAACAGCGACCTTTCCCGTTCAATCATAGAGGCATTGTACTATATGGAAGGAGATGGGGATCCCTTGCAATGCGTCACATACGAACAAGCCATTTTCCTGCTTGAAGAATCAAAAGTGGATTGCATTCTTGAGATTCCTGAGGGATACGAAAAAACATTGATTACGACGGGGAAATTACCGGAACTGTCGCTTTCGATAAATGCCGTGGAGCCTGTTAAAGCATTGCTCGGTGGCCGCAAGGTTCTCAATGCGGTGGGGAATGCAATATCGGAAAAATCAGGGCAGACAGGAGTTGTCGTAAGTGCATCACGGAGTTATATTACGGAGTCGCATTACTATAATCCATCTCTGGATTATTTGCTGTATATGCTTCCTGTTGTCCTTATCTCAATCGCCCTTTACCTTTGTACCAACGTTACTGGAATTTCCTTGTCCAACGATATGGACGGAGGTATTGTAGAAATAATCAACTCAAGTCCGGTGAGCCGTACAGTATACGTGTTTTCCAAAATCCTTACCTGCTGTCTTTTAGGACTGTTCGAGTTGTTCTATACCATGTTTTTGTTGCAGTTCGCCCATAATATGGCTCCGTCCGGTCCTGTCCTGTTGGTGGTATCCGCTTTTTCCTTGTTCGTTATGGGCCTGTCCGCAACTATCATCCTTATAGGCAACGTCACGCAGAATGCCTCAATGACCTTGCTGCTCTCTTATATGTACACGACGATTATTCAACTGATGTCTGGATTTTTCACGCCTGTGGAGAACATGCATATATCCTTACAGTACCTTTCATATTTGAATCCCTGCCGTCATCTTGTGGAAATCCTTCGGAATGTATATCTCAAGTCTTCAACTTTGTCAGACCTTCATTTGCCGTTCCTGTGGCTTACAAGCTTGACCGGGGTGACCTTTTTGGGGGCCATAGTTACATATAGGAAACGGTCGGCCTGAACGGAGATTTCACAGATTTGCCTGTGTAATAAGGTCAAATACATCATCGAAATCAGGAGATACTCCAGCTCTGACAAGCGCTCTCAAATCGCCAATCGCCTTTATTGAACCATCAACCATAATGCTTTGGCGATCGCACCACAGTGCCTCCTCCATATTGTGGGTGGTTACCAGAATGGTCGTACCACGCCCGGCTTCGGAGCGTATGATATCCCATATCTGCTTCCTGGCTTCGACGTCCACTCCGCTTGTCGGTTCATCAAGAAATAGAATTTCCGGCTGATGGACGGCCGCTGCCGCAAAGCCGACACGTCTCTTCCAACCCAGAGGGAGACTCCCGAACATCCGGTCTGAATAGTTCTCAAGACCGATTCTGACAAGGCATTCATCTATACGTCTGTCAGCATCTTTTCTTCTCATTCCATACATCCCGGCAATGAGCCGGAGATTCTCTCTGATGGTCAAATCCGAGGGTAGACAGTCACGCTGGCTCATATAGCCGGTATGGCTTTTAATCTTCTCATAGTCTTTGTTCAGTTCAAGACCGGCAATCCTTCCAGTACCGGATGTAGGTTTGGACAGTCCGCACAACATACGGATAGCTGTTGTCTTGCCGGCTCCGTTTGCTCCGAGAAAACCGAAAATCTCACCTTTGCGAACATCGAAAGTGATGCCGTTCACGGCGGTGAAATCACCGAAACGCTTGGTAAGTCCATCAACCTCTATTACATTCTCATCACTCAAATGCTCATTAACATCGCAAATCATCACCTCTTCCTGAGGCAGAATCTGGGAAGGAGTGCCGACACGCACTATCTTTCCGTTCTCTATCAAGGTTGCCCGGTCGCACATCATAATCTCATTGCGGTAAGGAGATGAGATGATGACCGTTGTCCCGAAATCAGTATTGAGAAGCTTCAGCACATCTATCAGCTCCTTGCGCGACACGGCGTCGATACCGGTTGTCGGCTCGTCCAATATCAGTAATTTCGGCTTGTTGATGAGCGCGCAACAGAGCGCCAGTTTCTGCTTCATTCCACCTGAAAGATTACGCGCCAGACGGTCGGAGAACGGAGCGAGCTGACGGTAGATAGGCGCAATCATCCCGTCGTCCTTATCGAAAGGTAGGTCGAACAGATGGGTGTGGAAACTGATGTTCTCTTCTACGGAGTAGTCTGTGTATAGGGAAAATGTTGATGGGACATAGCCTATAAGTTTGCGGATTTCTTGCCTGTCCATAATCAGATTCAGCCCGAATATGCTGCATGTGCCGCTATCTGGTTGCAATAGAGTGCAAAGGATGCGTTCCAAAGTTGTCTTACCGGCACCGTCGGCTCCGTAAATGCCGAATATCTCGCCTTCCCTGATATCAATGGACACGCCATCAAGAGCCTTTACCTTGCCAAAACTCTTAGACAAATCCTTTATGCTGATGGTGTCGTTTCCCATTTTGGCCTATTTATTTTTCCTGCCTGTACAGGGCTTGGAGCAATTCTATCTGATGTATGCTCTTCTGA
>JAKSKD010000046.1 GCA_024401925.1 Bacteroidales bacterium | reverse complement strand
TGGATGTTGACAGAAATCTCCAGTTGCGGCAAAGTCGTTAAAGCCGCCGTGTTTTTGGAAACGGATGGCAATCAATGAGTTGCCAGAATCCCTTCCGTCAGATCGAGGAAGGGCCTTCTGTAATTCGCTCACTATGAAGCATTTCTGAAAACGCCCCGACGTGTCGTCCTGAAAACGCCCCGACGTGCTCAACTAAGAGGCGTATCCGATGTCAAATACCACCTCTTCAGACTTCAGAATATCTATGCTTAAACACATAGTTTTCCCCCTGACCCCATCCACGGGCACCGGGCTCGGAGCGCAGTCCAGGGCCACATCCCGTGTACGACCCCCTTTCCAAACCGGGGTGGTACACACAGGACCCGTTTATACGCGCCACACAGGGGGTCCGCGTGTACGGGATTCGATTTACAGATTTCCAATAAAAAAAATATTATCTTGCAAGAAATTTCATTAGCATATGAGAAAGGCACTTATTTTTTCAATTTATTTTGGTGAAGATGTGACCATACGAAAATACCTGTCTCAAGAATAATGAAGAGGTTGCTGCCAATATTCGTCTTTCTGGTAACTACCGCTTGTGTGGAGACAGTTCATTTTGATGTCCCGAAGCATCGGGAGATAGTCGTGAACTGCATCCTTCAAGATAGTGATATCCAAAGTTTGTCTTTGTATTACTCAATGACAGATTCAGATGATAAACCGATTCCTGTCGAGGAAGTTGTTTCTGCCGTTCTTAAGAAGAATGACCATATTGTAGCAGAGTTCTCGCAGGGGGAAGATAAAATATGGAGAACCAAATTCTCGCCTGATTACGGAACCGTTTATGATCTTGAAATAATCCTCCCATCAGAACAGCCAATCACGGCTTCTACGGAATTCCCGGAACCGATATCATTGTCTTTAGGGAATTCATATGAAATAGAAGAAACTCCAATTAACAGACGCCCGCCCGACTTCTACCTTTGCTTTGCGATGGGAGAAAATAGAGGGATGCCGTTTTTAAAGAAATGCAATGCGTGGCTTCGGCTATTCATTGTCACCGATAACGGAACTTTGTTTGCAAAAAATCTCGGAGCAGATCATCCCTATGCGTGGGACTCCAATCCAAGCACGTATAGTTTGGATTCCTTACGCAAGAGAAAACTTGACAGCGAACGTTGGACATACTATAGCCAATTGCTTGCTCACGTCTCCGAGCTACCATTTTATCAGGATTTCATAAGAATAACGCAACCCGCAAGTTTTTCCAGGAATCTGAGCGATGAAGAACTGAAAACAGGTGCATTCAGAAACAACACGGGCTTTCATATTGCCAGTGACATCCTGCTGGACGGCTATAACAGTTATCCATTCTGTGCAAAAATCTTCAATCTGTCCAATGAGTATGATAGATTTCTGTGCAGCATTTACAAGACATCCCGAAACAATATGTCAGATTTGGAGTATCTGATGGGGAAAGATAATATCTACTCAAACGTTCAAGGTGCCAAAGGGATTTTCGGCGCATTCACAGAAGTGGATTATACGGATTGGCGATGAAAAAAATAACGTTTATAAGCGCTTTTTTCTTTATCTGTTCTTCATTGGGAGCGCAGACTGTCGAGGGCGATACACTTTCATCTGCCAGAATTGTCAGCTACCATAACTCAACAAATAAGATTGGGACAAGATTAATCAGCGTAGAAAGCCTGACGCCGCTCATTTCTCCAACAGGAGAAGCCGGCATTTCATCTTTTGTAAAGACTCTTCCGGGGGTATCTATGGGAGCTGAAAGTTCCACGTCGTATTATGTACGAGGCAGCAATTCGGGAAACAACGTGCAGATGCTGGATGGCATACGCATATATGGGCCCTCGCATACTCTTGGCTTTTCCAGTGCCTGGTCAATGGATATCGTCTCTGACATAACGTTCCAAAATGGAGGATTTTCAGCCGAATATGGGAATGCCAGTGCCTCCTTTCTGAGTATGAAAACAAAAGATCCGACAGGGAAGATTTCATCCAAATTTGACCTGAGCAATTTCAGGATAAGCGGATTCTGCTCGGGAGATATCCTCCCCGGTAAAGTGTCTTTTATGGTATCTGCGGGCTATTCTCCTTTATTTCTTCTCTACAACAAACTTGGGAAGTTCTCAAAGGAGGATGACTTGAAGATGTCCGGCTCTAATGTTTATGATGTTTTTGCGAAGCTGGTATATGCGCCGGGCAATAGGGACAAGTTGAAAATGTCGGTCCTGCATACCGGCGACAGATATTCACTGGCAACTAATGCGCAGCCGTCCCAGAAATTATCTTGGAGCAATACAATACTGAATCTGACCCACAATCATAATTTCTCTGATGCACACACCTATTGTAATATTCTGTCATTCAATCATTTTGACAATAATCAGTTTGCTAAATCCGCAATGCCGGAAGGTGCCGGACTGGGATTGTCGAATATTATCAATGAAGTCAGGCTCAACAGTGGTGGGGACATAAAGGTTTCCGAAATCTTTAAGGTGAAGTACGGGTTAGACCTGTCTTATTCGAACATAAATCCTGCAGCAATAAGAAACACCAACCATTCCGGAAAGGGATATAATGTTCTTGACAACGCTTTATATGCAATGATCTCCACAATTCCCGGACGAAGGGGATTGTGGCAACTTTCAGGACGCCTGAACCTATACTCGGTTAATGGATTGGGAGATGCTGGATGGCAGACCCGTTTCGACCCCGAATTCAGTTCGCTTGCCCGAGCCCAGATAGGAAAGCATTTCGGGCTTGAAGCATCTCTTGATTACAGAACCCAATTTCTTCACTCCATAGAAGGAATACCTCTAGGTTGGTCGATGAATCTTTTTCTTCCTTCAACACAGGACAGCACTCCGGAAAAATCTCTCCAATTGTATGGAGGCGGTTTTTTGCAGTTCACCAAGCATAAGATAACTCTCGGATATTACTTTAAGAGAGAGTCGAATCTGCTATATCTCATTGATGCAGAGTCGTTATTCACAATGTCTGCCATCGATTGGAGAGAGAATCTCCGACGAGGGTCCGGAACGTCCAGAGGCATTGAATTCCTATATGAAAAAGAAGGTGATATCCTTCGCTATAAGCTGGCATACACGTGGTCTGTAACAGACCGAACGTTCAATGGTGTCAACAATGGCCAGCCTTTTCATTCGAAGTTCGACCGAACTCATATGCTGAATGCCGACTTATCCTGCAAAATCCTACACAAAGGCAATACAACTTTGTCATTGAGCAGCCTGTTTGTATTTGAATCCGGATGCTGGGACTCCATTCAGACAAGCCGCTACACTTACTCGATGCTGCCGATAATGGATATCCCCGTTGATGTCTATTATTACAAGGGCGTTAACAATTTCCAATATCCGGACTATATCAGGTGGGACATATCGGCAAACCTTACCGTTATGTCAAAAGCTTGTCGCCACAATATCGATATCGGCATTTACAATGTACTGAACCGTCACAATCCCTTTTCCATCAGATACGACTACGAAAGCCGACGGTGGACTCAGATATCGTTGTTCCCGATATTGCCCACAATCCACTATTCCATCAGCTTTTAATATTCCCCTGCCTTCTTCCTTATTCGAAATAGTTAATCTTCATTGCCTGCTTGACCTCGGCAAGGGTCTGTGCCGCAACCTCGCGCGCTTCCAGAGAGCCCTTGCGCAGCATCTCCATAACTGCGGGGATGTCCTTGGCGAATTCTGCACGTCTTTCCCTGATAGGGCCAAGGGTGTCTTCCAACACTGCGGCAAGGAAGTTCTTGATCATCATATCTCCAAGTCCGCCTTCTCTGTACTGAGCCTTTACCTCATCCAGATTCTTGAAACTGAAGGACGATTTTCGCCCAACGAAGCAGTCTCCGAACTTGCCGAAATGCTCATCTTTGCAGAATGCATCGAGGTATGTGAAAACGGTGTTGCCCTCGACGTGTCCCGGGTCAGAGACCTGAAGGTGGAGAGGGTCGGTGAACATTCCCTTAACCTTGTCGCGTACGGTCTGGGCGTCATCGGCCAGATAGATGCAGTTGCCCAGTGACTTGCTCATCTTGGCCTTTCCGTCGGTTCCCGGAAGACGCAGGCAGGCCGCGTTGTCTGGCAGGAGGATATCGGGCTCCACAAGCACAGGAGCGTATGTGCTGTTGAACTTGCGTACAATCTCGCGGGTCTGCTCTATCATAGGCTCCTGGTCCTCGCCTACGGGAACTGTAGTAGCTTTGAATGCGGTAATGTCGGCGGCTTGGCTGATGGGATAGCAGAAGAATCCAACCGGTGTGCCGGCCTTGTTGTCCGAACCGTCTTCGCTCTCCGAGAAACCGCGCATTTTTATTTCTGCCTTTACGGTAGGGTTGCGCTGGAGTCTCTGGACCGTTACCAGATTCATATAGTAAAATGAGAGTTCGGTGAGTTCGCTTACGAAAGACTGGACAAAGATTGTAGTCTTTGCCGGGTCCAGGCCTGCGGCCAGATAGTCCAGAGCCACTTCGGCTATGTTCTGGCGCACCTTGTCGGGGTTGTCGGCATTGTCGGTAAGTGCCTGAGCGTCGGCAATCATTACGAAAATCCTGTCGAACAGCCCGCTGTTCTGGAGTTCAACCCTGCGGCGCAGGGAGCCTACATAATGTCCAATATGAAGGCGACCGGTCGGACGGTCGCCTGTGAGAATTATCTTTGCCATCAGTCTTTGATATCCTTGATTTTTTCACGGATCTTTGCTTCGATTTCGTCGCAAAGTTCCACATTGTCCTTGAGAATCTGCTTTGCCGCTTCTCTTCCCTGAGCGAGCCTGCTGCCGTTGTATGAGAACCAGCTGCCGCTCTTCTCTATGATGCCCAATTCAACTCCAAGGTCCAGGACCTCTCCGCTGTGGGAGATGCCTTCTCCGTAAACGATGTCGAATTCCGCCTTCTTGAAAGGGGGTGCCATCTTGTTCTTTACGACCTTAACTTTGGTACGGTTTCCAAGGGCTTCCTCTCCATCCTTGATTTGGGTGGTGCGGCGCACGTCCAGACGTACCGAAGCATAGAACTTGAGGGCGTTGCCTCCGGTGGTTGTCTCGGGGTTGCCGAACATAACTCCAATCTTCTCGCGAAGCTGGTTTATGAAGATGCAGCAGGTGCCGGTCTTGGAAATGTTTGCCGTAAGTTTGCGAAGTGCCTGACTCATAAGCCTTGCCTGAAGGCCAACCTTATTGTCCCCCATCTCGCCCTCGATTTCAGCCTTCGGGGTAAGGGCAGCAACGGAGTCAATGACTACAATATCGATAGCGCCCGACCTTATAAGGTTGTCGGCTATCTCAAGAGCCTGCTCTCCGTTGTCCGGCTGCGAAATGAGCAATGTGTCCAGATTGACTCCAAGGGCCTGCGCGTAGCTGCGGTCGAATGCGTGCTCGGCATCGATCATAGCCGCGATTCCTCCGGTTTTCTGGGCCTGAGCTATTGCGTGGATAGCGAGTGTGGTCTTACCGCTGGATTCGGGTCCGTAGATTTCGATGATCCTTCCGCGCGGATACCCTCCCACACCCAGGGCGTGGTCCAAGGCAACGGACCCGCTGGGTATTACTTGAACGTCCCATTCTGGCTCATCTCCCAGCTTCATAATCGTTCCTTTGCCGTAATCTTTCTCGATTTTGTCGATAGTCGCCTGCAATGCCTTAAGCTTGGCGGCATTGATATCGGCTTTTGTTTCTACTTCTTTTGCCATAATGTTTTAGTTTAAAGTGATTGAGCAAAGTTAATGAAATCGGGGGAATTCTTCAACACATTTTCGGTCATATGACATTTTTTGAAAAAATTTTTCCGCCATATTTCATCTACCCTTCACCGCCGCCTTGCACAAACGCGAATCATACCGCTGCCGTACTTATTTCCTTGGAAGAATATAATTCAATAAGAGCGACGGAGGACTTGATTTCAACAGGAACCACTCCTGCTGAGGTTGAAAAGGGTATTGCTGCTTTAGTATCAGGAAGCTGCATTCCGGTCAATATTGATGAACTATGACACTTGAATTTTATCCTGAGGCCCTTGAGGTTTTCAGAAAAATCAAGGACAGCGAACCTGAACTTGCGAAAAAAATAAAGCTGTTGTTGAAGGACGTTCTTGAACATCCCGACAGTGGCATAGGAACTCCCGTGCGAATGAGTGGGAGATACTCCGGAGTGTGGGCCCGCAAAAT
>JAKSKD010000045.1 GCA_024401925.1 Bacteroidales bacterium | reverse complement strand
ACAGCAGTGAACGATACGTCATGGCCGAAGCAATGGCAGTCAAAGACGGAAAGTTTGTTTGTGTGGGCACTAAGGCCGAGGCCGACAAGTATAGGAACGACAAGAGCATTATTATCGACCGCACCGACAAAGGTATCATCATTCCGGGTATCACCGACGGGCACGCCCACTATATGATGAAATTCATCAACGAGCAGATGAAGGACAACACACTGCAATTTCCCGGCGAACAGGATTATGACGGTGTGATCGAGCAGGTGCGTCAATTCATTGAGAGTGCCCGGGAATCAGGCAGGAAGATGGAATATGTATATGGAGAGGGATATAACCTGTCCTATATGATGGAAGACGGTCGGGATCCCCGTCATCGCAAGGACCTGGATGCCATCACTACGGAAATACCGATTTACCTCACCGGCTTTGACCATCATAGCACGCTTGTCAATACCCGCGCGATGATCAATGCCGGTATCCTTGATAATGATGGCAATATTCTCCGGGACCGTATTGCCGGCGGGTTCATGTATCGTGACGCAGAAGGCAGACTGAACGGAGTGTTTGCTGAGCGCGCCATTTCGCTGCTTCAGGGTCCAGGACTCAACAACAAGATGCGTCCTACGTCCGCGCAAATATCTCAGGGTATCGAAAAAATGCAACAATATCTGCTTTCGGTGGGCATTACCAATATCATCGAGGGGTTCGCCAATAATTTCGGTGCGGATGACGAATCGATGTTTCAGGCATTGACTGCCTTTGATAATGACAATAAACTGCACCTCAACGTTTCTCTTACATACGAGATTGAGCCCTGGTACAACAACAACGATCCTTTCTGCTATGTGGACAATGCCGCTTCCGTCCAAAGGCGGTATCAGAGCAAACACGTCCATCCGGATTACCTGAAGCTGTTCATGGACGGTCTGCCGGAGATGGGGACCGGATTTCTCCTGGAAGGTTACTCTTCAAGTCCTGTCGACAGCATCTTTTCCGGTCATGGCACTCCTCTTTGGAGCGAGGAGGACATGAAGACCATGGTCTCTGCCGCCAACAACAAGGGCCTGACCGTACATACCCATGCTATGGGAGACGGAGCCGTCCACCGCTGCGTGGTGGCGTACAGCACCGCAGGCCAAGACGAAATGCGCAACACCATTGTCCATCTCCGGAATGTCAATCCCGATGATTATAAGGTGATTAAAGAGCACGACATCGCGGTTACCGCAAACATGAACTGGCATTGCTTTACTGAAGCAGGTGCCTCTTATTTTGAAACCATACTTCCTTACAAATACGCTCACGAGGCTTATCCTATGAAGTCTTTCTTTGACCACGACATTCTTGTAAGCCAGTGTACGGACACTCCGGCGGATGACGGCATCAATTATCCTTTCCTATGCATGCAGGTCGCAGTTACAGGTGCATATGAACCGAGTTCGTATGCCTGGCAGCCGGAGGAACTGATCGACCGTTGTCAGTTCCTGCAGGCTATGACCTACAATGGAGCCTGGCAACTGCATCTGGAGAAGGAGCGTGGCAGCATAGAGGCCGGCAAGTATGCGGATTTCGTCATCCTGGACAAGGATGTGCTGAGCTGCGACGCCCATACTCTCGGCGATGTACAGGTTCTCAGAACCTTCTTTGAAGGCCGGGAAGTATATAGCAAGCAATAAATATGCACTTGCCCTTGTATTTTCGGGTATTCAACATATTGGTTGAAATTGTTCCTCACAATGTACGCCCTTTCATCTAAATAGCCATATGGGTTTTCAATATAAAATTAGGATAGTTGAGAATTAATTCGTACCTTTGTGCAATAATTGGATGGAGTGATATGAAATTCAAATCGATTTTTTTATTTGTCCTGTTGGTGGCAATCGTTGCTTCCTTCAGCTTAATCTCGTGTCATAAAAATGACCCTGAAAATGACGATTATTCGGATTGGACGGAGGTGACAGAGTCTGATTTGGACATTTTTGCCAAAGCAAGGGCGGCTTACCTCGATGATCCGGCAAATGCCACGGCCCCCGAATATGAGATGATGAAATCGCTTTCCGAACCTTATGCCGTGAGAACAAAGGCAGTGGAGAACGGTATGAATTATCAGTTCGCCTTCACGATTTGCGTTGTTACAATCCACAAGAGCGACGGTGATGAGGTCGGAAAAGTGATTGAAATTCAGAGTATTGACGATTATGGAACGCCATCTCCTCCCCAACCCCAGAGAAGGGATACAATACCCTATTAAAGAGCATAATGGAAATGCTCTTTAATCTGAAATACTTTTATTGTAACTGCTCAGGTACCCCTGACCCGACTATAAACAGAGGGAAGCGCGGGGCTTTCGCCACCCTGATATAACTTTTTTCAAAAATTTTCATTGTGTTGCATATCCAACTTTCAATCTATTGAAAATCAGCCGATTGATGCTATTTGCGAGACATGTAGGACTCTTAAAAACTTTCCATTTGACTCTATGCGCAAAAGGGTATCAAGTCTGCCGGAAAGCCCGCGAATAGCCTTTAATCCATTGATATACAATTTATTAAATTTGGTAGAGTCATTTCTTTTCCTTATTTTTGTGGTATGGAAAAGGACTTCAACACAGGGCTTCGCAGGAGCCTCGAATCCGACCGGATAAAACTCACACGCAGTCCCAACGCAAACCGTCCGGAAGAAAGACAGGCGGACAGAAGGGACATCCGGGGAGCACAAGGCTCCAGACCGACAACGTCACCGCTACCGAGCGATGGTATCCTGTAGCGGTCTGCCCCGTGTGCGGAAAACCTCTGGATATGGAATCCGCCACTGTGGGTGCAAGAAGACAGGAGGTTGACATACCAGTTCCAATAGCCGCAGAGGTCATAGACCACCCACATAAGCGAAGGGTCCGTGTCCAATATGCTGAACTCGATGAAGAAGTTCTCCAAAAAGCCTTACGAGATGATACGCCAGAAGGTTGCGAGCGGAAAGGTTGCCGGAGCGGACGAGACCGGAGTCAACGTCAGCGGCAAGAACAACTGGCTCTGGGCCTTCCAGAACGGCGTTGCTACATATCTTGCCTTTGACAATAGCAGGAGTCACGGAGCCATAACAGACAACTTCACCCCGAAGGAACTTGGTGGAAAGGTATGGGTGACCGACCGCTGGCCGGCATACTTCATGGGAAATGTCAGGAAGAAGGTGGATGAGATGATTCTTATGGACTACATTCCCGAGCAGATTGTGGGCGTATGCCGCAAGCAGGGCATCAAGATGGTATCGCACGAGACGATATATCAGTATATCTGGTGGGACAAGGCCCACGGGGACGAACTGTACAAGCATCTGCGCCATCGTGGCCGGCGACACAAGAAGCGCGGAGTCCTGAGAAAGAAAAGGGGCACAATCCCCAACAGGATTGACATCTCCGAAAGGCCGAAAATCGTTGACAGAAAGAATCGCGTGGGTGATTATGAGGTTGATACGATTGTCGGAGCAGCGCGTTCCCAGCATATCCTCACGCTGAACACGAGAGAGTTACAGAAGCTACAGACGTGGGATTCTTCTTCGCCAGGCCTTATCACTCCTGGGAGCGTGGAGCCAATGAGAACACCAACGGGCTCATCCGTCAGTATATCCCCAAGGGCTCCGACTTCACGAACATCACGCAGGAGTTCCTCGAAGAAGTGGAGCGCAAATTGGACGAGAGACCGAGAAAGAGACACGGTCTCCTCTCACCGAATCAGGTATTCAGCAAGTCAACCGGACTGGATGCAAGGGTGTTTGTGTAAACTACAACTGAGTTGGTTAGAACGCGTAAACGAACTAAGTTTCAAATTTTCTGCCCATCATCATAAGTTGCGGAATTAATAATTTTTCGTCAGTTTCCGCAGATTATAATTAAATTTCATTATCTTTACCGTATAAACGAAAATAACAGGCTATGATGATTGGTAGAACAGCGGAGAAACAGAAACTGCTCAAGGCAAACAGCTCGGAATATTCACAGTTTGTCACCGTGTATGGCAGACGCCGCGTCGGCAAGACATTTTTTGTGCGAGAGACTTTTAATTACAAATTTACGTTCGAGCATTCCGGGCTGGCAAAGACCGGAATGAAGGGGCAATTGGAGAATTGGCAGTCTTCGATGAAATATCATGGTCATAAAGTCAGCCGCCCTAAAACCTGGATTGAAGCCTTCAACCAATTGAAGGATCTTATACTTGCTTCACACGAAAAAAAGAAAGTCATCTTCATTGACGAGATGCCTTGGATGGATACGCCGCGTTCCGGCTTCATAGGTGCGCTTGAGGGCTTTTGGAATGGCTGGGCATCTGCCCGCAAGGATGTCACGCTAATTGTATGTGGCAGTGCCACGTCATGGATAATCAATAAACTTATAAAGAATCAAGCCGGACTTCGCGGTAGGGTAACGACAAAAATCCCGATTCTTCCGTTTACCCTTGCAGAATGTGAACAATATGTTTCTCGCGCCAAACTCGGAATGCAGAGAAGCCAGATTGCCGAGTGTGCTATGGTAATGGGAGGAATACCATATTACTGGTCTTTTTTAGATCGGGAGAAAAGCCTTGCACAGAATATTGATGATTTGTTCTTTAACGAAACCGGCGAATTGTATGGAGAATATGACGAACTTTTCTCGTCTCTTTTCAAACATCCTGAACCCTATATCAAAATAATTGAACTTCTTGGCAGCAAAAAGGTTGGAATGACCAGAGAAGAGATTATTGCAGGAGGAATATCTGACAATGGCAAATTGACAGACCTGCTCAAGGACCTTGAGCAGTGTGGATTTATCAGGAAGTATGCCGCCTATGGCTACGATTCCAACCACGCTATTTTCCAACTCATTGACTCCTACACGCTGTTCTACCACAAGTTCATCAAAGAAAATCTGAAGAAGGACGAACGGTTTTGGTCGCACAGTATAGGAAAACCTGTTTACAGCAGTTGGTGCGGGTTTGCATTTGAACGTCTGTGCCTGCTTCACGTCAATCAGATAAAACAAGCCCTCGGTATTACAGGCGTCGTAAGTGGTATCTGCTCGTGGAGAGTGGAGAAAAATAATGAACTACCTGGCGCTCAGATCGACCTTATTCTCGACCGCGATGACAACGTGATTGACCTTTGTGAAATAAAGTTCACACGGGAACGTTTCCTTGTAACAGGCGAATATCATGAAAAATTGCTGAATAAGCGCGCACGTTTTCTTGAAGTTGCTCCCAAATCAAAAGGCGTACATATGATTCTTATCAGTGCACAGGACGTCGTGCGTAATGCTTACATTGACGAATTCCAGAAAATCATATCCCTTGATGCTCTCTTTGCCCCATACATTACGGTATAGTTGTAGTTTGCGGAAATAGTGAAATTCTATAACTTTCCGCTGATTATCCGCAACGAGGACGAATTCGTGATATTGATTGTTTAGAACGCGTAAACGAACTAAGTTTCACGGCCACCCGCTGCCCATAAACACCACGCGCCACCCGGGGTGAGGCAGCGCGTGAAGTTATACGGATGCTTTTCTACAGATTAATCTGATTTCTCTGGACCTTATGTCAATCCTATCCGGTGGAAATTTGCGATATTACTTACTTCAAAGCATCCTTAAGGTCAATCGAATAGACGTTCGACAGGTCGTTATGCATGTTGAATAGCACCGTCAGTTTTACAGGGTTATACACGCATGACCAGTCGGTGACTTTGCCCATCGCATCTGCAGCGAAGCAACCATGCTGCAGGCAACGTAACGCATCTTCTTCATCCATTACCAATGAATAATGCGACATCAAATTCATAGCACGTGTCTTGCCCGAGAAATAATACTGCCAGTAATCTCCTCTGTATGTGGTGGACGCTTCAGGATTGCAATAATAATTCTCTATACAATTATACTCATACGGTACCTGAATAAGGGAATTGTGCATCGATAGAAGACGATCATCTGGCGTAAGGACTAACAATGTGTCCTGCCCCTGACTGCCTTTCCAATATTCTAATGTAAGATATTTTCCACTTGCATCGGCTACATAGAAATGGGCATTGAGTCTCTGATACGTGGCCGTATAATCAAGGGACTGGAGGTAACTGACAGCCTCCTCCACCGTTGCGCAGTTGGTAAGCAGGCGGTTGATGATGAACAGAGTGGTTATTTGTTTTTTGCCGGTGTTCTGGTCTGGGCCGAAAGGCCTTGGCGTCATGTTTTCAATAGGGTCAACAATGGTGTCGTTTCCATTACCCTGAAAGTCTGGCAGTTGATAAATCGCAGCACAAAAGCCCTTTTCGTTCATGCCATCCAAAGCAAACGTTGGCAGGGTGAGAGAATTTTCGAGGTTGTTCAAATCCATTTCATGCCATGGGCACATCATCACGTTCTTATACTCACCCGGCTTGACGTTTTTGTTGAAGATGACAACCATCGGATCTGTATCGTCATCAAAATTACGGCAGAAGAGCAGGTCGCCCGCTGTGTTGTGGCATACAAATCCGGAACATGCGCCCCCATCGAATCTGGTGGCATCAGACGGAGTTTTCAATACCAGATCATGCTTGCGTCGGTTCTCTTCATCCGTATCATAACGAGCTATACGGTTATTGCTATCGCTCAGGAACTCATTCCAGTCCACGTCTGCCACATAGTCCATATAATACAATGGAAGCGGGCCAACATACCTGAACGACTCAAAAGTTTCCTTCGACTTTTCGGGTATGCAGTTTGCCAAATTGTATTTGGCTTTCTCCACTACATTGCCCGCGGTGCGAAGATTAATGACATTCAATTTTTTTGTGGATAACTCAAATGCTGAGTCATCTTTTTCGCATCCCACTAATGTAATAGCTGCAATGGCTATTATTGGCAATAATGATTTTTTCATTTTTTGAGTCCACCTTAAAAGTTCCATATTTAGTACACGCCTATCTGTACATGGCGAAAATACAGACAAAATCCGACAATATCAACCCTTTCGGCGGTTTATTTTCAATTTTCAAGACATTTGACAAGTCCGGCGTACGGAATGTCATCGACAGAACCCTCGGCCCTCGCGGCACTCTTATCGCTTTCAGTCACGGCGACATATTCGCATCGCTGCTTGGCTGCTACCTCACGGG
>JAKSKD010000044.1 GCA_024401925.1 Bacteroidales bacterium | reverse complement strand
TTAAGCGGTGCGGACGAGGATCGAACTCGCGACCTCCGGCGTGACAGGCCGGCATTCTAACCAGGCTGAACTACCGCACCAAAATTTCAATTGCGCTGAACGCGGATGCAAATATAGGCACAAAAAATAAATCTGCAAATAATATTTACGATTTTTTGATTCCATTTTTAGCCTGGATTTTCTCTTAAAGAAGGCGCAATGCCAAAGCATGAAAAAAATGTGTATATTTGTTCAGATTTGCATTAAGAACTTGAAAAATAAGTTGATAAGATAAGAATGACTAAATAATAACTATATCATGATCAATGTTAATATTGAAGGCTGCAAAACCTTCGTAAAGGAAGAAGAATACAAGAAATTTGAAGGCAAGGCGCTGGAGGCATATGACGTTCTCGTCAGCGGTAATGGAGCAGGAAACGATTTCCTCGGATGGAAGGAACTTCCGGATGAGACTCCTGAATCCCTGATAACTGACTGCGAAGCCATCAGGAACGACTGGAAATGCAAGGGAGTTGACCTTGTGGTGACGATTGGAATCGGAGGATCGTACCTTGGTGCACGCTGTGCCATCGAGGCCCTAAGTCACAACTTCATCCAGAAGAAGGATGCGCCAAGGGTAGTATTCGCAGGAAACAATCTGTCCGAAGAATATCTTGCCGAACTCATCGATCTTCTTAAGGTAAGCAATGTAGCCTGCGTAGTTATTTCAAAATCCGGCACAACGACCGAGCCGGCAGTCGCATTCAGGATCGTAAAGCAATATATTGAAGACACATATGGCCGCAGGGAGGCATCAGAGAGAATCATAGCCATAACAGACGCAAAGAAAGGAGCTCTCAAGACCCTCTCAACCCAGGAAGGATACAGGACATTCATCGTTCCCGACAATGTAGGCGGACGTTTTTCCGTACTTACACCAGTGGGACTCCTCCCTATCGTGCTTGCAGGATTCGATGTCAGGGCAATGCTCAAAGGCGCTTCAGACGAGCGCAAGGCACTTGCGGAGAAATCCGGCAGTAATGCTGCAGTAAAATATGCTGCAATGAGGAATCTTCTCTACAGCGGATATGGCAAGGCTGTAGAAATCATGGTATCTTACAACCCTAAGTTCGTCTATCTCGCAGAATGGTGGAAACAGCTTTACGGAGAGTCTGAGGGAAAGGACGGAAAGGGTATCTACCCTGCATCCGTTACGAACACCGCAGACCTTCATTCAATGGGGCAGTTCATTCAGGAAGGCAGCCGCGTAATGTTCGAGACCGTCATCAACATTGCCAAGAGTAATAGAGATATTGTCATCGGAAGCGACGAGCAGAATCTCGACCAGCTCAATTTCCTTGCTGGTCAGCATATAGAACACTGCAATGCTATGGCACAGCTCGGAGTGAAGGTTGCACATATCGATGGCGGAGTTCCTCAGATTGAGGTCGGCATCGAGAGAATCGACGAATACAATCTCGGAAGCCTGTTCTATTTCTTCGAGTTCGCCTGCGGAGTTTCCGCATACACACTCGGAGTAAATCCGTTCAACCAGCCGGGAGTCGAAGCATACAAGAAAAATATGTTCGCTCTTCTTAAGAAACCGGGGTATGAGAAAGAGACCGAGGCTATTCTGAAGCGAATCTAAAATTCATCAAAATATTCATCCTGAGCATCGCGTCCGGCTTCATTGACCTGGCGCGATGTTTCGTTTATCATGGCGTCATATCCGGTCAGCGCCGCAAAAGCGCCGAATTGGGCGGCCCGACTCATAGCAGACATACGCGGATGCGTTTTTGGCTCCGGATGTTCCATGTCAATAATATCTGCATATTTACTCCAATCTTCCATATTGCTTATGCTTTATGGCCACCCACCTGACCGTTCCTTTCAATTGCAGTGGCGCCTTCCTCGAAATTCATTCCCTTGAGAATGGCATTCTTGCCGTATTTCTTTTTTATCGCGATGATTGCTTCCTGACGCCTGCGTTCCCTGCCGGCATCCTCCGCAGGAGCATCAAACAACCCGAGCTGTATCCCCTGCGTCTTCGATTCGTCCACCGTATGGTTAGCCACGACATACATCCTTCTGACCAGCAGTTTCTTATCTACTATCTTGTCATAAAGCGTCATGACGGCATCCGTTATCTGCCTTGTAGAAGAAGTCGGGTGGCCGAGATTGATCGATCCGTGAGCCGGCTTCGGAACATCCCTTCCGTACCAGTCCTGCACGACCTCTCCGGAATATGATTCATCCATGAGATTATCGACATCATAGCATATCGTAAGGACCATCTGGTCAGTGACCAGTTTCTTCGATACGAGGTCAAGCACAAGGCTGTCCGTCATCTCCTTCACGACATTCTTCGCTTTATCAAAATCATAGGCCCGTGACAGCACCTGACCGCTGGAAAGGCTGTTTGTCATCGGTTTATAGGCCTTAATCTGGGCAATAGTACACGGCTCCCAGCCCCAGGCATGGTCTATGAGGAGTTCGGCATTGGCTCCGAACAATTTGTACAGGCGCGCCTCGCATTTCAGCGAGAAACGTGCGACATCCCCGAGGGTGTACATATAGTTTTGCTCAAGTTTCTTCGCAAGGCCGCGCCCTATTCTCCAGAAGTCTGTCAGAGGACGGTGGTTCCAGTACTTGCGTCTGTATGACATCTCGTCCAGTTCAGCAATCCTCACCCCGTCCTTATCCGCCGGGCTGTGCTTCGCCTCGATATCCATGGCAATCTTGGCAAGATAGAGGTTGGGGCCTATCCCGGCAGTGGCAGTTATCCCGGTCTGGGACAGGACATCACGCACCATCCTCATAGCAAGCTCCCAGGCAGTGCATCCGTAGGACTTCAGGTATGCCGTTGCGTCAATGAAGACCTCGTCACAGCTATAGACGTGGATATCTTCGGATGAGACATACTTGAGATAGACGCTGTACACTTTTGTACTTACCTCCATATAGCGTTTCATCCGCGGCTTGGCGGCAATATATCCGAGGGCAAGCGAAGGATTGGACTGTATTGCATTATTATCATAGGACTCCCCTTTCAACACACGTCCGGGAGCTTTCTGCCTCCGTTGCAGATTCACGCATTTCACCTGCTGCACGACCTCGAAAAGACGGGCCCGGCCACTGATGCCATAGGACTTCAATGAAGGAGAAACAGCGAGGCATATTGTCTTCTCCGTGCGCGAAACATCAGCGACCACAAGATTGGTGGTCAGAGGGTCCAGTCCCCTGTCCACACACTCCACAGATGCGTAGAATGATTTCAGATCTATCGCGATATACTGTCGTTCCTCTTGCATAGTCCACAAAATTAATAGTAATTTCCGTACGGAAACAACATGTTGCCCAACAAAATGAATCGTTCTGTGTCTGGAGTTTATGACGGGAAGCCCATGGCCGCCCATGGCCTTGTGAATGGGTGGCACGACCGAAGGGAGTGACGGGATGAGCGCAAAGCGCGAAGGCTGACGGCATAACACTCCAGACACAGAACGAAAAATTAATCCATACGGCAAATAGCCTGTTTCATACAAAATTTGAAATCTACAGGGATGTAGATAAACAGATTCTTAGTATATTTGCATGATTTAGCAATCAGAAATTAATTTTAAATAAACAATATCAAATTAAGTTATGATTTACACAAAAGAAGTGCAGCAGATGTGCTGCGTAGCAAAAGGCGCAAACCACGCCAACGCTCCGATTCCTGAAGAAGGAAAATGGGTGCATGCTAAAGAAATCAAAGACATTTCAGGACTCACCCACGGTATCGGCTGGTGCGCACCTCAGCAGGGATGCTGCAAGCTTACCCTCAACGTCAAGGACGGCATCATCGAGGAAGCTCTCGTTGAAACACTAGGTTGCTCAGGTATGACCCACTCTGCAGCAATGGCATCTGAGATTCTCCCGGGAAAGACCCTTCTCGAGGCTCTCAACACAGACCTTGTATGTGATGCAATCAACACAGCAATGCGCGAACTCTTCCTCCAGATCGTTTACGGACGTACACAGTCCGCATTCTCAGAGGGCGGTCTCGCAATCGGCGGAAGCCTTGAAGACCTCGGAAAGAACCTCCGAAGCCAGGTTGGTACAATGTACGGCACAAAGGCAAAGGGTTCACGTTACCTCGAAATGACAGAAGGATACTGCACAAAGATGGCTCTCGATGCAAACAATGAGGTCATCGGATACGAATTCGTAAACCTCGGCAAACTTATGGACGCACTCAAGGGTGGCGCAACAGGTCCTGAGGCTATCGAGAAAGCAAAAGGCACATACGGCCGTTTCAATGACGCAGTAAAATATATTGACCCACGTAAAGAGTAAGAGACTATGGCACTTTTCGAAAGTTATGAGCGTCGTATTGATCAGATCAATGCAGCTCTCGCAAAATACGGTATCAATGGAATTGAAGATGCCAAGGCCATCTGCGACGCAAAGGGTATCGACCCTTACAAGATGTGCGAAGACACACAGAAAATCTGCTTTGAGAATGCAAAGTGGGCTTATGTAGTAGGTGCAGCCATCGCTATCAAGAAAGGCGTAAAGAGCGCCGCTGAGGCTGCTGAGGCTATCGGCGAAGGTCTCCAGGCATTCTGCATCCCGGGATCCGTTGCCGACGACAGAAAGGTAGGTCTCGGCCACGGAAATCTCGCAGCACGTCTTCTCCGCGAAGAGACTGACTGCTTCGCTTTCCTCGCAGGTCACGAGTCATATGCTGCTGCCGAAGGAGCAATCAAGATTGCTGAAATGGCTAACAAGGTACGTCAGAAACCTCTCCGCGTCATCCTTAACGGACTCGGAAAAGATGCTGCCAAGATCATCAGCCGCATCAACGGTTTCACATATGTACAGACTGAGTTTGACTATTTCACAGGAAAGGTCAACATCATCTCCGAGACAAAGTACTCTGACGGAGTCCGCGGAGGAGTTCGCTGCTACGGTTCGGACGATGTACGCGAAGGTGTAGCCATCATGCATATGGAAGGAGTTGACGTTTCCATCACCGGTAACTCAACCAACCCTACACGTTTCCAGCATCCTGTAGCAGGCACATACAAGAAAGAGTGCCAGCTCCAGGGCAAGAACTACTTCTCAGTTGCGTCAGGCGGCGGTACCGGACGTACCCTCCACCCGGACAACATGGCAGCAGGCCCTGCATCATACGGAATGACCGACACAATGGGACGTATGCACTCTGACGCTCAGTTCGCAGGTTCTTCATCAGTTCCGGCACACGTCGAGATGATGGGCTTCCTCGGAATGGGCAACAACCCTATGGTAGGCGCTACCGTAGCTGTCGCTGTTGCTGTTGCACAGGCTATGTAATTGATTTACATAAATTTGAAAATCCCTATGGTTTTTTGCCGTAGGGATTTTTTTGTGTTTATTGAAGGTGAAGTCTCTCCCTCTGCCATTGCGATAGCCTTACCCTGTTCGTATTCAGCTATCCCACGGTTAATCTTTGCTAAAAGTTCCGCTTCATTCATTATGAAATCGGAATCATCTATAGGAACAAGTTTGTAACTGCCGTGATTACGTATTTTGATAACTACAAGATTGCTTTGAGCCAGATCAAAAAACGGTCCGTGATATATCAATCTCTGTCGAGCAAAGTCACTTTCCCTTCTGCTCTAGAATGGGAAGCGAAATGAAAAGGCAGACTGGAACAGCAGCGAGCATGAACAGCGCAATATAGGCGTATCGTATAGAGAAGTTCAGGACACGGATGCCAAGTTTGATATGGAAATCCATGCCGGACATTGGGTTCAACAAAATGACTGCCATGATGAATCCCCCAAGCAGCAATCCAATAACGACTGCCATAAGCACAGCAGACTTGGTCTTGCGCGCATTCTCCTCACATATCTTATGAAGCATTTCATAAGAACGGAGTTTCTTTAACAACTCTTCTACATAGCGGTCCTTGTCTCCAAGGTCTGGAGCGAAGGATTCGAACAATTCTTCAGGTGTCATTTTCATTCCAAATCCAATATTTCTTTCAGTTTATTTCTCCCCCGCATAAGAAGCAGTTTCAAGGCTCCCGGGGAGCAACTCATGATTCCGGCGGCCTCCTTAACGGAGTATCCCCCTATGTAATGGAGCAGAATTGCGGTACGCTCCCGTTCAGATATCTGCTCCAACGCTTGATACAGGCCTTGATATTTGAAGTTATCTTCCTCTACTGAAACCTCTGGTATCCAGCCGTCTTCACCGATGACGGCGAAATGTGCATTTGAGCCGGCCCGTTTCCCTCTGTCCAGATAGGTGTTGTAGGCGATTTTGAAGAGCCATGTGGAGAACTTGTATCTCTCTTCAAAAGATGGGAAACTCAAGTATGCCTTTACAAGTGCGTCTTGAGCAATATCTTCAGCTTCCTCACGGTTCCCGCAACACAAAGTAATCAGAAACCGTCTGAGTGGTTCCTGATTACTCTTGATGAGCTCTATGAAGCGTTCAGTGTTCAATATACCTTATTACTTCAGAAGTCCCTTGTGAACGAGTTTCCTTGTGTATAAGAATGATACAAGGAAGGCAAAACCTAATGCAAGGAGAATACAAGCAATGATACCGAAGAAAGCAAATCCCTCGTCGATACCTCTTGAATTGAAAACGAAGGCAATAGCCGTGGCCGCCAGTCCAAGGAAGAGAAGAATGCTGGAAATCAGGATAAGCGATACGCTCTTTTGGGCATATGTCCTTTTGGCCGGAGTGAGTTTCGCCAGGAAATCCTCAAGATTCAATGAAGGGTCCTTTTCAATTGCGCTCTTTGCAAGTTCAATCTGTCTGTCATACTTTTCGTTTCTTTTTTTCATGCAAATCCAGACGACAAGGGTAGGCATAACGGCCAAAATTGAAATAAAGATCAAAGCGTTGGAAATGTACATCCATGCAGTTGTTGCTAAAACCATCATATCTGTTTTTATTTTTGTTTTACATCACATTTAACGACTATAAAGATAAAAAGGTTTCATAGCTGCTTCAAAATAGTAATTTCTTCATCAGTTCCGGCACACGTCGAGATGATGGGCTTCCTCGGAATGGGCAACAACCCTATGGTAGGCGCCACAGTAGCTGTCGCTGTTGCAGTCGCACAGGCTATGTAATTGATTTACATACAAATCGAGTAGGAGGAAAACAAAGTAGTTTTTTCTCCTACTTTTGTTTTCCGACCTCTCACACCACCGTACGTGCCGTTCGGCATACG
>JAKSKD010000043.1 GCA_024401925.1 Bacteroidales bacterium | reverse complement strand
ACAGAGGTGAAGGTCGGTGGAGTTGTAAACCGAAGTGAAAACCAGAAATGGGAACTGTGCACCAGCCATACGGGTCGAAGGACATTCATTTCATACAATGTAATGCGGTGTCCGACAGAGGCCGAAGTGAGAAAATGCTCCGGTCACAAATCTGCCAAGACATTCGAGCGGTACATTTCCTTTGATGAAGATTGATTGATGCGGGGGAACTGGACCTGCTTGCTCTTGCTTACAGAAAATTTACCTGGGAGGAGACTCACACCGACCGATACGCTTTCACCGTTGTCGGAACTTACCGGAACAAAACTAGTCGCGGCCCCATGAATACCTTCTTTGTCGGATATTGAATATGATACAGATAGATTCCTGTTTAAGATTTTTGAAGCAATGAGGGAATCGAGCTCAAATGTCATATCAAGACGACTTCCGTTGCTCGTAACTACATTAGGAGTGAGCTCAAAGCTCCCTATTCCTAGTCCAGCTTTGGTCTTTACTGGGACAAATGAAGGCAAAATGACAAAAGCGCTTCAAATGACTATTTCCAATTTCTAAACGGATTTTCGGTGAGGGCAGAATTGTAGTAGCGGCGATTGCCAGTGACTTCCAGGCCCAGCCAGGATGGCTTCTCGAAGGTTTCATCCACGGATTTCAATTCGACCTCCGCGACCACGAGCCCCTGATTGTCACCGTGGAATTCATCCACCTCAAAAGTGTGTCCTTCGAATTCGATGATGTGGCGGGTCTTGTCTATCTTCTTGTCGCAGAGAAGAAGAAGGTTGTCGGCATCCTCTGACGGGATTTCAATCTCCCATTCGAAACGGCTGAGCCCACCATCGGCGGAAGGTCCTTTAATAGTCAGGAAACCTTTATCATCCCACTTGCGCACCCTGACCGTCTTACCGCTGCCGGGACAGAGATAACCCTGCACAATCCTGTGAGAAAAAGAAACGTCGCGAAGGAACTCCCCCGCGATAAGAAACTTTCGTTCTATTTCGATAGCCATACCTATAGTACTAGTTCTTCTCCACTGTAGAAATCCAGCATTCGGGTCTGGAACAGATACTCATACTGCGCCTGCACCAGATCGGACTCGGCCCTCATCAAATTGTTCTTCGATTCGTTGAATTCCGTAATTCCCGCCTTGCCGTTTTCGTATTTTGCGCGCATCAGAGCGAAGGATTCTTCTGCGCTGTCTTTCGCAAATATACAACTTTTGTACTTATCCTGCGCGGCAAGAGCTGAATAATAGAGCTGCTGAATTTCCTTGTAGAGCGACTTCTTGGTGTTCTGCAACTGCAGTTCCTGATTGGCAAGATTCAATTTTGCGCTGCGCACATTGTTCCTTGTTGAAAAACGGCTGAAAATCGGGATGGAAAGTGTCAGACCGAGATTCTGGCTGAAATTGTTCTTCATCTGCTCACCGAATGATGCCGACTGTCGGGAAGACTGCGTATAATAATTGGTTCCCATCCCACCACTGAGGGATAATGAAGGGTAGAAAGCTCCTTTGGCCAATTCAATGCTCTGGGCGGCATACTCCAGCCTGATTTCCTCGGATTTGATGACCGGTTTGATTTCTATTGCTCTTTCGTACACATCTTCCGGTTTTCTGAGCAGCTTTATCTGGAAAGCCTCCATTGAAGGAATGGCGACATCAAAGCCTTCCGGGTGCTCGAGTTCCAGAAGTTGGGTCAGGTCCAGAACCGCAATATTCAAGTCATTGTATGCCTGGGTGGCTGTCAGCTGACTCTGCGCAAGACTCGCCTTCTGGGCGGCAACTTCAGCCGCCGAGGCCTTCCCCGTAGCGGCCATTGCCTCAAGACGGTTCACCTGCTGGGCATCTATCTCCACCTGGCTGTCGGCAACCGCAGCGATTTCCTTGCTGTAGAGTATCTTCAAATAGGCCTCAGCCACTGCTACCCTGATGTCGTCCTTCACTCTCTCAAGGTCAGATACAGCAGCCTTAAGGTCCAGCCGCGCCATTTTTATGCTGTTACTGATCTGGAATCCGTTGAAAAGCGGAACGTCAGCCCCAAGTGAAAAATATGAGTTGGACGTATTTGCATTCTCATAAGTGTTGTCCGCTGTCAGTCCTCGACCGAACGACCAGTTCTGGGATGCGTTTGCGCTGAGTCCCGGCAGTCTTCTCGCCTCGGCGGTATTGAGATCGATGTCCTTCTGCTCCACATTGACCTCGCTCTGCTTCACCGTAATATTGTTCTCTATAGCATAGTTTATGCATTCCGCAAGGCTCCAGGTCCTCTGCTGCGCAGAAACGACAACTCCCGGCAGCAACAAAGCCAATAACAATAATTTCCTTCTCATAACACTAACCATCTATTTTCTGATTTCCACGGACTACGTCACCTTCACTGACTCCGGATTTAATCTCTATGTTGACGCCATCGCCAAGCCCGACTTCCACTTCCTTCTTGTCGTAAGATTCGCCATTCTTGACGTAAACATAGGTCTTGTCCCCGTCGAATTCTATTGCACTTTCCGGCAGGGCAACCACCTGCAGGGCTTCATCCAGAGCCACTTCCGCATTTGCGCTGTAGCCTGAGCGTATCATAGTGCCGTCATCCGGAACCTTCACGGCAGCCTTGATTTCGAACTGTTTCGCTCCATTCTTCTCGACAGCCTTCGGGGAAATATACTCCAGTACAGCATCAAAACTATAATTCTGAAGGGCTCCGATTCTGATAGTGATTTCCATTCCCTCACGCAGATTTCCCACTTCGACTTCATCGATATTCCCGTCAAAAATCAGATCGCTCATATTCGCGATTGTGGCTACCGTGGTTCCATCATTCATAGTATTGGCCTGGATGACGGAATTCCCGACTTTCACAGGGACATCGAGGATGAGTCCGGTGATTGTGGAGCGGACAAGGGTGGAACTTGACTTCGCATTGGATTTGGACACGCCGTCACGGATAACTTCCAATGCATCCTGTGCAGCGCTCCGTTCTTCCTTAGCTTGGTCCAGAGACTGACGTGCCTTGTCATATTCTTCGGCACTTACAAGATGCTGGTCGTAGAGCTGCTTCTCGCGGTTGAAATTGGTCTGCTCCTGCTCGAGGTTCAATTCAGCAAGGCGGACACGGCTCTGGGCAGAGCTCAGAGACGACATCTCAGGTATCACCTTGAGCTTGGCAATGACCTCATTTTCCTGGACCTCCTGTCCGGCCTCCTTGTACAGCTCGGCAATGATTCCGTTTATCTGAGGCTTGATGTTGACTTCATTCCTCGGAGTAATCTGTCCGTTGACCACCGCAGTCCTGCGGATATCAGTAATGAATGCTGTCAAATCCTCGTATTCAATTGGTTTCTTCTTCGAATTCTTGTAGAGGAAAACAAATGTTCCGATTACGAGCAGAGCAACAATGGCAAGAATGATTTTACTAGTTACCTTTTTCATATCTTTTGTATTTTTTATTCATCTCTCATTGCATCGACCGGCTTTATGGAGACCGCTCTGAATGCCGGAGCCAGACCGGCGACCACTCCCAGCACCGACAGCAGGAGGGCTGCGAGCACGGCTGTTCCAAAACTGATCATGAAGGCTCCCCCCGCCGCTTTCTCAAACACCTTCAGCACAAGCACAGAGAACATTATCCCACCCATTCCGGCAATGAGTGTCAGCGTTATGCTTTCGAGGATAATCTGCGAAAGGACATCATTTTTCGTGGCACCTATGGCGCGCCTCAGGCCGATTTCAGTAGTGCGCCCCTTTACTGTCACCATCATAATGTTGCTGACACCGATGATGCCGGCAAGCAAGGTACCGAGACCTATCAGCCAGATGAGGAAGTTAAGTCCCCTGAACAGGTTGTCCACCATGGAGAACATCTCCTCCACCTTCAGGACCATAAGTGCCTGTTCGTCTTTCCAGTCAAAAAGATGTTCACGTGCAAGGGCCTGTCTGATTTTCGGTTCAATCGATGATATCTTGATTCCGCCCTTGGCGGTTATGCAAATGATGTCAACACTGTTTCCACGGTTGAAAATTTTCTGGGCAATCGTAAACGGGATTATCACCGACTCTGAATTCGATCCGTTGATGCTAATATTTCCCGTGGCGAAATCCACACCCACGACCTCATAATAGATTCCTCCGACCTTGATGAATTCCCCGCACGGATTCCCTCCTTCCGGGAACAATACCTCATACACCCTTTTTCCAAGTACGCAGACTTTGCGTTCCTGCTTCACATCATTCTCGGTCAGATATCTTCCATACTTCAGCTTGGCCGGTTCAATCTTGGCATAATCAGCGGTCACCGACTTGATGCTTGAGTTATATGTCCTGTCCTGATATTCGCTCCGTGCATTGTCGCCCCAAATGGAAAGCATAGGTACAATCGCATCACATTCAGGAACCAGAGTCCTGAGCCTGTCCAGGTCCCTCGTGGTCAGACTCCAGTAACGTCCCTCTTGAAAACCGGCATAAGGAAGACTGGTATTCTGGGAGATTATGATGCCGGCATTATTTGCAAAACCGGCGAAATTCTCCATTATCATCTCCTTGAAGCCGCGGCCGCCACCGACCAGGAACAGCAGCATGAACAGCCCCCAGAACACGCCAAAACCGGTCAGCAGGCTCCTGCTCTTATTATGAGAAAGAGTCTCGACAATCTCGTTGTATGTATCTATGTTCAGTCTCATACTACTCTGCCCTTAATGCCTCGATAGGACGGATCTTCGTAGCCTTGTGGGCAGGGAAGAATCCGGCTATCGTACCGGCTATTACCAATACCAATGTCGCTTCTATCGCCACGTCAAGCCCCACCGTAGGGTTTGACAGCACTTTCATCGACATTCCCATTATATCCACGGAAGCGCTGCCTACTGTCTTATCCAGAATCTCACAGGCCACCATACCCATAAACATCCCTATGTAGCCGAATACCGCCGTGATGACAATACTTTCAGACACTATCAATTTGGTTATCTCCATAGGTCTGGCTCCGATAGCCTTGCGGATGCCGAACTCGTGGGTACGCTCCTTGACCGTGATGAGCATAATGTTGGACACGCCCACAATTCCGCTCAGAAGGGTGAACAGACCGACTATCCACAATGCGGTGTTGAGCATTCCGGTCGCCTTGTTCACCTGCATGTTCTGCGTGAACCGGTTGCTTATCCACACTACACTTTCATCATCCGGAGCGGCCTGGTGCGCTCCCGCAATCACAGACTTGTAGTATTTTTCGAAAGCCTTGTTCTCTTCTTCGGTTTCCAGCCCGTGGAAAGTGAATGACAGCACATCCAGCCACTCCCCGGTATTGAACTGGGTCACCATAGTTGTGAACGGCAGGTACACAGCCGAATCTCCCTCATTCTCAAAGCCTTCACGCACACCGACTATTACATATGAAAAATCGTTTATATTGACGCGCCTGCCTATCAGCGTCTTATAATTTGTGCCGCCCTTGAGGTAATTCCTTGCCTGGTCATCAGTGATTACCACGACCTTACGCATTTCATCTATATCCTTCTGGTTGATGAAACGTCCGGCAAGAATCTTAAACCCGGCCTGCTGCTGTTGCAGAGGATAACAGCCCGTAAGATTGACAGAGAAGGATTTCTGACCATAGACCATATTGAATCCGCTCCTTGTCAGACGCGCCAGTACATTATCAATGTGGTCTTTGAACAACGGGCCGGCAGTCAGATCCATATCTCTTTTCATCAAACTGATATACCGGCCTTCCTTGTATCCGGCGTAAGGCTTCGAGGTCTCTCCGCCATAAACAGTCATTACATTTGTTATGACGTCCTCACTGTCTCTCAGAAAGGCGTTCATCAGACCATTTCCGGCTCCAAGAAGAACTATGATCATAAAGATGCCCCAGGCTACGGCAAAGCCGGTAAGGCTCGTACGCAGCTTGTTGCGCTTCACTGATTCCCATATTTCTACAAAGAGATCCCTCATTGTCCGATAACTCCGTCTTTGATATAGATTGTACGGTCAGTCTGAGCAGCGACATTCTGGTCGTGGGTCACAATAATCATCGTGACTTTCTCTTCCCTGTTCAGCTGCTTCAGAAGCTGCATCACCTCAGCGGAAGTCTTTGAATCGAGGGCTCCCGTAGGCTCATCAGCAAGGATGATACGAGGCTTGGTGATAAGAGCACGTGCGATAGCCACTCTCTGCTTCTGACCTCCGGACATCTCGTTAGGGTAATGCTGCTCCCACCCCTTCAGACCGAGTCTTTCGAGATATGCCATTGCCTTTTCGTGGCGCTTGCGGCGGTTCACCTTCTGATAGAAAAGAGGCAGTTCCACATTCTCGACAGCCGTCTTGAAATTGATCAGGTTGAAGGACTGGAATATGAAGCCTATCGTCTTGTTGCGGTAATCGGCGGCCTTGCGCTCAGGCAGGTCCTTGATAAGGACACCGTCAATATGGTATTCCCCCGAATCATAAGTATCCAGAATACCTAATATGTTCAGAAGAGTGGATTTTCCGGAACCGGAGGCTCCCATAATAGAAACGAATTCGCCCTGTTCGATATCCAGGTCTATTCCCTTCAGGACATGAAGGGGCTGGCCGTTGTTGTAAGTCTTGTTGACTCCGCGCAATTCAATCTGCATAACCTTTCTTAATATCAGTACTCTTATTTTTGGTTGGCAAGACAAATATCATACCGCTATTATATAGTGTACTATCTAACTAATACACTGCAAATATACGGCTAATTCCAAATTATTCAAATAAATTTTGCAAAATAAGTAGTCAATCCTGTCAATAGACGATATTTCCTTATATTTGTTATGTGAAAAATGTCCTGCTACACAGTTGCTGCGCCCCGTGCAGCGGCGCAATCATCGAATGGATGCTCAGTAATGACATCCGACCGACCATATTCTTCTCCAATTCAAATATCAGTCCAAAGGAAGAATATGAGCTCAGGAAATATGAATGCGCCCGCTTCGCACAGAAGAACGGAATAGAGATGGTGGAGGATGAGTATGACCATGATACCTGGCTGAAAGATGTAGCGGAAGGCTTTGAGGACGCGCCGGAACGAGGATCCAGATGCCTCAGATGCTTTAAGTTCCGACTGGAAAGAGCCGCGCGATATGCATCGGAACACGGATTCGACACTCTCACCACATCCCTTGCCTCCTCCCGCTGGAAGAGTCTTGAACAGGTTTCCGAGGCCGGCTTTGAAGCCTGCGGGAAAGTCTGCGGAGTGGAATGGTGGGATAGGAACTGGAGAAAAGGAGGTCTGCAGGAAAGGCGGAATCAGATCATAAAAGAAGAAAACTTTTATAATCAATTGTTCTGTGGTTGCGAATTTTCAAAGAAAAATTTGGGAATTAAATAATATTCAGTATTTTTGCAGTCCCAAAACTAATAGGGTCTACTGCGGCAGTGGTGAAATGGTAGACACGCTACTTTGAGGGGGTAGTGGGCGTTGGCCTGTGTGAGTTCGAGTCTCACCTGCCGCAC
>JAKSKD010000042.1 GCA_024401925.1 Bacteroidales bacterium | reverse complement strand
CTTTGGGTGATAATGCTCCGAAATAAAACTATACGTGCCTCACCGGAGGCTTACGATTTAACTAAAAACTTCGTAACTCTTGATTTTTACGATTCAAAAATGATGCAAGGCCCATATGCCATCTGGTCCGCTACGGGCAGACAGGCCGCACACTAAGACCAACGTAACGGCTGCTGTTGGACCAGTCAACCTTGCCCGAACCGAAGTAGAGGCGGTACGCGCAGCGGCTATTGATAGTATGGAGCGAAGACGACAAATAATTGCCGCGGTCCCCTAAATCATACAGCCTCGAACCTTCCCTGTAGCCGGCCGCCGGCAAAAAAATCGTGTTGCCGTTGATTTTGCTCGTCACCTTGTAGCCGATATATCCCCCCTGAGTGGTCCATGTCCAGGTGCATTTCTCCCTCAATTCGTCCTGTTCTGCACGAGTAGGCATACGCCAGCTACCGCCCCAGTTTGCGTGGGCGACATCGTCAGTCAGGTCAAGCCGGAACTTATTGTCAACAGTGCCATATTCACTTTCTTTCACATACTTCGAGAACGTGACGTTTTCATATGAGTCTCCTTTAATACGATATTCTAGGTTTTTCCAATTATAGTTACTCTTCGGGCTCGTTTCACCCCACGCAAAATAATCCCCGTATTCTTCCGGTTTGTTAGCCCCGACATTGCAGGCTGCCCACATCACACTAAGTCCGAGATTGACGTACTCGTGGCCATTCTCAATGCCGTTAACTCCGGATGTCGGACCTTCATCAACTTCTGTTGAAGAATAAACCTTCTCGGATGTATTCGACATATTTGATGACGAAGGAGTAGACTGCACGGTCTCTCTCTCTCTTTCCATTACTGGACGTATTGGATATCCCATATAGCGGTGATTTTCGCTCACTTTTACGTATGATGAATGCAATGTCAAATTTTCAGCTTTTATCGAATATTCCGCAAAGAGTGAGGAAGACCAATATTGTCCATATTCGTCCAATGAAAGGAGAAAACCAGAATATATTTCACTATGTCCCGCAGCAGGCAGGAAGATGATGTTACCATTAATCTTACTGGTCACTTTGTAGCCGTTGTGGCCGCCCTGAGTGGTCCATGTCCAGACGCACATGTCTATCAATTCCTGAAACTCGTCCTTGGTCGGCATTCGCCAATTTCCTCCCCAGTTGGCACGGGCGGCATCGTCGCTTATGTCAAGTCGAGTCTTGTTGTCTACGGTACCGTACTTTTTATTTGTAACGTATTTGGATAATTTGACATTTTCAAATGAATCCCCTTTAGTATGATATTTCAGGTTTTCCCAAACGTATTCGCTCTTCGGACTCGTTTCGCCCCACGCGAAGTATTCCCCATAGTCCTCCGGCTTGGTTGCCCCTACATTGCATGTCGCCCACATCACACCAAGTCCGAGATCGACGTACTCGTGGCCATTCTCAGTGCCGTTAACCCCGGATGAAGGATAAGTATTATTCTGAGGCGTCGTTTGCTTTGCAGAACCTTGAACGGATGGCACTGCAGCAACTGTTTTTTTCTCAAGTGTTGCCTTCAGTTCAAAAGTATTGCCTTCCGTGACATTGACACGCATCGTCTTTGATGCATAGCCTTCCTTCTCGAACATAACCGTATGTTCGCCAATCAGTATTTTGGACTTGAAGACAGGAGAGTCCTCGGCATCGGCTCCGTCTATCGTCACCTTTGCATCCGGGCTGCAGTCAATGCTCAGGCTGCCGTAAATCGGTATCGGGCTAGAGAGATTGATTTCTTTATCTGACTGTTCTGTGAATTCCATATTCTGATATGCGGTCCTGTGGGATGGTTTCCTCACCTCCATCGAATAAGAACCATATTCAAGATCTCCGGACCAAGGTGAGTTCCCCAATTTCTGGCCGTTCGCCCATATCTCACCACCCTCGGGGCAGGATATCTTCACTCTCGTGAAATTCGGTTCAAGGACTGGTGTGAGAGTCAATCCCTGCCCGTCTTTGACTTCTATCTGCTGAACATACGTTTTGTATTTGGGTTTCATCAGTTTGAGTGTATGGGATCCGCTCTGAACACGAAGCAGGGCCGCAGGAA
Source organism: Bacteroidales bacterium (assembly GCA_024401925.1). Classification (GTDB taxonomy): domain Bacteria; phylum Bacteroidota; class Bacteroidia; order Bacteroidales; family UBA932; genus Cryptobacteroides. The sequence continues at coordinate 6,681 of JAKSKD010000042.1, read as the reverse complement.
CTGTACCTACATTGTCATTGTCGATATATATCACCGCACCGGCAAGGTTACCCTGCGTCAGAATGTTTAATGTTCCGAATGAAGGCAAAAGCTCAACTGTCTCGACTGTCTTGTTCTCCGGATCTGACACGGTCACGGTTCCTTCCTTGCTATGATACTGAGGGGCTGATACTTTATATCTGTATGTCCCGAATTGGACGAACTTCTTTGCCCGTCCTTCCGTGTTCTCCAGTAACTGACCATCCAGTTCTACGAGTGCCTCCTTCGGGGTTACGTCAAATATCAGCCATTGCTGTGTAGTCTGTTGCTCAACTATGGTTATCACGTTGGCAGCAACGAGATCCATGATATATGTTCTGGCCTTCTCTATCGGAACTGGGAAAGTGTAGTCGGACAAGGTACCGAGTTGCGGATGGCGAATTGTCATTCGCTTGACTCCGTAAGGGACATATATCCATATTTCACCCGGCTTGTATTGGATGTCACCGATGAACGGCATCTGTCCGAGGTCAAATGAGAATCCCTTCTGCGTAGTCTGTATCCTTATCAATGCACATTTGTCACCATTTTGATCATACCGTATCGTTCCCTCAAGATTGGCAGTCATATCTGTCTCTGCCAATATGAAAGACTTCACCGACATGTTCTGAGCATAGGATGATAGGCAGAAGAAGAAGAACAACAATCCGAAGAGCAGTATCCTTTTACAAATTGGCATCATAATTACAATCTTACAATTACAGCTTCATTATTGTTCATCCCGGTCATTGTCTCCCCAACATAAGCATTTATGAAAGTTGGATCGCAGACAACATATCGCTCTCCATCTACAATAAAAGCATCACCTGCCACTGTGGAATTAAATTTAATAGCTGTGGCCAGATGGCCAGGATAATGGACTAACACCACATCGAGACCGAGCAAATCACGAACAAGACGTGACAACAAGATTGACCTGTCTTCACAATCGCAATATGGATAAAATAGCGATTCCTGTGAATAAAATGCCCTGTCTTCTCCCCATATTACATCATCATATTCATAATCAAATGCGGTTTGAACAAAATTCAGAAGCATTTCAACTGCCTCCTGCTCCGGCTTCCCTGTTATTGCAGTACGCAATTGAGGGTACAGGATGTCTCTAGTTTTCGCATCCATAGGCGTATTTGCATAAAATACCCAACGAGAACGCGGATTGCCTTCAATGTACAATATTGGGTATTCATCCAATTGCTTTACTACATTCAGGTTCGAAGAAAAAGTTACACTGAGCTGAGGAAAACGCTTTGAAGTCAAAGTACGAGTATTGGATGGTGCAAAAGAAAGTTCCGGATAGCTTTGAATATTCATCCTAGCCGGATTAGAGTTTTCAAAATGTCCATCATAAATATGAAGCTTATGGATATCTTCTTTCGTTGTCAGATAATACCTGTACCCATTGATGTCCCAGCAATTAAAATCAAATAGATTGTAGTTCGTACGCGCTAATATATGCAGTTTATCATTCTCATCTCTCGCAGGAATGACATCATATCCTGTTTGAGCAAGGATATATAGTTGCAAAACAATCTTATCATTATCTCGACTGCACAAAAGGTCAGAAAGTTGTTTGGTAAAAGAGACATAATCCCAATCCGGCAAGTCGTGCTCATCTCTCCATTCAATGCAATCGAACAACATTGCATCATATTTATCATCCATAAGAATGTCCCACATATCTGCAACATCATCTTCAGAAATCCCTTTTAACGATGGGAAACCTGATAATGGAATTCTAATTCTGGCCAATGTTCCATAGAAATTGATACAAACATCTCTATTGGTAGGTTCAGGGGAAGGAACAATTGGTTCTATTGGCTCTGGAGATGGACTGGGCGTTACAGGCGTTGACTCCGGTATTTCCATAGGGACGATTGCCGGTTCCGTATCTTCGTGTTGTGGAATTGGCCTTTCTTCTGGAACGACTACGGGAGGGACCTGTTTTTCTTCAGGGACAGGTTCTGCAGGTAAACCCATAAGTTCCTTCCATGAATTGCGCATCCTATTCGAGTATTCCGCATTTGCCTGTTGACGAAGGTTTGAATAGTTTTCCTTGGATTGTTGCCTTAACGCCAAAAAATCGTTCTGCGCCTGCTTTCGAAACTCTTCAAAAGACTGGGCTCTCACACAGGTTGATGTGAAAATTAAAAACAATACAAAATATTTTCTCATTTTACAGAATGTTCATTGATGGGAACCTCAGGTTTGTTATAAAAGTTTCGAATGTCACCACTCTTGAAGAGGAAGGACAAATCTTATGGGCAGACAGGCCGCACAGAGCAACCGAAATAACGTCCCATGCCGCCTGTATGGTAGCTGCGCGAATCGAAGTAGAGACCCCCCGCGCAGTAGGAGAGTCCATCGAACGAAGCGGACCAGTAGTTGCCTTCTTCGCCCGCTACGAGTAGATACGTGTCACCGCGTTCCCCGGCAGCCGGGAGGAATATGGAGTTCCCGTTGGACATGCTCTCCACCTTGTATCCGAGCACTCCGTGCAGGGTTGTCCACGTCCAAATGCACTTGTCTTTCAGTTCATCGAACTCCGACCTCGTGGGCATACGCCAACTCCTGCCCCATTTCGCCCTTGCCGCATCATCCGACAAGTCAAGCCTGGTCTTGTCGTCAACAGTGCCGTACTTTCTATTTGTTACATATTTAGAGAACTTGACATTGTCATATGAGTCTCCACTGGTGCGGTATTTTGTGTTGTTCCAAGAATATCTGCTCTTCGGACTCGTTTCACCCCACGCAAAATAATCCCCATAATCCTCCGGCTTTGTCGCTCCGACATTGCAGGTCGCCCACTTCACGCTCAGTCCGAGATCGACATACTCGTGGCCATTCTCAGTGCCGGATACCTTGTATGAAGAATATGTATTATTCTGTGCCAGAGTCTGCTTTGCAGAACCTTGAACAGTTGGAGTGGTGAGAACCGTTTTCTTCTCAAGTGTTGCCTTCAGTTCAAAAGTATTGCCTTCCGTGACATTGACACGCATCGTCTTTGATGCATAGCCTTCCTTCTCGAACATAACCGTATGTTCGCCAATCAGTATTTTGGACTTGAAGACAGGAGAGTCCTCGGCATCGGCTCCGTCTATCGTCACCTTTGCATCCGGGCTGCAGTCAATGCTCAGGCTGCCGTAAATCGGTATCGGGCTAGAGAGATTGATTTCTTTATCTGACTGTTCTGTGAATTCCATATTCTGATATGCGGTCCTGTGGGATGGTTTCCTCACCTCCATCGAATAAGAACCATATTCAAGATCTCCGGACCAAGGTGAGTTCCCCAATTTCTGGCCGTTCGCCCATATCTCACCACCCTCGGGGCAGGATATCTTCACTCTCGTGAAATTCGGTTCAAGGACTGGTGTGAGAGTCAATCCCTGCCCGTCTTTGACTTCTATCTGCTGAACATACGTTTTGTATTTGGGTTTCATCAGTTTGAGTGTATGGGATCCGCTCTGAACACGAAGCAGGGCCGCAGGAACTGTACCTACATTGTCATTGTCGATATATATCACCGCACCGGCAAGGTTACCCTGCGTCAGAATGTTTAATGTTCCGAATGAAGGCAAAAGCTCAACTGTCTCGACTGTCTTGTTCTCCGGATCTGACACGGTCACGGTTCCTTCCTTGCTATGATACTGAGGGGCTGATACTTTATATCTGTATGTCCCGAATTGGACGAACTTCTTTGCCCGTCCTTCCGTGTTCTCCAGTAACTGACCATCCAGTTCTACGAGTGCCTCCTTCGGGGTTACGTCAAATATCAGCCATTGCTGTGTAGTCTGTTGCTCAACTATGGTTATCACGTTGGCAGCAACGAGATCCATGATATATGTTCTGGCCTTCTCTATCGGAACTGGGAAAGTGTAGTCGGACAAGGTACCGAGTTGCGGATGGCGAATTGTCATTCGCTTGACTCCGTAAGGGACATATATCCATATTTCACCCGGCTTGTATTGGATGTCACCGATGAACGGCATCTGTCCGAGGTCAAATGAGAATCCCTTCTGCGTAGTCTGTATCCTTATCAATGCACATTTGTCACCATTTTGATCATACCGTATCGTTCCCTCAAGATTGGCAGTCATATCTGTCTCTGCCAATATGAAAGACTTCACCGACATGTTCTGGGCCGTAACAGAAAAAGAAGCGACCCAAAATAATGTAATTATTACAATAAAGAATCGGCGCATATTGTTACATTAAAAGTCATAAGTTGATATCAGTTCATTGGTAGGAACGGAATTTTCCTGCCAGGTTCTGACTTTAATAACAGGCAAATCCGGATTATTCAAGTCAACCATCAGGAACAAATATCCGCTGTCTCCATAATTGGTGGAATAATAGTCCTGCTTGATTTGGATGCCGTACAGTTCCCCGCCCTTTCCGAATTTCCTCACTTCATTCTGTGCGAAGCGGATATTCACGAATTCATTGCTTGAAAAGCATCTTGCAAGAGATTTCATATATTCAGCCTTACTGTATCTTGTTCTGGTCACGACCTTATTTTCTCCATAGGAAAGCGTTTGACCATCTTTTATAGTTGGAGCGAGTTTTTTAGCAACATGTCCGACAATGATAACAGCATCATCATCAAAAATACTCCGCAGATAATCCAGCCGTTTGAGAGAATAGGCTGTCTTGTAATTCTCAAGAAATTCAACTATTGACATCCTTGTCTCTTCATTCCAGAAAGTGTTGCCAATAACATCTTTGAAAGCGTCCTGGTTAAGACCAAATGCCACACAATCTATTTTCATATTCTCATCAAAGGTGAATACTATATCTTCTACAAAAGACTTTCGAACGCCTCTTGCAAAAGAAAAGGACATTTTGATGCTGCGGGCTACAATATTATTCCGGAATTCATAGAATTTGCAATCATCGTCACTGATTATCACAGCCTGCCCATATGAAACAAGTTTGTTGTACATATCATACCCGGTAGCAGAGAAACAGTCCTTGACGGAAGAATAATTCTTTGTCCTTATAGCAGAGCATATATTATTGATTATCGTGGAATATGGTTCCGTGGTATTCAGGAAAGAAAGTTTCCCGTTGGTCTTACCAATATTATCTGCATCGGTTGTCTCGATATGAGCAGAAGGAATGCCTATTACCTCCTTAATTGATTTATTATTGGACTTCGAATCTTGATAGGATGATACTTTAACAGGGATGTTGATATAGGCATTTTTCAAGGCTTTCAATTTTTGTGTCTTAAATACCGCTTCAACGTCTTTGTCGATGTGAGACTGCCCTTTGAACGAGCACTCGAATCGAAGTTGAACATTAGATACTTCAACATCAGAAGGGAGTTCAACAACTCCTATCCCATCTTTTGCAGAATAAATATTGCTCCAATTCCTTCCGTCAAAACACGAATAGTCTATAGATGTAATAGGAACTCCTTCATATGAGAAATTAAGAACGGCATTGAATCCATCTGATTTTACAAACTCACAATGGATATTATCAAGCACATCATCAATTTGGACAGGCAACCAACTGGATAGTATAACATTTCTACCATTGTCTGACTGAAAAGCAATTTCAGAAGAATGAGGAACAGACTGCAACAATAATAATGACCAGTTGAAGTATCTTAATGCATCATCAATTTTTCTTGCCTTAACTGCTTTTTCTCCATAATATGCATATTCTTTGACCTTGACGATTCTACTTTCGAATATTTTTTCCAGTTCAGTTCGTCTGATATATCTCCCGACGCGAGCTTCAGGTTCATTTGAAAGCGTTAGCCTCTCCGTATTAGTAAGGGTGGCATTTGAGTAAGTACTGACCTTGGACAGAACTGTAGACGATGCGTCAAGTTTTCCGTTGGCATAATTTTCAGATTCCGTAATATCGAATTCACTTGTTACCTGAACAGAAATTTTGCTTATCAAGTCAGATAAAGCATTTTGGTCAGCTTCCTCCAAAGTCTCACCATAACCTTCACCACATATGTATGTGGTTCTATCGGACTTGATAGAATCCCATTCTTTCTGAATATTTTTATAATTCTGCCCTTCTACAGACAAAGAAAGAGTCAGAATCAATATTGTGAATATCGCTTTTGCGGACATACTACTGCTCTATGGGGAAACCTTCCTTAATGAAGTTGGAAACATTCTCGGCGTATTTCTGAGCTGCGGCACTTTCTTTAGCTGCATTTTCAAATGCTCTAATTCTGGCTTGAGTAGCCGCATCCTCGTCAACATAAAAGTATGTCATCATCTCAAATATGGGTTTTCCATTGTCATCTTTACCTATTTCTCTGCATATGGTATATGACTCGACTAATTCTCCCTTAATTTCTTTTTCTACAAGTCTTTCATATGCGCCATAAAAATGTTCAAATTCATTTCGAGAATCTTCTCCATCTGCACCAAGGTCACTTACGACACGTCCTTTTACATGACTGCCAGCATTTTGCGCATAAGTACGACAGGCATCGTTAATAGTAACTTGGTGCCCAACACTTTTACTTGATACTCTGGAGGCTGAACCAAATATCTCTTTAATATTATCATTTGAGTTAAGTTTATCGAGGTGTTTCATAAGGGTGACTTCGAAACTTCTTGATGAACCAAACAGTTCCCAGCCACCTTTAGAATATTCCTTCATCTTCACTTT
>JAKSKD010000041.1 GCA_024401925.1 Bacteroidales bacterium | reverse complement strand
CTTTGGGTGATAATGCTCCGAAATAAAACTATACGTGCCTCACCGGAGGCTTACGTTTGTATGATTTTCGGGGTAAAAAAGAAAGGGTAATAGTTTGTCTTTTCCGTTGCAATAATTAACAAAATTTGTATATCTTTGCAACAGGGTTGTAAAATATGATGAAGGATACCAAGAGTAAAAAAATGCAGACACTATCTGAATGGGTAATAGCAGGAAGTCTCGTTGGACAATATGTTTTCACTTTGGAGTCTGTTGAAAATGAATTCCCTCAGATGAGCGTCGAAAACAGGAGAGTATCTCTTTCCCGACTTGTAAGAAGAGGAGAGATTGTATCTCCCTGGCGGGGCTTTTATGTAACAGTGCCCACTGAGTACAAATTGAAGGGTGAAGTCCCGCCGGTGTTTTGGATGGATGCGCTGATGAAACACCTTGGACGGGATTACTACGTATCGTTACTTAGCGCGGCCGAGTTTTATGGGGCAGCGCATCAAAGACCGATGACCTTTTCTGTTATGGTGCAGGGGACGGCATTGCGGTCCGGTGTGAAAAATGGCTATGAACTGGTGTTTATGCGAAAGGAATCACTGCCTATGGATTTTGTGAGGACATTCCCCACGCAGATGGGGACTCTGAATGTCTCTTCTCCGGAATTGACCGCACTGGATCTTGTGGATTGTCAGGAAAAGGTTGGAGGTTTGAATCGTGTATCGACGGTGCTCTCGGAACTGGTGGAGCAGATGGACTGGGAACATATTGATTCGAAATTATTATCCAGATACAGTGCCCCAGTAGTCCAGCGTCTTGGCTACATACTTGAAAAAATCCTTGAAGAAACAAATCAGGCCGATACTCTTTTGCGGAAGGCAAAAGATTCAGGAATTGCTATGCGTCCTGTACCGCTGAAACTTGGGATGGAATGCAAAAACTGTGATGCAGACAGGCGATGGCAAATATTGAAAAATATGAAAATAGAAATTGACGAGATATGATACCGAGATTTGCAATTGACCAATGGAACAGCGTCGTTCCCTGGATTGACAGGCATAAGGTGGAGCAGGATTTGCTGATTTGCCGGGCACTTGTTGCGATATACAGCGACGAATATCTTGCCCGTAATCTGGCATTCCGTGGCGGCACGGCACTTCACAAGTTATATTTGCGTCCGCAGCCAAGGTACAGCGAGGACATTGATTTAGTTCAGGTTGAGGCAGGACCGATAAAAGAAACATATGACCGTATCCGCGAAGCACTTTCTTTTCTGGGAGAGCCGAAAGTCAAGCAGAAGAAGCACAATAACACTTTGGTATTCAAGATTGATTCTGACGGCATCCCATCACTGCCGCTGCACTTGAAGGTGGAAATAAACTGTAAGGAGCATTTCAGTGTACTGCCTATGGTGAAAATTCCCTTCAAAGTAGACAATATGTGGTTTTCAGGTGAGACAGAGATTCTGACATACCAGTTGGAAGAACTTGTGGGAACAAAATTGCGCGCCTTATACCAGCGGCTGAAAGGGCGTGATCTTTATGACCTGTATGTAGCCTTGACAAATGGAAAGGTGGATGACGAGAAGGTGATTGAATGTTACAAGCGCTATATGGGTTTTGTGGTTGAGCATCTGCCTACATGGAAGGAGTTTATGCTGAATATGGATGAGAAGATGTGTAACACTGAGTTTATCGGCGATGTTTCGCAGTTGCTTCGAGCCGGAGACAACTTTGACCCAACCGTTGGCTTTGCACTCGTGAAAGAACGTTTGATTGACCGGTTGGAAGGCGATCGATGGAAATAGTTGCTTAACCTATGGATGACGCAACTATACATAATTTGAAAGAAGAAATCTTTTATCTGCGGTCGCTGCTTGATAAGAATGGAATAGAATACGATTTCGAGGCATTTCAAAGAGCAGGAAGGGGAGAGGATGAATCATCGCAGATGGTTCCGATAGATATTACTCCCGAGACTGCAAAATTTTTCTTCTCGCTGTTTCACGGAAGGGTTGACGTTTATGCAAAGCGCTCAAAGAACGGTTATTATACTGTGTGTGAAAACCGTTGGAAAAGTGAACTCTGCCCTAAAAAGGAAGGGAAGAAGGCAAAATGTGCGGAGTGCCCGAACAAGAATTGGCCTTCGCTCAATTCAACCGTCCTGATGCAGCATATGGCCGGCAAACGGGAGGATTGCGGGGACGTTGTCGGGGTGTATGTGATGCTGAAAGATGACACCTGCCGATTCATTGTATTTGATTTCGACAATCACAATGAGGAATTGGAGGCATCCAAAGGATGGCAGGATGAGGTTGAGGCATTGCGCAGGATTTGTTCCCTCTGTAATATAGATTGTCTCGTGGAGCGCTCACGTTCCGGGAAGGGCGCACACGTCTGGATATTCTTCAGCGATCCTGTACCTGCCCTAAAGGCGAGGATGTTCGGGAATGCGCTCGTAACCAAAGGAGCGGAACTCGTGAGTATGAAAAATTTCCTCTATTATGACAGGATGTTGCCGATGCAGGATTATCTGTCTGAAAATGGTCTGGGGAATCTGATTGCCCTCCCTTGGCAGGGACAGGCGATGAAAAAAGGCAATAGTCTGTTTGTAGATGAGCATTGGCAACCACTGAAGGATCAGTACAAGGCTTTGACACAAGTACATAAACTTTCATTACAGAGAGTTGAGGCATGCATTAAAGAGTGGTGTCCGGACAACAATCCGTATGGGCAGCTGCAGGAGGATGATGGAAACGAGCCGAAAGAACGGGAATTGTTCAGTGACAGGCAGATCTTCCATTATTCAGATGCCTCTGATAAGATTCGGATAATTCTTGAAAATGGATTGTATATATGTAAGAAAGGGTTGAAACCACGTCTGCAGAATGCTCTGAGGCGGCTTGCTGCCTATTCGAATCCTGAATTCTACAAAAATCTGAATCGGGGAATCTCGACCAGGGATATGCCAAGAATCGTATATTGCGGATACGACGATGGTGATTATATTGTTTTGCCACGCGGCCTCCAGACATCCTTGACGGATGCATTGGCCGATGCAGGAATTCAATATGATTTGATAGACAGGAGGCAGCCAGGGAGAAAGATTGATGTGCGATTTATCGGAGAACTGTATCCGGAGCAGACGGATGCTGTTGAAAATTTGTCTGCATATGATGACGGAGTGCTACATGCGGCAACGTCTTTTGGGAAGACAGTGGTGGGTGCATATCTCATTGCTCAGAGGAAGGTGAATACCCTTGTGCTTGTGCATAACGTGGAGATTATGAGTGGTTGGGTGAAGGCGCTTGAGCAATTTTTGCAGATTGATGAACCGTTGCCGACATATACAACGCCTGGCGGGAGGGTAAAGCATCGGGCGTCCTGCCTTGGTACCTTCAGCTCGCAAAAGAATGCTCTGTCCGGCATTGTTGACGTTGCAATGATTACTTCGCTCGGGCGCGACGATGAGATAAATCCGATTGTCCGGAATTATGGGATGGTGATCATGGATGAATGCCATCACGCGGCAGCATATACTTGCGAGTCTGTGTTACGTGCATTGACTGCCAAGTATGTGTATGGATTTACCGCCAATACGAAGCGTGGAGACGGTCAAGACAAAAAGATTTTTATGCAATTGGGAGCCGTCCGACACATGTATACAGCATTGGAAAGGGCTGATAAACAGGGTATTGGGCATTACGTATATCCGCGCTTTACGAGGGTGGTCGATGTGTCTGAAAAACTTACTATCAGTGACGCTTTTAGCCTGGTGGCCGGCAACGGGATGAGAAATCTGCAAATTGTCACCGATGCCGTTGAGTGTGTGAAAATGGGGCGCACCCCGATAGTGATGACTAAGCGGAAGGAGCATGCAGCGAAACTGTATGAGATGCTTCGGGGAGCGGCTCAGAATGTTTTCCTTCTTCAAGGAGGCAGCAGCCTTAAGGATCGCGAGATTCTTCGGAATCAGATGGCTGCGGTTCCGAAAGATGAAACAATGCTGGCGGTAGCCATCGGCCAATATGTTGGAGAGGGTTTCAATTATCCCAGACTCGATACGCTTCTGCTGGCAATGCCTATTTCATTTGAAAGTAACGTCGAACAGTATGCAGGTCGCCTGAACAGGGATTACGAAGGGAAGAAGGATGTAATCATATTCGACTATATTGACCAGTATGTGCCAATGTTGGAGCGGATGTACCATAAACGTCTCCGGACATATAAACGCATCGGATTCGAGATTTGTTCTCAGGTGGCTGACAGGCAGGTCGTGGAGAATTCCATATTTGATTGGCAGAATTATCTGGATGTCTTTGACTGCGATCTCGCTTCTGCCAAGTCTGAGGTGGTGATTTCCAGTCCAGGACTTGGGACGCGAAAAGTATGGAAGTTCATCAGGGAAGTGACTCCGCTCCAGGAAAGGGGCGTGCGCATAGCCGTTCTGACTCTTTCTCCTTCGGCTTTTTCCGACGATGAAGCAGGCAAACATCAGGAAGAATTGACAGGCGCACTCCAATCTGTAGGAATTACCGTTCGATGCTCTGAAAAATGCAGGGAACATTTCGCCGTAGTTGACAATGTCATTGTCTGGTACGGTAGCATGAATCTGCTCTCCCGGGAGAAAGAAGAAGATAGTATGATGAGGCTTGAAAACTCGTCAATCGCCCAGGAATTGCTTTTGAAATGGACAGAATGACTGGCCCATAATTAATTTGTATAGTTGCTTTGTATAATTTAAAGTTTGCATCGGCATCGCATTTGGGCTAATTCGGTGCGATTTCATCGCATTTGGTCGTTTTGGACTTCGCATTTTATCGCATTTGATGCAGCTGGAGAGGGCGGAAATCTTTCTCTGGACTTCGCATTTAATCGCATCCAATCGCATCCAATCGCATTCTATGTTTAACAATAGTTTGTATAGTGCCTTCCACAAACCCCAATACAATGCAGTGTAGCCGTGACTACGGGGCTCCTTCAACGAGGAAGAATACTAAGAGATTTTGGATATAGAAACTATTAGAAATCAATGATTTATGAAGGAGGGCGACTAATAAGTGATTATTGGTCGCTTTCTTCGTAGATGGATGCGACTCCACGGCGAAGCTGCTCGCCTCCTCTGGAGTCAAAAGAGTCGGAGATTTTGCCGGATAGCAAAGTCTCCGACTTCTTTTGACCCTGCCTCCATCACGCCCTGCTACCGCAGGCCGCGGATGTCGGCACCCGCTTCCGTGCCGCGGGTGGCACGTCCATCGGAGGCGACAACCTTCGCCCGTTGCGTCCCGCATCCATAACGGAGATCATCTTCTTTATGTTGTGGGCGATTGCTACGGTGGCAAACTCCGCACTTGTCAGTGCGACGCCACGATAACGGAAGCGCTTGAAGCCTCCATCGTACTTGATCTGCCCGAAGACTGCTTCCGGCTCCACCGGCCGCATGCTCCTGTGATACAGACCCTCCTCGCTCATGAGCCGTTCCCTGGCCTGCGCCTTCAGCTTGTTGTTCCTGTGGTTCACCTCTATTGTCCTCCTATCCGGCTTCGCCTTGTAGCAGAAGCCTCTTACGGGGCATCTGGAACAGTCTTTTGCACGATAGGTGCTTGTGTTGAACTTGTAGCCAAGTTCCGTGACCTTGGTGGAGTCATGGCTGTGCTCAAGGTGCTGCCCCATAGGGCAGACATAGTAGTCCTCCTCCTCGTTGTAGAACATGTTGTCCGGGAGAAACGGGTTGTCCGCATGCTTGCGCTTCTGCTCGGCATGGAACATCGTGTATTTCACGAAGCCCTCCACGTTGTTCGCGATGAGATACTCGTAGTTCTGCTCGTTGCCGTACCCCGAGTCGGCCACAACCTTGGAGCTCTGCTTTCCATAGCGTTTCTTGAACGTGTCCATGTGGTTGATGAACGTACCCCAGTCCGTCGGACGCCAGGACATCGTGTAATGGGTGATGAACTGGTTCTCCGTGGATATCTGCACGTTGTATCCCGGTTTCGTCTGGCCGTTGTTCATCGCGTCCTCCTTCATACGCATGAACGTGGCGTCGTGGTCCGTCTTGCTGTAGCTGTTCCGCTCGCCGAGTATCTCCAGCTTCTCGTCGTACTCCCTCATCTTCTCCGCATGAGCGTCCTTCACTTCGGACACTGCCTTGCGAAGTCTCCTGTCGCTGATGCCGCGCCTGTCCATCTCGTCAAGTATCCTGTCCGTTCGTTCCGTCATCTCCGCCGGTGTCATCACATCCTGCTTGTCCGCGCCGAGTTCAAGGCCCAGTTCCTTCTCCGCCTCGGCAAGGATTGCCTTTACCTTCCTGTCAAGTTTACCGCGGTTCGTCTGTGTGGACTTCTTCCATACGAAGGTGTACTTGTTCGCGTTCGCCTCTATCTTCGTGCCGTCCACATACTGCACCTCCAAGCTTATGATTTTCTGATTGACCAGCATCTGGACCACCTGGGTGAAGAGGTCATCCACGACCGCAGCAAGACGGTTCTTGCGGAACAGGTTGATCGTGTTGAAGTCCGGTGTCTGCATGCCCGACAGCCACATGAAGTTCACGTCCCGTTTCAGAAGTGTCTCCATCTTCCTGCCGGAGTACACGTTCTGAAGATATGCGTAGAACACTACCTTCGTGAGCATTCTCGGGTTGTAGCTACTTGCGCCGCCGCCTTCGTAAGACGACTCGATTGCGCTGAGGTCAAGATTGTCCACCACAGCGTTCAGGACCCTGACGGGATCGTTCTCTGCGATGAAGTCGCCGAGACATGTCGGAAAAAGAAGATTATCGTTCTGATTGTAAGATTTAAAGACTACCTTTGACATTGCTTGATAGAGATTATATTTCTTTTGATTGCAACTACAAGATAGTAATTTTCTATCACAAAAGCAATAGCTATTCCTTTGATTATCAAAAGAATAGCTATTTTATTTTACGTTTGCCGCAGATGCGGTCGGCTGTCTTCTCCGGGACCCGTGGCCGGCCGCGGCCTCGTGAGCGGCTGTCACGAGCATAGCGAGTGACTGGATGGAGCGAAGCGGAAGGTCTCCGGAGGAGAGCAGCCGACGCTCGGAGGCAATATGATATAAAGAAAGAGGATGACCCCAAAGTCCTGATGGACTTTTTAGTCACCCTCTTTGCTATCCATTTTATAGGATAAATCATCCGAAAAATGGCTCAAACTACCCATTTGACTACCCATCGAAATCCAAAATCATCCTAAAAAAAGGAATAGTAAATGCACAAAAAAACGAGACCTGAATCATAAACAGGTCTCGTTTTCCATAGTGAGTTCTTCTTCTCTAAAAATGAAAGTTAAGTTTCTCTTCCACAGTTTTTTCCAATGTTGATGGAAGTATGGCGGCATATACCTTCTCCGTCGTCAGAACAGATGAGTGTCCCATCAGAGTCGAGATGGTTTTAATATCTACCCCCTTGTTGAGTCCAATGGTTGCAAATGAATGTCTTGATATGCAGTAGATGTTTACCTTGCGGTGGGCCTTCGCGGGCGGGACTTCGCACAACTCGAACAGCCCATCTTTAAAGCGTATTACTTTCTTACTGCAAATATACAAACAATTTCAAAAACAAAAACTTATGTTACAAATAGTTAGCAGGAAGGTTAATCCTCCACGACGACAGGCAGCGAAAAGGTTGCCTCCTGTTGATACTCTGTTACAAAATTGACGGTACGGAAAAAGAAATCAGCACCGGAATTTACATTCAGCCACGTTTTTGGAGTGCCAGAAACCAGCGGATTGTTCCCGAGTATCCGGAAAGCCGACAGTTGAATCGTCGCCCTCATCAACAGCGGTTCGTCAGTATATTCCGTCAGCCGCATCCTCGGTCACAATTCAACCGCATCAGTCGAAAAGACCTATGCTCATCTTCTTCAGGAGAGTGCTGAGGTGGATCTTGAAAAATGTATGAAAGAGGCGTTTGAGAAGAGATAATATTATTATCTTTGCATGTAGCAGTCCCGGCAGTTCCTCTCCCGGACTTAAGTGCTGGTGATGACCCCGGGGTTTTGTTTAGATACCCTTAGATTTTGAAAAAAAGTCATAATATCCTTGAAACAGAAATGCTTTCGCATGCTGACCCGTCGCAGGTGGCGGGGCTGTCGCGTTTTTTCAAGACTGGACCCGGCCAGTACGGCGAGGGCGACAAGTTCCTGGGAATCAAGGTCCCGTTGACGCGCGCGGTGGTAAAAGCCTGCTGGAATCAGACGGACTTTGACGAGCTGGAGGAATGTATCCGCAGCGAGTATCACGAGATCAGGTTGGCAGCACTGCTGACGCTGGTGCAGATTTTTACCCACGCCCGGAAGGATGTCGCCCTGCAGCAGCGGTGCGTCGATTTTTTCCTCAATCACTTGGAGTTCGTCAATAATTGGGACCTCGTGGATTTGAGTTGCTATGAAATTCTGGGGAGGTGGTTGCTGGATCGGGACCGCAGTCTGCTCTACGCCCTGGTTAGCGATGGCCGGACAATCTGGGAGCAACGCATAGGCATCGTCTCCACGATGCAGTTCATCCGCCACGGACAACTTGATGATACATACGCCATTGCGGATATTTTCCTCGGCAAGCCGGAGCCTCTCCACGACCTCCTGCAGAAGGCCGTCGGCTGGCTTTTGCGCGATGCCGGGAAGCGCGATGAGGACAGGCTCCGACGCTATTTGAAACTGAATGGTTCCCGTATGCCTCGCACTATGCTCCGTTACGCCATCGAAAAATTCCCGCCCGAAGAGCGAAGTGCCATTTTGAAAGCGGTTTAGGCTGAATGTTTTTCGGGAGAATATAGGAAAATTTTTCGGGGAAAAACGGACGTCCCCGGAACCCCGGCCATAGTGTTATTCTTTAATCCGGGAATCGATTATTATTGTCACCGGTCCGTCATTGACGAGGGCGCACTGCATGTCCGCACCGAAAACACCTTTCTGCACGGGTCTGCCTGCTGTTTCGGAGAGCCGGAGGCAGAATTTGTCATAAAGCGGCACCGCCAGTTCGTGTCCCGCCGCCCTGATGTAGGACGGCCGGTTGCCCTTTTTCGTGGAGGCCGTGAGGGTGAACTGGGAGACGGCGAGCATCTGCCCGTCAATATCCACCACGCTGCGGTTCATCACGCCCTCCCCGTCATTGAAGATGCGGAGCCCCGCAGCCTTCGCCGCCAACCATTCCATATCGGCCTCGGTATCACCGTTTTCCACGCCCACAAGTATGAACAGGCCCTGCCCGATAGCGGATACGACCTTGCCGTCAATGGTGACGGATGCTTCCTTAACTCTTTGGATTACAAGCCTCATTGCGGTAGTTTTAACATTGCTTCACAGCCTTCGAGGATGTCCTGAAAGGTCGTCTCGAAATCACCGGTGTACCACGGATCCGCCACGTCCCGGCCCCGACCGGTGTAGGACATCAGCAGATGCAGCTTCTTCTGCGGATCATCGGGAATGACACGATGCAGCCAGCGTAAATTGCTGGAATCCATGCAGATGAGCCGATCGAAGCGATCATAATCATCTGGCGTGACCTGCCTTGCCCTTTTTCCGGCATCGAACAACACTCCGTGATTGGTGAGGCAGCGCTTTGCCGGCGGATAAATCGGATTGCCGATTTCCTCCGTCGATACGGCCGCGCTCTCGATGTAATACAAGTTCTCCAGACCCTTCGCTTTCACAAGGGCCTTCAGAACAAACTCCGCCATCGGGCTGCGGCAGATGTTGCCGTGACAGACGAAAAGTATTCTACGTAACTTATTGTCAATCATTGAAAATAGTCTTTCGGAACTACTTGCTTACTACCGGATGGTGCAGCCGAACGGGAACAGGGAGTATTTCGCCAGTTTGAAATGCTGTGTTCCGAGAGGAATGCCGATGATTGTTATGCAGAGGATGGCTCCGAATACAAGATGAGTCAGCGCGATTTCCCACCAGCCGAGGATTATCCAGAGCACGTTAAATCCGGTTGTCAGGCATCCTGATGTCGGATTTGTCTTTACTTCCTTGCCGAATGGCCAGAGAGCCAGTACGCCGAGTTTTATAATCTGCACTCCGAAGGGGATGCCGATGATGGTGATACACATAGCCAGCCCGCTGATGAAGTACATCATTGCGGTAAGGAATCCTCCGAGGAGAAACCAGATGATGTTGCCGAGAAAGTTCATAGCACTACTATTGTTAAGCGAAGTTACTGAAAATTATTAAAATATCGCAAAAGATACGATATGTCTGAAACTCAAAGATTAATCTAATCCGCGAAAGATTAGGAATTCTGCAGAATAAATGCTAAATTTGAAATCGCTTATTATTCGCGCGCGAGAAACCCTTTTTGCTAATACCGCATCAGCGCACGCTCGGTTGTAACGTCAGGCCGCCAGGTTCGGGGCCGAAATTACGAGTCGGAGAGAA
>JAKSKD010000040.1 GCA_024401925.1 Bacteroidales bacterium | reverse complement strand
AGATGGAAACCACTCTGGGCGAAGGAGGAAGCGGACTCAGCGGCGGCCAGTGCCAGAGACTGCTGATCGCCCGCGCCATCATAAACAGACCGAAGATTCTGTTTTTCGATGAGGCCACGTCGGCTCTTGACAACATCACGCAGAAGAACGTTATTAACAACCTGTCGAACTTCGGTTGTACCCGCATTTCCATAGCGCACAGGTTGAGCACCATTATGGAATGTGACAGAGTCATCGTCCTAGATAAGGGAAATATTATTGAAGACGGCAAACCATCAGAATTAATGGCGCAGAAAGGATTCTTCTACAAGCTTGCACAAAGACAACAATTATAAATATGAAATTCAAACCATTTGGCATAGTAATGACAGTCTGTCTGGTAGCGGTGTCCTGCGCATCCGAAGCTGAAAGTCGGGACATCGTTCCGATCGCAGAACCTACTGTATTTCAAGTTCAGTCCATAGAGACTGACGAGCCACAGACGCCGGACAGGATACTTGTCAGCAAAGGTATCATTAAATCCGATAACGAGATTCCTGTTTACAGCCGTATCACGGGCCAGTTGAATGCAATCAGTCTCATAGACGGGCAGACTGTACGTAAGGGAGATGTACTCTTCACTCTTGATGACGAAGAACTCAAGGCAAAGGTGGAACTTTGCGAGGCTGAGCTCGAACAGGCGAAGTTGCTAATGGAGGAAATCCTTGTCGGGCAGGGCTACAAGGAAACCGAACTGGACAAGGTCCCTGCAAACATTGCTTCGCTCGCAAGAATCAAGAGTGGATGCAATGTCAAAGTGAAGGAACTTGAGATTGCTCGCAAGAGACTGTCGAATGCAGTAATCAAGGCTCCTCTCAGCGGTGTCCTGTCAAATCTTGTTCCTACATCATTCGCTTATGTCAGTCCGGGAGAAACTCTGTGCAAGATTGTGGACACAAAGTCACTGATCGTAGAATTTTCCATCCTCGAAACCGAATTAAGAAGATTCCGCCTCGGAGGCGCCATAAAGGTTTCATCCATTGCATACAACGATGTTCAGCATAAAGCAATTGTAAGGTCAATAGGATCTGTTGTAGATGAGGCAGGAATGATTAAGGTGGAAGCAGAACTTCAAGATACAGAGAACCTTATGCCGGGTATGACGGCTATCGTAAAATTATGAGGAAACTACTTGCCATCATCATAGCCCTGTCCTGCTGTCTCAGTCTCGGAGCGCAGCAGAGGCTTACATTGAACCAGGCCATAGAGATGGCTCAAACCGGCAGCTATGAGGCAGAAATATCTGACGCGTACTACCAGGCAGGGATGTGGCAGTTCAGCAGTTTCATGTCCACGTTCAAGCCCCATCTGGAATTCAACGTCAATCCGAACTACGTCAAAGAGGCATTCGAGCCTACCAACCAGTTTGTTAAGACAAGAGACTACAATATGTTCTCTACCGCTGCAGAACTGCGGCTGAATCAGAAAATCTCTGCATTAGGAGGAGATTTCTATGCTTCGAGCTCAGGAATCTGGACCGAACATTTCAAAAATGCCGACCTGACCAGGCTGTTCGGAGCAAGTCCTATCCGCATCGGCTACCAGCAGCAGCTTCTCGGCTTCAATCCGTACAAATGGGACAAGAAGATCGAGGACGCGAAGATGAAGCACGTGGAGAGCCGCCACGACTTCGAGCAGTGGAATATCGCAAGGAAGACCGCCCAGCTCTATCTTGAGGCGCTTCGGGCGACATCAATGTACGATATGTACAAGAACAACTCCGAGACTTCCGAGTACCTCTACAGGATCGGTGTGGAGAAATTCAATCTTACCTCCATCAGAAATGACGAACTGTCTTCGCTGGAGCTGCAGTGGAACAATGCACTGAACAGCTGCTCACTCGCTGAGGTGCAAATGAAGAACGCCCTCGCAGAGCTGTATTCGTATGTCGGAATGGAGGGTTTCTCCCTCACAATGCCTGCTAATCCCGATTATCTGCTTCTCGACAGGGAGGTGATAATGTCCCTCGTGGAGGAGAACAACCCTGTCTATAATCAGAACACCCTGATGCTCCTCGAGGCACGCAGGAAGGAGGACAGGGCTAAGAAGGAAGTGGGCGTGCAGGCTAGTGTGGACCTCAATCTGGGCCTTCAGAATTATGGTGCCAATCTGGGTTCGGCATACGGCAATCAGGGGCTTCTGTCAGTGTCCGGTATCAATCTGAGGATTCCTATCATCGACCAGAAGACAGCGAAGGACAAGTATAAGGCAGCCCAGTTCGAGGCGAAGTCCACTGATGCCGAAGCTAAGGAGAATCTGCGTCTGCTGACCGTCGAGGTGGATAATGCGGTGCGCGATTTCGAGAATTACCAGACTCTTGTGAGGAGTACTTCGACGACTATGGAGCTGGCTGATGAGGCATACAGGCAGTCTAATGATAACTATGCCAATGGTATCGCCGACATCAATACTTTCGCTATTGCTCAGACCCGCAAGGAGAGTGCCTATGCCAACTATCTGAACGCGCTCTGCTGCTACTGGGATGCATATTACCGCCTCTCAATGCTCTGCGGCACCGATATCCTATCCATCCGTTAAATTTCTCCAAACCAGGACTGCCAGAGACTGTGGCTGGAGTGTTATGACGTCAGCCTTCGCGCTGCGCGCTCATCCCGTCACTCCCTCTGGTCGTGACGCCCATTCACATGGCCATGGGCGGCCATGGGCTTCCTGCCATAACCTCCAGTCCACAGTCTCTAGGAAACCTGTAATATAAATTGAATAGAAAAGGGATGGCCTTGCGGTCATCCCTGAAGTATTTGTATGATGTAGATATTATTCGATGTCGAGGATCTGCATGTATGGATCTTCTGCGGTGTAAGGCTTCCAGCCGCCCTGAAGGTCTGCGTACTTACAGAAGTTGGTCCAGAAGTCCATCATCTTGTCACTGAGGGACTGCAGGGCGTGCCTCTACAGGCTGTGGTTTTGCCCAACGGAGATCTCCAACCGGAGCAGCTGCATAAGGGATTCCCTTATAGACCATCACCTGGGTGGAATCCGTAAGAGTACCACGGATCTGTCCGCCGGTTACGGAAACGATGCCGACCTCCTCCTGTGCAGAGCAGGCTGCAAGGGCCATGATACAAGCCGCAATAAATAATTTCTTCATACGTCAGTTATTTAAAGTTTGTTTTCTTTTCAGAGTTGGCAACGCCGAGGCCCACGGAGAACATCAGGTTGATGTTGGCGATGGCGCCACTGAAGTCCCAGTCCTCACGGAACTCGTCGGAAGGCTTGTGATACCAGTCCGGCTGGGGGTATTTGTTCGGGCGGGACGGGTCCACGAGGTCGTTCCCGGTCCTGGTGATGACGGCAGGAACTCCCTTCTTCACGAAGTTATAGTGGTCGGAACGGTAGAACCACCCGTCCGTATTGTCCTTGTCGAAGACTACATAACGCCCCTGGGCCGCGGCAGCGGCATTCACATACATATCGAGGTCGCTCTCCCCTCCGCCGAGAATCACGACGTCACGGGTCAGCGGAGCAGGTGCCACACAGTCGAAATTGATGCAGGTGGCAGTCTTTTCCATAGGGAATGCCGGATTCTCGCAATAATACTGCGAACCGAAAAGCCCGCTCTCCTCGGATGTGGCCGAAAGGAAAAGCATCGAGCGACGCGGAGCCGGCAACTGAGTCATCTTCTTCGCTATCATAAGTATCGCCGCCATCCCGGAGCCGTTGTCGGCTGCTCCGTTGTAGATGACGTCCCCTGCCTCATCAGGCGTGGAAGTGCCGAAATGGTCCCAATGGGCGCTGAACACCACGCATTCATCCTTCAGGTCTGTTCCCGGCAGGACTGCACCCACATTGTAGGTGTCGCCTGTGGTGTAGCTGACATTCAAAGTAACGCTGCTGCGCGCATTAAGCGTGAAAGGCTTGAAACCGGGCTTCTTCGCAGAAGCAAGGGCCGCGTCGAAATCCACTCCGGACTTCTCGAAAAGACGCCTGCAGCCATCCTCAGTGAGCCATCCGCGCAGACCCAGTTCGTCCATATTCATCGTATTCTCGTGAAGCAGCCCGAGATTGTCCGCCAGATGGCCGTTGGAACATACGTGCCAGCCATAGCTTGCCGCGGCCTCATTATGAAGGATAAGGCAGCCTGCGGCGCCGAGGCGCTGTGCCTGCTCGAGTTTATACGTCCAGCGTCCGTAATAGGTCATATTCTTCCCACGGAAGAGCGAAGCATCGTAGAAACCGGGGTCGTTCACCATTGCGATGATGATTTTCCCACGGACATCAATCCCTTCGAAATCATTCCATCCATATTCGGGAGCATCGATTCCAAAGCCGCAGAACACGTATTCCGCATCCTTCAGCACGACCTTGTCCGTTGCACGCGTGGTCCATATCACCATATCCTCCGGAATTGAGAGTTTCACCTTTCCCCTCGGGGTCTTGACCGGGAGAAGGCCGTCCGGAGCGGTCATGGTCACTGCAATTTCCTTCACCTTCTGGAAATAACTGCCGTCGAAGGCCGGTTCAAGGCCCAGTTTCCGGAACTCGTCAGCAAGATAAGTGATGGTCTTGTCTTCAAACGGCGTCATAGGCTTGCGCCCGCCGAATTCATCCGAGCCGAGGGTGCGTATCCAGGTCTTGTAGTCCTCCAGCCAAAGGTCTGAAGCGGGCAGGACGGATTGGCCCAGCAGCTGGGCAGACAGAAGGCACAGAATGCCGGATGCGACGAACAGTTTTTTCATATTACATCATTCATATCCGCAAAGATATAAAAATTGGCAGACATCACTGTCTGCCAATTTAGAACCTGTTTTGAAATGACTGACCGGATTGCGAAAATTCTCCTCTCCCTGAACTGTCTTTGCCTCCATCAGCGTCTGGATGTTGGTGCGGATGGTGCCGAGATCTGCGATGCTCTGGTTGATGGCAGCAATCTGCTGCTCAACTGAAGCAATCTTGTCGTTCTCAAGATTGTTGATTCTCTTGTCGAGACCGTCAAGACGCTCGTTGATCTTCGAACACGACGCCAGCAGCCCGATTGTCAGGACAGCAAGGGAAAAATAGGTTAAGCAATTTTTCATTTTCTTAAAAATTTCGGGGGGGGGGAATATCCAAAAAATTTTATACATTTGTAGTTCGCATGATGCAATTAAAAAGAAATATACTGAAATAGGCAACTTAATTACTATGAAATTGTTCTTAAAATTAATTATCTGTGCAGCGCTGGCACTTGAGGTATTCCCCTCCTATGCAGCAGTAATTTCTGCACCAATTTCGGATGAAGATTAATTGGCTGCAGACTCCATAGTGATGATGTCAAATGCAGCCGCTGCGTTATTATTACAGTGAAGAAATAATCCTTGCTTAAAAGGTGAAAACAAAAAAAATACGATGAAAAAGATACATATTCTTATCGAGCTTGTCTTTACCGTCTTTATGGCGGTAGGTTGTGCTTCATATAAGGATATCGTTTACTTCCAGGACATCGACGATGTAGTCCTAGACCCTATATCCTCGAAGTTCGAAGCCGTAATCAAGAAAGACGACAGGTTAGCCATCGTCGTGAGCGGACCAGACAAGACAGTAACCGCACCGTATAACCTTACCCTTTCCGAGGCCGGACCAACCGGAGGCTACAGTGCCAATCCTGAGCAGACGACCCTTTCGTACCTCGTTGACGTGAACGGAAACATAGAATTTCCTATTCTCGGTACCATACACGTCGAGGGAATGACCAGAAGCGAGCTCGTACGCTTCCTTACCCGAAAAATCGGAGAAGACGTACAGAATCCTATCGTTTACGTATCTTTCAAGAACTACAAGATTACGGTTCTTGGAGAAGTCAGGAGTCCGGGCACCTTCACAATCGAGTCTGAAAAGATAAACCTTCTTCAGGCTCTGGGCAAGGCCGGAGACCTCAGTCTGACCGCAGAGCGTAGCGGCATTCTTCTCATCCGGGAGGAGAACGGCGAGCAGCACCACTACAAGATTGATCTCAGGGACAGTCACCTGCTCGACTCCCCTTATTTCTATCTCCAGCAAAACGATATCATTGTTGTGCCACCAAGTCCGCGCAGAGTACGTTCAGCGACAGCGGCTCCAACAATTTGGAGTACGGTATTATCGTCAATAACAACTACGATAGCAATCATTTCTTTGTTTTTGTCCATTAAGTAAATCGGAAGACAGACAATGGATACATATTCCCAGCACAACCAAGACCAACAGACAATCAGTATAAAGGATATATTAGACCTAGTGTGGAGACTGCGTGTATGGATTATTATCTGTGCTGCGGTTGCTCTCTTAGCCGGATTCGTCTATATCAGGATTCAGACGCCTACGTATCAGCGTTCAATCACTATGATGCTGAATAGTGACAGTGGGCAGTCCGATCTGTCCGTTCTTTACGATATGACAGGTGTCAGACAGGATAAGAAGATTGACAATGAGATATTTATTCTCCAGAGCGCATCGATGATGCAGAATGTAGTTGAGGAACTTGGCCTCAATTCTCGCTACTACCATTATGCATTACCTATTCTGGACCGTTTGCAGGTAGCCGGAGGTGTGTTTGCCATCAAGAAGGTTGAGTATTACGAAGATAGTCCATTCTCTTTCTCCTTTGAGGCGGATCCATTGTACCCTGAAGCATCCCTTCCCTCTTCTTTACAGTTAAGTTTCAGAAATTATAACTCTAAGTCGTACAGCATTGAAAGCTTGATGGTTAATGGCAGGAGGCAGCAGGCCGAAAGCCGCAAGTACGCCTATGGGGAGACGGTTAATCTGGCTGGTTTCTCGTTCAGTATAAATCTTGATTCTTCCGGAAAGATGCTGGATGAGCACAAATATCTCTGTTCCTGGACATCACCGCATACGGCAGCCAAGAGTTTCTCAGGAAAACTGACCGTCGAAATACAGTCCCCGATAAGACAGCGTCAGAGCAATGTAGTCAAAGTCTCGATAGTGGATACAAAGCCCGGACGAGCTGACGATATACTCAACACTCTTCTGTTGAAGGTAAATGATGAAGCGCACAGGTACAGCAATCTGACCAGCATCAACACCATTAACTTCATAGATGAGCGTCTGAACGAGATTTCAAAAGAGTTAAGTTCCGCCGAAAGCGATTACAGGGTTTTCCAGACAACAAATACCGTAGTGGACCTCGGTGCGCAGTCAAACCTCACCATCCAGGAGGGAAGAGTGTATCAGGAGCAGTTGGATGAAGTCAATGTGCAGCTCCAGTTGCTTGCGATGGTATCTGATGTCCTGAAAGATACTAAATCAGGCAAATTCTCTGTCATCCCTTCAAATATTGGGGTTACCGATGCCGGACTGAACTCCATCATATCAAACTACAATTCAATGGTAAGTGAGCGGAACAGGATGGTATCAAACTCAAGTGAGAACAACCCGAGGGTATTGAGCCTTAATTCCCAACTCGCAGATATACGTCAAAGTATCGAGATATCCATAGAGAATCTCGAAAATATTTACAGCATCCGCAAGAAAGAGCTTTTAAGGAACGTAAGTACGAGCAAGAGCAAGATGTCGGTCATCCCGCGCCAGCAGTTCGAAATGCAGCAGTTGAACCGTCGTCTGGAAGTCATAGAGCCTTTGTATCAGTTGCTTCAGCAGAAGCGCGAGGAGGCCCATATTGCGATGTATTCAGAGGTTGACGATTTTCGTCTCATTGAGCCGTCAACCGGAGCGGCTGCTCCTATCAGCCCCAAGAAAATACGGATTTATCTCCTTTGCCTGATTATCGGCTGCAGCCTTCCGATGATTTATTCTTGGCTCAGGATGCAGTTGCGCACCAAGGTTGAGACAAAACAGGATATCACAGACCACATTAACGCAAACGTGCTTGGTGTCATACCGAAATATAACTCATCTGAGGGAGAACTGATCAAGAGAGACAGCAGGAATCCGGTCTGCGAGTCATTCAGAAATCTGCGTTCAAATCTGCAGTACCTGAATGACGTGAAGGTCATCCAGGTGACCTCTTCAATCGCGGGTGAAGGAAAATCTTTCGTAGCGGCCAACCTTGCACTGTCAATCGCCCACGTGGGGCATAAAGTCCTGCTTGTAGGACTTGACATCCGCAAACCACGTTTGATAAAGATGTTCCCCGCCAACAATATTGATAAGAACAATACAATGGTCGGCTTCCTGATAGGCAAATGTGACGGACTTGATGCGCTTGTCAACCATACGGAAGAGAGCAGCCATTTGGATATCGTGTACGCAGGTCCGGTCCCTCCTAATCCGGCTGAGTTAATTTCTCAAGGGAAACTGGCCGAATTCATAGAATACTTCAAGGAGAGGTATGACTATATCATCATCGACTCCGCGCCTTATCTGCCGGTATCCGATTCGTTCCTCATAAATTCGTATGTCGATGCGACCATCTATACCGTCCGGGCAAACCATACACCGCTTCATATTCTTGACGAGGCCAACAGCACCATCCACAGCGAAGTGAAGCCCGTTAAGCGTGTAAACATTGTTCTCAACGACATTGATTATTCCGAATCCAAGTACCGTTATGGATATGGCAAAGGCTACGGCTACGGATATGGCTACGGCTACCGTCGCGGATATGGATATGGTTACGGCCACGTTTATGGTTATGGTTATGGCTATGACTACGGATACGGCGAAGATGTCGAGGGCGGCAAAAAAGTGAAAGCCGGGAAAAAGAATAAGGAAAAGATAGACGAATAACGTTTCATCACATGCCGTTTTTTGCAAAATACCTTAATAAATACTTAAGCTATAAGGCCATATTCCTGGTGGACCTGATTATGTCCGCAATCGTGTCCGTGGGCGTGTTGCTCCTGATCAATTTCTTTGCCAGCTCGGACTACTATTCAGGTCCCTTCGCCCTGTGGTGGCTGGGAGGATCGGTCATCATTTCCTCTCTGATGATGTACGTATTCCGTACTTTCAATATCATAATACGGCATATGACAATCGCGGACATAAGGAAGTATATTGTCACCATTCTGCTTTCCGATGTCCTGTTGGGGCTCCTCCTTGCCGTGTGCTGTACCTTCAACGTTACAATTGCGTTCGCACTGCTTGTCAAATCTCTCCTGACTGCGTTTTTGGTTTTAGGTATGCGTTTTGCGCTGATTGAACTGTACGAGATACTCAAGGCTAGGGCTGTGGATGCAAAGAGCAGCAAACGCTTACTGATTTACAACACGTCTGACAAATCAGCTGCAACGGCCATAAGGCTGAAAAACTCAAAGCGATATGATTTTATGGGATTCATTTCGCACAACGATAGCGACAGGAATATTCAGATAGCGGGATATCCCGTTTTTGTCTATCAAACAGAAGAAGACTTTGTATCGATAGTAAACAGGCACTCGATTTCGGCAATTCTATTCGTGAGCGAAAAGGATGTCAGGGAGGAGTCTTCCGGGATTATTAAACATTGTACAAAGCACAATCTGAATACACTCATCCAGCCCCCTGTCGATGAATTTACTGGAAGACAGGTACTCCAAAAACCTATCCGTCCGGTACAGATAGAAGACCTTCTTGCACGCCCTGAGATCAAGATTTCGTTGGACAGAATCAGAAATTATTTCGAAGGCAAGGTGGTTATGGTCACCGGTGCTGCGGGAAGTATCGGTTCGGAGCTATGCCGGCAACTTGCAAAATTCGGAGTGAAGAAACTTGTCCTTTTTGATGATGCAGAGACTCCTATGCACAATTTCAGGCTGGAACTGGACTCACATTTCCCAGACCTCGACTTTGCTCCGGTAGTGGGCAGCGTGCGTCACGAGAATAGGCTCGACTATGTATTCCGTACCTGGAAGCCGCAGGTCGTATTTCACGCTGCTGCATACAAGCACGTTCCGCTGATGGAGGAGAATCCCTGCGAGGCCGTATTCTCAAATGTCTATGGGACCAGACTTGTAGCAGACAAATGCGTGCAGTACGGTGTGGAGATGATGGTTATGATTTCTACCGACAAGGCTGTAAATCCGACAAATGTAATGGGCTGCAGCAAGCGTCTTGCAGAGATATATGTGCAGAGCCTGGGGCTTGCAATCTCTGAAGGTGAAGTTGAGGGAAATACGAAATTCGTCACCACGCGTTTCGGAAACGTACTTGGCTCGAACGGCTCTGTCATACCTCGTTTCCGCGAACAAATCAGCCACGGTGGCCCTGTGACCGTCACACATCCTGAAATCACAAGATACTTTATGACCATTCCGGAGGCCTGCCGTCTAGTTATGGAAGCTGCTACGATGAGCACGGGCAATCAGATATTCGTATTCGATATGGGTGACCCGGTCAAGATTGTCGACCTGGCTAAAAGAATGATTGAGCAAGCCGGACTCAAGGAAGGTGAAGACATACAGATTGAATTCACCGGACTTCGACCGGGTGAAAAACTTTACGAAGAAGTGCTTGCAGATACGGAGAGCTCTGATCCGACGGAGCACGACAAGATACGTATCGCGAGGGTTCGGGAATACAGCTACAAGGAAGCAGCTCAAGAAATTGACGAACTGACCAGACTGTCAAAGGCGGCCCAGATCAATGACCTTGTGAAACTGATGAAAAAAATCGTACCTGAATTCAAGAGTGCCAACAGCCGGTTCGCGGAGTTTGACACTCAATCATAACCCTTTTGCACACACTCATCACTGGCGTCCGTGCAACTTCTGATAAGCTAAGCGCGGATCGCCGTTGCGGAGATGAATAACACCGCAATAAGAGAATCCGAAAGACTCTATGCAATGACGCATTATGCGGTTGTCTTCGTGGGTGTCGATGCGAAGATTGGAGCATCGCCCCCAGCACCATTCGAAGCATGCCCTCGCAATGCCGTTGGAAGTCTTGGTGCTTGCCAGACGGTGGATTGTGCAATAAGGATTGATGTCATCAATCCACCCGCTGCCATCAATCTCAAGGTAGGTCGGTTCTACTCCAGATATAAATGCGAAATAACCCTCAATCCGCTCGCCGACCTCAATAACAAACCCTGCTGAGGAATCGATATCCGTCCTGATGACGTCCTCCGAAGGATAGCCGCCCGTCCACTGTGTCATATTCCCATCCGCACGCATAATATCCCTCGCCTCCCCACATATCTCCATTATGCGCGGAATGTCGTTATTATTCGCAGTTCTGATACGCATCGCAGTCACTCTCATATGCACGAACCTTCCGGCATCGCAGAAGCGCATTGTGCCAGATGGCATCATTGTAGAATTGGATTTCGTAGAAAT
>JAKSKD010000004.1 GCA_024401925.1 Bacteroidales bacterium | reverse complement strand
GGACTCGAACCCAAACTGGCAGAACCAAAATCTGTAGTGCTACCATTACACCATATCTCAATTCCAGACCACAAAGATAGAACTTATCTTTTATTTTTAAAATATTCCGTCATTAGTGTGGAACATTCTTTCTCCATTATGCCGCTGCGGACAATGGTTTTAGGGTGCAGCAGGGAAGGGGAGAAAAGTGTGAACCCTCTCTTGGGGTCTCCCGCACCATATACAAGTTTCCCAATCTGAGCCCAGTTCAGAGCCGCTGCGCACATAGGGCACGGCTCCACTGTCACGTACAGCTCGCAGTCGTTGAGATATTTCCCTCCCAGGGCCTCTGTGGCTGCCGTAATCGCAATCATTTCTGCGTGGGCGGTCGGATCGTTGAGCCTTTCCGTCATATTGTGCCCCTTGCCGACAATCCTTCCACGGCTTACTATGACGGCACCGACAGGCACCTCATCCTCGGAGGCGGCTGCGGCTGCCTCTTCAAGGGCCATCTTCATATATTTTTCTTCAACTTGTCCGGTTGTGCTGCTGAATCTTTCCATACTACTTAAATGCTTCTGCATCGGTATTGTCCCTTATGATGCCGATTGACTGATAGTCATACGGCGCCGGCACTACACCCAAGTCGGGAATGTTATAGGACTTAAGAGTCTTTTCGTAATGGCAAGGGTTCTCTTGAGGCACTACAAAAGGTTTGGATATATTTCCATCTTCGTCAATGTGGCAGAGGAAAGGCTTACCGTATTGTCCGTCATCCCTCTTGGATGCGAATACGAACCATCGGCTGTTAGATGACCAGCTGTGGTAGGTGTCTGATACTTCGGAATTTGCCGTGTCCATCGTGAGGAAGGCACCGGACTCGATGTCGAGCATCTGCAGGTCACATTCTCTGTGCCAGATAGGGAAGGTGCCATAGTCGGCAACTGTGAATAAAAGCCATTTCCCGTTCGGGGATGCTTTCGGGTGGCACACAGACCCGTTTTTCTCCTCTGCGTCCCAGATTACACTTGTTTCCGGCCCTAATATGCCGGTTTCCGTATCGAAGTCGGTGCGAAGAAGGGAGTACTTCAGATTTTGAATATCCTGAGGAAGGCTGACGGTATCAGCACTGCAATAATAGACAGACTGCCCGTCCGCGGAGAAACAAGGGAAGGTCTCAAACTTATCCGTTCTCGCGAAATCGCTTGAATTGATCATCCGGTTGTTGTCGAAATCCGCAATAGTGAGATCTGATGCCGTGTCATAGACTTCCAGTCTCCTGCTCCCCAGGGTGTGGAATCCGGGAATGATGATATTTGTGGAAAAGACTCCCCATCGACCGTCCGGGTGGAGGTCTCCGTAAACCGTCCCGGAGATCATATCCTCATTTTTGAGATTCAGTTTCCTGATATTGCTACCGTCATTATAAATCGCCCCTCCGTTTGCTCCACGCAGGTAGAACATAGTCCTGTCTCCTTTATGGATATGGCAGTTCATACAGGAATTACCGGTATTTTCGTGGGAGGACAGCACCCTTTCCGAGAAACTGGAGAGATCCCTTTCCCTTATTTCTACTCTATCCCAGACTTCATACCCCGGTTCTATCAGCCTGTAGGTTAGATATCTGTCCACACTGTCCGGACTGACATATATCCTCCAGCCTTCCATAACGTTGCTCCCGACATCGATGTGCCCACCTTCCGCCGCTTCAAGCAGCCTTTCCCATTTCTTTCTGTTTATTTTTACATTCCTGCCGGACACATTGAAGTGTACATCACCGGCGGAAAATGATGTCCGGGGGTTCCGTGTGCCGGTGTAGTGGAAGTTCAGCGGCGCTATGTTGCAGGGAACCGTCACGTCCCTGTAGTCTGGGCAGACGCCGGGCACTCCGTTGCCGGATGAACATCCTGCAAGAAATGTGGTCAGCAATATGATGAATAACTTATTTTTCATTTCTCCGTGCAAAGTGATAGTAGAACCAGTAAGTTTTCCCGTATTTCTCCTGCAGTGCGGCTCCTTTCCCTCCATTCTTGCCGTAGGTGTCGGTGTAGCCGGTGAATTCGCTGAATGTCTGCTCGCTAATACTGTATTTTTGCAGGTTTTCCTGATTGACGGCATTGTTTGAGGCTATATATATCAGTGCCGCTTCCTGGTACAGCCTGCTGCCCGGAAGATTCGGATTGTAATCTTCGATAAAGGAGTCCAGATCCTTTATAAGGAGATCGAAGCACAGAAGATACTGATAGGCCATCAGATTCTCCCCGTTGGAACGCAGCAGGTTTTTAAGAGTCGGGCGTATTGCGCTTGCGGAATGGATAATGTCTCCCGTAGGGGCGTAAGTGCTGATAAGTATCTTGTCAGCTGTCCATTCCGGATATTCACCAAGGATGTTTGAATACTTTCTTACGGCAGAGGTGTCGCCTTTGATGAAATTGATGTCTGCAAGCCTTCTCAGAAATTTTTTCCCCGTCTTGTTCGGTGAAAAGGCCATTCCCAGCATTGCACTGTGCTCCGCCATTGTCATTTCCCCCAGACGGTACCAGACTTCTCCGGACTGGGCTATGATGAACGGTGTCGAGTTCTCGTTTACGGGAAGGAAGAGACCGCGCTCGAAGGGTTGGTAGTAGTCCATAAGACAGTCCGGAAGCCGCCCCATCATAGCGTTTGAGAGATTGTAGAAATATGTTCCCAATTCGGATTTTCTGTCTTCCGACGTCATCTCGGACAGTTTTTCCCAGTTCCCATTGTCCGCCTCAAGACACAATCCGAGAATCCAGTTCTTGTCGGAATCCGGGCTGCCATAGTGCTCTATCATTTCAACAGGGGAGAGGGAAATCTGCCTGCCATATGCATAGAAATATCCGAACCAGGGCTTGAAAACCAGCGCAGATACGCACAGCACCGCTGTAAGGATTACAGCTGAAACGATGATGATTATGTTCCTGCTATGTGCGTGTGACATACATTGTAAAGATACTTATTTTTTGTATCTTTACATACAACAAGGTTTCCGAGAAATGCAAAAGTCAGCTAAATACTTGCTTGTCGCAGGAAATATCTTCCTATTCGCTGCGACCGTGCTTTTTTTCGCCGTGTACTATCCGTATCACGTCCATTATCAGGAGCAGTATCAGCTTTTTGAATTCACTGCCGCGTATTTTTCAAGCATAGTTTCCGTGCCGGGCGGATTGGCAGACTATCTCGGTCGTTTCCTGACACAGTTTTTTCTTTACTCCGGAATCGGTTCGGTAATTTATGCTTTGGCACTCGTGCTTGTCCAGACTCTGACTTTTGCCTGCAGCAGAAACAAGTCCCTTGTCAATTGTGCGCTCAGTTTCCTGCCGGCTGTGGCCTTGTGGATTTTCCATCTGGACGAGAATGCACTTCTGTCTGCTGATGTGGCCGTCATTCTTTCACTTCTTTCCGCGTTGGCGGTTTCAAAGGTCCGGAGGGATGATGTCAGACATATCTGCTTCATTGTCGGCATACCGGTTCTGTATTTCCTGTTCGGAAGCCTTTCATTCGTCTTTGTATGCATTGTCGCTTGCAGGGAAAAGCCATGGTGGGGAATTTCCGGTGTCTTATTGTCTTTGGCAATTCCTTTTGCTGCACAGTATTTCTTCGACTACACTCTCCGTTCATTATATACCGGTCTTCATTATTACAGATTCTACAGAGTGGTGCCTGTGTGGGCTTGGGTGCCTGTGATTACCATTCTGATAACTGCTGTCGTTGATTGCACGGTAAATCATTACGGCAAATCCACGACCCGTACGGTCATATCCGTCCTGATTCTTGCCGTCATAGCCGCTTCTGTCCC
Organism: Bacteroidales bacterium; assembly: GCA_024401925.1. Lineage (GTDB taxonomy): Bacteria > Bacteroidota > Bacteroidia > Bacteroidales > UBA932 > Cryptobacteroides. The sequence continues at coordinate 84,911 of JAKSKD010000004.1, read as the reverse complement.
GCTGGCATTGAAGCATCAGGCGGATTTCGATAAGGAGGAACTTATGGAATATGACTTCCTTGTCCGTTTCCAGAAGTGGGACAAAATCATTGAGGAAGCAAATATAAAGGCTCCGGACAAACCTCTGAGCGTATCTTGTCTCAATCTTGCCCTCGCTGAGAAATGGCAGTTGGCGGACAGGATGTTCAATTATTTCCAGAACGGTCCGGAAGGGCTGCTGCCATCCTTTGTCAGGGATTTTACTTCTCCTCTGCCGACAGCCGAAGCCTATTTCCGCTTAGGTATGGTCAATACCGCCCAACGCTATACTTTCGAGGCACAGGAATCAATTCCGGACTACCAGAAGAGCGCCCGTTGTTACAGGCGTCTTGCTGAAACCAACATTATCAATGGGGATTTCGATGTCGCGAGGAAGTATCTGAAGCCGTTGAAAAACACGATTTTCTACCGGCAGTGGGCGAAGACAGCCGAAGAGTATCTGAATTCCGGTGAAATTTTTGACCGGAGCCGTGATTTGAGTGAAATCAGCTCAATGAGACTGCAGAACCACGATTTCCTGTTCAGTGACACTGAAATGGATTCTATGATCGGCACACTGATGCTTGAGAATGGAAGGAATATGATGGCAATACAGTATCTTATGGCCTACTGCCTGCTGAAGAAGGATGTGGCCCGTTTCTGTGAATGCTACAGCATGATTGATGACGGCAGGGTGCCGAGCAAATCATATCAGGAGGCGCTGCTTCTTGCCTGGGTAGGAAGCCATAGCGATTTCGAAGGACTTCCGCAGTACCTTGGCGGACAGAATACTCTGAGAATTAACCAGTTCATTAGGGATTACAAGCAGGGTGTGCCTGCCGACAGGATGGAAAAGACTTACGGGGACACATATTGGTTCTACTACTATTACAGATATCAGTGATGAAAAAGATATTATCATTTGCAGTTATCCTTGCCTTCTGTGTATCCTGCGCGCAGAAGCCTGTGCAGCAGGGCGATTTTCCGGAGAATGCGGGTCCGATCTATCCGGACTATATGGACGTAACCATCCCGGACAATATCGCACCGCTTAATTTCTGCTACACGGAGCCGGGGCTGAAGGATGCCAGTACGACCTTTTCCTGTGAGGGATTGAGCGTGACGATTGAAGGTGTGGAGGTGAAATGGAAGATAGGGAAATGGCGGAAGTTCCTGAAACACGCTTCCGGAAAGGACATTGAAGTATCCGGCACGCCATTGGCTGAACCTTGGAAAATACACGTCAGCGGCGACAAGATTGCCTATGGGATAAATTACAGGCTTATTGAGCCGGGCTATGAAGTGTACAGCAAGATGGGCATCTACGAAAGGTCCCTGTCCGATTTCGACGAACATCCATTGATTGAAAATACCGGTTTCAGCGGGTGTGTAAATTGCCACGCCTATAATAAGGGGAATCCAGACGCAATGAGCCTGCATATCAGGGGCGATCACGGAGCCACTCTTCTGATGAGTGATGGCAGTCTGGAAGCCTATAACACCAAGACGGACTCGACGCTCGGATTCTGTGTATATCCATACTGGCATCCGTCAGGAGACTATATTGCATATTCCACGAACAATACCCGTCAGGGATTCCACGTGAAGAAGGAAAAATTGGTGGAGGTTTTCGACCTTGCTTCCGATATGCAGATTTATGATGTCAGGAATAACTGCATCATAACGAGTCCTGAATTGAAGCTCGAAAATGAATGGGAGACATTTCCTTGTTTCTCGCCGGACGGCGGGACCTTGTATTTCTGCCGGGCGACTGCCCATCCTATCCCTTCCGAAGTGGAACAGATAAGGTATAATTTGTATAAGGTTGATTTCGACCCGATTACAGGCACAATAGGAAAGGACGTGAGTCTTGTGATTGACGCTGAGTCGGAAGGGAAGAGTATTTCGTTCCCGAAGCCTTCATATGACGGGAAGTACATTATGTACACGTTGTCGGATTATGGCAATTTCTCTATCTGGCATCACGAGGCCGATCTCTGGATTCTGGACCTGGCGACAGGGGAGAGGAGACGCATCGATGAGGTCAACAGTGCTGACACGGAAAGTTATCACAATTGGACTGCCGACAGCAGATGGTTTGTATTCTCAAGCCGCAGGGATGACGGACTTTTTACAAGATTGTACTTCGCCCACATTGATGAGGAGGGCAATGTCGGAAAACCATTTATGTTGCCACAGGAATCACCGAGGACGTTCTACAAGGATTTCTTTATGTCCTACAATGTCCCGGAGTTCGTGAACGGTCCTGTGAAATTTGATAAAGTCAGGGCAAGAAAAATAATCAACAGCCCCGAGCGTGTCCCTTTCGGCTTCAGATGGTCTGATTGAAAATGACAGGGAGCCTGCTATTTCTTTTCCGGAAACAACCCGAGCAGAAATTTTCCCAATGTGCTTTCATCACCGCAGCCGTGGGCTATTTCCCGGCTGCGATTTTTGTATATTTCCCTGAATGCCGCACGGCCTTCTTCGGAAACTATACCTTTTGCGTCAAGATTATATTGTTCCGTGAGATTCTTCCAAACTTGCAGGGAATCGTTCTGCCTTGTGCCCCTGCCCGTGCTCGATTCTCCGATTTCCACCTGCACTGTTCCCGGCTCGGTCACCACAAGAAGGTCCTGAAGCCCGAATCTGCGGTATTTGGTGACACGCAATACGGCCATCTGCTCTTTCTCTGTGGTGAATTCAAAGGCACCGCCCAGAATGAGGGTGGAATCGACATCACTGGCCTCGTGAGGTCCCTGAGGGACAAGAAAGATATAGCAGCTGTCACGTTTGTCTTCAGCGGAAATTATACCTTTGATTGTGCATTTGCCCTTCTGCGGGGCACTGCACGCAGCAAATATTGCGAAAGAAAGCAGGAAGAATGTAAGACGTTTCATTATTTTACTTTAATCTGAGTTCTTTTGTCTGAGAAAGTCTCCTTGAAGGCTCTCGAGGCGTTGAATTTAACTTTTTTGCGAGTGAAGTCCGGGACATTGAATGTGAACAATGTACTGTGGTAGTACTTAAGAGGATTGCGCTGCGGGAGGACGAAAGGCTTTGTGGCATTGCCTTCTTCATCAATTGATGTGAAGAATATCTGGCTGTACAGACCGTCATCCCTGCGGCTGGAGAAGAGAATCCAATGGGAGTTGGAACTCCAGTTGTGGAAACTCTCGTCATATTCCGAATTTGCATTGAACAGCGGCCGTGTGCTTCCGTCGGACAGATCCATCATCCAAAGGTCGGATTCATTATGGTTGATTGGGAAATTGCCGAAATCCGCATAAGAATACAGAATCCATTTCCCGTCATATGAAGGACGCGGGAATGTTACGCTCTTCTTCGCATCAAAGGCGTTGATGAGGGTGTCGGCCTTATCTCCGATGGCCTGTGACTCCGCATCGAAGGAAATGGCGCAGAGGTTATAGTGGACATCTTCCACCCTTGCAGGAACGTCGGTCTTCGGTGCTGAACAGTAATACAGCGTCTTCCCGTCAGGGGAGAATGCCGGGTATGTCTCGAAATCCTCAGTCCTCAGAAGAGGGGAAAGGATATATTCGTCGGTACGTACGTTATGGATGATGACGTCTGACGCATTGTCAAACACCTCGATGTATCTTCCATTGTGCCCGGTCCAGAACATCTGGCTGATCTTGAGGTTGTTGGAATGGGCCACGAAATCTCCGGAAGGATGCCAGTAGGAATAAACCGCATTACTGATGGTGCTGTCTGTCTTGGTATTCAGCCATTTGTCTTTGCCCTCCAGCTGCATCATAGTGGAACCGTGGGCTCCGCGGACGTGGAAAAGGAACTGGTCGGGGGAGGTCGCATTAGCCGTGTGACAGCCTACGCACTGCCCCGGGACAAGATTTCCTTCAATGATCGGCGACTCCCGGAAATTATGGATGTTGCGCTGGTATATTCCTATCTTGCTGTATGTTTCGTAGCCTGGAGCAAATTTGCGGTAAGTCACGCCATAGTCTTCCAGAGGATATGGGCTTACATACATAGGGAAGTCGTGAAATTGAGTCCAGAGCCCGTCCTTCTTGCCCAGTACCGTGAAAATAAGAGTGTCTCCTGCGGCATCGGAAACGGCTTTTCTCCATTTCCTCAGATTGAACCGGGCATATTTCCCCTTGCAGGAGAAGACTTTGCCATCCTTCCCGCTGACTTCTACGAATACTTTGTCAAAATCCCCCGTGAGATTGAAATTCATTGGGGCGATTCCGACGGGAATGGTGACTCCGATATAGTCAGGATATATCGGAGGCAGTTCGTTGCGGTACACCGTGGTGCCCTTTGTGCAGGCTACAAGGCTAAGAACCGTGAGCACCGCCGGTATCAGTCTCTTTATATCCATTTTCAGCTTTCATCAGAGCAGCCCAGGCTTGATAGTACCAGGCCGCCATTATATTATTTTTATTTTGTACGCACAACTTTGCGAGCATTTTGTCCATTTCCGGGTAATGGAAGAGATAATCTTCCTCGCTTCTTACGATACGCAGATAGTGATATACCGGGTCGGCATCTACTAGTTCATCATTGTATAGGAACTTTTCGTGCTCCTCCGCCCATTTCCTGTAGAACAGGCTGTGCTTCAGAATGTCGATATACTTGGATGCCACCTTGTACTGGCCGTTCACAATCCTGCATTCCGCCATCCTCATCATCGCCCTTGGGCTTTTCTTCAGGTCCGGGATGGATTCCTGCGTGTCGAAGGCATATCTAAGGGCCTCATTGACGAATCCCAGCCGCCAGAAAGCCTCCCCGGTGGAAATGTTCGAGATACAGTCACGCACCCTCGGCATCAGCAGCCCCCGGGTCCCCACTTGGTAGAAGTCTGGCATCTCGGCCATCCGTCCTGTCATAAAAAGGGCAAGGTTCACGCTGACACATCCGATGTCGGATCTCGGCTGATATTTTTCAGCTCTCGATACAAGTTCCTCCCATCTTTCATTCCTTACCAGCTGGTCATAGGCAAGTATCTCATAAATGTCCCTGTCATAGCTTTTGTGCAGGAGAGAAAGCCCGGAGAATAAAATTACAGCCGATTGTGCAATCAGACAGACTGTCCTGCAACGCGTGAGACCCGGAAGTGCTGCGACAAATGCAGGAATTGCAACTGCCAGAGTCATTACGATGTATAGTGAAGCTGGCTGCCTGAGAGGAATCTGATAATAGTTTATGCCGAGCAGCAGCTGCCTCCAAGGGTATTGTACAGCAAGGACGTAGTGGAAGAGAACCAGTGCGGCGGCGGACAATGCAAGCCCGGCAATAATCCTCCGCAGGGCTTTTCCCTTCCCTGAAATCATATAGATGAAGACGAAGATACAGGTGGCGGGACCTATGAGCCAGAATGCCACCGGAATCGCTGCCATGGCGAATGCGGTACTTTTCCGGGAAAGGTAGATTCGGGAAAGAACCAATGACAGGAGTATCGCCATCACGAATCCCATAGTGACATACATATCCCCAAGGAGGCAGAGGACTGCTGTCGGGAGAATGAAGCTTAGCGGATACCATACGTCATACCTGCCTTTGCCGATCTTTCCTGCAATCTGCCAGACAAGGACCTGTATGACGGCGAAAATAATCCCGTTCAGGAGGGCTCCAAGCCAAATAATATGGTTGAACTGTGTTATGAAATCCGAGAGCCATTCGGCAAATCCTCCCGGAACCGAAAGGCGCTCGAGCAGGAAATCAGTTGTGAAAAGGAAGAGCTGGTTCTGCTCCTTGAATCCGAGTGCTTGAGGGAAAACCAGCCACCAGAACAGCCATACGGCAGCCCCGAACAGTAATGTGAATATCGGTTTCAACCACTTTCCCATAAGTGAATTAAAGATATAAAAAAAAGCCGTGAAGTTCAAGCTTCACGGCTTCTTTTAATAAGAGAAAAAACTTAACCACTAATGTTTAGCCTTGAATAACCAGAAGGTGATTTCTCCCCATCCGCCGACATCAGACTTGTCATCAACGAGAGTCAAATTGTCAGCGTCGATGTACATAATGCTGAAGTTTGCCGGGCTTGCACCGCTGGTGTTGATAGAGTAAGGGAAGAGGATACCAGGTGCGGTAAGTTTACCGAGCTGCCATCCGCTTGAACGCTTCTCGTCGAAATCAGATACTTCATAGTCTGAAGAAGCAATCTTGCTTCCGTCAGCGGCATATGATGTAACAGTTCCGTTCACGTCGAATACCATATATGCATCGGTGTCCTCTGCACCTGTAGCGACTCCGCCAGGTGCGTGGGAGAGCTGTCCCAGGAATTCTTCAGTGCTGGTAACGCCCCACCACTGTCCGTCAACTACGCCTGCGGTGAAGTTAGCGCCTGCTCCTGTGCTTCCTGCATTGCCCCAGAAAGCATTACCGTTGCTGTTCCAGGTCCAGGATCTCTGGCTTCCTCCGTTGAGAGCGTCATTGTATCCGCTCTTGTTCTGGAACATCCAGAAGGTGATTTCTCCCCAGCTCCCGGCACCGTTGCCCTTGGTGTAAACCAATGACATATAGTTCTCGTCGAGATACATAAGGTCGAATTCTGTAACTTCTATTCCGCCCTCATTGATAGAGAATGGGAAGAGGACTGCAGCCTCTGAAGTTACGAGTTTGCCAATCTCCCAGCCTGAGCTGCGTGACGGATCATAATTTTTAATAGAGTAGGTTGACTTTGCAATCTGTGTTCCGTCCGGTTTGAAGGATGTGATGTTTCCATCCTCGTCGAAGGTCATATAAGCTCCATTCGCCTCGGCACCTGTGGCAACTCCGCCCTTTGCGTGCTGGAGCTGGTCCATAAGTCCGTCAGGTGTGTCTGGACCCCACCATTTTCCGTCAACGGTGTTCCAGGTGAAGTTTGCACCTGCTCCTGTGTTTCCGGCATTTCCCCAACAGGTTGCACCGTCGGTGTAGTGCCATCCCCAGGACTTCACTCCGTCTCCGAGGAGAAGTTTGAGTTCCGGATCAAGTTCGCCAGGTACGAACACATTTACTGATGAATCAAATCCGACGATGCTTGCATCCTGGTTGATTGCCTCAACGTGGAATGGCTGGTTTGTATCCGAACCGCGCTTAGGGGTGATGTTGAACACGCCTGTAGCACCGGTAGCGAGGATAACCTTCGCGCCGTTCTTTAGATTTGAAACCTGAACTGTAACAGCCGGTTCAGTATGGTATTTGATGAAGTTACCGTCAGCCCGAGGCTGGGTGCAAGCTGCATCTGCAAACTGGCCGTCAATCTTGAATGCCGACTGTACGGCATTGTTGTCTATGCCCGCTGCGGCAGAACCTCCGTGGAGGACTTCCGGCTGGCAGGAAGCCAGAACCATTCCGGCTGCTGCGATTACTGCAAGGTATATTATTCTTTTCATAATTCTAGAAATGATTAATGTTAAACCTGCTACCATCCTGCGAAGTCGGTTCCTGCGCCCCAACCATCATTCTGGGTGTAGGTGTACTCGGCACCGGCACCTGCAGAAAGTGAAATCTGGGCTTCAGGAATCCTTACAAATCCCTTGGTAGCTTCGTAACGTGCACTGTAACCGCCATTGTATTTAGAAGCATTGTTAGTGCCTGGAACGCCACTGTGGTAGCATGAAACACCCTCCTGCTTGTCAAGAGCTGCCTTTGCATATGCAACACCGTAACGACGGAGGTCGTTGAAGCGCACGCCTTCGAAAGCAAGTTCCCAACGGCGCTCGTTGCGGATGGCATCCTCTGAGATAGTTTTTGATCCAAGTCCTGCACGTGCGCGCACCTTGTCAAAGGAAGCCTGATTGCCGTTAAGCTCGGCATCCATAAGAAGTACTTCTGCGAAACGGATAATAATCATATCGTTTACAGAATTCAGTTGGAAGTTGTCCTCGTTTCCGGATGACCAGGTCAGTCCAGGGAACATCACATTCGTGAACGACTTCATATATTTGCCGTTTTCCTCGCTCCAGGCAAGTACTGGCATAATCTTGGTCTGATAGTAACCTGTTTCCTGAATGTTGGAGTCTCCACCATACTTGTATGAAGACCATTTCTCAACAGAAATGACTGATGCATCGAGCCTCTTGTCATTAGGCTCTGCAGCCTTCCAATCGTTGACAAGCGACGGGTTTACAGGACACATTCCCCAACCTGTTCCGAATGGGAAGCATTCACCGTTGTCAAGACTCTGTCCTCGTACGCCCCAGTAAAGAGCAGTCTGATTGGAATAACCGATAGTTGTGCTCCAAGATGGCTGGGTGTTGAACTTGATTACGAACATAGCCTCAGGGTTAACGGCACCGTCGTTTTCAGCCCACTGGTAACCTTTGCCTTTCCAAGGTGATTTCTCATCTTCAACAGAGCATCTGTTGGAGTATGCCCAGAGATTGTGCGGGTCATTTACAAGTGTGTAACCGGAGTTGTTTACGCAGTCTTTTATGTACTCACCGACCTCAGCTTTACTGATTTTGGTTCCTTCCGCAATGCTTACACCGATGGACTCGTTTTCGTAGGCAGGAAGTGTGATGTCGCTCAAACCATAAAATCCGCTTGCGAAGAGGTATGCACGGCCAAGAAGTGCTTCGGCTGCATACTTATCTACGTGTCCGTCACCTGTGCTTTTCTTTGCAGGCATTATGTCGGCTGCAATCTTGCAGTCCTCAATAATCTGTCCCCAGAGTGCCTCACCGCTTATCTGAGGGAGGGTAGGGTCAGCTGTTGAGGTAACAGGACAAGGGATGTTGCCGAACATTGATGCAAGTTCGTAATAGTAGAATGCACGGAGGAAGAAAGCTTCTCCCATATACTGGTTCACTTTCTCAGCGTTCAATGAAGCACTGAGATTCGGAAGAGCCTCGATGGCGGCGTTTGCACGGGCGATTCCTTTGTACCTTTCCGTGTAGAAACCGTCATACATACTTGAACCGAAGTTCAACATAAGGTCTTCTGCCTGAGCTGCCTGGTCATTTGCACCGCCTCCTCCGAGACAGTCGTCGGATGCTGCCTCAGACCACATGAAGTGGGCGAAAAGAGGGCTGTTACCGATAACTTTGCTCAAGTTGTTGTAGATACCGGCAATCATCTGGTCCGCGTCGGTCTCGTTGACAGGGAAGTTACTGCTGTCCTTTGACCAATAATTCTGGCTATCAAGGAATTTCTCACAAGAAACAAGTGAGAAAGTCATAGCAGCGATAGCTGCAATACTCAATATCTTTTTCATATCAGTCATTCAATTAAAATTTAAGGTTAAGGCCGACAAGAATAGATCTTGCCTGAGGATAGTAACCAAGGTCAAGTCCCTTGGTCCAAGAGTCGAATCCCGCGTCTGAACCGACTTCAGGATCGAGACCCATGAACTTGGTGAATACGAAAGGATTCTGGGTCTGAACATAAAGACGGCACTGCTCGAACGGAGCACTCTTCCAAACACGCTTGAAGTCGTATCCGAGAGTAATGTTCTGGATTCTGAAGAAGTCTGCATCCTCGATGAAGATATCAGAGTTGTTCATGAAGTTGATGTCAGTACCTGCTGTGAGACGAGGATACTTGTTTGATGTGCCCTCACCGTGCCAGTAGTTGTAAACCTCTGTGGTATAGTTGTTCCACTGGCTGTCTGAATAACGACGGTATGCGCGGAACACCTGCTGGCCGAACTGGCCGTAGCCGCTGACTGCAAGGTCAAATCCCTTGAAGTAGATAGAGAAGTTGAGACCTGCGGTGAAATCCGGGTTAGGGTCACCTGTCATAGTCTTGTCTTCGGCAGTGAGTTGTCCGTCTCCGTTGACGTCAACGAATTTGAGATCTCCAGGAATTGCTCCTTCGGCGCGCATTACAGGCTTGCCTGCTGCCACCCACTGGTCAATTTCCGCCTGATTCTGGAATACTCCGTCAGTAGCGTAGGTCCAGAAGTAACCGATAGGGTAGCCTACCTGAGCCCTGTAAAGTTCTGCAATACCCTGAACGACGTTGGTTTGGCCGTGGATGATTCCCTCATCATTGGCAATACGGGTAACGGTGTTCTTGTTGTATGCGCCGTTGATTCCGATACTGTAAGAGAAATCCTTGCTGATTGCGTCGCTCCAGTTGAACGCGAGCTCGACACCGCTGTTGCGTACGTCACCACCATTGATATAAGGTGCGTTGAGTCCGTAGTGACCGAGAACAGGTGCATTTACGAGCCAGTCCTTGGTGTCTTTCTGATACCAGTCGAATACTACGTTCAAGCGGTTGCGGAACATACGTGCGTCGAAACCGAGGTCAAGCTGCTGGGATGTTTCCCAAGTGATGTCTGGATTTGCAAGCTTGTCTGCGTAAGAACCTGTACCTGATGTGGTGGAGGTAGGGCCTGTATAGAAGGAGTATCCGCCGTCAGCAGCACCTACAGAGACTGTTGAGAGATATTGGAAGTTTGATACATTGCAGTTACCGTTCTGACCCCAGCTCCCGCGAAGTTTGAAGAAATCGAGGAAGTTTGAGTGGAACCAGTCCTCATTTGTGAGCACCCAACCAGCGGAAACTGAAGGGAATGTACCCCAACGCTTGCCCTTCATGAAGTTGGATGAACCGTCACGACGGAGGATGAGTGAAACCATATATCTTTCTTTGTAGTCATAGTTGATTCTTCCGAAGAATGAAGCAAGACCGCTGTCTCCCCAGGTTGAACCTGTTGCGTCAGTTGTGGAAGGATCGCCTGACATATTGCTTACATAAGCGTGAGCCCAGTCGTTAGGCCAGAGACCTGTGTTGTTGGCTGAACCGACGTTCTCGCCGAAGCCGCTGTGCTGGAGGGTGTTACCGAGAAGTACATCAAAATGATGGTCTCTTGCTACATCGAACTTGTAATTGACAGTATTTTCCCAAGACCAGTTCCAGCCTGCGCTTGCGCTCTGTGAAACGTTATCCGTGTCAGAGAAAGCATAGTTGGTGAGCTTGTAGATCATCTGGTACTGGCGGTAGGTGTTGGCACTCATACCGTAGTTGAACTGACTCTTAATTACGAGGTTCTTGATAGGCTGTATCTTCAAGTTCGCTGAAAGATTGAGTGAGTAGCCGTGGTTTTCGTTATTTCCGCGGGAACTGTAGTACATATTGGCAACAGGGTTGCTTGTGTATGCATCTTTCTGCCAAATTCCGCTCTGGCTCAACCAGTCGTATTCGGTATATCCGCTTTCGCTCTGGCCGCTAGGGTCGTGGAGAGGGACGAGCGGACTTGCTGAAAGCATTGAATAGACGTCGTTCCAATAGTGGTTACCGATACCGATTCCGCTTTTCCCGTTTGTAGAATAGGTCATATTCTCACCAAGGGTGATGATATCAAGATCGTTCTTGCGCCAGAGTACGTGCTCACTGTTGAGACGAACGGTAACACGCTTGTAATTTGATGCTACCGGCTTTCCGAAGATACCTTCCTGTCCGGTGTATGAAACACCAAGAGAGAATTTTGAAATATCGGTTCCGCCTACGATATTCACTGCGTGGTTGGTGATAGGAGCATTCTCGTTGCGGATTGCATCGAGCCAGTTGGTCCCGGTGAATGATCCATTCTTGATGCTGTTGTAAAGATCAGGATTCAGGATGCCTGCCCAGTCGATCGGACTGCGTCCCATATTGAACTCAACCTGATCCTGAATGTCCATATACTGCTGGGCATTGAGGAGCTCAGGCATTCTGGCAACGTTCTGTACACCATAGAATCCGTCATAGGTAACAGTGAATTTGCCACTCTTTCCCTGCTTGGTGGTAACGAGGATAACACCGTTGGCACCACGGGCACCGTAGATGGCGCAGGATGCAGCATCCTTGAGGACGTCGATGGATTCGATGTCGGAAGGGTTAAGTGCATTGATGTCGCCTCCGGCTACACCGTCAATTACATAGAGAGGAGCAAATGAACCTGTGGTACCCATACCACGGATGGTTACTTTGTACCCTTCGCCAGGCTGTCCTGACTGAGAGATAATCTGCATACCAGGAGTAGAAGACTGCATAGCGCCGAGAGCACTTACAGAATTCTGCTTCTGCAGCTCTTCGCCCTTGACCTGAATTGTGGATCCGGTCACGAGTTTCTTCTTCTGTGTACCATAGCCGACTACGACAACTTCTTCGAGAAGTTCCGTGTCTTCTTCGATCACGATATTGAAGTTACGCTGATCGCCGACTTCAATAACCTGATCCCTGTAACCGACAGAGGAGATAAGAAGATTCGCGCCTTCCTTTACGGTGAGCTCGAAATGTCCATCCAAGTCGGTAACTGTACCATTGCTGGTACCCTGTTCAATCACACTTACTCCAACGGCCGGTCCGAGATTATCCGACACAACGCCGGTAACCTTGTTCTGGGCAAAGGCAACACTTGCCCCTCCCAAGAGCAATAAAGCCACTAGAGAAGTAAATAATTTACTTTTCATGAACTGATAGGTTAAGTTGTTAATTAATAAATGGTATAATAATGTTGTGTTACTAGTCCGGGTCTTTAATCTGCATCAGCAGTCATATTTACAAAGCAAATTTATAATAATATGTTAATAATAAGGAAATTAAAAAACATATTGCATAATATCTGCTATAATTGTATTACAATGACAAAACCGATTTCCGGATGTCAAAAAAATGTTGCAGTATATGTCAATATGACATTAGTAATGCTCAGGGATGATGTATAATTTTGCAACAAACGCTTATGGCGAACTAACTATAAGCCAACCATTCAAATGAAACGGATTTTTATTATTCTGTGCCTGGCGGCATTGGCTCCTGTGTTGTCTGTTGCTCAGTCAAAAGAGGAACTTGAGGCATTGGAAAACATCCTCCCTTATTGGATGAATAACGCCGTGGATCCGGACGGCGGAAAGTTTCATAAGCATTATCACTCGATAATTATGGTTTGTGGGTTAGAATAGTATAAAAAGGAGGAGGCCGACCAAAAAGTGATTTTTGGCCGGTTTCTTTGTGTATAGAGGTGTCACCAGCTTCGCAGCAGGTGGCATAGACCATCTTCAGGACTCGCGCACTTTCGTGCGCTCGGCCCCTCCCAAGTTTCACTTCGTTCCACTTGGGCCCCTCCCCCTATACCTGTCCGGGGGTGGACAGGCCTTCAGATGGTCTATGCCACCTGCATTTGCTTCGCTGACGCCTGTTTTGCAACTATATATTTCCTCAGATTGTGAGCCGTAGCTACAAGGCCGAACTCCACCTTGACTTTTCTGTTCGATTTCAGTTTGAAGCGCTTGAAGCCATGGTTGAACTTTATGTCACCAAAGACAGCCTCAGGCTCTATCGGCCTGTTACTCCTGTGTTTCAGCCCTTTCTCGCTCCAAAGAAGTTCCTTAACCTCCTTCTTGAAGGCATTCGCCTGATGATTGACCTCTATCTCACGCCTGTCGCTCTTGCCTTTGTAGCATTTTCCTCGCATCGGACACTTGCTGCGGAAGATATTGATAGTCCCGAAGTCTGGTCTCTGCATGCCACTGAGCCACATGTAGGCTGTGTTTTCCACAAGCAGCTTCTCCATCTGACGCCCTGAGTACACATTGCTCAGATATGCGTACACGATGACCTTGAGAAGCATCCTGGGATTGTAGCTGCTGGTGCCGCCACCGACATAGCCGGATTCGATTTCGCTGATGTCGAGGCGGTCGATTATTGCACTTACGACTCTTGCTGGGTGATTTCCGGGAAGATAATCGCCAAGACAAGGAGGAAGCAGCAGATTGCCATTGCTTGATAGAGATTATATTTCTTTTGATTGCAACTACAAGATAGTAATTTTCTATCACAAAAGCAATAGCTATTCCTTTGATTGCCAAAAGAATAGCTATTTTATTTTAGAGTTGCCGCTGATGCGTTCGGCTGTCTCCTCCGGGACCCGTGCCCACCCTCGGGCACGTTAGAGGGAGGGACCCACAAGCGTAGCGCAGTGGGAGGGATGGAGCGAAGCGGAAGGTCTCCGGAGGAGAGCAGCCGACGCTCGGAGGCAGAATAAAAAAAAGAGAGTGACCTCTAAGTCCTATTGGACTTTTTTTTCACCCCCATTTTTTATTTCAGTTCTTTAAGGTGAGAGTCCATCCAGTTGAGCTTTTCGGTATAGCCCCTCTTCATCCTGTCGACAGCCTGCTGGAATTCCATGGTTTCATCACCGTTCTCCCACCAGTCTTCTATCGGCCAGAGCTTGTGGTTTGCCGCTTCTGACAGTCTGATTCTGTCTGCAGTTTCATCGATGAAGGCAGGCAGCTGGCGGAGCGCTTCTTTCTGGCTGTCCCAGCGTTCAAGCATCCTCTGACAGAACTGAGGGTCCTTGTACAGGGCAGGGTAGTAAAGGGTTCTTGTGGCTCCTATCCACTTGGACTGTATCCTGAGGCTTATTTCGTCCAGAGGAATGAAAGTTCTGTAGTCGAAGTCCCAGACCGGTCCGTAGCACAGCTTGCCCCCTCTGTCCTTGTACATGTAGCAGCTGTGTGTCCCATTGTGCCACTCGTTGTAAAAGTCATGGTTGTCACAGAGCTCCAGGATGAACATATAGTCTATTGCTGAATCGACGTCGAGATATGCCTCATATTCGTGGTTCTTCACTCTGTCCTCGTCCTTGAGTATGTCCTCAAGTTCGGAAACATAGTTCTTCATATAGTTGAACGCTTCCTTTGAAAGGCTTTCTTCATCAGGAGTGTTGAACATGTATGGCAAACTGAAGCGCGGGGACTTGAACTTGTTGACTTCGTCATAGTATGTGTCCACTTCCATCAGGTAGCCTCCTGTGATTTTTTCAGGGTCTGTCTCCATCGGGTCCATCTCTGTGATGTTCACCCTGTTCTCGTCTATCTTTATCTGTTCGCAGAGATAATAGTTTCCCTGATGCTCTCCGTTGAGTTCCACTTCCACGAACTCTCCTCTGACAGTATAAGGCATTCCTGTGTGCGATGATACCCAGAACGCCGCGGCGTTTCTTATAAGGGTGCGGTCCTTCCAGTTAGCCAGGAGCACCCAGCGCTTGTGCTTCGGCATCCCCAGGATCTTGGACTTCTTGTCAAGTTTGATGGCGTATGGCTTCTTCGGGTATCCCCAGGTGGAATTTCCACGGCCGCGTATGCTCATAGGGCCTTCGTAATCCACTGTGCCGTCAGGCTGTTCGATGCGCATGCTGGAACCCTCCAACCAGATCTCCTTGCTGGTTATGGCCCTTCCGCCAGGAGTCTGGATCCTGACTATCGGAAGACCTGTGTTTCTGGCTGTCAACGAGTATTCTTTGGAGTAATCGCCCGATTTTGCAATGATTGTCAACGGCTTGCTGAGGTCGACCGCTGTCTTCCCGCTTTCGAGGACGGTGTTTCCGACCATCACGGTCTCCGCCGTGGTCTTGAAATCCAGAACAATCGAACTGAAGTCGGTGACTGCCGGAAGGGTCAGAGTGAACGATGATTTCGCTTCATCGAATTCAGCTTCGCTGCCCTTCGATCCGAGGCTTGTGATGTTCAACACCACTTTCTGCATCGTCACGACCTGTCTGGATTTGACGAAAGTGTCTTTGTATTTCAGTTCGAGCATAAATTCCGATGAAGATATGCTGCTGGAACAGAACTTTACATCCGCATCCCAGATTCCATCGGCTTCACTCCGCATTCCTTCGATGACACAGTCTTCCGATATCTGCCCTTTGGCATCCACCAAGAACAGCTCGGCGCCATCAAAACTCAGAACATTGGCCGGAGTGACCTTGAACTGTATGCTGGCATAGTCACTTCCTACGGCTACATAAGCCTTCTCCCCTGAAAGCACTTTCACATCCAGTGATTGCTTGAACTCTTCATCTTTCTCCGCGCATCCGCATAACATCAGGACTGCTGCAAAAGAGCAGGCGATTAGCTTGAACAGTTTCATGGTATCTTGAATTTTTGACCAAGATAGTCACTCGTGCCCGTTGCTGAAGCAAATATCATCCAATCTTATAGCAAAATAGTCTATTTTTCCCTCGTAATCCGAAAAATAGAAGTAAATTTAGAGAAAATACTTGCTGTCATCTGTTTTATTGAGCTCGATTGCCGTATTGATTCGATGGTTGTCTCCTTTTCCGATATAATCACCGTCAGTGACAATATCAGGTGAAGATTGCTGGAATGTCGTGCGTTTGGATGTTTCTCGGACATCCTTACGATTGAAATTATAGTTTACGCTGACGTTGGAATCAAAGCCCTTGACCCGGGATGTATTATAATTAGCTCCTGCCTGCACTGTGGTTTCAAGCCCTTGTTTGGAAGCAAGTTCATCAGTCCCCTCTGTGTTGAAATCGCTTATGATAATATATCCCTCATCCGGATTGACAACATTCTTTCCGTTACCGAGAATGGTCAATTGGTCTGTTTCGTTATATCCGGCAGCGAGGACGTTCCCATTGAACAAGGCCCCGGGTTGTCCGGAAAGGTTCTTGTCATCATCAGGAACGATTGTAGAGCCGCCGGAAAGTGTGGCATTGCCGAACCACCCTCTTTTGGTACTTGGTGCAACGTCTATTGCTTGTTCAGGATGTCCTGTACTGCAAGAGCAAGGAACATGAAGTGTGATGAATCACCGCCGAGGCAGTATTCAACCTGCTGCCAGAGGAATGGGAATACCATAAGCTCAGGGAAGTCAGGACGGATGAGCGCAGTGCCTGATACCACACCTCCAGGAATGTATGACCAATCTGCACGGTTTGCACCATAGCCGACTGTTGCTGACTCTGTTCCGACACCTGAAGCGAATGACTGCTGGTTTGTGCCAGGGTGGCATCCGAGAACGAAGTTCAATGCATTGAAGATCGGTTCCGGTGAGAAGATGTCAGGGAATGAGTTATATGCGAACCAGTAGTCATATCCGAATGACTGGATCGTCCAACCTGCGCCCCAGATGCTAGGACGGTAAGGAACACCGTATGGAGATGAAGTAGCCTGCTCTTCGATGTCAGCCTTGTATTTTTCAAGGGCTGCACGATATGCCTTGGCCTGCTTCTGATATTTCTTCTGACCGTCAAGCATCTTTGCGAAACGTGCTGTGCACCAAGGCTGACGCTCAGCAGCTTTCACTACGAGATCCCAGTTGTCGATGAGGTAGTTGAAATATTTTGCTTCGCCCGTTGTGAGATAGAGTTCGACTGCGGTATTGATTTTTGCACCCGGACGGACCTCTTCAGTATAATCGAAGACCTCGCGTGCGATATTCTCGCAATGTGTTGCAAGAGTGTCGTTAACTCCGCGGAGGACACGTGCGCTGGCAGCAAGTCCTGCTGCAGTGCCAAGATCCTTGTTAGGATTTTTCTGCGTATAAATCCAACGGTCATCCTCATTTCCGATGATGCCGTCAGTCATTGAAGATGCGTCTCCAAGGAGTACGTACTGACGAAGGCTGTTGCAGATGATACCGCGGTAGAATTTACCGAGTGCGAGGTATGAGTTTACTACTGTAAGCATACCGTTCTCTACCTGCTGGAGAATATCGTTGGTGCCGTCTGACTCGTGGATTTCAACGTTCTGGTGATCGAAATCGATGGCGGTGACGTCAATTTCCGGATGGAATGCCTCATATGTGAGGGCAAGGATGTAAGACTCGTTGCTCTGTGATTCAACGCGGAGGTCGAAGTCACCTGCATCGTGCCATCCACCGATGTTCATGCCTGGAACGATCTCACCCGGCTTGACCCTGCCGTAGTCATTCTCGTTCTGGTCGTAACCGTCGAAGAGGTTTCCAGGCTGTGCCATAGGACCGTCATCCATATGACATCTGTCGTGCCATACACGGAATTTTTCCATAACTCTCATATGGCACATCTGCACAGGGAGGAAGTATTCGATAACAGGCTGCCATACGCCGCGCTCGTAAACGTTTGCGTCAATGCGGAACAGAGTTGACTCTCTCTTGCCATAGCGGATCTTGTAGAGACCAGGCTCGGTTACTTCCGTGAAATCTGCCTTGTAGTAGTCGTAACGGAGGAATTTGCCGTCCCACTTCTTAACGTCAACAACTTTTACAACTTCTTCACCGTCCTCGCCGATTCTGATGACCTGTGCGTATGCGAGAGGAGTGTCCTTGACGTCAGATTCGATGATGGCAACCTTAGGCTGGTTTACGTGATAACCGATCTGTGATGTCTGTATTACCGGAGGGTAGATCCAATCCTCGACAACATTAGGCTCGATAATCCATTCAACAGCACCCTTGGTCTTGCCGGCTGCAACTTCCTGACGGAGAACGAACCAACCGTTGTTCTGATTCATACGACCGTCATAAAGCTTCATTTCGCCTGTGTTGGATGTGATCTTGATTCTGCTCAGATCGTCACCCGGGAGAAGTGTGAAGTGCGTTCCCTGTGCATAAGGCGCAGAAACGATTTCATCAGCCTTGAATGGAGTGTACTTGGTGTTGGCGTAAGGCCTGTTGAAGCGCTCAACTGATGCGAGAGGAAGACCGTCGATATGGTAATCTCCTGCGTGCTCGATGTAGGAAGCGGACTCCTCGAGAGGACCGTTAGGCTGACGAGGGAAGATACCTGTCTTGCCGTCCATAATCCAAGGCTCACCGAAAAGATAACCCGGGAAGAGCTCGAGGTTGAAACCTACCTTTCCGAGGAATCTTTCAGGAATTGGCTGGTCGAGGTCGACTGTAACCTTGAGGCCCTTGCCATAGGATTCGAGAGTGACGGTGTAGGAAAGCTGCATATCAGGATAAACCATAGGGTTGAATCCTGTAAGATGGCGGCTTGAATCAGGATATGCAAGATACGTGATAATCTTGTTCCCTTCAACTTCGCGCTTTACCTTCATAGGAAGCGGCTGCCATTGTCCCGGAGTAGGTTCAAAACGGATATCGCCGTTTGTGAGAATACGACGGGCATTCATAATGACTGCCACACCGCCCTGGTGCCCTTCCGGATAGAAGTCGTCAAAAGCCATCGCGTCAACTCCACCGGCCTTGAAATATCCGGACTCGTTGAGTTTGAATTCCTGTGCGCTGAGGACAGCACACGACAGAAGTATAACTGAAATTAGTGAAAATACTTTTTTCATTGGTATAGTTAATAAATAGTTAGTGTTAATATTTCCTCGATGGGAAAAAATCTACTAAAGTTATACAATTTTTGCAAAATTTTCTTAAAAACTGACATCAAAGGAGTAGCAGAAAAATTTTATTTATATTTACAGGAAATGATTGCATAATTTATTTATGAGCGGCGTATTGACGGAAGTTACCCCATTGTCTGACCTGGATTGTTTTTATATTGTGGACAGACGGAAGAAATGTTTCAATTATCCCATCCATCAGCACAAGGAGTTTGAACTGAACTTTGTGGAGAATGCCCAAGGCGCATTGCGTATTGTCGGGGATAACGTGGAGGAAATCGGCCAGTATGACCTTGTCCTGATAGCGGGAAAGAACCTTGAGCACTCGTGGCAGCAAGGGCGCTGCAAGTCAGAAAATATCAGGGAGATAACAATTCAGTTCGCTCCTGACCTGTTCCCTGATTCGGTCCTGTCCAAGCACCAGTTTAACTCAATGAGGGAAATGTTCAGAAAGGCCGAACACGGTATATGCTTTTCGCTTCCAACCATCATGCAGACATATTCCCTTATCACTTCTCTTGCATCAGAAGAGAAAAAGTTCGATCAGTTCCTGCAGTTCCTGTATCTGCTGAACAGCCTTTCCGAATCAGAAGGAAGAGTGTTGGCCAGCACTTCGTTCGCCCAGACAGGGGTTGGTGGGGAGAGCGGACGTATCATAAAAATCAAACAGTATATCGGTGAACACTACAATGAACCGCTACGTCTGGCTGACCTTGCGGAAGTCGGCCATATGTCTCCGACGGCATTCAGCCGTTTTTTCCGCCTCAGTACCGGGCGCACACTTTCGGAGTACATCATTGATGTGAAGCTGGGAAATGCTGCAAGATTACTGATAGATGGTGAGAAGAATATTTCGGAGATATGTTACGAATGCGGGTTCAACAACCAATCCAATTTCAACCGTATCTTCAAGGAAAACCGTGGGATGACTCCCCGCGATTTCAGAGCTATGTATAAAAAGAATAAAAAAATAATATAACCATTATGAATTTCGATGTGGAGATGAAGAGGATTCGTGACGCGCACGAGGCCCTCGTGGGAAAAAAGAATGAACCTGAATATGTTAACGGGGTTTATGAAAGATATCTGAATCCTGTTCTTACGGCGGCGCATGCGCCTGTGTTCTGGAGATATGATCTGAACAGAAATACAAATCCTTTTTGCGTGGAAAGGTTCGGGATACATGCGGTTTTCAATTCCGGGGCAATAAAGATTGATGACAGGTATGTTCTTGTGGCGAGGGTGGAGGCGGCTGACAGAAAATCTTTTTTTGCGGTTGCCGAGAGTCCGAATGGAGTTGACAATTTCAGGTTTTGGGACAGACCTGTCACAATGCCCGAGTACGGGGAACCGGCAACGAATGTCTATGATATGAGGGTTGTACGTCACGAGGACGGATGGATTTATGGACTGTTCTGCGTGGAGAGGAAGGATAAGGCCAATCCCGGAGACTTGTCGGCCGCGGTTGCAAGCTGCGGAATCGCCCGGACACGTGATCTGGTGGAATGGGAAAGACTGCCGGATTTGAAATCCTCTTCCCAGCAGCGCAATGTGTGTCTCCATCCGGAATTCGTAAACGGCAAATATGCCCTGTACACACGTCCGCAGGACGGTTTTATTGATGCAGGAAGCGGAGGTGGCATAGGATGGGCCCTGGTAGATGATATCTGCAATGCGGAGATTAAGGATGAGATGATAATAAGTCCGAGACATTATCATACTATTACCGAAGTGAAGAACGGTGAAGGTCCGGCTCCAATCAAGACTTCGAAGGGGTGGCTGCATCTCGCTCACGGAGTCCGTGGCTGCGCTTCCGGGTTGCGCTATGTCCTGTACCTCTATATGACGGCGCTTGATGACCCTTCGCGCGTGATTGCGGAGCCTGCAGGCTTTTTCATCGCGCCTCAGGGCGGAGAATATATCGGTGATGTGATGAATGTCACTTTCTCCAACGGCTGGATCGAGGACCCTGACGGAAAGGTGTTCATCTATTATGCATCATCCGACACGAGGCTGCATGTCGCCACGTCCACCGTGGACAAACTTGTGGATTATTGCCTCAATACCGCCCCGGACGGTTTCACCACCGCGGATACTGTCCGAAGATTGAATGAATTGATTGATAAAAACTTGAAATAATGGGAACTATAAAAACCAAATTCAGTGAGAAAGTCGGTTACGGCTTCGGCGATATGTCTTCCAGTATGTTCTGGAAGATGTTGTCCTACTACCTTCCATTCTTCTATTCGAATGTGTTTGGCCTTAGGCTGGACCAGGTCGCTATACTGCTTATGGTCACCCGAATCTGGGACGCCGTTTCGGATCCGATGATGGGTATCCTCGCGGACAGAACACATACCAGGTGGGGAAAATACCGTCCATATCTTCTGCTGATGGCTCTTCCTTTCGCTCTCAGCGGTGTTTTTCTCTTCACGACTCCTGATGCCGGGCCGACTATGAAACTTGTATGGGCATATATCACCTACATAATGATGATGACTGTCTATACGGGAATCAACGTGCCTTATGGCGCAATGCTGGGAGTGATTACGGATGATTCCGACACCAAGACCGTGCTCAGCTCATTCAGAATGTTTTTTGCTTATGGCGGAAGTTTCATAGTTCTTTTCAGCTGGGAACCGTTATGTAATCTCCTTGGCGGATATAATTCTCCTGCCGGATGGCAGCATTCAATCTTTATTGCATCTGCCGTATGCCTTGTGCTTTTCCTGCTTTGCTTCAGGATGACGAAGGAGAAACTCCATACCGTATCGACGGCATCCGTGGGCAAGGACCTCAAGTCACTTGTCAGGAACGCTCCTTGGTGGATCCTGATCGGTGCAGCCCTTTGCTCTAACCTGTTCAATACGCTCAGAGGCTCTACCGTGGCATATTTCTTCAATGATGTCATTGGCCAGAACGTCCACCTGTCGCTTGGAAGCTGGAGCTTCCTGTTCTATGCGGGACTGTTCCTCTCTATCGGTGAGGTGTGCAATATGATTGGTGTGGCCCTCACGACCCCTATTGCGAAGGTTCTCGGAAAGAAAACCACATATATGCTCTCATTCTTTGCTCTGATTGTGCTGAGTATCGCTTTCTTCTACATCCCGGTAACGGGTACCGGATATTGGTGGATGCTTGTACTGCAGATTGTCATATCCATATTCACCGGCATCATCTCTCCTCTTGTATGGAGCATGTATGCTGACGTTTCCGATTATGCTGAAAACAGGGATGGAACTGCATCTACGGCACTTATCTTCTCATCTGCATCAATGGCGCAGAAGTTCGGAGGAGCATTCGGCGGGGCGGCTGTAATGTGGATTCTTGCAGCTTTTGGATATAATACTGAGGCCGGAGCAGTACAGACTCCTGAAGCCATCCAGGGATTGAAGATATTGATGTCCTGGATTCCTGCCGCTGTCTCTGCACTTGCAGTTGTCGTCGTGTTCTTCTATCCTCTTACCAAAAAGCGTATGGAGAAGATTCAGGAGGAACTCGCAGTCAAGCGCGGACCGATTCTGGAGGAAACAGTGGAGACGGAAACGAAGGACGAAGAACCCGCTTCCGGATTCTGGAAGGGTATGCCGAAGGTTATGCGTTGGGCCTTCTCAGTACTTGCCGCAATCATCGTTCTTGAAGCCGCATTCGCTATTACAAGGGGCACAGCCGAAAATGCTGTCATAGCACAGACCGAAGTTGTATCGGAATGATAAAAAATGATTAACTTCGCGAGATTATGAAATCTCGGCTTTTCTTAATAGACGGACACGCACTGATCTTCAAGATGTATTACGCATTTTTGAAGCGTCCTATGGTCAATACTAAGGGAGTCGACACTTCAATTCTCTTCGGTTTCACCAAATATCTCCTTGAACTGATAGAAAAGGAGCATCCTACACACCTGGCCGTCTCATTCGACCCTCCGGGAGGTACATTCCGCAATCAGCTCTATCCGGAATATAAGGCAAACCGTGCTGAAACGCCTCAGCTCGTAATCGACGCTCTTGAGCCGCTCACGAAGATATGCAAGGCTATGAACGTCCCGGTACTGATGGAATATGGCTTTGAGGCTGATGATGTGATCGGCACCGTCGCAAAGAAATTCGCATCAAACGATCTGGATGTCTTTATGGTTACTCCCGACAAGGATTACGGTCAGTTGATAAGCGAGCATATTTGGCAGATCAAACCCGGAAAAAACGGCTCTGAGAACGAGTGGGTAGGCATAAGTGAAGTCTGTGAAAAGTACGGAATCAGTACGCCGCTCCAGGTTATTGATATGCTTACGATATGCGGGGATTCCGCCGATAACGTTCCCGGAGTCAAGGGAGTCGGAGAAATGGGTGCCAGCAAACTGATATCGGAGTTCGGAAGTGTGGAAAACATCTATGACCACATCAACGAATTGTCGGAGCGCCAGCAGATGCTTTTCAGACAGGCCCAGGACCATATTGCGCTAAGTAAGGAACTGGTTACCATAAAAACGGATGTCCCGGTGAAGATAAAACTGGAATCCATGGCGGTCAATATGAACTATTCGCCGAAACTTGCCCACCTTTTCGAGCAATATGAATTCCGCTCTCTTCAGAAATATCTGGGAACGAATGTCCCAAAGAATAATACTGCCCCGAAGAATAATAACATTGAACTTGCATATTCAGAGGTGCCGGCCTCCAGAATACCTCAGTGTGCCTGCATTTCCGGCAAGTGCTCGGTGTTCTCTGACGGGAATGATATCATTCTTGCGACATATGACAAGGGCGACATCGTCGTTGCGAAGGGAACAAGGCAGGAAGTGCGCTTTTTGCTTGAGGACAGTGCCATTGCCAAGTACGGATATGAGCTGAAATCCCTTTATAAATCGTTGAAATCCGACGGGATAAGTCTTGCCGGGAAGTTGAGGGACGTTCAGTTGATGCATTATCTCCTGAATCCTGAGAAATCCCACGATCTGGATGCGCTCGTCAGTTCATACCTTGGGGCGGAGCTTGAAAACCCGGCTGAAGATGTTCTGGTGGGCTCCCTGTTTGATGTACCTGAAATTCAGCCGACTGACGATACTTTGCTTTTCAGAAAGGCCGTGGCAGTCTTGCTAGTCGGACGCAAAGTCTGGACTGAAATACAAAAGATGTCCTTGAATTCATTGTACCAGGATATTGAAGCACCGCTACTGAAAGTTCTTGCGAAGATGGAGATGACGGGCGTCAGTGTTGACGTGAATTCTTTACTGGAGTTTGCCACTCAGCTCAAGTCCGAAATCAGAAAAAAGGAGGCATCCGTTCGTGAGATTGCCGGGGAACCTGAATTGAATGTCGGGTCCCCGAAACAGGTGGGAGAAGTCATATTTGAAAAACTGAGACTTGATCCCCTGGCTAAGAAGAGCGGAAGGGGCAGTTGGAGCACGGATGAAGAAACGCTTCTTGAACTGAGGGACAAGAGTCCGATAATTGACGCCATCCTCGAATATCGCGCGGCCAAGAAACTCCTTTCTACATATATAGAACCTCTTCCGGGATATATATCAAAAGAAACCGGACGTGTCCATACTACGTTTAACCAGGCTCTGACATCCACCGGAAGATTATCTTCGTCTTCTCCGAACCTTCAGAATATCCCGATCCGCACTGAGCGTGGGAAGGAGATACGCAAGGCTTTTGTCCCGCAAAATTCTGAATGGTTCATTATGTCTGCGGATTATTCCCAGATTGAGTTGAGAATTATGGCACACCTGAGCTGCGACAAACATCTCATCGATGCGTTCAACAATGGGATAGACGTTCATGCAGCCACTGCTTCAAAGATTTTCTCAGTTCCTGTTGAAGAAGTCACTCCTGACCAGCGAAGGGTTGCGAAGACGGCCAATTTCGGCATTATGTACGGCATATCCGCTTTCGGTCTGGCACAGCGACTGGGAATCTCAAGGTCGGAGGCGAAGAAAATAATAGATGACTATTTTAATTCATTCCCTGCAATTTCTTCATATATAGAAAGTACGCTTGCTTTTGCACGCGACACGGGTTATGTGGAGACTTTGTTCGGCCGTCGCAGGTATATTCCGGCTCTGAAACTCAGCAACGCCACTTTGCGCTCCCTTGCAGAAAGGAACGCAGTCAATGCTCCTATCCAGGGTACGGCTGCCGACATCATCAAAATGGCGATGGTCCGTGTGGACAAGAGGATGGTGGAAGAACATCTGCAGAGCAAGATGGTACTTCAGATTCACGATGAACTTTTGTTCGAAGTCCACCCCAAGGAACTTGAAATCCTGCGGAGTATTGTGGTCGAAGAGATGGAGAATGTGATAAAGTTGTCAATCCCGCTTACTGTTGACTGTAGATATGGTAAAAACTGGCTCGAGGCCCACTGATGAACTTGTGCTGCGTGCTGTCAGAGGTGACGGCCACGCGTTCACGGCTCTTTGGGATTCTTATTCTGGAGAGTTGAGGGAATATTTGCACAAGACCATCAAGTCGCTTGATGCATTTTATATCGATGATATCTGCTCCCGCAGTTTCGAGAAAGCCTTTCGGCAGATAGGTACATTCGACCCTTCCATCAGCCGTTTTTCCACCTGGCTGAAGGTCATTGCAAAGAATACCGCGCTTGATGTACTGGAGGGGGAGAACAAAGTGCATCCTAAAAATCAGGTCGTCTATATCGATGATGATTCGAAGCCCGGAAACGTGGCGGATTCAATTCCGGACAGGATTGATACTCCGCTTGATTCCATCATAAAGAATGAAGATCAGGAAGAAAAGACCGGATATATCAGCAAACTTCCTGAACTTTACAGGGAGGTGGCCAAGCTCCGCATCATTGATGAGATGCAGTACAAAGAGATTGCCGAGACTACCGGGCTTGAGTTGAATACGGTGAGAACGAGGTTGCGCAGAGCCCGTGAAATAATAGAAAAATTAAGCAGACAGGATGAGCAGATATGACGATGCGGTCGAACTCTACAGACAGTGGAATGAAAAGATAAATGTCATATCGCGCAAGGATATCGACAATATCTATGAACATCACATCCTGCATAGTCTGGCCATTTCCGAATTCTTTTCCTTCAATCCGGGGGAGACGGTTCTGGATGTCGGCACAGGAGGCGGATTCCCGGGAATCCCTCTGGCTATCAAGTTCCCGGAGACAAAGTTTACGCTGTGTGACTCCATAGGCAAAAAGATTAAAGTGGCTTCTGCTGTGGCTGAATCGCTGGGTCTGGACAATGTGACGTGCATAAATGCACGTGCCGAGAGCATAGGGGAGGAGTTTGATTATGTAGTTTCCCGCGCGGTAACTTCTCTGGAGAATTTTTATCCCTGGGTAAGGGGAAAGTACAGGAAAAGTATTCTGTATTTGAAGGGTGGTGATGTGAATGAGGAAATTGCTGTTCTTCTGCGTCGTTTCAGGCTTAATCCGGCCTCTATTACCGTACACAGAATAGATGCTGTGTATGATAATGAATATTTTAGAGAAAAATTTGTGATTCAAATTGAAAAATCATAACTTTGCCCTCCCGATTCTGAATAATATAAAAATAGATAGAAATGAAAAGAACATTCCAACCTTCAAGACGCAAGCGCGTAAATAAGCACGGTTTTCGTGAGCGTATGTCTTCTGCAAATGGCCGCAGAGTCCTTGCTTCACGTCGCCGTCACGGTCGCAAGAAATTGACTGTTTCATCAGAGGATAGATTCTAGTCAACGGGAAAATAAGATTTTGTCTTTTGAAGGTCACGTTTCCGTGACCTTTTTTCGTATATTAGTCGCCGAATATGGAACTGTATATTATCATCTTACTTTCAATTACCGTAATATGCCTTGCCGCACTGGTCATTTCACAGTCCGGAAAAGTGCGTGGGCTTTATAGAGAGAAAACTGATTTGCTAACTCAGAAGGCGACCCTTGAGGCTCAGCTGGTAGCGAAGGATGAAATTTTCCGCCAATTCAACGAGCAGAGAGACAAAGCGGAGGCTGCACAGGCAGAACAGAAGGCTAAGGATCTGGAGAATATGAAGGATGCTTTCAAGGCACTTGCCGCAGAGAATGCAGAGTCCTTCAACAGGAAGAGCTCCGAGTCCATCGCTCAGATTCTCAAGCCTGTCGAGAAGAAATTCGAGGATTTTGACAAGGTCGTCCGTGAGTCCCAGACCAGAAATGTGGAGCAGAGTGCCTCGCTGAAGACACTGATTGAGCAGGTGATGGAAAGGTCCAATAAGGTGGGGGAGGAAGCCAACAAACTCTCGAATGCCCTGACAGGCTACTCAAAGGTGCAAGGTGATTTCGGAGAGATGCTCCTGGTGGATGTGCTGAAGAATTCAGGGCTTGTGGAAGGTCAGCATTTCGTCGCCCAAAGAGTAATAACGGATGAGGCCGGACACGAAGTCAAGAGTGAAACGGGAGGGACGATGATACCGGATGTTATGGTACTGTATCCTGATGAAACCACAGTGATAATCGATTCGAAAGTCAGTTTGAATTCCTACAAGGAATATATGAATGCGGATACTGTTGAGGAGAAGAAGCGTTTTGCTAAGGAACATGTCAGAAGCGTACGCAGCCATGTGGATGAACTGAAGAAGAAGGATTATGCCTCTTATATTCCGGACGGGAAGAAGAAAGTGGACTATAACATCATGTTCATCCCTATGGAAGGTGCATTCCGACTCATGCTGGAGGAGGAACCGATGCTCTGGCAGGTTGCAAAGGATAATAATGTACTGATAGTCAGCCAGATGACTCTTGTGATCGTACTGAATATGATACAAATGAGCTGGCGGCAGTACAGTCAGGAACGCAATATCGCAGACGTGTACAGGACTGCGGAGGAACTGATGAGCCAGTTGAAAGGATGGATGGAATCCTACGTCAAAATCGGCAAAAATCTGGAGACGGCAACTCTGGCATACGAGGAATCCAAGAAAAAACTGGTCGAGTCGAACCAGTCTGTCATCAGGAAAATTGAGAAACTGGAAAAACTCGGAGCCTCTCCTAAAAAATCCGGCGGAAAACTCAAGCCGGGAGCCAGGATGGTGATGGGAAAAGAGTCAATAATACCTTCGGAACTTACTCCTGCGCCTGAGGAAGGGACCTTGTTGGAAGAAGAGCAATAAAATAACCTATCAGGGCTACTCCAAGTGCGGTGACGATGATGTCGCCGGCTTTAATTACGACAGGGTACGCGCTGATCAGGTAGTTTCCGGGCAGACGGACGAATCCGAATTTCTGTTGCAGAAGAGCAAGTGCTACACCTGCCGCAAGACCTGCAATCAGGCCAAGCAGTGAAATCAGCCATCCTTCAAGGACGAAGATTCTCCTCGTCAGTTTTTCTGTTGCTCCAAGGCTCTTCAATGTCGATATGTCTTCCGTCTTTTCAATTATCAGCATTGAAAGTGAGCCGAAGATATTGAAAGCGATGATGATAATGATAAAGATGAGAATGAGGAAAATAGAGATTTTCTCGTACCGCATCATCTTGTAGAGGGCTTCATTCTGACTGAACTTGTCTTTTACGATATATCCGTCGTTGAAACGTGATTCCAGTTCTTTTCTCAGGCGTCTTGTCTCTCCCGCTGTGCTTTTCTCGTCCAGTCTGACCTCAAGCGCGGAAACCTCTGCTTCATAGCCCAGCAGTTCGCGCATAGACTCGATAGGAAGAATAATCAGTGAGGCGTCAATGTCTGAACTTACGGAAAAGGTGCAGGACGGATGCACGGATATCTTGTTGAGCGATGCTGCAGGATTTGACAGAGAGATATTCCGGCCTCTTTCGGGGTAGAAGATTTCCACGGGCGCAAGGAATCTCGGATTGATTTCCATCTGGTATGCCAAGGCCGAACCTACTGCACAGTATGGGATATCTCCATAGTTCAGGATGAATTCTCCGTTGATTATATGCTTGGAAATCAGTTCGTTATCAAGATATGACCCGCTGACGCCTTTAGCATAGGCAAGCCCCTGACGGCCTTCGTAGCTGATAAAGACTTCATCCTGGAGTATTCCGTCCACACTTGTGACTGTCGGATTATTCTTGAGCCAAGATAAATCCACTGTTGACTGGTCAAAGACCTTGCCTTTCGCCGGTGTGATTTGAAAATCCGGTCCTATGTCGTCGACGGCCTTCCGTATCAGGTCGTCAAAGCCGTTATAGACGGAAAGGATAATGACCAGAACGGCGGTACCTACAGCCATACCGATAGCGCTGATCGCAGAAATGACATTGATTACGTTGTGCGATTTCTTGGCGAACAGGTATCTTCCGGCTATGAAAAGAGGCAGGTTCACTTCTTCAGGAGTTCGTCGATATGTTCGGCATAGTCCAGAGTGCTGTCCAGCAGGAAGTTAATCTCTGGGACGATGCGCAGTTGCTTTCCCATATTCCTTCCGAGGGCTCCTCTCAGCTCCTTCATATTGTCCTCGAGCAGTCCCATTACTTTCTCCGCCTTTTCAGACGGGAAAATGCTGACGAAAGTCTTCGCTATGCTCAGGTCAGGACTTACCCTTACCTCGCTGACTGTCACCAGGGCTCCGTCAAATGCCGCCATCCCGCGGCTGCGGATGATTTCAGCCAGATTCTTCTGGATTTCCCTTGCAACTTTCAACTGCCTTGTTGATGGCGCCTGGTCCATATTATTTGATGTTTATGATGTAATAATCTTTCTTTCCCTTCTGGGCGAGAATATATTTTCCGTCGAGGATATCCTTTTCTTCAATCTGGTAGTTGATGTCGGTAACTTTCTCTTTGTTGAGGCTGAAACCGTTGCCCTGAATCATCTTGCGGGCTTCACCCTTTGACGGGAAGATAGCTGTCTCCACTGCCAGGAAATCAAGTACCGGTACCGGGAGCTTGGCTCTCTCAATGTCAAATGTAGGGACTCCGTCGAATACTGCAAGGAAGGTCTTTTCATCGAGGCTGCGGAGATCATCTGCAGTGGCCTTGCCGAAAAGCATCTGGGATGCCTTGACGGCATTCTCATATTCTTTCTCCCCGTGAACCATTATCGTGATTTCCTTTGCGAGAAGTTTCTGAAGACGGCGCTGTCCCGGGTCCTCGCGGTGCTCTGCAATGGCTCCTTCGATTGTCTCCCTGTCGAGCATTGTGAAAATCTTGATATATTTTTCGGCATCATCATCCGAAACATTGAGCCAGAACTGGTAGAACTGGTAAGGGGAAGTGCGCTCTGCATCCAGCCAGATGTTTCCCTTCTCAGTCTTTCCGAACTTACCGCCGTCAGACTTGGTGATGAGCGGGCAGGTGAGGGCAAATGCTTCTCCACCGCAGGTGCGCCTGATAAGTTCCGTACCGGTCGTGATGTTTCCCCACTGGTCCGCGCCTCCGAGCTGGAGTTTCACTCCCTTATGCTCGTAGAGATAGAGAAAATCATATCCCTGAAGCAACTGGTATGTGAATTCCGTGAAAGACATTCCTTCGGAAGAGTCCCTTGACAACCTCTTCTTCACGGAGTCTTTCGACATCATATAATTGACAGTGATGAGTTTGCCTATGTCTCTGGTGAAGTTGATGAAAGTGTAGTCCTTCATCCATTCATAATTGTTCACCAGTTCGGCCTTATTCGGTGCAGCTGATTCGAAATCGAGGAAGCGTCCCAGCTGTGCCTTGATGCATTCAACATTGTGGGCCAGAGTTGCTTCGTCGAGAAGATTCCTCTCCTGGGATTTCATTGACGGGTCTCCGATCATTCCGGTCGCTCCTCCGACAAGCGCGTACGGCTTGTGACCGCAGGACTGGAAATGCTTGAGTATCATTATACTTACAAGGTGGCCGATATGAAGCGAGTCGCCGGTAGGGTCAATGCCTACATACGCGGCTGAAGGACCTTTCATCAATTCTTCTTCGGTCCCCGGCATGATGTCGTGAATCATACCTCTCCACTTGAGTTCTTCTACAAAATTTTTCATCGAATCTGCTTTTGATATTGTATAAAGTGCAAATTTAGTCAAATAATTGTAAATTTGTCCGATGTTATGAAAGGTTCAAAGTACATATTTTTAGCGTTTGCGCTGACTTTTCTTGGTGTCTCCTCCTGCCAGTGCAGTAAGGTTGAGCCTGAAGAGGTAAGGTATGACCACGTGTCAATACTATATTCAGTCGGCAGAAACGATCTGGATTTTAATCTGTCTGATGACATCCGGGAGCTGGCTTCGGGCAATATTCCTTCAGCGAAAGACAAGAAGGTCATGCTTGTTATCAGCCAGATGTTTTTTAAACCGGTTGATACCAGAGGCATTTTTGATTCGAATCCATACCTCATAAGATTGTACAGAGACAAGGACAATGTCGTTCTTGATACGCTTAAGGCTTTCCCTATGCGCAGAGCCGACGGTACAATCAACCTGCTGGCGGACCCACGGACAATGAACGAAACCATTTCTGACGTTCGCAGTATGTTCCCGTCGGACAGTTACGGCCTCATATTCACCTCTCACGGGTCCGGCTGGACTCCGAGGGGCTATTATGAGAACCCTGTGCCCCCGTCATCAAAATCGATGCTTGCCGGAAGCAATGTGCCAGAACAGGAACATCCTCTTCCTGTGGGCGCATGCGACTATGTGCCTTTTGAGCGGGATCCGTCACTCCCGAAGACCAAGAGCTTCGGGCGTCAGCTTTTCATTGAGTCTCTCAGATCGATGTCCCTGGAATCTGATGTGATTGAAATGGCCGGCAGTCTGCCGGGACATTACGACTACATTTTGTTTGATGCCTGCCTTATGGGCGGCATCGAGGTGGCCTATCAGTTCAAGGATGTGTGCGATATGATTCTGATGTCACCAGCCGAAATACTTACGGATGGTCTGGATTACAAGAAATTGGGAGACAGGTTGTTCGGCGGGCTCAAGCCTGATATCAAGGGCGTGGCCGAGGACTATTTCAATTTCTACAACGCCAAACGTGGGTCTGAACGTTCTGCTACAGTTACTGTAGTTGATTGCAAGAATCTTGATAAATTAGCGTCAGTTTGCAAAGAACTTTATTCAAAATATGCTGATGACATCGCTATAACTGACCCCGATGATATCGGACATTATTTTTCGGTACCCGACAGGTGCTGGTTCTATGACCTTGAAAGTATGTTCATCGAATCCGGAATAACAAAGACCGATAAGGCGGTGCTTGAATCCGCTTTGGATGCCGCCGCTCCTTACAGGGCTGCTACTGATATGATTCTTGGGATTATCAAAGTCAAGGTCTATTCCGGTTTCAGTACATATATTCCTAAAAAGGGAAACGAATATCTCGACGGGTATTACAGGACTTTATCCTGGAATAAGGTCACTGGTCTTGTTAAGTAATTAATTTTTACTATATTTGCGCCCGCATTTACAAAAGCTCAGGCTTTTTGGTGCAATGGGTCCCGGACTTCCGGACAGGAAGCGCAGGGGATGAGTAACACATTTTTAATTTTATTACAATGCAGCATTTTGAATTGAAAGGCCAGATCCGTCAGGTCGGCAACAAAGCCGTTATCAAGGCTTTCCGTGCACAGGGCCTCGTTCCTTGCAATCTTTACGGACAGGGAATCGAGAACGTACTTTTTACAGTGTCAGAGAAAGAACTTATGGGTGTAACACATACTCCTAAGTCACATATCGTTGATCTAGTACTGGATAATGGACAGAAATATTTCGCTGTCCTTCACGAACTTCAGTATCATCCTGTTAAGGACAATTGCCTTCACGTCGATTTCCTCGCAGTAGATGAGAATAACCCTATCACAATCAATGTTCCTGTTTCTATTTCAGGACATGCAGTCGGTGTTCAGCAGGGTGGAAAATTCTTCCAGTCAGCACGTGCTCTCAAGGTAAGTGCAGTTATGAAGAACCTTCCTGACGAGCTTCCTGTTGATATCTCTGCTCTCGGACTGGATAAAGTCATCAAGGCCGGAGATCTCAAGTTCGACAATGTGACTATCGTCACACCTAAGAGTTCAGTAGTTTGCGGTGTCAAGTCAACACGTAATTCAATTGCTTCCGCAGAGGAGTCTTCTGAGGCTGCTGAATAATGTGCTTCTGGCGCAAACATATTGACACGTCGGGTATGAATTATCTTGTCGTTGGATTGGGAAATATCGGCGAGGAGTATGCTTCTACCAGGCATAATATGGGATTTATGGTGTTGGATGCCTGGGCACAGGCATCCAATGCTGTTTATTCTACGGAACGCTATGGGGATGTGACACAAATATCGTTCAAGGGCAGGAAGTTGTATCTTCTGAAGCCATCTACCTATATGAATCTCAGTGGAAATGCCGTAAGATATTGGATGAATAAACTTAAACTGCCCGTGGAACAACTTGTGGTGATTTGTGATGACCTGAATCTTCCATTCGGTTCAGTCAGAATGCGTAAATCAGGCAGCGACGGGGGCCATAACGGCTTGAAGAACATTGAACTCCAATTGGGTACCAGAGATTATACAAGGATACGTATCGGCATTGGAAATGATTTCTCCCGCGGGGGACAAGTGGATTTCGTCCTGGGGTCTATCTCCGCTGAAGATAAGGAGTTGCTCCCTGGAATATTTGACAGGGTTATCGCGGGGGTGAAGGATTTTTGCACGGTAGGGCCGGATAGAGCAATGACTTTTTTGAATCAAAAAAACTAAAAATTTTGTTATTTTGATTGTATTGCTTATATTGCAGCGATAATTGACTATAATTAACATATTTAACCATTTTAATAATAATTATTATGAAGAAGCTCGTTGAAAACATCAATGCGGAGATCGCCGAGTTCCAGGTAAACGCTGAGGCTCAGGTAGTAAAGGGAAACAAGGCTGCCGGCGCACGTGCACGTAAGGCTGCTCTTGCTCTTATGAAGGATCTCAAAGAGTTCCGTAAAGTTTCAGTTGCTGACGCAAAGAAGTAATTGAAATTTTTATAGTTTCGTGCAACGTTCCTGACCTTTTTTGCATCCATGATGTAGGTTTAGGTTTTAGTACACGTCAATAAGTCGGAGCCGTGAGGCGCCGGCTTTTTGTTTTTAGCCCCAAACGATTTATCTTTACGCTATGAAATTCCGCCTAGTAATAGTATTGATTCTGGTGTCATCGGCTTGTGTATGGGCAAAACCGGCCAGGCCCGGACTGCTCAGGCTCAGACAGCCGGACGGATCTTCCGTGCATGCTTATATAAGGGGCGATGAGTACGGAAATGTCCTGACTTCGGTTGATGGATATGCCCTGATGAGAGATGCTGACGGCTATTACTCTTATGCCTGGTATGATTCGAACGGCATAAAGCACAGTTCTTTCCGTCATTATGGAGAACAAGCCCCAAAGCAGGTGATGGACGCGAGTGCACATATCCCTTATGAACTTCTTTTTAAGAAGTCCTTGAACCTACGCGCGCAGCATGGTGCAGATGCCTCGACAATGCTGAAAACCAAATCGGTTTCCAGCTCCAAAGTCAGTGCGGTGGTTATCCTTGCTCAGTTCTCCGACCTGAAATTCAAGTATTCCGAGAAATCCTTCGAGGGCCTTCTTGCGAAGGCAAAAGCATATTTCAATGACCAGTTCGGCGGAAAACGTGAATTTGAATTTGTCGTTACCCCTGTCATCTCATTGCCTGAATCCTATGCATATTATGGAAAGAATGGCGCAGACGGTACTGATTCCAAAGCCGCAGAAGCAATTTATGCGGCATGTCTGAAAGCTGATACCTATGTTGACTTCAGCCGGTTTGACAATGACGGAGACGGTTGTGTGGATAATATCTTTATGTTTTATGCCGGGCCGGACGAAGCAGAAGGGGCTGGCGACGATTATATCTGGTCCCATAGCTGGGATATTGAAAGTGCCGGTATGCATCTTACACTGGACGGCGTACGGATTAAGAAATATGCCTTGACTTCCGAACTGATCTATTATGCGGACGGGTTTACGGAATTTAACGGAATAGGATCTTTCTGTCACGAGTTCAGCCATCTTCTGGGCTTGCAGGATCTCTATGATACGGATGATGTCAAAAGCGGTGGGACGACAGAGGGAGTATGGGGATATACGTCCCTTATGGATAAGGGCGCTTATAATAATACCTGCCAGACTCCTCCGAATTATAATGCACTGGAACGTGAGATGCTGGGGATTGCTTCCGGAATCCCGCTGCACGAAGGAATGTGCAGCTTGAGGCCTGTCAATGAAAATAATGAATTCTTCCGTATGGATACGGACAACAAGGATGAATATTTCCTTTTCGAATTCAGAAAGGCCTCGGGATGGGATCAGTTCATAGGTGGAAGTGGTCTCCTTGTATATCACATCGATAAGTCGTATGCATCTGCCGGCTATTCGGAAAAATACCAGCGTGATTTCTCCGCAAAGGAAAGGTGGACGTACAATGAAGTGAACTGCAGACCTGATCATATGTGCGCAAAGATTATTCCTGCAGCGGAGCCGCATTTTGATGCCCACAGTCTGGAGAACGACATCTCTCCAATCTATTATCCCGGTGTAAATGGCCGGTATTCAACCTTTGTCCCATATGAAGGCTCGTTTTTCTCCCTGACCAATATTTCAAAAACCGATGATGAACTGAGTTTTATGGCTGTTGGCAATCTGTATATGGATGAGCCGGATGTCTATCAGGATGCTGTGATTCTGAACTGGCACCTCGGTTCTTACTGGTCCACTTCTCCGGATGCCAGAGTAATCATTTCTGCAGATGGTAAGGCAGCCAGGGACATTACTGTCAGTCCAACAAGCGACAATAAATATTCCTGCACGGTTGAAAGACTTGAACCTGCTACAAAATATGAATTGGAGATTTCCATTGCGCTTCCGGACGGCGGCAGAGGCAGCTGCTTGTGCCAGTTCACTACCGGGGCGGTATATGAAGGCGCTTACCCGGCAATATCTTTCGGAAAGACGTACCGGTACATATCCGGAGCATTCAAGGTCGGAGCGCTTCTGCCACTTAGATTGAAGAATGGTATAAAGTCCACATCACATATCTGGAAATTCAATGACAGTGTGATAAAAGTGGATCCCACTACAGGGTATTATGAACTGAAGGAATCCGGCATCCTCTCCGTTGAATATGTTAGGGCGGACGGAACCCGGGAGACAATCATTAAAGAAGTAAGTGTGAAATGAGAAATTTGATTATCATATTGGCTTCATTATCCGTTCTGCTGTGTGGATGCTATCGCCCTGATGGATTTGACAGGGATTGTCTGAATGACCCGGCGCAAAGAATAATCTTCGGGGGTAAAACTGTCCTGAGCTATGAACCTCTTACTTGCCAGCGTTCAGTCAGTTCCTCCAGACTTGATTACCGCATCTTTAAGGATGACCTTTCTGCTTATTATACCGTTTCCCTCGGTTCGTTGCCGGGAAAGGAGGGCCAGGAGATAAGCGGTTGCTCAGTAAAATGGACAGGGACTGACAAACTGTACAGCCTGTCAGGTATCACCCTGAAAGTGAAGGCAATCAATTCTGATGAGATTGTGTGGCTGTGGGATGAGGATGACCAGTTGGCTATCGTCCTTCAGCTTCTTTAAGCCTGTTGTAGCATTCCCTGCATAGAGGCTCATAAGAATCCTTCTCTCCAAGGACAACCAGTTCCTTGCTTTTCGTGAGCCTGTGGGAATGGTTGGCCAGACTTCCGCACTTCACGCAGATGGCGTGGACTTTCTGGACATCCTCGGCAATTGCCATCAGCTGGGGCATAGGCCCGAACGGTACTCCAAGATAATCGGTATCAAGTCCCGCAATGATTACGCGGACTTTTTTCTCGTTTGCAAGTGTTTTGCAGACTTCCACCAGACTGCTGTCAAAGAATTGAGCTTCATCTATTCCGACCACCTGGACATCGTCTGCTATATTCAGCATTTCGGATGGGGAACTGATAGGCTTGGATGTTACGCTGTGAAGATCGTGGGACACTACGTCAACATCCGAATATCTGTTGTCGACAACGGGCTTGAAAACGGCGATTTTCTGGTTTGCGAACTGGGCTCTCTTCAGCCTTCTGATCAACTCTTCGGTTTTTCCGGAGAACATTGAACCGCAAATCACTTCAATGCAGCCTGTTTTTTTGAAAGATTCTGAAAACATTTCTAAATTTGTAAGATTGACATAACAAAGATAGTCAATATTGCTTTTATGGAAAAGAATAATGTTGCAATAATAGAAGAAATAAGGGCCACAATCGCCAGGCTTCGCGAAGAAATCGGGACATTGGAGGAAAGATTGTCCGAACTTGATTTCAATGAACGGGAGCAGACAAAGGAGATTGTTACAGAAGAGGCTGTTGCAGAGGAAACTGTCGTAGAAGAGATAGCCGTAGAGGAGTTACCGTTGGATATTACGCTGGATGACGATATGCCTCAAATGGAAGAACTGCAGGAACCTGTCTTTCAGACCGAACTGGCACCGGAACAGGAAATCCTGGAGGCGAAGCCTGTGGAAGCAGTTTTCGAACAAGCTGCTGAAGATGCTCCGAAAGTGTTTTTTGAATCCGTAATGCCTGATACCCTGCCTTGGAAGCGTGACGTGCCGGGGTCTGCCGTACAAAATATACTGAGCGCGATATCTCTTAATGACAGGGTCCAGTTCATAAATGCACTGTTCGGGGGTGACCCTATGCTGTTCCAGAATTCTATCCGTAACTTGAACAGTTTCTCTTCACTTGCAGAGGCTGAAAATTTCATCGCCGCCAATTTTCCGAAATGGAAACTTGACTCCGATGTCGTTTATAGATTTATGATGGCGGTTCGCAGGAAATTGAACTGATATGCCAGGAAAACTGTTCATAGTCCCGACACCTGTCGGAAATCTCGAGGATATGACCTACCGTGCTGTCAAGGTGCTGCAGGAGGCGGATTTGGTACTTGCTGAAGATACAAGGACGTCATCCGTGCTTTTGCATCATTACGACATTCACACGAAACTCCAGTCCCATCATAAGTATAACGAGCATCAGACTGTGGAACTTGTGAAGGAAAGGATTCTGGGTGGGATGAATGTCGCACTGGTAAGCGATGCCGGTACTCCGGGGATATCCGACCCGGGTTTTCTTCTGGTTAGGACCTGCGCGGCCGAAGGTATTGAAGTCCAGACACTTCCCGGGGCTACTGCCTGTATCCCGGCTATTGTTTCGTCCGGTCTGCCCTGTGACAGATTCTGCTTCGAGGGATTTCTTCCTCAGAAGAAGGGACGTCAGACAATGATTGAATCACTGGCCGCAGAAACCCGCACGATGGTTTTCTATGAGTCTCCATATCGGTTGGTGAAGACACTGGAGCAGTTCGCGGAGGTTTTCGGACCGGACAGGGAATGTTCTGTGGCGCGGGAAATTTCAAAGATTCACGAGGAACACAGGAGGGGCACGCTCGCTGAGAATGCCGCCTGGTTCAAAGAACACGAACCTAAAGGCGAGATTGTAATAATAGTCGCCGGAGTACAACAAAAGAAGAGGAGGAATGAGGAGAGAGATGAAAAAGTTGAGCGCTTCGATTAAATCCGGTGCAATAGCACTTGTTTTCTTGATAATAGGCTTTGAATCGGCATCTTTTATGGGAAGGATGCTGGGGCGTTCTGTTTTGCCGCAGAATGTCATCGATACATCACCTGCTCGGAGTACTGACGCAGATAAGGATACATCAGTGCTTTCCCCAACGATTTCGCCCGTGAGAAGTTCGACCCGGTCTGACGAAGTCAGATATGTACGGCCGTCGGGAAAGTTTGGACGAAGGTATGAGACCTTTGATTTCAATCCGAACACTGCCACTCTGGAAGAACTGCAGAGACTCGGACTTTCGGAGAAACAGGCCTGGTCAATAATCAATTACAGGGAGAAGGGAGGACGGTTCAGACGCCCTGGTGATTTCGCGCGTTCATATGTAGTCAGCGACAGCCTCTATGAACGTGTGAAAGACCATATCGTCATACCTCCAGTAGATATAAATGCCGCTGATTCAGCCGCACTCGACGACCTCCCGGGAATCGGCCCTTACTTCGCTTCCAGAATTCTGGAATACAGGAAGGAATTGCACGGCTACTCCTACAAAGAGCAACTTATGGATATCTATAATTTTGATGAGGAAAAGTTCAAAGGACTTGAAGATCTGATAGTTGTCGGCCCCTCCGAACCTTTCCTGCTGTGGTCCCTCCCTGAAGATTCCCTGGCCCTGCACCCTTACATAGACCGGCATACGGCACGTTCGATAGTATTATATAGAGAAAACACCCCACGGGAAGAGTGGAGTGTTTCCAAATTGCAGTCTGCCGGGATCCTCAAATCCGGAGATGCCGCGAAATTGTCAGGTTGCCGTTTAGAATGAAAGCGCAATCTGGATGAAATCGTCAGCCTTGAGCGCTGCACCTCCGATAAGACCACCGTCGATATCCGGCTGTGCGAAAAGTTCCTTTGCGTTTGAAGGCTTGCAACTTCCGCCGTAGAGGATTGTGGTGTCGTCAGCGACCTGTGCACCGAACTTGTCAGCGAGCACTTTGCGGATGTGTGCGTGAATCTCTTCAGCCTGTTCTGCAGTAGCGGTCTTGCCGGTTCCGATAGCCCATACTGGTTCGTATGCGACAACAATCTTCTTCATATCTTCAGCAGTGAAGTTGTAAAGAACGTTCTTAATCTGGTTCTCGCAGACCTCGAAATGCTTTCCGGCCTCTCTCTCATCAAGGTTCTCTCCTACGCAGAGGATGACGCCGAGACCTGCCTCAAGGGCGAGCTTTGTCTTTACGACGAGCTTCTCATCAGTTTCCCCATAGTACTGGCGGCGCTCAGAGTGCCCGAGGATGGTCCACTGGCAGCCTACAGAAGTCAGCATAGGCGCTGCAACTTCTCCGGTGAAAGCTCCTGATGTGTGGTCAGCGCAGTTCTGTGCTGAAAGTTCAACCTTACTGCCCTCGGTGATTTCGCTTACGCAGCAAAGGTGTGTGAATGGAGGAGCAATGATAAGTCCTACATTAGCAGGTACTTCAGTGGATTTTGCTACAACGGCTTTTGCGAGTTCAACTCCTTCAGGACAACTGGTGTTCATCTTCCAGTTTCCGGCAACGATTTTCTTTCTCATATTTTGATTAATTAGATTTTTCCGGGCTCAAAATTAGTATTTTTGCATGAGAAAGAAAACCGATTGTGGACAGAATTCTGAAAGATTACAGTTCTTATCTGAAAATTGAGAAACATATGTCTCCCAATACTGTATCTTCATATTACTCCGACGTTAAGGACCTCCTGGAAGTCATACCGTCCGACCCCCGGAAAATGGATACGGACGATATTGAAAAATATTTGCGAATCAAGGCCGAAATGCTGTCCAAAAGGTCCCAGGCCCATTATCTCAGTTCAATGAGGTCTTTTTTCGACTGGATGATTCTGGAAGGGGAGAGGCAGGACAATCCTTGTGACAATGTCGATGCGCCGAAACTCGGGCGCTACCTGCCTGCCGTCCTGAGCGTTGAGGAGGTGAACGCCATCATAGAATCAGTTGACACCGGCAGCGTCTCCGGTCTTCGGGACAGGGCTATTCTTGAGGTCCTTTACGGCTGCGGACTGCGAGTTTCCGAGGCGGTTGGACTGAAAATCTCCTCCCTCTACCTGAAAGAAGGGTTTGTCCGAATCATAGGAAAGGGAAACAAAGAGAGGATAGTCCCGATAGGAGGGGCCGCAATTGATGCTTTGTTAGCATATATCAATAGCCGACCTGTCCCATATGCTTCTGATTTCGAGGATTTTGTATTTTTGAATAAATTTGGGAAGACGCTCAGCCGCGTGGCCGTTTTCACTATGGTGAAGAAACAGGCTATGCTTGCCGGAGTCCGGAAGGAAATATCTCCGCATACGTTCCGTCACTCATTCGCGACACATCTGATAGAGAACGGAGCAGACTTGAGGGTGGTTCAGGAAATGCTCGGGCACGAAAGCATCCTGACCACTGAGATATACACCCACATAGACAGCTCCACCTGGCAGGCTGCCGTGTTGGAGCATCACCCAAGGAATAAATAGAAACCAAAACTAATAACACCATGTACAGAAAATTACTCTTGATTGCGCTTTCAGCATTTGCTGCGGCAAGTCTTTATTCTCAGAATCCAACTGACGGGAAAAATAATGCTTATGACAGGAATGTAAGATACAATGAGCTGGGCGATACCCCTCAGATGGGCTGGAACAGCTGGAATAAATTTGCCTGCGACATCGATGAAGATGTAATTAAGATGATGGCTGATGTGATGGCGGACGGAGGCTTTCTGGAAGCCGGCTATGAGTATCTCAACCTTGATGATTGCTGGCACGGCACACGTGATGAAAACGGCTTCATCCAGTGCGATCCTGTGAAATTTCCTTCAGGTATGAAGGCCTTGGTGGACTATATCCACAGCCGCGGCCTCAAGGTCGGCCTGTACAGTGATGCTGGATGGCATACGTGCGGGGGACGCGAAGGCAGTCTGGGCCACGAGTTCCAGGATGCAATCCAGTATGCAAACTGGGGAATCGATTATCTTAAATATGACTGGTGTGAAAGTGACGGACTGAACGCAAAAGCTGCGTACACCTTGATGAGCCGTGCGCTTAAGGCTACCGGACGCCCTATTTTCTTCAGTATGTGCGAGTGGGGCAGCAATAAGCCTTGGGAGTGGGGAAATGTGGTCGCAAACAGCTGGCGCACAACAGGAGATATAGCCGCTCATTTCACTAGAGACGGAAAGTATCCGAGTTATTCACTCTGTATCCTTGATATCCTTGACAAGCAGGAAGGCCTTCGCAAATACGCAGGCCCGGGCCACTGGAACGATCCGGATATGCTCGAGGTGGGAAATGGGATGAGTGTCGCAGAGGACAGGGCCCATTTTACTCTCTGGGCAATGCTGTGTGCCCCTCTCCTTATGGGTAACGACCTCGTCCATATGTC
This sequence comes from Bacteroidales bacterium, assembly GCA_024401925.1. Classification (GTDB taxonomy): domain Bacteria; phylum Bacteroidota; class Bacteroidia; order Bacteroidales; family UBA932; genus Cryptobacteroides. The sequence continues at coordinate 42,952 of JAKSKD010000004.1, read as the reverse complement.
GCAGGAAACACGTGCCATCCTTTTGAACAAGGAAGTGATTGCGCTCAATCAGGATCCACTCGGCGTTCAGGCACTCAAATACAAGACAGAACAGAACGGAGCCCTTGAATTCTGGTTCAAGCCTCTTGAGGGTGGGGACTGGGCTGTCTGCATCTTCAACAGGAGCGAACAGGACAGGGAATATCTTATCGACTGGAGGAATTTCTGCTTCACTGACACTGAAGTCTCCAACCTCAGTACGTCTTTTGATACCGTGGTTTACAGAATAAAAAATCTCTGGACGGGCAAGGAAGAAGGCACTACGGCACTTCCTAAGAATTACAATAAAATGAAGACGGTAAAGGTACCTTCACATGACGTGATCCTCTACCGCCTCTCACCTGTATCCGAATAATCGGTTATTGATTGAATTTAGCTGTCTGCTCAGCAATGAGCTCGTCGAGCACTCCCGGATCGAAGTAGTTGATTTTCATTGCTTTCTTGACGTCTGAGAGTGTTTGGGCGGCTACTTTGCGTGCTTCTTCAGAGCCTTTGCGGAGTACCTCATATACGTAAGGGATGTTCTTCTCCAACTCGTGACGCCTTGTTCTGATAGGTTCGAGCGTGTCGTTCAGGACGGCATTGAGGAAGTTCTTTATCATCATGTCGCCGAGGCCTCCGGCACGGTATTGTGCCTTGACCTCATCGAGGCTGTGAAATTCGAAACTTACTTTCTTGCCTATGAAGCAGGATGCAAATTTGTCGAAGTGCTCCGGTTTGCAGAAGGCGTCAAGGTAGGTGAATACCGTATTCCCTTCAACTCTGCCGGGATCTGAGACCTGGAGATGCCCCGGGTCCGTGTACATTCCCTTGACTTTGGCCCATACTGTCTCTGCGTCATCAGAAAGATATATGCAGTTTCCGAGGGATTTGCTCATCTTGGCCTTTCCGTCAGTTCCCGGAAGACGCAGGCAGGCTGCATTGTCCGGTAGCATTATCTCAGGCTCCACGAGAGTCTCTCCATATGTGGAATTGAATTTCCTTACTATTTCCCTTGTCTGTTCGATCATAGGCTCCTGATCTTCCCCGACAGGTACAGTGGTGGCCTTGAAGGCGGTGATGTCAGCGGCCTGGCTGATAGGGTAGCAGAAGAACCCGACAGGTGTGCCGGCTTTGTTGTCAGACCCGTCAGTATTTTCTGAGAAGCCTCTCAACTGAATTTCCTGCTTGACGGTCGGGTTGCGCTGAAGCCTCTGTACAGTAACGAGGTTTTCATAGAAAAAGGTCAGTTCGGTCAGCTCGCTTACCTGCGACTGGATGAACAGGGTGGATTTCTCCGGATCCAGTCCGGCGGACATATAGTCCAGCGCGACCTCGATTATGTTCTGTCTCACTTTCTCTGGATTGTCCGCATTGTCGGTAAGAGCCTGGGCATCGGCAATCATAATGAATATCTTGTCGAATTTGCCGCTGTTCTGGAGCTCGACCCTGCGTCTGAGTGAACCTACATAATGTCCGATATGAAGGCGGCCTGTAGGACGGTCGCCAGTAAGAATTATCTTTCCCATCAGTCTTTAACTTGTGCCAGTGCCTCGCGTATTTTGCCCTCAATCTCGTCGCAGAGCTCAGGATTGTCGCTGAGCAACTGCTTCACTGCATCCCTTCCCTGAGCCAGTTTAGCCTCATTGTAGCTGAACCAACTTCCGCTCTTGTGGATGATGTCAAGGTCGGAAGCGAGATCAATTATCTCACCTACCTTGGAAATACCTTCTCCGAACACGATGTCGAATTCGGCCTTTTTGAAAGGAGGAGCCATCTTGTTCTTTACGACTTTCACTCTGGTCCTGTTCCCGGTAGGGTCCTCGCCGTCCTTCAGTTGGGTGGTACGTCTTACGTCTATCCGGACTGAAGCATAGAACTTGAGGGCGTTTCCGCCGGTGGTGGTCTCAGGGTTGCCGAACATTATGCCTATCTTCTCTCTGAGCTGGTTGATAAATATGCAGCAGGTGTTTGTCTTTGCGATATTTGCTGTAAGTTTTCTGAGAGCCTGGCTCATCAGCCGTGCCTGGAGCCCGACCTTGTTGTCTCCCATCTCGCCCTCGATCTCAGCCTTTGGGGTAAGTGCTGCAACGGAGTCGATGACCACGATGTCGATGGCTCCGGAGCGGATAAGGTTGTCGGCAATCTCAAGGGCCTGCTCCCCGTTGTCCGGCTGTGAAATGAGGAGAGTCTCAAGATTGACTCCCAATGCTTTTGCGTATGCCCTGTCGAATGCGTGTTCGGCATCGATCATTGCCGCGATACCGCCTGTCTTCTGCGCTTCTGCGATGGCGTGAATGGCAAGCGTGGTCTTTCCGCTGGATTCCGGACCATATATTTCAATGATTCTTCCCTTAGGATAGCCTCCGATACCAAGAGCGTGGTCCAATGCTATGGATCCGCTCGGAATAACCTGTACGTCCCATTGTGGCTGATCTCCCAACTTCATGATCGTACCTTTCCCATAATCTTTCTCAATCTTGTCGATCGTGGCCTGCAATGCCTTCAACTTTGCGGCATTTGCTTCAGCGGCCTGTACTTCAACTTCTTTAGCCATAATGATATTATTTTAAGTTAATTAACAAAGGTAATAAAAAACCTAATCTCTGACAATATGTCCCTTGAATCCGTAGTATGCGCATACGGCAAAGCAAATCAGAGGTATCAGATATGCTATGCTGTACATTTCAGGGTTACGGTTCATAATGTATGCCGTAAGCTGTGGCAGGCAGGCATTGCCTATGATTGCCATAACGAGGAAGGCGGAGCCGCTTTTTGTTTGTTCCCCGAGGCCTTCGAGAGAGAGTGAGAACTGAGTCGGGTACATTATAGACATAAAGAAGGATACCGCCATCATAGCGAATATGCCGACAGTACCGCCGAAGATGACAATGACGGCGCATAGCAGTACGTTCATAACGGCATATGCGGCCAGCATATTGTGTGGCTTGAATTTGCCCATCAGGAGTGTGCCTATCCATCTCCCGAGCAGGAAGCACAGCATATAAAGGCCGAAATATGTTGTGGCCGTGGCCTCATCAATGCCGGAATAAGTACAGCAATATACCAGAAACAGGCTGTTGATGGCTGTCTGGCCTCCGTTGTAGAAGAACTGTGCTACAACTCCTTTCCTGAGGTGTGAACGTTTGAGGACCCTGAAGTCAATCAGTTTACCTTCTTTCCCTTCAGATTCAACCTCTTCCTTTGTCTTCGGGAGATTTGCGATTATGATAGCTACTATGGTGACAACCAGCACAGCCGCCAGAATCATATACGGAAGCTTCATTGAATCGGTCTCGGCTTGGATGTATCCATCCCAGCCTCCAGGATATGCCTGAGGCAGATTCTCTCTGGTATAGACATCTCCGCTGAGCACAAGCTTACTGAGGAACATTGCCGCGATAAAGGCTCCCAGCCCATTGAAAGCCTGTGCCAGATTTAGCCTGCGCGGGGCAGTTCCAGGATTTCCGAGCGATGTCACGTACGGGTTTGCGGCTGTTTCCAGGAAGCACATTCCCGTAGCAATCACAAAGAAGACAGCGAGGTACATCGGATATGCCTTCACAACTGCTGCAGGAAGAAACAGCAAGCACCCGAAAGCCGAAAGGGACAGTCCGAAAATTACGCCCGCCTTGTAGCTGTACTTCTTCATAAACATCGCGATAGGGATGGGGAAAATGAAGTATGCTATCCAGTAGGCACTTTCAGTGAATGAAGCCGTAAATGTACTTAACTCGCAGGTTTTCATAAGTTGCCTGATCATCGTAGGGAGAAGGTTGCTGCTTATCGCCCAGAGAAAAAACAGCGAGAAAATCAGCGCAAGAGAGAGTTTTTCTTTGTTATTTTTCATAATCCGTCAATTGTTCAGATAAATATATTTACTTTATTTTATTGTTCGACAACATTTTCGTTAAATTTGTGGAAATATCCGACTTAAAACAGGTTCTAAAACTCAATTAATATGGAATATAAGGAAATAGGGAAGACAGGAATGAAGGTGTCGAATCTGTCATTCGGCGCTTCTTCGCTCGGGGGAGTCTTCCACCAGATTGATGAAGGAAAGGCAATAGAGGCCGTGTTTGCTGCCATTGAAGGCGGAATCAATTTCATCGATGTCTCTCCGTACTACGGACATTACAAGGCGGAAACCGTATTGGGGAAGGCCTTGCGGCAGATTCAGAGAAACAAGTACCTTCTTTCTACAAAGGTTGGCCGATATGGGAAGGACGGTGTCAATACCTGGGATTATTCGGCAAAGCGTGCGACAGAGAGCGTTTATGAAAGTATGGAACGTCTCGGAATCGATCACATCGACCTCATAAATGTCCACGACATTGAATTCGCAGATCTTCATCAGGTTGCCGAAGAAACGCTTCCTGCTCTTGTGGAATTGAGGGAAAAGGGTGTTGTCAGCCACGTGGGAATTACGGACCTGCAGCCGGAGAACCTGCAATGGGTAATAGAGCATTCTGCTCCTGGAACTGTGGAGTCAGTGCTTTGTTTCTGCCATTATTGCCTTAATGACGACCTCCTGACCGAGTACTTCGACTTTTTTGAGAGCAAAGGAATCGGTCTGATCAATGCTTCGCCTCTTTCAATGGGGTTGCTTTCCACCAGGGGCGTTCCGGATTGGCATCCCGCTGCGAAATCATTGGTGGAGGCCTGTGCAAAAGCTGCTGCATATTGCAATGAAGTCGGGTATCCTATAGAAAAACTCGCTGTCCAGTATGCTGTGAGCAGCCCGCGTATTGCAACGACGCTTTTCAGCTCGGCAAATCCTGACAATGTGCGGAAGAACATTGAATACGTGAACCAACCGATTGACCGGGAGCTCGTAAAGAAGGTTCAGGACATAATCGGAGACCAGAAGAGAGTCCGTTGGAACAATTCGTAGTCTGTTTGGAGATGACCATTACGGAGGAATGGCAGCGCTTTGAGAAATATGGAAGTCAGAACGGAAAAAATCATACAGTTCGGCGAGGGTAATTTCCTGCGCGCCTTCTTCGACTGGATCGTAACCAGAATGAATCATGAGACGGATTTCAACGCATCCGTCGTGGTTGTGCAGCCGAGGGCCGGAGGCCATGTAGCTGCTCTTACGGCCCAGAATTGCCGGTATCACGTCAACCTGCAGGGCTTGTCAGGAGGCGAGCCTGTGGATTCAATCGAATTGATTGACTGTATCAGCCGGGGAGTGGACCCGTATAAGGAATTCGGGACATATATTGCGCTTGCAGAGCAGCCGGAAATGCGTTTCATAGTATCCAATACGACAGAGGCCGGGATTGCGTTCGACCCGTCCTGCAGCTTCGATGACAAGCCTGCAGCATCATATCCGGGCAAGTTGGTGCAGCTGCTCCATCATAGATACTCCCATTTCAACGGCGACCCTGACAAAGGTTTCATCATCCTGCCGTGCGAACTTATTTTCGAAAATGGAAAATGCCTGAAAGAATGCATTCTGAAGTATATCGACCATTGGAAACTGGAAGACGGATTCAGGGACTGGTTTTTGAATTCCTGCCGGATATACAGTACCCTTGTGGATAGAATCGTTCCAGGATACCCGAAGGACGGGGCGGAGGAATTGACGGTCCGCATCGGGTATGAAGACAAGCAGCTGGTGAAGGGCGAAATTTTCCATCTCTGGGTGATAGAAGCTCCGGAATCCCTTTCTGAAGAATTTCCTGCCGACAGATGCGGACTTAACGTCAAGTTCGTCCAATCGGAAGAGCCGTTCCACAAACGTAAGGTGACACTCTTGAACGGCCCTCATACTGTACTCAGCCCGGTGGGGTATCTCAGCGGACTTGATACAGTGCGTGAATGCTGTGAGGACCCGCTTGTGGGCAGATTTGTCCGCAAAGTGATGTATGATGAGTTGCTGCTGACTCTGGATCTTCCGATGCAGGAAAGGATTTCCTTTGCTGATGCCGTTATGGAGCGTTTCCGCAATCCGTACATCAAGCATTATGTGACCAGCATTATGCTGAACAGCTTCCCGAAGTTCAAGACCCGCGACCTCCCGGGAATAAAGACATTTCTTGAAAGGGAAGGCACTCTGCCTCAGGGACTTGTATTTGGGCTTGCTGCTATCTGTGAATATTACAAGGGCGGCAGGAGAGGTGACGATGTCATTGTCCCGGATGATGATGCCGAAGTAATAGCCCTCCTGAATAAAGCCTGGAGCAGTACCGACCCGTTCTGCGTGGCCCGTACGGTGCTTTCTGCGGAGGAAATATGGGGCGAAGACCTGACAGCGCTTTCCGGATTCGCGGAACTGTTGGGCAAGGATATCGCCCTGATTGAAAAATATGGTATGAGGGAGGCCCTCGAAACAATATTATAATGGATTATTGCAGAATAGATCCGAAAGATAATGTGGCTGTTGCGCTGAAGAGTCTCCACAAAGGCTCTGAAGTATGTGGCGTACGTCTCATAGAAGATATCCCTTCAGGCCACAAGTTTGCCCTGGAGGATATTCCGGAAGGAGGATGTGCCGTGAAGTACGGTTTTCCAATAGGACATTTGATAAAGGCGACCGGGGCCGGTTCTCTTGTGGATCATAACTCCCTCCGCTCCAGTTTAAGCGACAGGTCGGAGTATTCATACAATCCTTGTGCTTCTGCCCGGCCTGCACCTGACGGAGTTACCGGAGGACGAACCTTTCGAGGCTTTATCCGCAGGAACGGGGATGTGGGCGTTCGGAACCAGATTTGGGTCATCCCGACTGTCGGATGTGTGAACGGCATCGTGAATGAACTCGCTTTGCGTTTTTCAAAAGAAATTGAGGATAGGGGAGGCAGTGTCGATGCCGTTGTCCCATTCCCTCACAATTATGGCTGTTCGCAACTCGGCGATGATCACGAAAATACAAGAAAGATACTGGCGGATCTGCTGCACCATCCGAACTGCGGTGGCGCTCTGGTTGTAAGCCTCGGCTGCGAGAATAATCAGCTTGAAGCGCTGCTGGATGAGGCGGGGGATTATGATAAGGAACGCATCCGCACTATGAAGGTTCAGGAAGTCGATGGGGACGAACTGGAATACGGGCTTTCTTTGCTGCGACAGTTGTTCTCAATAGCCTCTACGGATGTGAGGGGTGAGGTTCCGGTCTCAAAGCTGAAGGTCGGCCTTAAATGCGGCGGTTCTGATGGACTGAGTGGTATTACGGCAAATCCTCTGTTGGGACGTTTCTCTGACTGGCTTGTCGCTGAAGGTGGTACCGCTGTTCTGACTGAAGTCCCTGAGATGTTCGGTGCGGAAACTATCCTGATGGATAGATGCTGCAACGGAGATATATTCGATAAGACCGTACGGCTGATAAACGGGTTCAAGGACTATTTCACCTCCAACGGACAGCCCGTGTACGAAAATCCGTCCCCGGGGAACAAGGCTGGAGGTATCTCCACTCTTGAGGAAAAATCTCTCGGCTGCATACGAAAAGGTGGGTCAAGTCCTGTGGTGGATGTCGTGGATTATGCCGGTCTGATTAAAACGAAAGGACTCAATCTCCTTTCCTCACCCGGCAATGACATAGTTTCCTCCACGGCTCTGGCTGCATCGGGTTGCCAGATAATACTCTTCACTACAGGACGCGGAACTCCTCTGGGCAGTTTTGTCCCTACCGTCAAAGTCAGTTCCAACACTCCTCTTGCTGAGAGGAAACCATCCTGGATAGATTTCGATGCCGGGGTTCTGGCCGGATGCTGCAACATCGAAGAAGTCAGGGAGAGATTTATCAATACGGTGCTGGAAATCGTTGACGGACGCTTCTCAAAGAGCGAACTCAACAATTCCCGCGAAATGGCGATATTCAAGTCCGGGGTTACGCTATGATGCTTTCAGCAGAATTCTGAACACTTTCCCGGGATTCTCTGACCAATGTTCCATTGCCTTTTGGGCGTTTTCATAACCGACCACATCGGAAATGAGCCTGTCGGTCGGGCAGGTCCCGCGTTTCAGATAGTTGATGACGGCTTCAAAGTCGGAAGGCGTAGCATTTCGAGATCCTCTGATGTCAAGTTCTTTCTTGACGAAAAGACTGGTGTCGAAGCTGACTTCCGATTTGGAGTATCCGATGAAGGTGACCCTCCCAGTGAATGCAACCTCGTCTATTGCAAGCCTGTAGGTGGACGGTGACCCCACGGCCTCAATGACGACGTCAGGACCGTTCCCGCCCGTTATTTCTCTCAGATTCTTGTGAAAGTCAGCGTCAGTGGTATCCAATGCGTATGATGCACCCATCTGCTTTGCAAGCTCCAACTTTTCCCTGTCTATATCGGCGGCGATGACCCTGGCACTGCGGCTTGCTGCTCCAACTACAGCACCGAGCCCTACCATACCGCATCCTATCACCATAACCGTTTCTGCCTCAGTGACCATAGCCCTTGCAACAGCGTGGAAGCCTACACTCATTGGCTCGACCAATGCTGTCTCCTTCGGAGGCAGACCTTCCGCCGGGATGATTTTGCCCCAAGGGAGACAGATATATTCCCTCATTGCGCCATCCCTTTGGACTCCCAGTGTTTCATTATGTTCGCAGGCATTGTATCTCATATTCTTGCAGGAAGGGCATACTCCGCAATTGGTGTAGGGGTTTACGGTCACGTTCATTCCCGGTTTGAGACTCTCCGGCACTCCTTCGCCAAGCGCTTCTATTGTCGCACCGACTTCGTGTCCCGGAATTACTTCCGGTTTTGCCATTGCATTCCTGCCGCGGAAGGTGTTGAGGTCCGATCCACAGAAGCCGACATAATTCAGTTTCAGCAAGACTTCTCCATCCTGCGGAACGGGTTTTTCCATCTCGATCTGTTTGATTTCTCCCTGTTTTGCTATCTGTAAAGCTTTCATTATTCCGACATGTTTTTGATATATGGCAATTCCGCCAGATTCTTGAAATTATAGAACTCAGCTGCGTTTTTTCCAAGAAATAGTTCTTTTTCTTCTCCGGAAAGCAGTTCCGACTTCAGGATGAAATCGTAGGACATTCTATATGTGATTGCAGTGATGGTGCGCGGGTAATCCGAGCCCCACATAAGTTTCTTGATTCCGACCTCATCTGCGGCCTTTCTGATAGCTTCCACGGCCCCGTTGAACGGGTAGAATTCGCTATTGAACAACCAAGTGATGCCTCCGCATTCTATGCTTACATTTTCGTGACGCGCAAGATTGATCTGCTTCATCCAGTCTGCTGTGGTAACCATTCCGAAATGGCCTATGGCGATACGCAAATGAGGAAAATTGGAAATTATGTCCTCGACTTCCGGAATCTGGTGGCAGTCCTCGTGGAGGCAAAGTGAGAGGAACAGTCCTTTCTCTTCCATCAGTGCGAACATTTCCATCATCTCAGACCCATTGAGCGGTCTTCCGAGCCTGTGCCCGGGTATAGCGACTCCGTCAAAGATGCCGTTGGAAATCAGTTTTCCGGCTTCTGGGATGAAGCCGTCGTGACGATAGTCAAACATAGCGCACACCTTGAACCTGTCGGGGAACTTGCGTTTCACCTCTGCAAGATATCCGTTCTGTATGCCGTCGATGAATTCCTGAACCACTACAGCAGCGCTGACCTGTGCATAATTCATATTGGATATGAATATCTCCGCTGTGTTGCGGCTGTCAGTCATAAACGGCGGAAGCATTTGGACTTCCTGCCCGAAGAACATGGAACGGCCGTTCTCCATAGAATATATTGGCATTCCGTCCACTTCTGTGTTCTGAGTAAGCCATAAGTGGCTGTGCGCGTCAACAATAATCATAATGGACAAAATTACAAAAACTTATCTTATCCAGATTCTTAAATTGCGTATATTTGCACACGGTCTGACGAACAACGGACGTGAAGGATATGAAAGAAAAATTATTGGGAAAGACTCCGGAAGAATTGCGGGAAGTGGCGCTGAAGTGCGGTCTTCCTGCATTCACAGGCACGCAGATAGCACAGTGGATGTATGTCAAGCGCGTCCGCTCCATTGACGATATGACGAATATCTCAAAGCCGGGGCGGGAGAAACTTGCCGGGATGTACGATCTCGGGGTTTCCCTGCCGATAGGGTCCGCCGTTTCATCAGACGGCACGGCGAAATATCTTTTCAAAGTTGATGAGAATGACACTGCAGTCGAGGCAGTGGTCATTCCTGATGCCGACAGAAAGACTTTGTGCGTCTCCTCGCAGTCCGGCTGCAAGATGGGCTGCAAGTTCTGTATGACCGGCCGCCAGGGCTTCCACGGCAATCTCAGTGTAGCGGAGATATTGAACCAATTTATCGCCCTTGACGAGACATTCGAACTCACAAATACGGTTTTTATGGGGATGGGTGAGCCGTTGGACAATTATGATAATGTCTCAAAGGCGATAGAGGTCCTGACTGCCGACTGGGGTTTCGGATGGAGCCCGAAGAGGATTACGCTGTCGTCCATCGGAGTTATCCCGAACCTGAAGAAATATCTGGACGGACAGAAATGCCATCTTGCAATAAGCCTTCACAATCCTTTCCCGGACGAGAGGGAATCGATAATGCCGGTCCAGAAAGCATATAATCTCTATGACGTCATTGACCTCATCAAACAATACGATTTCACAGGGCAGAGACGGGTAAGTTTCGAATACACGATGTTCTCCGGCTTCAATGATACAAAACGCCACGCCGATGCGCTCATCAGATTGCTGAGGGGCCTGGAATGCAGGGTAAACCTCATACGATTCCATAAGATACCGGATTTCCCATACGAGAGTTCCTCCCAGGTGGTTATGGAAAATTTCCGTGACAGGCTGAACAGCAACGGCATCACGTGCACGATCCGTGCCTCCAGAGGTGAAGATATCCTTGCGGCCTGCGGAATGCTTGCCGGCCGTCATAACAAGTCAGAAAAGAATGGATAAGAAAGTCCTTGACAGGCTGCAGGCCCTGTGCTCCAGAAAAGAGTATTGCCGTGCTGAAATTCTTCAGAAGGCACTTAAGGACCTGGAGGGTAACTCCGATGCTGCGGAAGAGATTGTGGGGTCTCTCGTCGCTGACGGTTTCGTGGATGATTCCCGCTATGCCGATGCGTTTGCAAGGGAGAAGGCCTACATTTCAGGCTGGGGCCCCGTCAAGATATCCTATATGCTCAGGACCAAAGGTGTCGGGAGGAAAGAAATAAACTCGGCTATCGATGACCTTGATGAAGAAAAGATGTCACAGAGGCTTCTCAGAGTCCTTGAAGTGAAGGCGAAGTTCCTGAAAGGAGACCCGCAAAGGAAATTGAAACTGATCAAATTCGCCCTTTCGCGCGGCTATGAGTATGATTCAGTAAGTAAACTTCTTCCGGAACTTGAGATTGGTGAATGATTCCCTCTCAATCCTGTCTTCGAGTTCAAACCCCAATTGGATGTATGCATTTCCGCCGTCTTCCGCTGAAGCGTCGCAGTAGCTCATTATGTCATCGGGCCTGACTTCTTCAACGAAAGCATTGAGAAGTTTGCTCATCCCTCCTGTCACACGAACTCCCGGCAGGGAAGCGTAGCGTATCCACTCGTATGAACTGATTTTCCTGCCTTCCTTGAGCCACCGCCTTGCATTCGAGAACTCCGCCACGGCGACAAGCGTCCCGGCCTCAAATTCCGTTTCGGCGGCTCCCGTGCTCCTGCTGACATAGAGACCGTATCTGTATCTGCACCCTGTATCGCCCAAACGATGGGCAGCCGCCATAAATGCGGCTGCCGTCGGTTTGTCTATACGTTTTACGACGCAATTTCTTGCGAAAATGGTCTCCAGTCCTTGCATTACGCTATCTGAGGCCTCCCTGGACGGTTTTTCTGCTCGGCATCCTCAAGCACTCTCTCTTCCATCTTTCCTTTCTGAAGCTCATCATAGGCTTGCCGGTTGCGCAGGATGTCGATTGCTGTAAAGATTGAGGACATCATCGAACGCGGGTCCGCCTCATCCCTTCCCGCCATATCATAAGCGGTTCCGTGGTCAGGAGACGTGCGGATGATAGGAAGCCCGGCTGTATAGTTCACTCCGTCCGTGAAAGCTAGTGCCTTGAACGGCTCCAGCCCCTGATCGTGATACATAGCAAGTGTGGCGTCGAAACGGCTGTATTGTCCCAGACCGAAGAATCCGTCAGGAGAGTATGGCCCGAAGGCATTGATGCCTTCAGACTGAGCCGCCTCGATTGCCGGGATAATGATATTCTGCTCTTCGTTTCCGAGAAGTCCCCCGTCTCCGCTGTGAGGGTTGAGGCTGAGGACTGCAATCTTAGGATTGTCCACACAGAAATCCCTGCGCAGGGATGCCTGCATAAGGCGCAGTTTGCTCAGAATCTTGTCAACGCTGATGCTGTCAGGTACATCCCTGAGAGGAATATGTCCAGTTACAACGCCTATCTTTATCCTGTCGCTGACCATAAACATTGCGATATCCTTGACTTTGAATGCGCTCTGGAGGTATTCAGTATGCCCGGTGTATCCGAATCCCTCGTTTACCATAGCTTTTTTGTTGATGGGCGCGGTCACGAGAACGTCAATATCTCCGTTCTTGATGTCCTTTACTGCACTTTCGAGAGACATTATCGCGGCCTTTGCCGATTCTGCCGTAGGCTGGCCCGGCTCTACGAAGAAATTCTCCGGCAGACAGTTGACGATGTTGATACGTTTTTCCCGGGCTTCTTTCGCAGATGAGATGACGTTTGTGTCCATCTGATCTATCTCGTGTACAAGTTTCTTGTAGAAACCGAAAATCTTTGATGATCCGTAGATTACCGGGGTGAAGGAATCAAGAATCCTTGCATCTGCGAGGGATTTGATGATTACCTCATATCCGATACCGTTTCCGTCACCTTGGGTGATACCTACAATTGGTTTTTTATTGTTGCGCATATATTTTTTCAAATGATTGTCTACAAAAGTAATGAATTTTCTTCAGCCGTATATCCCTCATCGGCGGGGAGACCGGTCTTTCCGTAGGCCGCTACGGCAAGCGTGTCGCATCTTTCATTCTCAGGATGCCCTGCGTGTCCCTTTATCCAATGGAAATTGACATTGTGCTTCCGGTAAACTTCCAGAAAACGCATCCACAGGTCGACATTCTTCACTTTTTTGAATCCCTTTTTCTCCCAGTTACTCAGCCAACCTTCATTAATTGCTTTTACTACATAGGTGGAGTCACTGTAGATTTCCACATCCGCATTCTCCCACAGGATACTCTCCAGACCGATGATGACGGCAAGGAGTTCCATCCTGTTATTGGTGGTCAGGGCGAAACCTCCTGATTTCTCCTTGACCTTGTCGGCACATTTCAGCACAACACCGTATCCGCCAGGGCCTGGATTGCCACTGGCGGCTCCGTCGGTGTATAAAAAGATCGGTGGCCTTGCCATTGCCCGTCTTTACTGCTCGTCAGGGTTAGGGTTGTTGTAATCCTGAACTTTTACAGGAACAATCAGTGCAACGATAAGGTATGCGACGAATGCTCCTACAAATGCCGTGATACAAGCGAGAAGGACCCAGATGAGTCTGATGATTGTGCTGTCAACATCGAAATACTCTGCGAGGCCTCCGCATACTCCTGTGATTTTCTTGTCCGTGTTGGAACGGTAAAGTTTTTTTGCACTCATAGTTTGTACATTGATTTATAATAATTCTGGTAATCTCCCGAAGTGACATTGTCCAACCATTCCTGATTGTCCAGATACCACCTGACAGTTTTCTCTATGCCTTCTTCAAACTGGAGGGACGGCTCCCAGCCGAGCTCCGATTTCAGTTTGCTTGAATCGATCGCGTATCTGAGGTCGTGTCCCGCTCTGTCCTGAACGAACGTAATTAGGTCATCATCAGCACCTTCCGGGCGCCCAAGGACCTTGTCTACGGTCTTTATGAGCACCTTGATGAGGTCGATATTCTTCCACTCATTGAATCCTCCGATGTTGTAGGTCTCGGCGATCTTTCCTTTATGGAAAATGAGGTCTATTGCTCTGGCGTGGTCTTCCACATAAAGCCAGTCCCTGACATTCTCGCCCTTTCCATAGACAGGAAGTGGCTTGCGGTATCTGATGTTATTGATGAACAGAGGGATAAGTTTTTCCGGGAATTGGTAAGGACCGTAGTTATTGGAACAGTTTGTTACTATTGTCGGCATTCCGTATGTGTCATGGAAGGCGCGTACGAAATGGTCTGAGGATGCTTTTGAAGCTGAATATGGACTGTGCGGGTCATACTTGGTCTCCTCACGGAAAAGTTTTCCGTCGAACTGGAGCGCTCCGTACACCTCATCCGTGGAGATATGGTAGAAACGCTTGCCTTCCCATCCGCTTTCTTCCCAGCAGGTTCTGGCAGCCTGAAGCAGACTGAGTGTGCCGAGTACATTTGTCCGGGCAAAAGTGAAAGGATCTTTTATCGATCTGTCCACATGTGATTCTGCGGCCAGATGGATGATGCCGTCCACCTTTTCGTCCTTTATCAGGGCCAGCATGGCGTCGAAATCGCATATGTCGGCTTTGACGAAACGGTAATTCGGCCTGTTCTCTATATCCTTCAAGTTTTCAAGATTGCCGGCATAGGTGAGCTTATCGACATTGATTATCCTGTAATCCGGATATTTGTTCACGAAAAGCCTTACGACGTGGGATCCGATGAATCCTGCACCTCCTGTGATGATGATAGTCCTATTTGCCATTTTTCCTGTCTTTTTCGGATAAAATAATTTTGTCCTGCGGGACTTTCCAATCTATTGCAAATTCCGGGTCATTCCACGCGGCGTGACCTTCGTGCTCCGGAGCATAATAATTGTCGCATTTATACTGGAACACAGCTTCCTCTGAAAGAACACTGAAACCGTGCGCCAGACCGCGTGGAATGAAAAGTTGGAGATGGTTGTCTCCGCTCAGTTCCACTGCGACATATTTTCCGTAAGTGGGGCTGTCTTTTCTAATATCGACTGCAATGTCAAGGACGGTTCCACTGATTACCCTCACGAGCTTTGCCTGGGCGAATTCTCCGGTTTGGAAATGGAGCCCGCGTACAACGCCGTAGGATGACTTGCTCTCATTGTCCTGCACGAAGTCCACTTTTCTTCCGAGGGCTTCTTCGAGGTCCTTCTTGGAAAATGACTCGAAGAAATAACCGCGTTCGTCGTTGAAAACGCGGGGTTTCAGGATGACCACTCCTTCTATGTCAGTCTTTATCGCTTCAATCATAATCTTTCAATGCATTTCTTAAGGGAGTCCTTCCAGTACGGAATTTCAATGTTGAAAGTCTTCTTCACAGACGTCTTGTCCAAAACGGAATAATGCGGACGCTGCACATTTGACGGAAATTCTTCTGACAAACAAGGAGTAATCCTGCATTTATGGCCGCACAGGCGGGAAATCTCCAACGCGAAATCATACCAGGAGATGACACCTTCATTCGTGTAATGGTATATTCCAGTCTTGTCTGTCTGCCTGCGGCTGATTATTCCTACAATAAGGCCGGCAAGATCCGCTGCATAGGTCGGTGTGCCGACCTGGTCATAAATCACCTTCACCTCCGGAAGTTCTCCTGTGAGTTTCTTCATGGTCTTGACGAAATTCTTCCCATATGGAGAATAAAGCCATGCAGTCCGGATAATGATGGACTTGCAGCCTGAACTAAGGATGGACTGTTCTCCGGCAAGTTTGGTGGAACCATACACTCCGAGCGGCTTCTTTTCGTCATCAGGCTTTCTTGGAACGGGTATTTCACCGCCGAATACATAATCCGTGGAAATGTGGATGAGGACGGCATCCCTTTCTGCTGCCACGGCTGCAAGGTTGGCCGCGGCCCGGTTGTTGAGGAGATCGGCCATTCTGAAATCCGTTTCGGCCTTATCCACATTCGTATAGGCTGCGCAATTGACAATAACGTCAACATCTTCGGATCCGGCAATAATCCTTATGGCATCCGGATTGGTGATGTCAAGATAGACAGTCTCTACTCCCGGCATGGAGTTCACATCCGTAAAGATAAATTTATCCTCACTTCCTGCAGCCAGATTTCTGATTTCAGTGCCGAGTTGTCCGTTGGCGCCCGTTACAAGAATATTCATATAAATACAAATATACCTAATATTTCCTATTATTTTCGTACTTTCGCAGTACTGTGATGAAAAAATTATTACTGATATCCGGACCTTGCAGCGCAGAGACGCAGGAGCAGGTTTTTCGTACGGCAGAAGGCCTTAAAAACATAGGAGCGGACTGTTTCAGAGCCGGGCTCTGGAAGCCGCGTACCCGTCCGGGCCATTTCGAGGGTGTCGGAGATGAAGGCATTGCCTGGATGAAGAGGGTGAAAGAGGAACTCGGGATGAGGATATGTACAGAAGTAGCTTTCCGTGAGCACGTTGAGCTTTGCCGGGAGGCAGGATTCGATATGGTTTGGATTGGTGCTCGGACCACGGCGAATCCTTTCCTCGTGCAGGAACTTGCTGATGCCTTGAAGGGCTCTGGGATGTCAGTACTTGTGAAGAATCCGGTCAATCCTGATGTAAACCTTTGGGTGGGAGCCGTCGAGCGGCTCCGCAATGCCGGCGTGGAGGATATTTCCGTTGTGCACAGGGGCTTTTCGTCATATGAGAAGTATAAATACCGTAATGCTCCGGGCTGGCAGATAGTTTCTGAATTCAGAACGAAATGTCCGGACATACCTGTCCTTTGCGACCCGAGTCATCTGTCCGGTTCGGCTGAACTCGTACCGGAAGTTTGCCAGCGGGCTGTGGATCTTGGCTATGACGGACTGATGATTGAAAGCCATTGCAACCCGTCTGAAGCTTTGAGCGATGCGGGACAGCAGTTGACCCCGGAAGCTGTCGGACTTCTGCTTCATAATCTTATTCGTGAGCGCAGAGCCATTGATGATGTCGATTCCGGCAAAGTCATTTCTAACTTGAGAAACGAAATAGATGCTGTGGATGCTGATATTCTGAAGGACCTTGGAAGAAGGATGGAAATCAGTCGCCGAATCGGAGACTATAAGAAGTCCAACAATATTCCCGTCATCCAGTCCGGAAGATGGGGAGAAGTCATCAGGGCTGCCAGTGCGGAAGCAAAAAATTATGGACTCCACGAGGATTTCGTGAAGTCCATATTCAGCATCATACACGATGCGTCGATTGAGGAACAGAATTAGTTCTTTCTGCCTCTTTCTTTCCACAGAGCCGTCATATCCTCAAGTGTCTTGCCCTTGGTCTCAGGGACAAGTTTCCATACGAATACGGCTGCGATTATGCAGAATACGCAGTAAAGTCCGTAGGTGAAGCCCGGACTCCAAGTGTACATAGGGACGAAGCTTGCTGAAACGGCGAAGTTGGATATCCACTGGAATGCGACTGCTATTGCAACTGCACCTCCACGTATCGTGTTAGGGAAGATTTCAGAAATAAGAACCCAGCAGATAGGACCCCAGCTGAACATAAATGATGCGCTGTAGATCATTACGCTGATGACTCCGATTATTCCCGGAAGTCCTGGAACAATGTCTGCAAGTGCGACTCCAAGTGCACCTACTGCCATTCCCAGCGAGCCGGTGATGAGGAGAGGACGTCTTCCGAGTTTCTCTACGGTGAATATCGCTACAAGAGTGAAGCTGATGTTCACAACACCCATAAGCACTGTCTGGAACATAGGGTCGCCCATTCCGAGGGATTCGAATATTCTCGGTGCATAATAGAGAACGGCGTTGATTCCCACAATCTGCTGGAATACGCTGAGCATGATTCCGATGAAGATAACGAGGCCTCCATAGGTGAGGAGTTTCTCTTTCTTCTCTGTTACGGTGTTCTTGATATCTGAGAGAATCTGCTGTGCCTTGCTCTCTCCGTTGATTTTTGTGAGGACCTTGAGGGCCTTGTCTCCCTTGCCTGTCATCGCGAGATAGCGCGGTGTCTCAGGAACAAGGAGGATGAGGATTGTAAAGAGGGCTGCCGGAACACATTCGCTTCCGAACATAAGCCTCCATCCTGTTGTGATACTCCAGTTGCCGTCAGCAGCGAGGGCCGCTCCGTTCACGATTTCATTGATACCTTCGGCAAGAGCCTCCATTTTAGGAGCGATGTGGTCTCCGAGGATGACGAGGTTGACGAAGTAAACTACCAGCTGGCCGAATATGATGGCGAACTGGTTCCAGGAAACAAGGGCTCCACGACGCTCAGCAGGTGCAATTTCTGCGATATACATAGGGCAGATGGCGGATGCTGTACCGACACCGAGTCCTCCGAGTACGCGGTAGAGGTTGAATGCAATCAGGAGGTCCTTGGTAGGAACTCCTTTCTCGAAGAAGAGGAATTCAGGATAATAAGACCCTGCGGCTGAAAGGAAGAAGCAGATGCCGGCGATAAAAAGAGTCTTTTTGCGTCCGTATTTGTTCGCAAAATAGCCGGAGAATGCGCTTCCTATGATGCAGCCGATGAGGGCGCTTGAAGAAGTGAAACCGTGAAGGAAAGTGGTGTAAGTAAAATCCTTGGCACCCATAAAGAATGCCTGGAGACCTCTTTCTGCACCTGAAATTACGGCTGTGTCGTATCCGAAGAGCAAGCCTCCGAGTACAGCTACCAGCACGATTGAAAACAGATAACTTTTTGATCCTTTGTCTGACATATTGATTTTATTTTGTGTTGATTTCTACATTATGCTCTTTGCCGTAGGCATTGACTGTGAGCACGGCAGAGCCTTTCTTTCCCTTGATGGAACGTACCACCGCAAGGGCTTTCCCGCTGAACAGGGCCTTGTCGGACCCCTTGAGTGAGAGAGTGTCGGCGGCATTGCCGTTATCGACTCCGAACAGTTCTCCGGCACCCTTGACGCTGAAATGAAGCATATCAGTTGCTGTCGGGACTTCATTCCCGTCAGCATCTATTGCATCAACGGTTATGTATGATAGGTCATAACCGTCAGCTGAAATTTCGTTTCTGTCAGGGGTCAGCCTGATTGATACAGGTTCTCCTGTGGTGATGCGGCTGTCTCTTGCAACGACCTGACCGTCCCTGTAGGAGACAACCTCAATCTTTCCGGGCTCGAATGGAACAGAAAGCCATTGCGCATGGAGTCTTTCTTCTTCCTTAGCGCTCTTTCCGAACGATTTCCCGTTCACGAACAGTTCCACCTCGTCGGCGTTGTTGTAGTATGCCCAGATGTCGATAATGTCGCCTTCATTCCAGTTCCAATGAGGAAGGACATGCAGGACGGTCTTGTCTTCTGACCACTCGCTCTGATACATCCAGTATGAATCCTTCGGGAAACCGGCAAGGTCGACAACTCCGAAATATGAACTTCTGGCAGGCCACGGGAACGGGGTCGGTTCGCCGAGGTAATCGAAACCTGTCCAGAGGAAAGTGCCTGCTATGAAATCCCTTTCGCGTACTGCATACCACCCTTCCTCGGCAGTGGCACCCCAAGGGACGCGGCACATGTCGTAGGCTGTAAGCTGGAAATCTTCCGGCAGGGGAGCCGTTTCCTTGAATCCGAACCAGCCCGGAAGTACCTCGAGTTTAGTTGAAGGCTGGTGGTAGATTCCTCTGCTGTTTATTGCCGAAGCGGTTTCCGAACCGAACAGCGGCTTGTCGGGGAACCATTCCCGGGTGGCGTCATAAAATTCTGAATGATAGTTGAAACCATAGACGTCAAGTGCTCCGCTGACGAACAGATTGTTGTCCGGAGAAACGCCGTTGCATCCCGCTGAAATGACTCTTGTGGAGTCCAGATCTCTCATTATGGTTGCAAGCCTGCGGGACAGAAGTATGTTGACGTCATTCTCCTTAGGGTCTCCTGTATTGTTCGAATCCACGAAGTTGAGGAGATAGTTGGCCTCTTCCGGAGAAAGGTTCTCCAGTGAATCGTCAGGTCGGCTGCCTTGCTCGGGAACCTCATTTCCTATGCTCCACATGAAGATTGAAGGGTGGTTCCTGTCTCTTTTGACAAAATCCGTCAGATCCCTTTCGTGCCATTCGTTGAAGAAACGTGCATAGTCGAACTCTGTCTTGCGCTTGCGCCACATGTCGAACGCCTCGTCCATTACGAGGAATCCCATTTCGTCGGCAAGAGTGAGAAGTTCCGGAGCCGGAGGGTTGTGTGAAGTGCGTATCGCATTTACTCCCATGTCTTTCAGTATCTGGAGCTCCCTTTCAAGCGCTCTATGGTGTACGGCAGTGCCTATACATCCCATATCATGATGCAGGCATACTCCGAGCAGTTTGACATTCCTTCCGTTGAGGAAGAAGCCCTTGTCGATGTCCCAGGCAAATGTGCGGACGCCGAACCTTGTGGCGTATTCGTCAAGGACCTTTTCTCCATCCATCAGCTTCGTGACCAGGGTGTACTGGTATGGATCCCTGATGTCCCAGAAATGCGGTGTTTCAATGGTGAGATCGGGTGTCCTGCTGTATGCAATCTGGTCTCCGGAAGGGGACAGGATGGTATAAACCGTCGAATACTGAGTTCCTTCCGGGGCTTCGATTTCAGTCTCGACGTGTACTGAGGCTGCCTCGGCGCTGACTGACGGGGTCGTTACATAGGTACCGTTGTATTTTACGTGGACCGCATTTGTCGTCACTAGTCTGACATTCCTGTAGATGCCGCAGCCGGCATACCATCTTGAATTTGGCTGGTCTGCATTGTCACATCTCACAGCAATCACATTCTGCTTTCCCGGAGTGTTGAGACAGGACGTAATGTCATAACTGAAGGAACTGTAGCCGTACGGACGAGTGCCGACAGCCTGCCCGTTCACATATACGGTGCTGTTCATGAAGACTCCGTCGAATTCAACATACACTCTGTCTGCCGATGGAGTTTTGAAGTGTTTTCTGTACCAACCAATCCCTCCGGGGAGTGCGCCTCCTGAAGGTGTGGAAGGATGTTCCGGGGAGAAATCACCTTCGATGGACCAGTCGTGCGGCAGGTGGAGGTCTCTCCAGCCTGAATCATCGAATCCCGGTTCCGAATACTCTGCGTCATCTCCGAGGGTGAATTTCCAGTCAAAGTTGAAATCTTCCACGTGCCGGCCGCCGGTATTTGAGGTGCAGGCGATGGAAAACAGGGCTGCCGCCAAGAAAATCAGTATCTTTTTCATTATTCAGCTTTCTAGAAATTAATTGTCTGCTGCTCTCCGTTGTAATTTACCGTGCGGCTTTTCTGTCCCTGAGGCCCGACTATCCTGACGGTGATGTTTCTCTCTTGTATCATCCCCGGGAATTCACCTTCACGTTTTCCAAGGGTCACGGTCTTTCCGTTTTCATCCCAGCTGAACGGTATCCATGCATAAAGGCCCTTTTCGTAATTGTAATTCGTGCCTTCATCTTCATAGTATTTGAATTCGGCGTTCTCACCTGTGAAGACTGTCACAACGAGGTCTTTCTGAACCTGGGCAGTGCTCTGGATAATTTCGTCGCTTGATACAACGATCTCTCCGGCCTTTGCATATACAGGGATGAACTCGAATGGAGCTGCGGCGGTCATTGTACGGCCACCTTCATAGTATCTGTATGAGTCGTGGATGTCATACCATCCTCCGCGAGGAAGATAAACCTGACGGCTCCTTGCCTGGTATTCATAGACAGGACATACGAGGAGCGCGTCTCCGAACATATATTCGTCGGAAATGTTCTGGGCTACCGGATCGTCTGTGAAGTCCATCACCAGCGGCCTCATTATGGTGTAGTCATCGAACCAGGTCTTTGCAGCGAGCGTATAGATGTATGGCATGAGCCCATATCTGGTATGATCCTGCGCTACGATGGCGTTGTATGCAGGATGACCTACCGGAGCAATGTTCCAAGGCTCGCGGTTAGGGAACTGGCCGTGAGCGCGGTAGAGCGGGTTGTAGATGCCCCACTGATGCCAGCGGACATTGAGTTCTCTCCATTCCTTCAAGTCTTCATTCTCCTTTCCTGTTGCCTCGAACAGGCTCTGCGCTGCTGCATATCTGTTCTCAACGCTGAAGCCACCAACATCCTGGGTCCAGTACGGGATGCCGCTGATGGAGAAATTCAGACCTGCGCTGATCTGGGTCTTCATATCCTCCCATCTCGTTCCGATATCGCCGCTCCACGAAGCCGTAGAGTATCTCTGAAGCCCTGAGAAACCGTTTCGGGTAAGCAGGAACACGCGTGTATCAGGATCGACACTGCGCTGTCCGTCATAGATTGCCTCTGCGTTCATAAGTGCGTAGGCATTGAAATATTCGGTAGAGGGTCCAAGAGCCGTAGGGCCGCACATAGCCTTTCGATAATCCATATCCGTGCAGTCGTGGATGTTCGGCTCACTAGCGTCCATCCACCACGCATCGACGCCGAGTGGAAGGAGGTGGTCCTTCATCTGCTGCCAGAATAGCGCCCTTGCCCCTTCGGCATAAGCGTCGTAGAATGACTGCGTGTATCCCAGCCAGTCTATCACGCTGTCCCTGACCGCTGTCCGGTATATCCATCCTTTGCTGTCGAGTTCGTTGAAATGTTCCGTGCCGGTGTAGAATTTCGGCCATACGGAAATCATGAACCTTGCCCCCAGGGCGTGTACTGTATCTACCATCCCCTTCGGGTCCGGGTAACGTGTGGCGTCGAATTCATGGCTGCCCCACTGGTCAGGTTCCCAATACTGCCAGT
The DNA here is from genome assembly GCA_024401925.1 of Bacteroidales bacterium. Classification (GTDB taxonomy): domain Bacteria; phylum Bacteroidota; class Bacteroidia; order Bacteroidales; family UBA932; genus Cryptobacteroides. Next base: position 20,348 of record JAKSKD010000004.1, on the reverse strand, counting down.
CCTGGACGATATTGTCCACCGGAACCTGTTTCTCACGGAATTCACGAAGAGTGTTCAGAAGCATCTCCTGTGACGAGTACCTTTCACGGCTTTGCCAGTATCCCATAGCCCATTTCGGCATTATCTGGGACTTGCCGGTGATGGTTCGGTAACCGCTGATGACGTCATCGATGCTGTCTCCCGCAATGAAATAATAGTCAATCTGTTTCTGCATCTCGCCCCACCAGGACATCTTTGCCTGCTCTTCAGGGTCCACCGGGCTGAGCACCTTCAATGCGCAGTATGACTGCCCTCCATCCGGTTTCCAGTCAATCCTGATATGGACCTTCTTTCCGGCTTCCATATCAGCTGAGAATTTATGACTGTTCGGGTTCCAAGCCGTCCTCCATATTTCCGGAACCACTTCCTCCCCGTCGAAATACACCTTCATATAACCAGCATAGTAGAGCAGGAAATTGAATTTTCCGCTTTCCTGAGGCTCAATGTCCCCCTCGAACGTAACATTTGCCCCGATATACGGAAAATCAGGAGCGTTCATTACAACATCGCATTGCGGAACGCGTAGGAATTCCTGATTGATGGCGGTTTCCCTGCGAACGAGAGTATCCGTACCCTTCAGATTTTTCATCATTTCGGAAGGTACATACGTGCCGGTAAGTGCACCTTCGGCACCGTCTTTATCGTAGAGTTTGAATACTTCCCCGAGCTGAGCGTAAGGCCTGATGTCACCCCACCTGCACAGCGAGTAACTGTCCCAGAGGATTCCGTAGCGCTTGGTGGATACTATGAACGGGATGGAAATCTTTGTGTTGTACTGATATAATTCTTCATTCTTTCCCTTATAGTTCCATTCGTCAGCCTGATGCTGTCCCAGACCATAAAATCCTTCATCTTCATCAGAATTGAAAACCTGGCGCACAGTCCAGCCGGATGTCCCTTCCGCTTCGATTGGTGAAAATTCCCTCCTGTCTTCTTCGGTGAGTTCATTTCCTTCAGAATCCGTGAACCGTACTGCTCCCGTCTTCTTGCTGACGGTCGCAACCACTCTGGTTGTGGAGAGAGATGCAGTGGTTTCATTCTCGGATACGGTGAAATCTGTGAAGTCCGGCTGGGAAATCACTGACAGTGATTCGTTTTTAGGGAATTTTCCGTCCGGAGTTGATGAAACGCGGATGATGTTTTCATTGATAGCCTCAAGGCGGACATAATCGCCGTTTCCTGCCTTGACAATGAATCCGTCGGCAGTCGTTTTTACAGGGCCGCAGCTGCAGAGAACCAAAGCCAGCGCGGCGAAGGGGAATAATCGTTTACTCATGTCGTGTTGATATGTATTTCCGTAACTTACAAATATAATAATTTCTATCTTTGTATTATATATGCCGTCGTACCTTCAGATAGAGAATATTTCGAAATCCTACGGGCCGAAAATCCTGTTTGAAAATATCGCTTTCAATGTGAATGAAGGCGATAAGATTGCACTTATCGCCCCCAATGGAACCGGAAAGACGTCCCTGATGAGGATTCTTGCCGGAAAAGACAAGTCGGATTCCGGAGGATCCATCCTGTTCCTGAAGCAGATCAGGATATCATTTCTTGAACAGGAGTATGAGTTCAATCCGGAATTTACAGTCGGGCAGCAGATATTTACAGGGGATTTCGAACAGGAGCTCCAGGCAAAGAAATTCCTCACAGACCTTGGAATAAATCATGAGCAGAGAATGTCGGAACTCTCCGGTGGGGAAATCAAGCGTGTCGCAATAGCGCAGATGCTTGCCTCCAACTCGGATTTCCTGATTATGGACGAGCCGACCAACCATCTGGACATAGATGCAATAGAGTATTTGGAGAATTATCTGAAGCGCTCGAAATGCACCTTGTTCATGGTTACACACGACAGGTATTTCCTGGACAGAGTCTGCAATACGGTGATGGAACTTGACCACGGTTCCATTTACACGTACAAAGGCGACTATGAGAATTTCCTGGCGAAAAGAGATGAACGTATTGCAAACTACAATGCGGAGACTGACAAGGTCAGGAATATCCTCAGGAGGGAACTTGAGTGGATACACGCAACCCCATGCGCACGCGGAGGAAAGGCAAAATACAGGAAACAGGCATTCCTGGAGCTGAAGGACAGGGCTTCGGCTGTCTATGTGGAGAAGAATGTGGATATGTCCGGTATGGGCACAGGCTCCCGTCTCGGCTCGAAAATCATTAATTGCAGGGACGTCACATTCGGCTACGGGGACAGGTGTATTCTTTCGCATTTCACATACAATTTCCAGAGATATGAGCGTGTCGGCATCGTCGGTCGCAACGGGGTCGGGAAGTCCACCTTCATTAATTTGATCACCGGAGCCCTCCAACCGGATGCAGGTACTATTGAGAGGGGAGAATCCTTGAAAATAGGCTATTACAATCAGTCGGGGATGCAGTTCGACGAGAGGCAGACAGTGCTGGAGACCGTCAATGATACCCATCTTCTGAACAGGTTCCTCTTTTCCCACGACATGTTCAACACGAGGATTGAAAAACTGTCCGGGGGAGAGCGCAGAAGGCTGTATTTGCTGACAATACTGATGACCCAGCCTAATCTGCTGATATTGGATGAGCCGACAAATGACCTTGATATTGTGACTCTCAATGTGCTGGAAGAGTACCTCCTCGAATTCAAGGGGAGTCTGATTATCGTAACCCACGACAGACATTTTCTGGACAGGCTTGTAGACCATCTTCTGGTGTTCTGCGGAGAGGGAAAAGTCAAGGATTTCATCGGAGGATATTCGGAATACAGATCCTTCATCAAGGATTATGAGGCCGAGGTAAAAAAGTCGGAAGACAAATCGAAAACGCCACCTGCCCGTGTCGTAGAGAAGGCTCCCAGGGCTAGGAAATTGACATATAAGGAAAAGCAGGAATTCGAATCCCTTGAAAAAGAAATAGAGGAACTCGAAAAGGAAAAGTCGGAAATAGAGGTCGTGCTGTCAGGAGGCTCTACGGATTTTGAGGAGATTCAGGCTGTGTCGCTACGATACGAGGAGATCAAGGGGATGCTGGATGAGAAAGAATTCAGATGGTTGGAATTATCAGAAATCAAATAAGATATGAAAAAGTTTAGTGTTCTGGTCCTTGTGGCTGTTGCCGCAGCCTTATGTGCCTGCAAGGAAGAAAAAGTCGTCGATCCGTTCCAGGAAGCGCTGATAGCAGAGCTTCAGAAACAGTTTACAGAGGATTTCGTGTCCGTTGAGTTCCAGCTCTTCGAGAAGATTGATTCGTCGACATATAATGACGAACTCCTCAGAAGGAAGAAGGTCTTTGAAGTGAAGTCGGAGCAGGATGAAATCATGTACAACAAATATGTGGGCGAGAAGAAGCCGAAGAATGCCTCCATCCAGCATGAGAAGGTGCTGAAGGACCGTGCTGTCCTTGTGAAGCTGGATTCCCTGGCCGAATCATTCGGTTCCCATGCGGAAGATATTGCTTTCTATGATTTCCACTTCAGCGTGCTTGCAAAAGGCAAGTCGGCCGTGATGAAACTAGATGATGCCTATGCCTGCATCACTCCTTCTTACGAAGTCGTCGGACTTACTACAAAGCAACGCGATATCCATAAGGCGACTGGAAAAGCTGTCCCTGGATATGTGGACATCATAAAGGATGACAACGAATAGCTAGAGGATTGTCTTCAGCCAGTTCGTGATGTCGTCGAGTACTTGGGTCGAAATGGTTTCTTCGATCTTGTTGTACTCGGTGGCTCCTTCGCCGATGCTGTGCTGGAAGAGGTGGTTCAGCCCCTCATATTCTATTGCGGTCAGATTGCCTTTTTCTCCGAGTATTTCTTTTATCACGCTGAGGTTGAGGTCCGGGCGCACCTGTACGTCCTTGCTTCCGTTAAGGGCAAGTACGGGGCAGGTTGTGGCTTCAATCGCACCCTTGGGCTCGCAGTTGATGAAACTTTGTATCCATGGGTTTGCGGCCGCCTGCTGCCTTACCGAGCCTAGAAGCTGGGGCATCAGCTGTTCAATCTGCTCGTCATCATAGCCGGCCTGTTTAAGGGCGGTCAGATTCTGGTCCATTATGATGGTTTCGCCTTTTGCTGCAGGTCCTGCCAAACTTATGACGAAATCTACTTCTTTCTGAGATGCGAGGATAAAGGCCAGAAGACCGCCTTCGCTATGTCCGAGCAGGCCTATTTTCTTATATCCCAAGTCTCTGAAATAACGGACGGCGCTGCGGGCATCCTCCGTGTTGCTTTCGATGGTGACTGTGCTGAAATCGCCTGTGGAGGCACCTGTGCCCCTGTCGTCATATCTGAATGTACTTATTCCTTCCTTCGCCAGATGGTCGCTGATGACAAGGAAAGGCTTGTGGTCGAACAGCTCTTCGTTCCTGTTCTGCGCCCCGCTGCCGGTCAACATCACGATGACTGCATCCTTCGAGCCCGGGAGAGTGAGGGTCCCGCTTAATTCGATTTCTCCGTTCCTGATTGTCAGATCCTTGCACTCATAAGGGAGAGGCAGTCCGGGTTCCTGCGGCCTGCTGACGGCCGGCCGGCCTGACTTCAGTGCGAGAGGAAAACTCATCCCCCTCTGCGAGAACGTTCCGGAAATCATCTTTCCGGTGTTGATGCCTGTGAACTTCGCGCCGAGGCTCTGGACTTCGAAGGTGACATTCAGGCCTTCGGCGGAAAATGATGCTGGAATGCCTTTTACTCCTTCGTCAGGACTGTCCATTGTGCATTCAGTACCGTTTTCGCCTTCGACGAGGTTGAAGACAAGGGTCAGACTGCGTCCGGGTATTTCCAAATCCCCATGCCAGGATCCTGTAGGGGTCTGTCCGTATGCTGATGCCCAAACTGAGAGGCAAATGATGGAATAAATGATTTTCTTGAGCATATCTAATTTCTTTGTCAGTTAGCGAATACCTTGTTTTTTGTACCCCAGTCTTTTCAATTCAATGGAGACGCCGATTCGGAACAGCACCGAATAGCATCTTGCGAGTGCATAGAAACCTGTGGCCGTCTGGGCCTCTATCCCTTCGTGCCGGATAAGCCCCAGCGCCGCCTGGACGCAATTGTTGATGGTTTCGGAGATCTTCAATGACTCTTCAAGGGTAAGATTGAGGATGTCGCCGGTGATATGGTCGTCCATGTCGTCGAAGCCCCGCTTGCCGTAATATTTTTTGTAGGTGTTCAGCCTGTTCGCCTGCCAGTCGCTGTCCCAGTGGTGCGCAACGGCCATCCCGAGAAAGGCTGCGAAGCCCACTGCGGCGTCCGGATATTCGTTGAAGTTCACTACTGCATCGGCGACATAGTCCTTGATGAATTCATTCCATTTCCCGTCTATGTCCGGCGACATCATGACCTCATCGGCAAGTCCAGCCATAGAGCAGATTTTCACCAGACCCTCTTCAAGCGTTTTCTCGAATCTGTCCAATTCTTCGTTCATAGTGTTTCATTGATTTTAGCCAGGATGTCTTCCACCGCCCTGAAGGATTTTTCCGCAAGCGTGTCCCAGAATGAATCATACCTTTCCGCCTGGGACGGGTGCAGATGGTTGTCACTGATAATCTTGACTGCCAGAAAAGGGATGCCGTGAAGGAAGCAGACCTGCGCTACCGCAGCTGCCTCCATATCAATGGCAAGGGCGTCCGGGAACAATTTTTTCTGGCGGTTGTCCTCTTCACGGCTGATGTAGAACTGGTCTCCGGAACATACGAGGCCGACTTTTGCTGTCCTGATGGCGTCCACTGCGGCTTTCAAAAGCGTATGGTCGCTTTCAAAAAATAGGGGGAGTCCCTGCACCTGCCCGGGAGCGTTGCCTTTCCCGCACCAGACATCATGAAAGGCTGTCCTTGAGGCGATGACGAAGTCTCCTTCGTTGATTCCTTCCACGAAAGTCCCCGCTACCCCGAGCGAAATGATGCAGTCCGGCTTTTCATCAGCAATCATCCTTTCCGCAGTTACTGCGGCATTGACCTTGCCGATTCCCGACAAAGCACAGACCAGATTGCCGGACAGTCCTTCCAGCAAGTCTAATTCGCGCTTCATCGCGCATATGATCCCGATTTTCTTCGGCATAGCCTGCATTGTTGTGTTTTTATCACCCAAAGATAATTTTAATTGATTAATTTCGCGCCATATTTTACCTCTGGAAGACATGAAATTCAAGTGTATCGTATTTGATTTTGATGGGACACTGGCCGATACCCATGTCGGGATTGTCCGGACTTTTCAGGAAACCTTCAGGCAGATGGGTCTGCCGGTCCTCAGCGAGGAGGAAATTTCCGCGACGATAGGTCTTACCCTCAAGGACGGTTTCCATGCGGCTGTAAAGAACCTTTCCGAGGCTCAGGCCGATGAGGCTGCCGCAATATACCGCAAAATCTTTCCCGGCATAGCCATTCCCTGCATTACGGTGTTCCCAGGCATAATCGAGGTGCTCGGAAAGTTGAAGGACAGGGGAATCCGTATGGCTGTCGCGACGTCCAGAAGCCATCAGTCCCTCGGAACCATCGCAGCAAATATCGGTGTCGACTCATTCTTCGAGGTGATGTACGGAGCTGAAGATGTGGTCAACCATAAACCGGCCCCGGATATGGTGATGCTTGCACTTGATTTCTTCAAAATGACCCCGGATGAGGTGCTGGTCGTCGGCGATGCAAATTATGACCTCCTGATGGGACAGGGTGCAGGATGCCGCGTCTGCGGCGTTACCTGGGGCAACCAGTCCCGGGAGAAGCTCGCTTCCGTCAATCCTGACTACATCATCGATGACATCCACCAGTTGCTCGACATCATCTGATTGCCTCTGGTTCTATCTTAATTCCGCATCATTGACCTCCCTGGTGAACTCTACAACCAGTACAGAAAGAAGCATGGCATTCCCTCAGCACAAGAAATTAAGGTTTTTGCACTATTGGTAATTTCAATAGTTATGATTGAAAAATAGTTGAATTTTGGATGCTAAAACCGTATGATGCCGCAATAATTTTGCATCGTCAGAACCGGAAAGAAGACTTGAGGCAAAAGCTGATGATCCGGACATCAACAGGGCTGAAAGGGCTGGCGGAAGATGACAGTAGTTTAGTTAATAGTTAAGTGTTAGAAATTATGACAACAAAATTTTATCGTTGCAGGATATGCGGCAACATTATCATCAAAGTTGTTGATGGCGGAGCAACTCCGGTATGTTGCGGAGAGGAGATGAAGGAACTCCAGCCGAACGTCACTGACGGAGCAGGCGAGAAACACCTTCCGGTCATCGAAAAGATCGAAGACTGCAAAATCAGGGTAAAGGTCGGATCAGAACCTCACCCGATGATGGACGAACATCACATCGTATTCATCTATGTGGAAACCCGCCATGGCGGAATACTCAAGTATCTCAAGACGGATGCTCCGGCAGAAGCAACTTTCTGCGTGAAAAAGGAAGATGTCGTTGCTGTCTATGAATATTGCAACATCCACGGCTTGTGGAAGACAACTGTTTGTGAAACCCGTAAATGCAGCTCAAAATGATTACGAAGAAGATGGAATCCGCTCTCAACGAGCAGATAAATGCCGAATTATGGTCCGCATATCTCTATCTGGCCATGTCGCTGGATGCTGAGGAAAAGGCGTTGAAGGGTATCGCCAACTGGTTCTATATCCAGTGGCTTGAAGAACAGGACCATGCCAGAATATTTCAGGAATATCTGAGCGACATAGGCGCAAGGGTGGAACTGAAGGAAATCGAGGGTGTTCCGCAGGAATGGGACAGTGCGTTGGAGATGTACAGGGTCACCCTCAGACACGAGAAGGATGTGACTGAGATGATATGGAATCTCGTCCGTCTTGCACTCAAGGAACAGGACTTTGCGACTCTTAGCAGACTGCAGTGGTTTGTGGATGAACAGATTGAGGAGGAGCGTAACGCTGCGGACCTTGTAAAGTATCTTGAGTCAGCCAAAGGAGATTATGCCGCTCTGCGCGACATAGATAACAAACTGGCGGATAGGGAGTACGAAAAAGCATCAGCCTTGAAATAATGACATAGGTGCATATGGTTTTTGTTAGTTAGTGTATGTGTATTAATTGGTTAATTTAATTATGAAAAGTTTAGTTATGTTTTCGATCATTTGTGCTCTGCTCCCTGCCTGCGCAAAGGCACAGCAGGTTGACAATACTCCGGTTGGAAATCTTGACCTGGAGAAGTATTTGGGAAACTGGTATGAGATTGCAAGATTCGACCACAGCTTTGAACGCGGCATGGAATGCACGCAGGCAACGTACATCTTGAATTCTGACAATACTGTCAGGGTTGAGAATACTGGTTGGAAGAATGGTGAGTTCAGAACGTCGGTAGGAAAAGCTTTCCAGCCCAGACCGGATGAAGAACCGGCACTGCTCAGGGTATCTTTCTTCGGGCCTTTCTATTCGGACTACAGAGTCCTGATGCTCGATCCGGAATACAAATATTCTCTTGTCGGTTCCGGCAGTGCTAAGTACCTCTGGATTCTGTCTCGTGAACCATCAGTCCCTCAGGATGTTATGAAGGCAATACTTGATGGCGCAAAGAGCAGAGGGTATGATACGTCGAAGTTAATCTGGGTAAGTCAGGAAAGCACAGTCCCTGACGAGGAAGGATTCGAGTTCTAGACTTTTATAGTTTTTCTGGCGGGAGGGTGGGATTTATATATTATATTTGCTGAAGGTATGGAACTAAGGCAATTACGTTACTTCATAGCAGTCGCGCAGACCCTGAATTTTTCGGAGGCTGCGCGGCGCCTTTTCATCACGCAGGGAACTCTGTCCCAGCAGATTCTTCAACTTGAAGATGAACTTGGCTCCCGGCTGTTCGACCGCTCTTCACACAGCGTTGTTCTGACCGAGGCCGGAATGGAGCTGCTTCCTCTGGCGCAAAAGACCATTCAGGACTCTGAAATCTGTATTTCACACCTGGTCGATTTGAGAAAACTGCTTGCCGGGACACTCAGCATAGGACTGACGCAGACTTTCCGCCAACTCTTCACGGAATCTCTCAACAGTTTCACCCAGCTTTATCCCGGTGTGAAGTTGAAGATATACTACAAGACATCCGTGGAACTTTACGCTATGTTGCGTAAACGTGAAGTGGATTTCGTTCTTGCATATAAACCTGCACAGTACTATGATTATGTCGAGTCTGATATTTTATTCAGCAGCAAGTTGCAGGCGATAATGCGTAAAGATCATCCTCTGGCTGAAAAGAAGGAAGTTGAGCTTGCAGATTTGCAGAAATATGGCATCGTGTTGCCGGGCAGCGGGCTCCAGGCTAGAAAAGCTTTTGAGAAGTTCTTGAATGTGAATACCAGCGGATTGAATGTCAGGATGGAACTGAATGATCCTAACATTATTCTGGATATTCTTCAAAGATCGCATTTCGTATCTGTCCTGTCAAGTCTTGCCGTTCATTACAGGGCCAATCTTGTTGCTGTGCCTATCAAAGACATTGACAGGGAACTGGAAGGATGCGTACATTGGCTCAAAGGGATACCACGAAAGAGAAGCGCCGAAGCCTTTCTGTCCCTTCTCAAGGATTCTGCGCAGGTGCACAGGATTATGCTAGATATCTGATTTGCGCATAAGGTACAAATTGAATAATTTTGCTGATACGAAAATAACTAATCAACCATATTATGCCCACAAAAAGCAAAGTCTATTTTACCGATTTCCGTACCAAGATGTACGGTGAACCTATTCCGGATAAATTCAAAAGGCTGATCAGAACAGCAGGGATTGAAGATATTGATATGGAGGGCAAGTTTGTTGCCATCAAAATCCATTTCGGCGAACTCGGAAATCTCAGCTTCCTCAGACCGAATTATGCTCGCGCTCTTGTTGACATCATAAAGGAGAAAGGAGGAAAGCCCTTCCTGACGGACTGTAATACTCTTTACCCGGGATATAGAAAGAATGCCTTGGAGCACCTTGAGTGCGCCTGGTTGAACGGTTTTACGCCATATACTGTAGGCTGTCCGATTCTTATCGGTGACGGACTTAAGGGTACTGATGATATTGATGTCCCGGTGAAAGGCGGTGAATATGTACAATTTGCTCATATCGGTCGTGCCGTGATGGATGCTGATATCGTCATTTCCCTCAACCATTTCAAAGGACACGAGGAGATGGGATTCGGCGGAGCGCTCAAGAATCTTGGAATGGGATGCGGATCCCGTGCCGGCAAGAAGGATATGCACAATTGTGGGAAACCACAAGTGGATCCGGATCTTTGCCGTGGTTGCGGACTTTGCGCTCCTGTATGTGCCAATAATGGCCTCGTGATGGATACGGTAAGGAAGAAAATGACAATATCCGATACCTGTGCGGGATGCGGCCGCTGTATCGGAGCCTGCAACTTCGATGCAATCAGTTTCCGTGAGAGCCTTGCAAACGATATGCTCGGAGTCAGAATTGCAGAATATGCGAAGGCAGTTGTCGATGGCCGTCCGAACTTCCACATTTCTTTGATAGTGGATGTCTCTCCTAATTGCGATTGTCATTGCGAGAATGATGCTCCTATCCTTCCGGACCTTGGCATTTTTGCATCATTCGATCCTGTCGCACTTGACCAGGCCTGTGCGGACGCTTGTAACGCTGCGACTCCTCTGGCGAACTCCCAGTTGTCCGACAATATGCTGAAACCTGATTTCGAGGATCATCACGACCATTTCAAGAACAGCCGTCCGTCAATAGACTGGAAGTCCTGTATCAGTCATGCCGAAAAGATTGGTATCGGCTCCCGTGAGTATGAACTGATAGGCGTGAAAGTGAAATAAGCGAAAATTGGATAAAAACAAACAATATCAAAATCTGGCCAGGCAGTTGGCTTCATTGATGGAGGGAGAGCAGGACCTTGTGGCAAAAATGTCCAACATGGCCGCTGTTCTCCATTCCACATTCGGCTTCTGGTGGACTGGATTCTACCGTATTTCAGATGGGGAACTGATTCTCGGCCCGTTCCAAGGCCCTGTCGCCTGTATGCATATACCGTATGGGAAAGGAGTATGCGGCACAGCTTGGAAAAGGGGAGGGACTGTTGTGGTCGAAGATGTGGAGAAATTTCCCGGACATATTGCCTGTAGCAGTGAGAGCCGCAGCGAAATCGTTGTCCCTGTGTGGTCCAACGGACAGATAACCGCTGTTCTGGATATTGACAGCCGCGAACTTGGGACATTCGATGATGTCGATGCTGAGTGGCTGGAAAAAATAGTGGAGCTGTTATAGAACTGTTCCGGAAAGAAGATCGTGGTACAGGTCATTTTTCTGCCCCATATTACTTGTATTCAACGGTCTCTGTGAGAGGTCTGTATGTTGTGTGCATCTCTGACGGTACAGCGTCTTCTGCAGCATATCCGAACGGCATAATCAGAACAGGGTGTATTCCTTCCGGGATGTCAAGTGCCTCAATGAGTCCGGCTTCATCATAGTAACCGACAAGGCAGCTTCCGATGCCTAGGTTCGCAGCTTCAAGCATCATATGGGTAAGTACGATTGTGACGTCGATGTCTCCGTAATTGTCCGACACGCCGCGCTTGCAAACTGTCGCATCATTATAGCAGAATACGAATACCTGAGGAGCTCCGTAGATGCAGGGAGACACTTTGTTGAGCTTTGCGATCAATTCCGGATCCCGGACCAAATATATCTTCTGCGGCTGACTGTTGACCGCTGTAGGAGCAATCCTGCCGGCTTCAATTATCTTGTCAAGATCGTCCTGGTCTACCATCTGGTCCGTGAAATGCCTAACTGAATAGCGCTCGGATGCGACAGTGAGAAAATCCTTGTTCATATCTGTTTCCTGAGTTGTAGTGGTGCAAGATGAGATGGCAAACATTGCCAAAGCTGCTGCTGAGAAAAGTAAATGTTTCATAATAATATCGTTATGAGTGCGAATGTACAGAAAATTTTGGATTACAGACAGGATTTTGATAAATTAGTGCATCTATTTAGAAAATTATGGGTAATCAGACTTTTTCATTTACACAGAATGGCACCAACCTGTCGCTTTCAGGCTTCCTGAATGGCGAAGGGATGCAGAAAATTGAGAACTCTGTCGAGCCGGGCAATGTTTATGTCCTGGATTTTGACAATGTGACCGGAATCAATTTCGCGGCATTGCGCGGACTCCTGCGTTGCCGTGAGGCCGGCAAAAGGTTTCTGATCATCAATGTCAGTGATGCGGTTGCCGAGAAATTCGAGGATACAGGTGTCTCCTCTCTGATAAGCATATGCAGGAAGGCAAAGCCTCTGGATATGTCACAGTATGTGGAGTTCGGAGCAAGTTTCCTTTCAAAGGCTTACAACAGCAAGGACGGTGACGCCATGATCAAGGTGTACGGCACCCGTGTGCCGAAAGTGATTACTGCACAGGAAAAGGCAGTCGCGAAGGCCGTGCTTCTTTTCGGACTTCCTACGCCTCTGGTCGGAACACTGTATGAGGATGACGGACATTCAGCCTTGGAATTTGAGAGAATAGAAGGTAAGCGCTCTTTCTCAAGAATTGTGTACGATGAGCCTGAGCGCCTTGAGGAAATGTCCGTGAGATTTGCGCGTATGTGCAAGAAGCTTCACAGTACGCCTTGCGATACGAATATGTTCAATAACAGGAAGACGTTTTACAGGAATGCGGTAAATTCCTGCAAGGAACTGTCTGAGTCTGAGAGAGCCGTGGCAAATGCCTTTCTGGACAACATTCCGGATGCAACTACCTGCCTCCACGGCGATATGCAGATGAGTAATGTCATCACTACGGGGAAGGAGGATATGTGGATCGACCTTTCTGATTTCGGCTACGGCTATCCTATGCTCGATCTCGGAATGTGGTATTTCCTGGCCATATTGAATACTGAGCAGAAAAGCATCGACCTGTTCCATCTCGGACTTGCCGACATGCGGCGCATATGGGACACCTTCGCCAAGGAGTATTTCGGTGTCAGCACCGCTGAGGAACTGGAGGAGGTGAACAGAAAAGTCGAGCCTTTTGCGGCCCTGCATATGCTATACCTCGGATCCACATATGGATTCGAGCCGGGAATGATAGATTACATCAGGGCTAAATTATTCTAGTCGCGCCCGAAAATGTCGCGGGTGTAGACTTTATCTTTGACATCATCGAGGACGCTGTCATACCGGTTGGCTATGATGGCGTCCGATTGTTTTTTGAACTCTTCGAGATTGTTCACCACCTTGCTGCCGAAGAATGAGATTCCGTCTTCCAGTGTAGGTTCATATACAATCATCCTGGCGCCCTTCGCCTTCACCCTCTTCATCACACCTTGGATGGAGGACTGGCGGAAGTTATCGGAATTGGACTTCATCGTGAGCCTGAAGACACCGATGGTGACCTCAGCTTCCATTTCCTTGGACCAGACTGAGGAACCTACATAATAGCCTGCCTTTTTGAGAATCTGGTCGGAGATGAAATCCTTCCTTGTCCTGTTGCTTTCCACAATGGCGCTGATCATATTCTCCGGCACATCCTTGAAATTGGCGAGTAACTGTTTCGTGTCCTTTGGAAGGCAGTAACCGCCATATCCGAAAGACGGATTGTTGTAATGGCTGCCAATACGGGGGTCAAGCCCGATGCCGTCGATGATTGCCTTGGTGTCGAGACCCTTGATCTCGGCGTATGTATCAAGTTCGTTGAAATAGCTGACACGGAGTGCAAGGAAGGTGTTGGCGAACAATTTCACTGATTCAGCCTCTTCCGTTTCCATAAGAAGAACAGGGACGTCTTTCTTCTCCGCCCCTTCCTGCAGAAGTCCGGCAAAACGGCGGGCCTTTTCCTCCAGACCTTCTCCCACCAGCTTCTGTATGGCGGCATTTTCCTCGGAAGTGCCTTTCGGTTGAGGTGTCCCGATTATGATGCGGCTCGGGAACAGGTTGTCGTACAGGGCCCTGGTCTCGCGGAGAAATTCTGGGGAGAAGACCAGGTTCATCTTTTTGACACCCTTCCCTGCGTATTTAATGTACATATCGCGGCAGAAACCCACCGGAACCGTGGATTTTACAACCATCACCGCATCCGGATTGACTTCAAGGACAAGGTCTATCACCTCCTCAACGTGTGAAGTGTCGAAGAAGTTCTTGATCGGGTCATAATTTGTCGGTGTAGCGATGACTATATAATCTGCGCCCTTGAAGGCTGCGGCAGAGTCAGTCGTTGCCTTGAGGTTCAGCTTGGCTGCGTTGCCGTTGATATCCTGCCCTGCAAGATATTTTACAATGAGTTCATCCCTTATCGGGGACTTGCCGGCATTGACCATTTCAACTTTCTGCGGTACAACGTCAACGGCTGTCACCTCATTGTGCTGCGCAAGCAGTGTGGCGACTGACAACCCGACATAACCTGTTCCGGCAACGGCAATCTTCATCATATAGCGATTTATTATAGGACAAAGGTAATCATAATAAATGATTTCTCTTTTTTATGTGAAGTATTTGAATACATAGAAAAGTAAAGTATCGGATATTGTGGAATAATCTGTCTGGCAATGTCGGCGAAAAGACCGGAATTTCATAAGTTAAACGTTTAATATTCTGCTATTTATAAAAATAACCATAACTTAGCCGAGCCTGTATTCACGATGGCTGCAGGTTTTTGTTCTCTAAATTTAATGTATATGAAAAACGTAATTTTTCTTGTGCTGGGAGCGGTCTTGGCTGTGTCCTGTTCAGGCCCTCTGCAGACGGATCCGAATGAAGGACGGGCTGTTGTATTCAGGGACGGAAGTGAAGAATATCCTTTTGCTCCTGAGGATTTCAAGTCAGGAGGAACCATACTTCTGAAGTATCTGGATAGTTCTGATGAGGTTTGGGTAAAAGGATGGGTGGTCGGATATGTATCCGGTACAAAGATAAGCGCTGTTGTTTTCGGCTCCGGAGAAGGAAGCAAGGCTTCCAATATTGTAATATGCGGGGCTCAGGATGGGTCCGGACAACTTTTTCCTGTACAATTGAGTACGTCTTCCGAAGAATCCAAGGCGGTCAGGGAACAGTTGAATCTTCTGGACAATCCTGATGTCCTTGGCTGCGAAATCTGCATTAAAGGCAAGCTTGCGGATTATATGGGAACAATCGGCCTGAAATCGACGACGTCAGTTATTTTTTGACAGGATCGCAGGTGAGTCCGACACCGAGTTTTTTGAAAATCTTGCGGTCAACTTCGCTCAGAAGAGCTGTCGAGTGGACTTGGCAACCCTTAAGCTGAGGCAGACATTCGAGAGCCTTCCGGCAATTTTCATCTTCCTTGCTGAGCATTGAAAGAGCCACAAGAACCTCATCGGTATGAAGACGTGGATTGTGCCCGTGAAGGAAATTGACTTTTGTTCGCTGAATAGGCTCGATCATGTCCTGAGGAATTAGCTTGACGCTGTGATTGATTCCGGCAAGATGCTTTGTTGCGTTGAGTATTAATGCTGCACTTGGACCGAGAAGGGGACTGGTTTCGGCTGTAATCAGAGTTCCGTCTGCCAGCTCAATAGCAGATGAAGCCACTCCTGACTTCTCCTTGCGCTCTTTTGCGGCGACGGTCGTGCGACGGTATTCCGTTGTTATCCCCGCCTGCTTCATGACTAGAGCTATCTTGTTGACTTCCTTGTCTTTGCAAACGTTTTGTGCAAGATTCGTCAGGGCGTCGTAGTATCTGCGTACTATCTCATCCTTTGCGGCAGCCTTGCAGACTTCTTCGTCGCTTATGCAGAATCCTATCATGTTGACGCCCATATCGGTAGGGGACTTGTATGGGTTCTCGCCATAGATACCCTCGAACAGCGCGTTCAGCACAGGGAAAATTTCAATGTCCCTGTTGTAGTTGACAGCAGTAGTTCCGTAAGCTTCGAGATGGAACGGATCTATCATATTGATGTCGTTGAGATCGGCGGTGGCGGCTTCGTACGCCAGATTCAGAGGGTGTCTCAACGGGAGATTCCAGATAGGGAAGGTCTCGAATTTCGCATATCCGGCCTTGATGTCTCTCTGATGATCCTGATAGAGTTGACTGAGGCATACCGCCATTTTTCCGCTGCCCGGCCCCGGAGCCGTTACAACCACGAGAGGCCTTTCGGTCTCCACATAATCATTCCGTCCGAAACCGTTCTCCGAATCAATGAGAGCAACGTTGGACGGGTAGCCTTCAATCGTGTAATGGAAATATGTCCTGACACCCATACGCTCCAGTCTTTCCCTGTATGCGTCTGCGCTTGACTGACCGTTGTAGTGGGTGATGACGACGGACCCTACGAGAAAGCCTCTTTTTTCAAACTCATTCCTGAGTCTGAGTACATCCATATCATATGTGATACCAAGGTCGCTGCGGACCTTGTTTTTCTCTATGTCGAGTGCACTTATGACGATGACGATTTCCACATCATCACACATCTGCATAAGCATCTTGAGTTTGCTGTCAGGTTCAAAACCCGGCAGCACGCGGCTTGCGTGGTTATCGTCAAAAAGTTTTCCTCCGAATTCGAGGTATAGTTTGTCTCCGAACTGTGCAATGCGCTTCTTGATGTGCTCGGATTGAATTTTTAGATATTTGTCGTTGTCAAACCCGTATTTCATAACGGGGTGCAAAAGTAAAAAAAAGTCATTGAAAAATCAATGACTCATCGTGCCAAATAATAGGTTACGCTGGTCACAACGCGGACTTTTTTGATGTATGGCGTGTTGGAATCCCTGTCTGTAATCGTGAATGTGCCTTGGGAAGCGTCTTTGATCTTTCCGAGATGGCTTCCGGAGTCTTCTGCGAATTTGACGGCTGAGGCGCGCGCGTTGCGTGTGGCTTCTTCAATCATCTCCGGCTTGATATCGTTGAGGCCTTCGAAAGAGAATATGGTCTGGTTGTTCCAGTCATCCTCGACAATCATAATTCCTTTGGCGAACAGGTCGCTTTTGTGGGAGCGTAGGGCTACCACTGCATCAACATTTTCCGTGCATACTGTTACGACTGATGTGAGGATGTATCTGTAGGCCCTGTCGTTTGAATATTCAAGGGTGTATTTGTCTGATGAGGTGATGCTCAGGCTTATTTCTTCTTCCTTGATTCCGCCTGCAATCAAAAACTGCCTGACTGTCTCGTTCTGCCTGTTGACATCCCTGTATAGGGCATCGATGTCATTTCCGCTGACTTTCAGTACAACTGGCCAAATGACCTTGTCGGCTGCGACTTCGCGTTCGCAGAGTCCCTTTACATTTACGGTGCGGTCAAAAGATTTGAATACTCTGGCTGTGACCGGAAACATTGCTCCAAGTATGATGAGGCCTGCCATAATGCAGATCCCGCTGTAGAATTTCGACTTGTTTTCCATAATTATTCTGATTTTATTGGTACAACAAAGGTAGTAAATAAGGTAGGATAACGGAAAATATATTATTTTTGTTCGATTAACAAACCATAATTATGCCAAAGAATATTACTCGCCGTTCCGCTATCAAGACTATGGTTGCGGGCGGAGCCGGAATCATTGCCGCAAATTCCATCTTGAATTCCTGCGCCGGCAAACCGAAACAGAAACAATCCACATACGTACCTGTAGAGAAAACAAGTGGTACTATCGTGACCCGCGACTGGGAGGGTATCGGAACTGTCAGCCTCCTTGGACTCGGATGTATGAGATTCCCGCGTGTGAAAGGTGAGAAGAATGTCATTGACCAGGCTCAGGTCAATGAGATGGTGGATTATGCTCTGGCTCACGGCATCAATTATTTTGATACAGCTCCTGCATACGGTCCGTCAGAGACTGCCACCGGCATTGCACTCTCAAGATACCCTCGCGAGTCATATTATATAGCTACGAAGATGTCTAACAGACCGGGGGATACAGTAGAACAGGCTCAGGCAATGTTTGAGAACTCCCTTAAATGCCTCCAGACTGAATATGTGGACTTTATGTTGCTTCACGGTACTTCCGGAGATGATTTCAATGCCCGCTTCAAGGATAACGGAGTTTTGGACTACCTCTATCAGATGAAGGAAGAGGGAAAAATTCGTCACATCGGTTTCTCTTTCCACGGATCCAATGACGCATTCGCGGGCCTTCTTGCCCTCCCGTACAAATGGGATTTCGTCCAGATTCAGATGAACTATTTCGACTGGAAGGATATGCCTCTCTGGGGCAGTGAAGATTTGAAGTGTGATGCCGAGACGCTTTACACAATGCTTGCTGAAAGGAACATCCCGGCTGTCATAATGGAACCTATCCGTGGAGGTGCCCTTGCCAATGTAAATGACAGCATTAGGGAAAGGTTTGAGGCTGTCCGCCCTGACCTCAGCCCTGCTGGTATGGCACTCAGTTTTGTGGCAAGTTTTCCCGGCGTAATGTGTGTCCTCAGCGGAATGTCCAATATGGACCAGATGAAGGAGAACATCGATACGTTCAGGGATTTTGTTCCTCTCACTAAGGCTGACAACGAGATGCTTTTCGATGTGGCAAGACTGATGAAGGAAAATACTCTTATCGGGTGTACCGGATGCAGTTATTGTATGCCTTGTCCTAACGGAGTCAATATTCCGGGCAATTTCAAGGTCTATGACACCTGCTCGAATGAACTGAACCTTCCTGTACCGGAAGGGGAGCATAACAAGGAATACAAGCAGAAGAGAAAGATATTCCTCAATAGATACAACAAGGGCTTGCAGGATTCTGAGAAAGCCGATATGTGCGTAGGCTGCAACGTTTGCGTGTCAAAGTGCCCGCAGCATATCAGGATACCTCAGCAGCTTTCCCGCATAGCCGATCTTGTCAAGCAGCTTGATGCTTAGTGGAGAAAATAGATAAAAGCCGCAGGAAATTCTTTGCAGCATTCTTGAAAGCGGGGCTTGACGCCCCGGAACATTGGACCCGGACGAAGAGGCAGACAGTTTCTCCGCCCGGGTCCGGTGGGTATGACAGGCTTCGTGATATTTGCATATCTTGCGGGAAATGTGTGGAGGTCTGCGGGACAGGGGCCCTGAAAATGACGGTGGATGGATACGGGATAGCCGGAGTAATGCGCCCGTCGATGGATTTCGGTGCAGGATTCTGCGAGTATGAATGTACTGCCTGTATGGAAGTATGCCCGTCAGGCGCACTGGAAAACATCGGTCTGGATGCAAAGCAGAGCGAACAGATAGGGATTGCGGAGGTCGAACTGAAAAAATGTATTAACTTTGCGGATGCATCCCATCCGTGCGCTGTCTGCAAGGACAGATGTCCGGCCGGGGCGATAAAGATTATTTGTGGAAGACCTGTGGTGGAAGCGGAACTTTGCATAGGCTGCGGTGCCTGCGAGTTTTTCTGTCCGGTTTCACCGTTTAAGGCAATCCGCGTTGAAGGAAATGCTGTACACAAATGAAAAAATCTAAGACCCATATAGTAATAATGGCCGGCGGAATCGGAAGCCGTCTTTATCCGCTCAGTACCCCTGAAAAGCCGAAGCAGTTTCTGGATCTTCTGGAGTGCGGTGAGACGCTTATTCAGATGACCTACAACCGTTTCAAGGTCGTGGACCCGGATGCGGAATTCTGGGTGGTTACTTCTGAGACGTATGCCCATTACATCACGGAACAGTTGCCTGAAATTCCTTGTTCCCATATATTATGTGAACCTGAACCACGCAGTACTGCTCCTTGTATTGCCTATGCGTCTTGGAAAATAGCAGCTGAAACTCCGGAAGGGGAGAAACCTTGCATAATTGTAACGCCTTCTGATGCATATGTTCCCGATTGTGAAGAATTTGCCCTGACAATGCGCTCCGGCCTTGCTTTTGCCGCCGACAGGCATGCCATCGTCTGTGTCGGAATAGCACCGGACCGCCCTGAGACAAACTATGGGTATATCCATAGTTCTGTTACTGACGAGAAAAAGAATTCTGTCTCGAAGGTTGTCTCCTTTAAGGAAAAACCGGATTCTGCGACCGCAGAGAGGTATCTGCGGGAAGGAGGATATCTTTGGAATGCCGGCATATTCATATGGAGTCTTGATACTATTACATCGGAATTGCGGAAACACGCCGGACATACTGCGGAACTGATGGATGAACTTGCTCCTGTTTTTTTCAGCGAGTCGGAGAACAAGGCTCTGTCACGTCTTTTCCCTCAATGTGAGAAGATATCGATAGATTATGCTGTGATGGAGAAATCTGATTCAGTGTTTGTCATCCCGGGAGACTGGACCTGGAGCGATTTGGGCGGATTTGAGGCATTGTCAAAAATAACGGGCAAAAAGTATTGAAATTATTTGGAGATTTCAACCTAATGCAATACCTTTGCAATCCCTTTTAGGGTTGGAAGACTCGTTAGCTCAGTAGGTAGAGCATCACACTTTTAATGTGGGGGTCTCGGGTT
>JAKSKD010000039.1 GCA_024401925.1 Bacteroidales bacterium | reverse complement strand
ACTGACAGAGCCAGAATCTGTAGTGCTACCATTACACCATATCTCAATATTTCATCTCCGCAATAAACGGGAGTGCAAATGTACAGCAATTTCTGAAAAATGCAAAAAATATGAAAAAAAACTATTTTCTTATCACACTGGCCCTGATTGCAGCACTGAGCGTGTCCTGCAAATCTGTTCCAACCGTAAGCGACGGACAGGAAGGTCCTTACACCATCACTACCATCGCCGAAAACGTCTATCACATCCAGGACTGCAATGACGAGAATCCTTCAGGGGAATCTTTTGACGAAAACGGCAACCAGACACATTTCAACAATTGCTCCGACATCTATCTCGTAGTAGGAACCGAAAAGGCTCTTGTAATCGACCTTTCAAACAGGATCAAGTGGGCAGACAACGCCGAAGAGTCCCTCCGCAAGATTGTTTATGACCGCATCGGAGACCGCGAACTTCAGATTACATTCACCCACAACCACGGAGACCACACCGGCATGTTCCCTGCATTCCAAAATGAGGAAAGGGCGTTTTTCGCCATTCCTGCCATTGATTTGGGAAAAGATGCAGACCAGGTTCCGGAGAACAGACGCAGCCTTTATGACGAAGGTGAGACTTTCGATCTCGGAGGATATAAAGTCCATACAATCCTCGTTCCCGGCCACACGGCAGGCTCAATGGTATTCCACTTGGAAGGAACTGACATTCTGTTCACAGGAGATGCCATCGGCTCCGGCCACGGCGTATGGATATTCAACACTGAGGCATTCGAAAATTATGTGGCAGGATTCCCTCATCTCGTTGAATATATTGAGAACGGCACCAACGGCATCAACAAGGACAATCTCAAGCTTTACGGCGGACATTTCTGGCAGAAAGACTGGTTCCCGGAACTCGGAGACGGAGTGTTCGGAATACAATATATCTCTGATATGCAGGCTCTTATCGGCCAGATTGCAGACGGGACTGCCACTACCGAACCTTCAGGCCTCAGCCACCCGGTACTTGACACCTATTTCAGGAACGGTCAGGCCATTGTCGCCTGGAATGCCAAGCAGGCAGAAGACTACCACTCAGCGCTTGCCGCAGCAGAACAGGAATAAGTCCTAACGGGATTCAAGAAGGGCAACCGCCCAGACTTCACAACCTTCACCCCTCCCGACGAAGCCGAGATGCTCCGTCGTGGTGGCTTTTACTGAAACGCAATCAGCCGGTACTCCGAGGATCCCGGAAAGGCATTCCTGCATCCGCGGCACATAGGAGCCGATTTTCGGTGTCTGGAGTGCGATGGTGATATCAACATTGCCAATTTCCCAACCCCTTGACCGGGCCATTTCCACCACTCTGCCGAGGAGGACCTTGCTGTCAATGCCCCTGTATTCATCGGAACTGTCCGGGAAATGCTTCCCGATGTCGCCGAGAGCAAGGGCTCCGAGAATGGCATCGCAAAGGGCATGGATTGCCACATCTCCGTCCGAATGCGCCACAAAGCCGGTAGGGCTGTCAATCCTGATACCGCCGAGCCACATTTCCAGGCCGTCCTTCAACTGATGGACGTCATATCCTTGTCCGATTCTTACCTTCATACGACATACGTTTTCCGCAAAAGTACAGAAATTATTTTTAATTTTGTATTTCATACAATAAGCACGCTTATGGGAATTTTCAATATGTTCGGCGAACAGGAACACAGAGTGTTCAACTACAAGCCGATTTACTATGACCAGGAAAAAGAAGAACTGAAACAAAGGTTCGGTAAAGTGGACGGTTCCATCGACAAGGAAAAGGAGAACGGCACATACGTACCGGGCTCGTACATCAAGGGCTCCCTCCGGGACGGCCACTATCAGCGCAGCCGCTCCCACTCGACAAAGGCGCAGAACATTATCGGCCTCATCGGCTTGTTGCTCATCGTCGCCGTGCTTTTCTACATTGCCAAATTCTACACCATATTGTAAGAACCTATGCCGAGGATTCAGGTACTTCCTACCAACATAGCAAATATGATAGCCGCCGGCGAGGTGGTGCAGCGCCCGGCATCCGTCGTGAAGGAATTGATGGAGAATGCGGTGGATGCAGGCGCAACTAATGTAACAGTAGTCATCACCGATGCAGGCCGGACATTGATTCAGGTCATCGACAACGGCTGCGGAATGTCCCGCGAGGAGGCAACTCTTTGCTTCGAGCGCCACGCCACTTCTAAAATCACCACGGCGGAGGACCTCACCAACATTCTCACATACGGATTCCGCGGAGAAGCTCTCGCCTCCATCGCCGCTGTGTCAGAGGTAACTCTCAGGACCCGTCGCGCAGAAGATGAGGCCGCCACTGAGATATACACCTCAGGTGACAGCCGGACCGTTTCCGAAACCGCCGCCCCTGTCGGCAGCAATTTTATGGTCAGGAACATCTTCTATAATGTGCCTGCGAGGCGCAAGTTCCTCAAGACAGACAATGTCGAACTCAAGCATATTGTTGACGAATTCACACACATAGCCCTGACCCGGCCGGAAGTCGGATTCAGCCTCTCCCATAACAGCAGGGACATTTATGTGCTGAAACCGGCCAAATCATTGAAATACCGCATTCAGGACCTGCTCGGAGCCGGACTTGCTTCTGAGATGGTGGATATAGACACTGCCACCTCCATTGCCCGCATCACCGGCTTCATCGGACGTCCCGACACAGCAAAAAAAGGTCTCGGCACCCAATTTCTGTTCGTCAACAACCGCTACTTCCGCAGTCCGTACCTTCATAAAGCCATAATGAAGGCGTACCAGGAATTCATACCGGAAGGTGTGACACCGGCGTATTTCATCTATTTCGATGTCGATCCACAGACGATTGATGTCAATATCCATCCGACCAAGACAGAAATAAAGTTCGAAGAGGACAGTATCCTGTTCCAGATTCTCTATGCCTGCGTAAAAGAAGTGCTGGGAAGGAATTCCTTCGGCGCAAGCATAGACTTCGATGCAGAAAGCGCCGTGCAGCTTCCCGTCATCGGCAAAAACTTCGAAGAATACCACCCGATATCCGCTCCGGTGATTGAATGCGACCCCACATACAACCCGTTCGAGACACCGCAGTTCGGCAACACAATAGACCATTTCGAAAAGGAGCGGCCGCAGGACTGCAGCAAACTGTTCGAAGACCAGCCACTGTCCTCACCCACACGAGTCATCACCGTCCAGGGGAAATATATAGCTGTCCCGGCATCATCCGGGATAATGCTGGTGAATATCCGCCGGGCCCAGGAAAGAATAATATTCGACAGATTCCTCAACGCAATCTCCCGCAACGAGCACGTAACCCAGACGGCGCTGC
This sequence comes from Bacteroidales bacterium, assembly GCA_024401925.1. Taxonomy (GTDB): domain Bacteria; phylum Bacteroidota; class Bacteroidia; order Bacteroidales; family UBA932; genus Cryptobacteroides. The sequence goes on along the minus strand of JAKSKD010000039.1, from coordinate 8,017 downwards.
TCCCTGTACAGGTAAAGGTGGGCGTGCAGAGCAGGCTCCTCATCGATGACAGTGCAGACCTGCTGGAAAAGCTCGGTTTTGACATTTCCCCGTTCGGGACTGACACTATTGTGGTGAACGGAGTTCCCGAAGGAATCTCCTGCGACGAAGGGCACGTGGAGCAGATGATAAACCAGCTCCTCCTCATTCTGTCGGATGACAAGTCCCTTCTCGAAGAAGCTATGACTGCCGAATTGGCACGTCAGATGGCCGCCCTGAGCGTCTCTACGGCTAAAACTGTCACTTCACCGGCCGAGGCCCAGAAATTGATAGACAAACTCCTCAGCTGTGAGAATGCTGAATTCACAGCCAATGGGAAAAGAATCATTTCTATCCTGACCATTGATGAAATTGAAAAAAGATTTTAAAAATGTTCGAAAGCTTCAATAACATACCTAAAGTAACCAAGAACCTGATTCTGGTCAACCTCATAATGTTTCTGGCGACACTCATCAACCAGGAATTCATGACCAGGACCTTCGCCCTGTTCTACCCGACATCGGCTTTCTTCAGGTTCTGGCAGCCGCTGACGCATATGTTTATGCACGGAAATTTCTGGCACATATTCTTCAATATGTACACACTCTTCATTTTCGGAAGTGTGCTTGAAAGGATACTCGGGCCGAAGAGATTCGTCATATTCTACTTTGTCTGCGGTTTCGGAGCCGCCGCTCTCCACCTCGGAGTCCAGTTCATACAAGCGCAAGTACTGCTTGGCAAGATTGCAGAAGGCTCCCAGATAGCAATGCAGCAATATGTTGCCATCAAATCAATACCTACAGTCGGTGCTTCCGGAGCAATCTACGGACTCCTTATCGGATACGCAATGCTGTTCCCGCAGTCCCGTCTGACACTGATTTTCCCTCCTATCTCGCTCAGCGCCAAAGCCTGGGTACTTATCTTCGCGGGCATCGAACTGTTCACAGGCATCACTGGAACGGCTGAAGGAATCGCACATTTCGCCCATCTCGGAGGAATGCTTTTCGGCTTCATCCTCATTTGGCTGTGGCGTAAGAAAGGAGGATTCTACAATCAATATTACTACTAAATGGACACCACTGAGATTATCAAGGAAGCCCTGCAGGTCCTCAAGGACGGCGGCATAATCCTTTATCCGACCGATACGGTATGGGGTATCGGCTGCGACGCCACGAACGAGAAAGCCGTGGCAAAAATCTATGAGATAAAGAGACGCTCGGACAGCAAATCGCTTGTTCTGCTTGCCTCAGATCTGGATATGGTGGCAAAGCACGTCAAAACGATTCCGGACATCGCGATAGACCTGGTAGAGGTCAACGATAAGCCTATGACCATCATCTACCCCGGTGCGCAGTACCTTGCTCCGAATGCCGTAGCTGCGGACGGAACAGTCGGAATACGCATCCCGCTCAACGATTTCTGCAAAGAACTGGTCAGAAGGTTCCGCAAGCCTATCGTATCTACATCAGCGAATATTTCAGGAGAACCGACCCCGCATTTCTTCAAGGAAATCAGCGATGAAATAAAGTCCGCCGTCGATTATACCGTCAACCCGAAACTGGAGCTTGGATCCACCGGAGAGGCCTCACAAATCATAAAGCTCAGTGTGGACGGAGTAGTGGAAATCATCAGACCGTAATGGAGATATTCTTTTCAAATAATATTTCCGGCACTCTGTGCTGCCTGAACGAGGAGGAATCCGCGCACTGTGTCCGCGTCCTGAGGCATCGGGAAGGAGATGAAATCTTCGTCATAGACGGAGAAGGCACCCTCTACACCTGCCGTCTCACGGATGCCAACCCGAAATCCGCCCAGGCTCAGATTGTCAAGGAAGAGCCGGACTGGGGAGCCCATCCGTACTACCTCCAGATGGCGGTCTGCCCGACAAAAAACATCGACAGATATGAATGGTTTGCAGAAAAGGCCACAGAAGTCGGTCTGGACGAAATAGTTCCCGTCATAGGCGAACATTCCGAAAGAAAGGTCTTCAAGACCGACAGGCTGAAACGTATCCTGCTCTCCGCCTCGAAACAGTCCCTCAAAGGAGCTGTCCCGAAAGTCAGCGAAAGTGAGTCATTGAAGGATTTCATCAACAGAGTGGCCGACGAAGATGCAGTAAAACTTATCGCCATCTGCTTCGAGGGAGATTCTCCGCGCCTATCAGTAGCCGAAGCGCTGAAAGGATTCAATGGAGGTAAAATCATCATTCTGATAGGACCTGAAGGCGATTTCTCAAGAGAAGAAGCCGCACTTGCCCTCCAGAAGGGCTTCCGCCCCATCCATCTCGGGCCGTCACGCCTACGTACAGAAACCGCCGCAACGGTAGCGGCCACAGCAGTATATCTTGAATTATGTACATCGGCCTGATATCTGACACCCACGGCATCTTCGACGAAGAATTCAAGAAATTCTTCGAACCGGTGGACCAGATCTGGCACGCCGGAGATTTCGGCGGAAGCATTGAATTAGCCCAAAAAATTGCCACATTCAAGCCACTCATCGGCGTCCACGGCAACTGTGACGGGCAGGACATCAGATACGACTATCCGTCCCACCAGTTCTTCGAATGCGGCGGGATGACGGTACTGATGACCCACATCGGAGGATACCCCGGAAGATATGACCTCAGGGCCCGCGCTCTCATCGAAAGCTACCGCCCGCAAATCTTCGTCTGCGGCCATTCCCACATCCTGAAAGTCCAGTTCGACGAACACTACCGGATGATGACCATCAACCCCGGCGCAGCAGGCCTCCAGGGATGGCAGACAATCCGCACCGCCCTCCGCTTCAAAATCGAAGACGGAAAAATCAGCGATATGGAAGTTTTTGAACTTCCACGCGCATAATCGCTCTTGTTTTTGTATTTCTTCTTATATTTGTATTTCAAGATATTTATACATTACGCCATGCTAAATAGATTCAAAAGTATCATAATGAAAAAGACACTTTCACTACTTTCCCTTGCGGTCCTGACAATCGGGCTGCTGGGGTCTTGCTCGAAGATCAACGAGCGTATTGACGGTCTCGACAAGAGACTCAACAATCTCGAGAACGATAAGATCGCTTCCGTTGAGCAGCAGATTGCTGCCATCAACCAGAGCATCGCAGATCTCGGCACCATCCGCACCAACATCCAGACGCTGATGGATGCTAAGGAGGCCCAGGGCGAAGATATCACAAAGCTCAAGGAGGCTGACCAGGCCCTCGAAGGCAAAATCAACGACCTGAAGGCATACGTCGATACGGAGCTTGCCAAGTATGCGACCACCGATTGGGCTAACGCCACCTTTGCAACTCTTGAGAAGCAGGCGGAAATCATCACTGATGTTACGAAGCTGAAGCAGGATCTTGCAGGTCTTGACGCTGCGCTCGACCAGGACATCGAGGACCTCGACTCTTCGCTGAAGGCTTGGGTGAATGAACAGCTGAGCGCGTACAGCACCACAGCTCAGATGGAAGCAAAAATAAAGGCTCTTCAGGACCAGATTGATGCTTTGAAGGCCGACAACGAGACAAACAAGTCTGACATTGAAGATCTTGAGGCAGACCTCGCCCAGCTCGAGCAGGACCTTGAGTCGGCAAAAGCTACCATCAAGACGGCATATGAAAAAGCCATCAAGGATGCCCTTGAAAGCAATAACGGCTATATCACCGAAAAAATCAAAAGGGCTATCAGCAGTGCAAACGGAAGTATATCAAGCCTTTCCAGCAGAGTAGGAACTCTGGAAACACAGGTGGAAGCCTTGCGAGGGGATGTCGATGCCCTTAAGGGAATGATACAGTCTGTAACCATCATTCCTGCTTACAGCGACGGAAGCGTGGAAGCTGACGAAAACGGTGAGCTCACAATCAATTGTATAATAAGGCCTGCATCCGCTGTAACAGGTCTGTCAAAAGATAATTTCACAGTGCTTCTGAATGAAGTAAACACCAAGGCGGGAGCATATATAACCCTTAATGCCAATTCTTTCAAAACTATTGATGCTGATGCCGGTGAAGTGGAAATCACCGCAGATATTTCGGCATACACGACTCTTGACAACGGCAAAGCACTCACAGCAGCTGTGAAAGTCGAGAAAGGTGTTTCTAAATTCACCACAAAATTTGTGGGCATAACATGTGGAGTCACGGTTGTACAGACTGTTCCTTCCTCTGCAGCGACCTTTACACTTGCAGACAACAAAAAGGTCCGTTTGATAATAGAGCCGCGCACCACTAATCTCACTTTGCAGTATGATGGCAATAGTCATTATCCAGAAAAGCTGGAGGTCCGAATAAAAGACGGAAGAGAAATAAATGCTGAATTATCCGGAAATCTTCCTTTCACCCACGTTGATTTCACATCCGGCCATATCGATCATACTTCTTTAACGACATCTTCATCTACGCTTGAAGTAGTTACCCCGGCAACCATTGGAACTCTTGAAGTTAAGGGTGGAAACGTTATCATCAAAGGTGCAACTGTCCAGACTATCGAAGTGGCTGCAGACGCTGTCGCAGACCCTGAAACAAAAGCTCCTGTACAGATCGTAGTGGAAAAATATACTCCTGAACCAACGGAGGAAGACCCTAATCCAGAAGAGAAGAAACCTGTAGTTACTGAGGGGATCAAAGCCAATGCGAACGTTATCGTTGCGCCAGCTGCAACCGTCGAAGTTAAGGTTACTACTACAGGAACTGCTCAAGTAGCCAATGAAGGCCAGGGCACAGTAGAAGATAGTTCAGGCGAACCAATCATGACTAAAGCCGCTGCACAGATTGGCGAAGCTACATATATTACTCTCAAGGATGCTCTATATATTGTCCCTGCGAATAATGACCAAACCGTAACTATCAATATTCTTGAAGATATCGTTCTCAAAGCATCAGAAGCCCTTACCATCAATAAAAATAACGTTATTCTTGATGGTCAGAGCCATACAATAACTCTTGATGAGACGGATACCAATCTTGACAAGTATAAGGAAGACGGAGACAATAAAAAATACGGCAGCTTCCAGATGATAAAGGTAACCGGTAATGATGCAGTGCTTAGAAACCTGACACTTGATAGCAAGGGTTATCGTGGAGTATCCCTTGCAACAACTTGGGGCGGTAAGAATGCTACTTATCAGAATATTGTTTATAAAGGCAAGGGGTCCGGTCATTATTACGGTTATGCGGCCAGCGAAGGTACTTTGACTTTTACAGGGTGTACTTTCAATACGTGCGGATACGCCATTCATACGGCCGAGAGTACAACAGATCTCGTTGTTACAAATTGTAATATCGATGGATGGGTATCTTATGGGGATAAGACCAAGAGTGCAACATTCACGAATTGCAAATTTTATAAGGCAGAGGACAAGCACAATGGGACGCTTGCAACTGTTCGTCCGTATTGCAGCACTGCGTTTACCGCATGCTCATTCTCAAGTGATTATCTCACAGATTCACGATATACGGGCATTACAGTAAGGAGCAATGTTGTTGTATCATTGAAGAATTGTACTGTAGATGGAAGCGAGAATCTCTACGAACTGGCCAATATAACAAACCCGGATGATTCTTGGGTTGCCGGAGGAGTACTGGCTATTAATGCTGAAGGCGATGCTACCACCGGCTTCACTGCAGGTACTTTCGTAGCAAAACAGGCCTCTGACATCAAGGTGAAGTCAGGATATAGAGCAGATGCTGTTGAGGGGAAAGGTAATGTTTATACAGTTTCAGTGATACCTCCGGTAGCTAAAGTAGGCGATACGGAGTATGCAACACTCCAGGAGGCCTTTGATGCTGCCAGAGCAGCAATGGGTGGAACAATTACCCTTGTAGCTGATGTTGTTTTGGCAAAAACTATCAATTGGAATGGAGCCGATTCTTCAAAAGAAGCAAAGGGGGATGGAACCGTTACTGATTGCAGCAACAAGTACACCTTTGATTTGAACGGATATCACGTAACACCAAAAGAAGGAACTTCTTGCTATATTCAAGTTAAAGGCTGTGAATTCAATATCAAAGATTCCCAAGGCGGTGGATGTATTTCTAATCCAAAAGGATTTGCCTTTTATCTTGGATCAGAGCGTGAACCGCATTACAATAATTGTGGAGTATTGAATATTTCCGGTGGTACATTCAAAGGAAAGAATGACGATCCTTGTTCTGCTTTTGGCCATGTATACAGTATAGGGACTGATGGCACTACGAATGACAATCATGTAAACGCTAAAATTATTAATATATATGGAGGCGAATTTGAAGGACTTAGTTGTGATGAAGTCAAAGTGAATATCTATGGAGGTCATTTCACCAGTTATATCTACAAAGGAAAACGAAATGATACAGACGAATATTTAGACGGCAAAGAAAATGATGCGATCTTCGTATATGGCGGCAAATTTGACATAACTGGGTGGAAAACTCAAACGCTGGAACCTTATAAATTCGATATGGTTGAAATTACAAACGATTTACTCCACATCTACGCAGGTGATTTCAATCTTGATCCTACCGCATACGTGATGGAAGGAAGCAAGGTTGAGAAGGTCGGTGACAGATGGATTGTAACTCAGAACAATTAATCATCAATTAACCATTTTCCCGTTCGGGCCTGACCGCCCGAAAGGAAGCCAATTGAAACAAAAAAAAGAAGATATATATGAACAAAGCACGTACAATTATATCCCTTGCCGTCCTGACAATCGGGCTGCTGGGGTCTTGCTCGAAGATCAACGAGCGTCTTGACGGTCTCGACAAGAGAATCAACAATCTCGAGAACGATAAGATCGCTTCCGTTGAGCAGCAGATTGCTGCCATCAACCAGAGCATCGCAGATCTCGGCACCATCCGCACCAACATCCAGACGCTGATGGATGCTAAGGAGGCCCAGGGCGAAGACATCACTACTCTCAAGGCGAAGGATCAGGAACTTGAAGGCAAAATCAACGACCTCAAGGCCTATGTCGATACAGAGTTGGCGAAGTATGCCACAAAAGATTGGGCCAACGCCACCTTCGCAACTCTCGCAAAGCAGGCGGAAATCATCGCTGATATTACGAAACTGAAGCAGGACCTCGCAGGTCTTGACGCTGCGCTCGACCAGAACATCGAGGACCTCGACTCTTCGCTGAAGGTTTGGGTGAACGAGCAGTTGAGCGCGTACAGCACCACAGCTCAGATGGAAGCAAAAGTAAAGGCTCTTCAGGACCAGATTGATGCTTTGAAGGCCGACAACGAGACAAACAAGTCTGACATTGAAGATCTTGAGGCAGACCTCGCCCAGCTCGAGCAGGACCTTGAGTCGGCAAAAGCTACCATCAAGACGGCATATGAAAAAGCCATCAAGGATGCCCTTGAAAGCAATAACGGCTATATCACCGAAAAAATCAAAAGGGCTATCAGCAGTGCAAACGGAAGTATATCAAGCCTTTCCAGCAGAGTAGGAACTCTGGAAACACAGGTGGAAGCCTTGCGAGGGGATGTCGATGCCCTTAAGGAAATGATACAGTCTGTAACCATCATTCCTGCCTACAGCGACGGAAGCGTGGAGGCAGTGAATGGAATCCTTGAACTCAATCTCGTGGTAAGTCCGTCAAGCGCGGCGAAAGGACTGACGAAGGACAATGTTAAAATTCTTCTGAACAAGGTTGCCACCAAGGCAGTGAGCGTTGGTACCGTCAAGACGGAGAATATCTCATCATTCATCGTGGATGTGACCAACGGCACCGTAGAGATCAAGGCGAACATAAGTGAGAATCTTCCTACAGAAGACGGTCAGGCCCTTACAGTTGCGGTCAACGTCGCGAACGGCATCTCCGACTTCACCACCGAGTTCGTGCCCGTTACGGTGACGACAAAACCGATTGAGACCGTCACCTTTGACTTGAATGGCATTACCGGCACTGCACCTGAAAAGCAGAAAGTCGCAAAAGACGGCAAGGTCACTAAGCCTACTGATCCGACGGACCAGGTTCATACTTTTGCAGGCTGGTATAAGACAAAAGATGCTACCACCGGTGCGCTG